>JBAVUW010000181.1:0-1718 GCA_049696975.1 Candidatus Acidiferrales bacterium | reverse complement strand
GCGTTCACCATGGCGGTCGCGAAGGTGTGGCGCAGCTGGTGGCTGGTCACGTGCCCGAGCCCGGCCACTTGGGCGGCGCGGTCGAGCTCGAGGCGCACGGCTGCCTGGCCGAGTCGGCGGCCGTGGTGGGTGAAGAGGAACTGGACGAGGCGCCTGGTGCGCGGATGGACGAGCGGACGTCCCTCGGCGCGCGTGGCGACGATGCGGTCGATCAGGGCGACTGTCTCGTCGTCGAGGGGGACCATTCGTTCGGTGTCGAGTTTGCCGAGAGGGACCTTGAGCCACGCGCCGTTGCCCCCGATCTCGTGGACGCAGTCGAGCTCGAGGTCCAAGAGCTCTCCGATGCGAAGCCCACAGGCCCGCTGAAGCAGCAGCGCGTCGGCGGCCAGGCGGTACTCGGAGCGTTCGAGTGCTTCAGAGAGGCGCCGGTCGGCGTCGACCGGCAAATAACGCGGCAGTGTGCGCGGAAGGCGCACCATGTCGGAGCGGAAGACGAGCTTGCGGGCCGGTGCCTGCTCCCAGCCCCACTCCGCGATGTCGGTCAAGAAGCTCGAGAGCGCCCGGATCCGCCGGTCTTGCTCGGCCACCGTGATTGGCTCACCGGTCTTGGAGCTGACGGCGCCGCTGATCGAGTTGAGATAGGGCTCGATGTGCCGCTCGCGGTCGAGTCCGGCGAGGGAGGACAGGTCGGGGTCAAGCTCAGCGAGGAAGCGGCCGAAGTGGGCGAGGCGCGTCGCCATGCCGGTCACCGTCTTTTGACGACAGGTCGCAGCCTTGCGCTCGAGATAGGCGACGAAGGGCGGCCTCAGGGCTGCCGCGACGTCGGCCATGCGCCGCTCGTAGCTCTCGGGTCCTTGCCAGTGCGGCGGCGGTGTCTCGATGATCTCGAGGTGGAACAGCACCCGGTGCGCACAGCTGAGCGCCGAGTGGTAGTGGCGCTTTCCTTTCCCGGTCACGTCCTCTTGTTTCCGACACGCCGTTGTCAGCTCCTCGAAGTCCGCCACGGTGAGTTCATCGAGACGGTGTCCACTCTGGATGAGCAGGCGACCGACCGACTGAGAAGCACTGCGCCAGGCATTGATCGGGGTGTAGCCGATGGACTCGGCTGCCTCGCAAAAGAGCGTCATATCCTCTTCGAGCGCAGATCCCGCGATCTCTCTCCAGAAGCTCGCCAGCTTTCGCGAGACGAGATAGTCGTAGCCGGGGCGGACGTGGCCCCAGACGATCAAGAAGGTGACAAAGGTCCTCGTGTTCGGGCCCTCGGACAGACGCTGGGCGAGAGGCTGAGCTGCCCAGGCCTGGGGCTCGGGCCAGCGGCGCAGGAAGCGCCGTGCGTTGGCCTCCGCGTTGGCGGTTCCTCTGGCGGTGCGGACGAGGTGCGCGAGGTAGTCGGAGACCAGGTCCTCCGCCCTGCGCTCAGCGACGCGCACGCTGGCGCTCGCGCGCGGCATCGAACTCCTCCTTCACGTGTGCGGGTGCAGCGTGGACGTATTGGGCCGTGGTGTCGATATGGGCATGGCCAAGCAGCGCCTGCATGACGACGAGATCGACCCCGGCCTCGGCGAGCGCGGTGCCGAAGGTATGACGAAGTGCATGGGGATGGCCCGCCGGCACCTTGGCCTTGGTGCGGTGGTAGCGGAAGATGCTCCGAAGTCCGGCCGGGGTGAGGGGCTGGCCGCGATTGGGGCCCTTGGCCACGACGAAGAGCGCCTTGGAGT
>JBAVUW010000180.1:0-16143 GCA_049696975.1 Candidatus Acidiferrales bacterium | reverse complement strand
CTGTTTCCCCCGGCTCTATTTTGCTCCCCGGTTCCTTGGGCAGATAGGAATTCATGAGATTGTACTTTTCCTTGTCCCCGTCATGATCTCCATCATCCGGCGGCTTCGGTGGAATATAAGGCGGCACCGGGAGAATGTTTGGCGGCGTCACGTCGTAATCATCGCCTCGCCGCCAGATCCACCGGTTCCATTTTTCCTTGAAGCGCCGGTCACGCGAGTAATACCACCACGGCATGTATTCGAAGTACGGGCAGATCTTCAGCAACATGGGCCTGTGACTGCCGCGCCAGATGATCTGGTTCTTGTCCTCTTTTGCCAGCATGCGACCGATCTGTTCGGGATCGCGCAAGGGGCGCTCGGACGCCGTCTCCCGGATTTCTTTTCCCATTTTCTGCTGCTGCACGACGACGTGCTGGCCCAGACGTTCGGCGATATATGCGACAGTCGGCGGATGCGTGACGCCCATGAACTGCACGGCTTCCGCTCCACCGATGAAACTGCCCCATGAATCCGGATAGACCTTTTCGAACTGCTCGATATCCTGCCCGATCACCCACAGCCGCACACCGTAACTGCGCATCGTCGGAGCGACGACCTCGATGCCGTCAAGTTTTCCAAGGCTCGGGAATTCATCGATCGCCAGCAGCAGCGGCGGATTCGGGGCCTTGGTCACACGGGTCATCATGTCCACCGTCAGCAGCACGAACATGCGCAGCCACCGTCCCTCGATCCCGCTGACGGCGTTCAGGGGCAGGCACAGATAGACCGATATTTGACGCGTCTTGAGATCTTCCAGAAGAAAATCCGACTTCATGCTGATCTTGCGGATCTCCGGCATGTCGAGGAACGACGTGTGTTCCATCGTCATCGTCAGCACCGAGCCCCGTTGGTTGTGCGACATTTTCGACAACGAATTCGCAGCGCCGACGATCACATGCCGGTACGGTCCTTCAGGGCACAGCTTCATCATCGCCAGAAGCGCATCAAACGCATCGCCCCGCTGGTCGGCATCCTCTCGGCGCAGGATTTTGTAACTTCCGACATCCCCTTCCATGATCAGTTCCCGAAGGCGCACAAGATTCCTGTGCTCTTTCGGTCCCTGCAGGATGTACAGCAGAAGCCCCGAAATGAAGGTCCGGGGGGCGTCGTCCCAGTAAGGATCTTTGGACGTGCTGGGAACAAGCGCCTGTGCCACCTTGCGGGCGTAACTGACCGGGCGGTCGACATCGTACTGCGCCACCCGTTCCATTTCATCGAAGACGTTGTAGGACGCCGTCTGAAAACCCGGCACGATATGGAACGGATCGAGAACGAAAACATCGTCACCAAAGCCCCGCACGCCGCCACCGCCATGGCCGCGTCTTCGGGCCGTAATGGCCGCCAGTTCGCCCTTGGGATCGATGACGAGGATGTTGCCCCGATGAAGGCAGATATTCGGGATAAGCGCAGCGGTGGACTTCCCTGAGCCCGTGCCGGCGATTGTGACCATGTGTTTCTCGGTGGGGATACCGATGGGCCGGAGCATACCGCCGATGATCAGCTTTGGACGCCCGAGGAAAATATCGCCGTCGTGGAATTCATTGGACAGGACGCCGAGAAGACCGGAAAACCCGCCCGTCGCATGCTGTCCGAAATGGAATTCCCTCTCCGACCACTCACTTATTGCCGTAAACATTTTCAGAAAATAAGGCCGGCTTCTGAGCGTTTTCCACCCGAACGGATTCCAGCGGCCGATAAATTTCCCCAACCGGGACAAGAGGATGACCCAGAAGCAATACGAAAAAGCGAGCGCGAAGAACCAAGCGGACGATGCTAGGAGAACGGAGCCGATGTTCGGCTGGACATCACGGGCCATGTAATCCCAGACCGGTGACAACACGTACCGGCCGGGGGCCATAAAGACCACCAGACAGAAATACATCACGGGAGCGATATAAGGGTCGACCGCCCTCATAAACGGCAGCCATGAATCTGGCGGCGCGATGAAACCACCCAGCACGAAAAGCACGATCAGCAGAACAATCAACCAGCCGCGCATACCGGCGCATGATATCACTCCGCCCCTATGACGGATGTGTCTCTTCTGTCATCATCAACTGCGTTGCTTTTGCACGGGATTGTGATTACCATGCAGCTGCGTCAACGTACTGACCCACCGCAAAGAATCAGGAAAAAACCCGTCGCTATACCGCTCGCAAGATGTGCGCGGTTATACCGCGCCACCGGCTCCGCCTCATCTTGGCAAGGGGCCTTTCAGCCCCGTTGCATCCCCCGGACCAGGAGCTTCGCTGCCTGGACCACACCGATGCGTTCCGCCTCTGGACACCTGACCGAGGGAGACTTCGCTCTCCCCACGGTCCCCATCGAGCAAGGCGTTCCGCCCCTGCACCCTGACCATGGCGTTCCGCCCGTGGACCCTGACGAGGAGCCTTGCCCCATCGACCCGCGTGAGGCGCGTGCCGCCCTCACCCACCCTGCCCGACCCTGCCCGGGTCGGATGCCGCACATCCGGGCCTGTCGCGCCGGAGCTGCGGCGAAGGCGGATGCACCATGAGCAACAAACGCAAGCGCACAAAATTCGTGGTCGCCCGGCTGTCGCCGGATGAACACGCAGCGATCACGGCCCTCGCCGACAAGCGCGGCATGTCGCCCGGCGCGCTGATCCGCCAGACGCTGCTCAACGTCCCGCCCGGCCCTAACGTCAGGCGCCCCAGCATCGACGCAAAGCTGCTGGCGAAGACGCTCGCCGAGCTGGGCAAGATCGGCTCCAACATCAACCAGATCGCCTATCGGTACAACGTCAGCGACGGCCTGCCCGGCGGCAACATCGAGGGCGCCCTCGATGCGGCCCTCCGCGAACTGCTGGAATGGCGCACACCCCTGATGCAGTCCCTCGGCTATGACCGCGACCGGCGACCGCCTGAAAAATAAAACAGCGGGCGCAGTGGCCTGAACGAAAACGAAAATTGAAATAAAGTTTCACGTGAAGCAGCCTTGGTAGCTTCCGGAAAGCTACTAGGTAGCTATCCAGTTCCGGAAGGCTATCTGTTGACTAGCCGAAAGCCTTCGGCTACGTTTTAGATATCGAGTAGCCCTTCCCGTACTTCTCCCGCCCAACAAACAATCAGGTTCGACACATGCCCACCATCGTCTTCGCAAGCCCCAAAGGCGGGGCTGGAAAATCGACAGCCGCCGTTCTCCTCGCCACGGAACTCGCCCTCAAAGGCGCAGCCGTCACCATCATCGACGCCGATCCGAACAAGCCCGTCTCCGAATGGGCGAGGCGGGAAGGGCGCCCGGATAACCTCGCGGTCGTCGCCGACATCTCCGAAAAAACAATCATCGACGAGATCGAAAGCGCAGCGCAGAAAACGCCCTTCGTGGTCGTAGATCTGGAAGGCACCGCCTCCATGATGGTCGCCTACGCCATCAGCCGGGCGGACCTCGTCATCGTTCCGACGCAGGGCTCGCAACTCGATGCCAAAGAAGCGGGCAAGGCCATCAAGCTGATCAAGCAGCAGGAGAAGGCGTTCAACAAGGCCATTCCTTATTCGATCCTCTTTACGCGAACAAGCTCCGCCATCCGCCCACGGACGCTTCAGCACATTCAGCAGGAATTCCAGAAGCACGGCGTCCGTTCTTTCCAGGTGCAGATACACGAACGCGAAGCATACCGCGCCCTGTTCTCGTTCGGCGGTACGCTCGAATCTCTCAATCCGCAGTTCGTCAGCAATATCGATGCCGCCATCGTCAATGCGCGGGCGTTCGCGGGAGAAGTGGTTGCAATGCTCCGGGATGTCGCACAAAAAGAATCAGAAACAAAGGTGGCATGATGTCGGAAAGAGCGGGCATTTTTGATTCAACTTCGGATTTCGATGTGGGTGGTTTCACGCCCCAGAAGCCCAAGGCTTCGGCTCCTGCGGAGAAAGTTCGTCAGGTCTCCGAGGGCGCCAGCTTCAAGAGCCGGGAACCTGCAGAGCAGAAGGCAGCGAAGCGCGAACCGAGGCGCTATCGGACAGGCAGGAACACGCAGTTAAATATCAAGGCCGACCCCGATGTCATCGAGGAATTTTACCGGCTTGCAGACGCCCAGAAATGGGTTTTGGGAGAAGCGCTCGAACGTGCGGTCAAAGCATTGAAGAATGAGATTGCCCGGGAGTAGGGCGGGGATAAAGACTACTTTTTGCCCTTGCGCTGCGCTTCCACCATGTCGCGAATCCAGTCGGCAATGTCCTTCGCATCGAACCGCACCGCTTTGCCGATCTTGACGTGCGGGATCTCGCCGGACTGGACGAGCTTGTAGACGTGCCGCTCCGAAACATTCAGCAGCGTCGCGACTTCCGCCACCGTCATGGCCACCGGCCCGTGCTTTTTCAGGTGTTCGCAGAACGCCTGATGGCAAGCCTCGCGATTGAACGTGTAATCCAACGCCCGGATATTATCGCGCCTGCCGCGCGCGCTGCAATCGCGGCCTTTTGTGGTACACTTTTTGCGTGACCTGTGCACCCTGTCACGGAAGAGTTTTTGGAGGCGGTCATGTGGGCGATTCAGCCGGTAGACGCCGCAAAATGCTCCCTTCTATGCGGACCGTGCACAGTATGCAAAACCTGCAGTACCCAATGTTTGCGCGGGTTTAGCGTAAGTTGTTAGTCCTCAGAGCGGGGACGTAGTTCAGTTGGTTAGAACGCTGCCCTGTCACGGCAGAGGTCGCGAGTTCGAGTCTCGTCGTCCCCGCCATTCTTTCTTCAGTGGTTAGAGGAGTTTTCATTTGGATTTACCCTCCCAAATACGACGGCGAGGGCAAGCCTACCGTTCGCTCTTTTTCGATCCAGCTGGATGAGGCGCGGGCGGAACAGCGACGGCGACACCCGCGCCAAGGCGCGAGTTAGTGCCTCGCACCCCTTCGCGTGATAGCGATGAGTAGACCGCCACTTATTCCAAGCGATTGTTCATGCCCTCGTCCGAAACTGTAATCGTAACCCGGTTCGAGATACCATCCGAACTTGTGTTTGGCTGACGGCCAAAACATAAAATCACCAATCACTTCTGCGCCGACAGCATTTGCCGAAATGTGCTTCTCACTCGAGTGAATCCACTCCGGGCCACCGCCTGCCATGAACTCTACTTTGCGGGACAACGTCCAGGGCTTCTTAAACAGAAAGTCGGCATCCCATTCCGTCGAATGCGCGGTCAAGAGGGCAGTGACACCGGTCTCTAACTCCAGCCGGTTCTCAACCGGTGTGACTTCGATCGCGACCGTAGGCCCCCCGCTGAAACCGCCGCCGTTCAGGCTTTCCGATGCTGCGGCCCCGACTTCAACGACGGCAACTTCCTTTTCGCTTTCTTCCGTTTGAGCGCAAGCATTGCCAGACAGAAACAGCAGCGCTGCCGGCAGAAGCCAAGTTTTCGCTATCAAGAAATCTCACCTCGCTGGGACTCGCGATCTCGTCATTGCTTTGGGAATCGCTTCCCTGGCCCGGCGCTAAAACGTACCGGGAAGATTGTAAACGCAGAGGACCACGATGGCAGCCACGACGATGCGGTTGCCTACGCCAAGGGTGGAAGCACGATCGCCTTGCCGGCGAGCCACAAACGGCAGACTTTCATCCATGACCGAACGCTTCTTCCGAGGTATCGCTCCCTCTCCCGTTGCAGGGAAAAGCGTCACCCATGTCTCCCCGACGACGTGTTACCGAAGTCTCAGGACGCTCACCAAAGACGTGTCGATGGCATTGAAGCCAGCGAATGCGCTCGTCACGCCGGAAGCGGCAATGCCCTGTGGTCGCGTTCGGCAAAAGTCACCTTTCTTCGGGCTTGGCACTTTTTCCGCCCGTTGACTGCCTCTCTCTCCACGGGTAAACCGAATCCAACCTCGAGCCGACCACGATCCGAATGGAATCTGCAGGCGGAGCGATGCCAATCTCCGGAATGGTCTGACGAGCCGAAATCGGACCCGCCACACTCTCGCTGAATGCCCGTACAAGCGCGCCTAGGGCGTTCTGGTTCGGTGAAAGCAGAGGATCAAAGGGAATGGAGCTGACAAGCGTGATGCCTCCGAATGCATTACGACCTGCTACGGTCGGCACATCGGAAAAGGTCCCTGCTTGATTTGTTTGGACCGGGGCCGGATAGCTCACCGGCCATTTGGCCTCATCCAAAGCCCGAAAGATTTCCTCTGCCAAATTCCATGACTCGTTGTCATCTTTCAGGTATACGATCTCCACACTCGTGGGCTGCGGCTGGCCCCGCAAGGCCGCCAAGAACTTGCTGAGGTCCAGATGCCGCCATCCTACATTGGCCCTCAGTCTTTCGATCGCCAGAGATGCTTCCGTCTGTTTTCGTTGCGCTTCAATGATTTCAAGTTCGGTCTCAGCCAGTCTTTGTTTCGCGGCTTGAATCTGAAGATCCTTGTCCTTCAAATCGCGAGCGAGTTGATCGTCCTTTTCCTTCGAAATACCCGCCTGAACTGCTGCGAGACGTTTTGCTTGTCTCGATTGATAGTATTTTGCGGCGCCGGCGAACACGCCGAAAACCGCCGCGAGCACACCCAACCAAATAGCCGTGTCGTTCCATCGGTCGACGGATGTTTGCAGAATATCTGGAGCGTTCATCGTTGTCGCCGCCACCACTCGGCATGCGCTTCATCGAGTTGAGGTCGAAGGGGTCCGTCCTGGAAATATCTTCTATATTCGAGCCCCCGAACAGAACAACATACAGATCATCCTCGAGAGGCGCGGCTCCCGCATCGCGGAATTGTACAACAAGGGTCGGGCGGTTTCTCTAAGGCGCCGTGCGTTCACCCAGGCGATGTCTGCAGCCTGCAAAACAAAAGACAGCCCCGGAAATGCGCAACCCATCACGGGAACCGAGAACGGCGTGGGCGAGTATCACCTCGTCAGTTCAACTCCTTCAGGCGCCTCTGTGACCGCTCAGTCCTGACGCGGTTTCCGGTCGACCTCGAAGGACGGGTTTCTCGGGGGATCAAGAGATTTGCTTATGTGCCAGCACCAAAAGTGGTATCGTTCTCACGCTGCGTGATACGCGCCAGGGGAGAGAAAATGGTTATAGGTGATCGGTTGCGGGCTCTTCGAGAAGAGAAGAGTCTGTCGCAGGGAGATATCGAGAAAAAGACGGGCTTGCTTCGTTGCTACATCAGTCGCGTTGAGAACGGACACACGGTGCCGGCGATTGAGACGCTGGAAAAGTTCGCGCGAGCGCTCGAAGTGCCGATGTACCAGCTCTTCTACGACGGGGAGGAACCGCCGAAACTGCCTAACCTTCCGAAACGCAAGACCGGTGATGAAGTCGCATGGGGCAGCTCAGGCAAGGACGGCAAATTGCTGCATCAGTTCCGCCGGCTACTGAGCAAGACGAACGAAAACGACCGAAAAGTCTTATTGTTCACGGCGCAGAAAATGGCCGGCCAGAACCGGTAGCCGAATGGCGGATTGCTGAAGCGCGCCGGAGGCCGTAGGCGACATCTGAAATTCCGGCGCTGAGCGCATCGTCGAAAAAACTGTCTATCTGCAGCCGGCCAAACCAGGGGAAGCGGGTTTGCGCTCGCGAAGCTTGCCCACTCTATGGTCCCCAGGGCCTCCGCACCCGCACTCCAAACAGCGCCCGCGAGTTCGAGTCGCGTCCTTCGTAGCGCTCGGCCCAAAAGATATCGACCGAGTTCACCCATCCGTTGGCCGCCGGGCAGAGCCTCTGGGGGAGCTGCAGCATCTGATTCCATCGTTGCGCCCCTCAATCAGGTCGGGCCAGGAGGAAGTGAGCGATGGCTAAGAAGCTCGAAGGAAAGGTTGCACTCATTACCGGGGGTTCCCGCGGCATTGGCGCTGCCATCGCCGAGCGTCTGGCCGCCGACGGAGCGAACATCGCCGTCACGTACACGAAGGGGGCGGACGCCGCGGCGTCGGTCGTCAGGAAAATCGAACGCGCCGGTGGAAGAGCCATCGCGATTCAGGCTGATGCCGTCGATGCCAGCGCGGCCAAAGCCGCGGTCGAAAAAACATTGGCAACCTTCGGCGGCCTCGATGTACTGGTGAACAATGTCGGCACCGCGATACCCAAGACGTTTGAAGAAACCACGATCGCGGAACTGGACCACGTGATCGATGTCAACGTCCGAGGCACCCTGTACGCCACACACGCCGCCCTAAAGCACATGAGGACCGGCGGCCGGATCATCAACATCGGCTCCTGCGTGGGCGAGCGTGTCATGACACCCGGCCTGGTGCCCTACTCGGCCACGAAGGGAGCCGTCAAGATGTTTACGCAGGGGTTGTCCAGAGAGCTGGGCAGCCGCGGTATCACGGTCAACAACATCCAGCCCGGGCCTATCGACACGGAACTCAATCCCGCGGCGGGCGATTGGTCAGTACCCCAGAAGGCCGCCACAGCGCTCAACCGCTACGGACGTGTCGACGAGGTCGCCGCATTGGTCGCGTTCGTGGCCAGTCCGGAGGCATCCTACATCACCGGCGCGAGTCTTACCGTGGACGGCGGCACCAACGCCTAACTGAACTTTCACCTGTTTCGGCGTTATCATGTGCCGTCGCCAATTCCAAAGCGAGGTGTGTGCGGTCGATGGACGCGGCAATTCTGGAAGTGCTGGCCGAATACGAAAAGCGTGGTGCCGAGGAACACAAGCGCCAGTTGCAGGACGGTCGGGAAAAATGGCTCGATCAGCGCGATGAATTCCTGATTTCGGTGGGTTCCGCGACCGGCCAGCTGCTCAACATACTGGCCAAAAGCAATCAGGCGAAGACGATCGTAGAGCTTGGCACATCCTATGGCTACTCAACCGTATGGCTGGCGGAAGCCGCGCGCGCCAACGGTGGCAAGCTCATCTCGCTCGACAAGGCAGACTACAAGCAGGCCTACGCAAAGGAGCGGATCGCCCGAGCCGGGCTCACAGGCTTTGTGGAGTTCCAGCTCGGAGACGCGCTCGAAATCCTGGCTACGCTCGAAGGCCCGTTCGATTTCGTGCTCGTCGACTTGTGGAAGGAACTCTACGCTCCCTGCCTCGAATTGTTTTATCCCAAGCTCGCACCCGGCGCGTTCATCGCCGCCGACAACATGATTTACCCCGATGTCTACCGTGACAGTGCCCTGGAATATCGCAGGCGGGTGCGTTCGAAACCGAAGATCGATTCCCTGCTGCTGCCGGTCGGCAGCGGCGTCGAGCTGAGCCGCTTCGACGATCCTCTGAAACCTTGAAATCGCGATTTCGTGAGATTTTCCGCGGCGCGGCTATGGGGCGGCGAGACACCCGGCCTGATCGTTCGGTTCAATGAAATCAGAACCGCTTGAAGTCCCGGAATTGGGCGATTCGGGCTCGCCTGTCGGGTCGCACTGGCCGAGGGGGTTCGCATCCGCTTTGCGCCGAAACGATTTCCGGCCGCTAGCGCTGGGCCAGGATTCGGGTTTCGGCCTCGCGCATGGCCTGGTAAATCTGATCGAAGCTTTCGATGGCGAAAAGACGATGATGAATCTGGTCGACCACCACCGGTGTCGCCAGGACTTCGTCGAGGCTGAAATCGCGCACTTCGCAGCCGCCTTCGATGACGTTGGTGCATTCGTTCTGCGAACTGATCACACCGCTGCCGTAAACCTTGATCTTGCCGCCTTCGCGAATCAGCCCAAATTCGACCGTGTACCAAAAAAGCCGCCCGAGGCGCTCGAGCGTTTCCTTATCCTCGATGCGCGCACAGACGCTGCCATAGTGCTGCAGAAAATCGGCGAACACCGGATGCGCATGCATGGGCACGTGGCCGAACACGTCGTGAAAAATATCGGGCTCCGGCGTGTAGCCCAGCGATTCCCTGCTGCGCAGCCAGGTGGTTGTCGGGAACATGCGCGCGTCCAGCATTTCGAAAAACGCGTCGCTCGGCAGAAACCCGCTCACAGGGGTGGTGCTCCAGCCCGTCCGCGGCCTCAAGCGCTCGGAAATGGCGGACAGATTCGGCAGGCGGTCGTCCTGGAGGCCGATGATCCTGGAGCCGTCTAGATATGCGCGGCAGGCATACGCCTCGATCTGCGGCCGGCGGCGACTGACAAGCTCGGCCCAAACGGCGTGCTGCTCCGCTGTGTATTCCGCGTATTGCTGCTCGGTCAGAAACGAAGCTGCCGCGACCAGGGCCATTAGAGATTCAGCTCCCCGTAACGTTCGTCCGCCGCCGATTGCGCGTCGCGCGCTATGCGTGGGGCTGCTGCTGCGGTGTCACTCGTCCACCGGCCCGCAATCGCCAGACCGCACTTCGAACAGCGGCCCTTCGCCAAACGATTTTCCTGCACGTCATGCCACGAGCGTCGGACAAGCAGCGTCCGGCACGACGGGCAGTATGTGTGCGCGCCGTCACCACCGATGTTGCCCTCATAAACGTAATGCAGACCGACGTCGAGCGCGGAGGCCCGAGCCGCGTGCAGTGCCTCCGGCGGCGTGCGCAGCTTATCGCGCAGCTTGAAATCCGGATGAAACGCGGTGAAATGCAGCGGCACGTCCGGCCCGAGATGCTCGAGAATCCATTCGGCGAGCGCGCGGGTTTCAGACGGCGCATCATTGAGCGTGGGAATAATCAAGTTGGTGATTTCAAACCACACCCGGGTCTCGCCCTTCAACCATTGCAGCGTTTCCAGCACCGGTTCGAGATGCGTCAGCGTCACACGACCATAGAAGTTCTCCGTAAACGCTTTCAGGTCGATATTCGCGGCGTCGATGTGATCGTAGATATCGTGAAAGGCTTCTCGGGTCACGTAGCCGTTTGAAACCATCACCGTTTTGATACCCGCTTCCTTCGCCGCCTGACAGATGTCGATTACATACTCGCCCCAGATGGTCGGTTCGTTGTAGGTGAAAGCGATCGAAGGGCACCCGTTGCCAATCGCCAGACGGACCACGTCCTCCGGCGGCACGTAGGTCGAATGAACCTGATCGGACCGCGACTTCGAAATATCCCAGTTCTGGCAGAAAAAGCAGCCCATGTTGCACCCGGCCGTTCCCATGGAAAACACGCGCGTCCCGGGCAGAAAATGATTCAGGGGTTTTTTCTCGATCGGATCGATCTGCAGCGCGGCCGGGTGGGCGTAGCCCAGACTGTAGAGTTTCCCGCCTTCGTTCGCGCGAATGAAACAGAAACCGGCTTGCCCCTGGCCGATGTGGCAGTGCCGCGGACACAAATAACAGTGCACTTTGCCGTTCGGCTCGGGCTCCCACCAGCGCGCTTCAGAGAGTTGTCGCGGTTTGTCGGCGATCTTCACGCTCAATGCCTTGGTCCGCCTTTCCCCGATTATACTCCTGCCGGGCCCAGGAACCTGCGGCGGAGGCGTCGCCTACAACGCGCACGCCGCCCGAATGCGAGATTTGGTGTATTCCGTTTCGCTGAGCGCGGAAGCAGTATCGCCTGGGTCTGACGGAATTCGCAATCGATTCAGCGACGAGGAGAAAACACATGGCGCGATACGGAAAGGCTGCGGCAAAGAGCGTGAAGAGTGCGATGCATCGAGAAAAACGCGGGACGCTTCGCTCTGGCAAGAGCGGCAAAGGTGGGCGCGTCACCAGCCGCAAGCAAGCCATCGCGATCGGTCTTTCGGAAGCCCGGAAAAAAGGCGCCAAGGTTCCCGCGAAAAAATCCTGACGAACCGGCTCCGCTTGAGCGGGGAGCCGGTCCGTACGTGTCGATTTACTGGGTGTTCTTCGCCTCGATGGTCTTGGCCTCGACATTCCGCGAGTCTTTAACGTCGTCGCGCACGCGCATGGAGATGACCGAATACTGGCGCTCCTTCTTATCATCCTCGCGATGGAGGACGTACATCTTATCCTTGCGGACCCGGTACTGAACAGAATCGCCGACGGGCAGCAGGATCGGGTGCTTGGCGTCCACGGGACGGATGCGATAGATAATCCGGTCGCCCTGCAGCAAGTATTCCTGGCAAAGCACCTGCTGGGTATTCTTGTGCTCACCGTTTGTCCCCAACAGCTCGCCCGCGACGGTCTTGCTTCCCTTCTCCGCCGTGCCGCACATCGAGGAATCCATCGACAGCAGCGTGCCCTTGTCATAGCTCGGTGAGTCTTTGGCCACCGCCGCCGATGCCGAGAGAGCCAGAACCATCATCGCCGGTATGAGTTTCTTCACAGCACACCTCCGGGTAAAGTTGGAATGTATATAAGGGTGCCCAACCGGCAGTTTGATATAGGTGCATTTTTCACGGAGCAGGCCACGGCCCTTCAAAAGCCCATCGCCGCAGCCGCTTGACACCTTCACGCCCACTGTTAGTCTGGACGCCAAGGTATGCAAACGAACCTAGCCAGTCGATTCGGACGGGTGAACACAGCGTCGCCCCGGCGGGATTTGGCCGCGCGGCGTGCGCCGGGAGCGCGCGACAAGGCCGCCGACGTTCAATCCGAGATGGTGCCTTTCCACTCGACCACGAACGGGGGGCTCCGAGGATACGTTCAACCGACCCAAACCCCGATCTTGCATTCCCCCAGCACCCTGTGGACCACCAGGAGACGCCGCCATGAGCCCCGACCAGCCCGAAGACCGTGATCGCGATCGCCGCGTGCCCCACCCGCTTCGCGCGACCACCAAAGTCCTGACGCAAGGGTTTGACCCGGCTCTCTCCGTAGGTTCGGCGCGCCCGGCCGTTTTCCGCAGCTCGACCTACGCTTTCGAAAGTCCCGAGGCCGCCGAGCATGCCTTCGACATCACCAGCGGCCGCGTCCGATTGAAGGAAGGCGAATCGGGCGATCTGATCTACTCGCGTTTCAGCCACCCCAACGCGGAGATTCTCGAAGCTCAGGTCGTGGCGCTCGAGGCCGGCGCCACCTCCGCGCTCGCGTTCAATTGCGGGATGGCCGCGATCATGACTTCGATTCTCTCGCTGCTGCGGCCGTGCCAATCCGTCGTGTACACCATCCCGATTTATGGTGGCACGCAGCACTTCGTCGAGGACCATCTCTCGGTGTGGGGCATCACCGGCATTCCGGTCCTGGCCGGGCGACGCGATTTGCTGGTTTCGGCCATCGCCCGCGCGGAAAATCTGGGCGCGGTATTGCTTGAGACTCCCGCGAATCCCACGCTAACCATGACGGACATCCGTGAGGTGACTGCCGCCGTGTCGGAATTGAAAGTGGCGCCCGGCGCGCCTCGTCCGATTGTAATGGTCGACAACACGATGCTCGGCCCTACGTTCCAGCATCCCCTGTCTTTGGGTGCTGATCTGGTGGTTTATTCCGGCACGAAATACCTTTCCGGATTCAGCGACATGCTGGCGGGCATCGTTCTGGCGCGCGACGCGAGCCTGACGAGCACAATCGCCCGCAGCCGTAGCATGTTCGGCACGATCCTGCAGCCGGACGAATGCTGGCTGCTCACGGGTCGGCTGCCGACCGTCGGCCTGCGCATGACGCGCGCGAGCAAGAATGCACAACACATTGCCGAACAGCTTACCGGGCATCACAAGATCAGTCGTGTGTACTACCCCACGCTTTTCACGGATGCCGAACAGCAAAGAATTTTCGCGACGCAGTGCGACCAGCCCGGCGCGATGTTCTCAATCGACCTTGCCGGCGGAAAACCCGCGGCGTTCGATTTTCTGCGCCACCTTGAAATCGCGATGAACGCCGTTTCGCTCGGCGGTGTCGAAACGCTGGCGTGCCATCCGAAATCGACCACGCACTCAGGCTTCACCGAGGAAGAATTTGCTCAGGCGGGGATCACCGACGGCCTGGTCCGCATTTCGGTGGGCATCGAGCACTGGCGCGACCTGTTGGCCGATTTCGAGCGGGCGCTGGACGCGATCTGATCGTGTTTGGCCTGCTCGAATTCACACTGCTGATCGCGGGCGGTTCCTTCTTGGCCGGTTTGCTCGGCTCGCTCACCGGGCTCGGCGGCGGTGTGATTATCGTGCCGCTGCTGACGCTTGTCTTTCATGTGGATATCCGCTACGCAATCGGAGCGTCGCTGGTCTCTGTGATTGCAACTTCTTCCGGTGCTGCCGCCGCGTACCTAAGAGAGGGTTTTTCGAATATTCGCGTGGGGATGTTCCTGGAAGTGGCCACCACGATCGGAGCGCTGTGCGGGGCGTTTCTCGCTACCCGAACACCAACCGCGGCCATCGCGATCGTGTTCGGCGTGGTGCTCCTGTACTCCGCCTGGACTTCCATCAGGCCGGAAGCCGGGGTTCCGATTCACGAGCGGACCGACGGGATGGCACATCGATTGAAGCTCGACGGCGCCTATCCCGCCGACGGAAAGCTGGTCGCCTACCACGTTCACCGTGTTCCCCTCGGATTCGCGCTGATGTATGTGGCGGGCACGCTCTCGGGCTTGCTTGGCATCGGTTCGGGAGCCGTGAAAGTGCTGGCGATGGACCGTGCGATGAGCATTCCTTTCAAAGTGTCGACGACGACGAGCAATTTCATGATCGGGGTCACCGCGGCGGCCAGCGCGGGTATATATCTTCATCGCGGATACATCGACCCGGGTCTGGCGATGCCGGTAATGCTCGGCGTTCTCCTGGGAGCTTTGCTCGGGGCGCGAATTCTGCCGGGCGCGAAGGTTCGCACGCTTCGGACGGTATTCGGTGTGGCGATCGCGGCCGTTGCCGTCGAAATGATATTCAAGGGTCTCCGGGGACATATCTAAATGGCGGTCGCTCATGGAATCAGCGAAAAGCGGTTTGAGAGCCTGATCGGGGGGATGCTGCGGGGCGGCGTAATTCTTGCCGCGGTGGTCGTTCTGGCCGGCGGCAGCCTCTACCTCGCACAATTCGGGGATGTGCGGCCGGACTTTCGAATTTTTCGCGGAGAGCCAGGCGACCTCCGCTTCCTACACGCGATCGCCGCCGATGCTGCCAGCCGTCATGCACGCGGACTGATCCAGTTCGGGCTGCTGATCCTGATCGCTACGCCCGTGGCCCGCGTGGCGTTTTCGGTGATCGCCTATATTTCGGAGCGCGACTGGCTGTACACGGCCATCACCCTCTTGGTTCTCGGAATTTTGCTTTACAGCTTGACCAGCGCCTGAGGCAGCGCAACGCTTGGCGAGGGAGTTCCGAGTGAGAGCGAAAATCGACGTCGAACAAAGCGCGCCGGATCAATTTCGCGTTCGTGTCAGCGAAGGAAAGACACAGACCGAGCACGTGGTGACCATGAATGCATCCGATTACCAGCGAATCTCCGGCAAGAAAGTGGAGCCCGTCGAGCTCGTCCGGCGCGCGTTCGAATTCCTGCTCACCCGGGAGCCCAAAGAGCAAATTCTCGCCCGATTCGATCTCACCGTTATCGGCCGCTACTTCGCCGAATTCGAGCAGGCCATCCGCCGCAGCCTCGAATAGCCGCAAGGCTCGCCGATCCCAGCCCGGCGCGATTCGCCGAACCAGTGCGGATGCGATCGCGGCGGGTAAAAGACTTGGAACTTTTTCTCACTTCCTGCGGAATCTTGTAGGAACGATCGAGAAAAACAGTTTGAAGTCGGAGGACATACACGTGCCATCCCATTCAAAACTTGCGCTGGCCGCTTTGGCGCTAGCGCTCAGCTGTGCCCCTGCGTTCACACAGGGGAATCCCCCGGACGATCCCCCGGCCGCACCCGATGCGGGCGGACCCGGTGGCGGAATGCATCGCGGCGGTCCGGGACGCGACGGCGGCAATTGGGGCCGCGGACGTGACGGCCGGGAGTGGGGTCGTCGCGGCGGTAATGGGTTTGTCCGCGAGCGAGGAATGGGCATGCGGGAGCGCGGCGGCATGCAAGGCCGCGAAATGATGCTCGGTCGCTTGCTGAGCAATCCCGAAATCCGCGATAAGATTGGGGTGACCGCCGATCAGGCTGCCAAAATACGGCAGCAGGAATCCGATTTCCGCAAGACTGAAATCCGCGGCCGCGCTGATCTCGAGGTAAAGCAGATCGACTTGCGCGATTTGATGTCCACCGACAAACCGGACCGCGCCGCGATTGACGCCAAGCTGACGGACATCAGCACGGCACGGCTGGCCCTGGAGAAGTCCGCCGTCTCATTCCGGCTGAATTCACGCGAGGCGCTGACTCCTGACCAACGCACCAAGCTTCGCGATCTGATGCGCACGCGTCGCGACCAAAACGGCGGACCCGGCCCAGGCGGTCCGCGGGCCGGGCGGGC
>JBAVUW010000179.1:0-4127 GCA_049696975.1 Candidatus Acidiferrales bacterium | reverse complement strand
CGAGCTTGGAAATCAGAAAGCGATTTCCACTTTCCCACAGCCACGGCGGCGACGGCGAATCTACGGTTACATTGCAAATGTCTCGATGACCATCGCTACGGTTACATTCTTAAATGGCTCGACAGGTCGGGCGACCGGGGGATCGCCGGGTAGCAATCCCTTAGCGGCGCTCGTCGGGAAACGAAACGCCCCAAAAATTCCGGCCGGGATGGAGAATCTCAACCCCCAACTCGAAGGGTCCGTGATCCTTGCGTTCGCGCACGGCAATCACGCGAAATTCACGCCTCTCCTGCGAAAGCCCGTGCAGAACCTCAATGCGGGACCCGATCTCCGGCAAGAACGCCAAGCGCAGGAGTGCGCCGGTGCGACTGACGGAAATCGCTTCGGCGGATGCATCGCGCGCCTCGCCATTCATCTCAGGGGATCGGACTGTAACAGGGATGCGGATGTGAACGCGGCTCGACCGGCGGCGCTCCAGCATCGCGCGGGCAGTTGCCATGGTTGCCCTCCTCTCGCTCGCGACCGCAAAACAACTCTACGGTGCGCCCACCCTCGGGTCAATGGTACTTCGCCCCGGCGTGCTTCGTTGACAAACCAGGGGCCGCGCGGCAATATGGTTTCGCCTCGCTTTGCCGCACGAAATGCCCAAGTGGCGGAATTGGCAGACGCGCTAGCTTCAGGAGCTAGTTCTCGCAAGGGAGTGGAGGTTCGAGTCCTCTCTTGGGCACCAACTCAAGCATCGTTGGAACGATCTCTCTTAGAGCAAAGCGTATCTGCGCCACGCGACCCTAGGACCCGATCAAAGATCACCCGCTTTACGCCTGTCAGGGGCAATCGTGAGTAGGTGGGCGTCAGACCATCCTGCCGGACGTCCGCCAGCATCGCGGAAGTCAGGCTGATGACGCAGACGGTCAGCGCGTCGTCGTTTCCTACCGGCAGAACGGTCGTCGCGTCTGCGGCCATGGGTCAACGGTCGGTGCGCTCGGCCAGCTTTCTTATTTCGCGGCCTTGAGCAGATTCTCCGCGTACAGCGCGCCGCGAGGCGTGTCTTCGTGCTTGAAATAGACGAACACATCGCCGTTGTAGGCTGCGTTCGTGACTCTTCTCGAAATCGTCTTGCGCGCGCCCGCGGAGTAACCGGCCATTCGCAGCCGGAAATATCGGAAGTTCGCGGTCGCAATCTCGGGAGTCTTCAGCTTGTCGCTTTCCGCTTCGCACAGCGCCACGTTCGCGCGGCCAAGGCGGTCATACACGTCGTCCGTAAACCACGATGCGTGCCGGAATTCCATGGCCACGTGCGTGCCCCTCGGCAATTCCGCCAGAAACTCGTCCAGCAGCGCCAAATCGCATTTCAGATTCGGCGGCAGTTGAAACAGCACCGGTCCGAGCTTTCCGGCCGCGCGCAGCAGTTCCAGAGAAGCGATGAATTTCGATGTCGCCGCGCCCACGCGCCGCAGCCGCTGGATATGTGTGATCGATTGTGTCGCTTTGACGGCGAATTTGAATTCTGCGGGCGTCGCCGCGATCCATCCGGCGAGGAGCTTTCTTGTGACCGCACGGCGAAATGTGTAGTTCAGTTCGACGGAATTGAGCCGCGTGCCGTAATAGGCGAGAAACTTTGCGGCCGCAAGCCTGGCCGGATAGAAATCGGGTTTCCAGCTCGCATACGCCCATCCAGACGTGCCCGCGTATATTTTCGCCATATGGTTTTCTCGCGCCGACGGCCCCTCGAGGGCAAGCCGTCGCCGCTGGAGCGCGCAAGTCTATAACACAAGCTCCTGGGATTTTGCGATAGTATCCGGCTGGTGCGCGCCATGTCGCGCAGCTGGAGGCGCCGAATATGCCTTTCATTCAGGAGTTGATCGCATTGGCCGCAGCGCCCCAGGTCGCCTTTCCGCAAAGCCCGGCAGCCACGGAACAGATTGCTCTGCGCTGGCTGCACATCGTGGCCGGGATCGTCTGGATCGGCACGCTCTATTTCAATAATCTCGCCGCGACGCCCGCTTTCAAGCTCCTCGAGCCACCCGTGCGCGCGAAAATCTATCCGGCGCTGATGTCGCGGGCCATGTGGTGGTTTCGCTGGTCCGCGCTCGTGACGGTCGTAGCGGGCCTGCGATATTTCTGGATGATTCTCGCTGCCGATGCGCACAACGCCCTAGACTCCTCACTCGCGTTGAAATGGTTCGGTGAATGGCTGCTGGTATGGATCGTCGCGTTCGCGCTGATCTATCCGTTTCAGCTGCCGCACAAAGGAATCCTGGACAACGCCTGGGTCCGCGCCATCGCCATCAGCGCAATCGGCATCGCCGCCTCATGGCTCACCCTCGTGCTGAACGCAAATCCGCAATCCTCGAACGCGCATCTTTCCATTGCGGTGGGTGGCGGAATGGGACTGCTGATGCTGCTCAACGCCTGGGGCATCATCTGGCGCGCGCAAAAAAGGCTCATCCGCTGGATGCGCGCAGCCGCCGAGCAAGGCGCCGCGGTGCCGCCCGAGGCCGCGCACTTCTCCCGCTGGGCTTTCCTGGCCTCACGCACCGGCTTCTGGATGTCGTTCCCCATGCTTTTCTTCATGGCCGCCGCAGACCATTACCCCTTCCTCGGCAGCATCATCCGTTGAGGGGCGAATGTACCCCGCAGTTACGGTGCTCCGTCTTATACGTTAAGATTGGAGCGTGCTATGAACACGACGACGATCCTGCGGTCGTGCTTCTCGGTTCTTCTGGCTGCGATTTCCGTCGCCCCGCCTGTCAGCGCACTCGATTACCCGCTCTCTTCGGAAGCCATTCGCGAGGCCTATTTCCTGGGATCGGGTGATCCCGAAAAACGCGTCCTGTTCTTTGACAAATATGCAAAACACTATCCGATTGCCAAATCGGGGCAGTACATTGCATCGATACGCTTTGAGACCCCGTATTACATCGTCGCGGAACGCATCTCGCTGGCTTCGGCTTTCTCGAGCTATCACGCACCCGATGCGGAGCAGGAGTTCCTCGGCAAGCCGGGTCTATGCCGCGTCCGCGTCGAAATTTATTATGGAATTCCGAGCACCTATACGGCGCGCTATCAAACGAATTACGACATCCAGCTCGAGCAGCACGACAAAGAGATTCCGATCAAGCGAACGTGGACCGAGAGCATGGTCTCGACCGACGATTCCGGGCCCAACGTTGCAGGCGTGTATGTGACGGCGGAGTACAACGCAGACGATATCGATTCCGATGCGCCCGCTACGGTCGAAGTCCTCGCACCGGACGGAAATAACGTTACCGAGGCATTCGATCTCGCTAGCCTTCGCTGAATTCTGCTGCTCTCCGCGCGCGGGCTACCGGTCCGGCGTTCCCTGCCCATCGATAAACTGAAACGCGTCCTCTACCGCGCGCCCCGCGGCATGCGAACCTTTCGCATCCGTCGTAAACAGTGGACGCCGCCGCGCCGAAAACTTCGACGGGTCAAACGTTCCGCGCTTCGTGTGGAACACCCAGACGAATTCGTAACGCGCCTTATCCAGCTCCGACATCGACTGCAGCGCCGTGTCCACGGTCGTCAGCGGACTGAAATCGGAAAACCCGTTTCGATCCGTGCGCACCGGAACGGGCATCGCCGAGTTGTACGTATCAGAATCGTGGGCGAATAAAATCACGAAATCGACGTGCGCCAGATCCGGAGCCGGGCAGATGTTCGCATACTGTTTCTTGCGATTTTCCACCATCCACTTGTACTGCGCCGGCGCCAGTCCATACGCCGAGAAGAAAAGCTGGCATGCAGGATCGGCGCTCTCGTTTTCGGGTTTCGCGTCGGGATATTCTTCGAGATCCGGATCGTGCTCGGCCTCGTGGATGTCCAGATCCGCCTTGGGCGACGCGTTCGCGGTGGCCGGCATCATCGCCACTCCCGCCGTAGTCAAGTCGGCCTTCGCGGGCAACAGGATGGCGGCCGTTGCCGATGGCGGCGCGGTGATCGTTGATTTCGCCGTCTGGGTCGTGGCAGGCGCTGTCTTCGCCGGAGTTTTCTTCGGAGGCACGGGTTCGGCAACCACGGTCGGCGTGGCCGGTTTCTCGTGAGTCTTGGCATGAGCCGGCGTCGCGACCGCGGATGCAGATTTTGATGCCACTAGTGTCGCGGGC
>JBAVUW010000178.1:0-9210 GCA_049696975.1 Candidatus Acidiferrales bacterium | reverse complement strand
GCCCGCGCCTGGCCGGCGTGGCCGCCCGCAGCAGCAGCCTTGGCAGCCGGTTTTTCAGCTTCCGCGGCTGCGGCAGCCGCCTTTTTCGGATCCTCGGCCGCAAGGCCGAGAGCCTTGCGCAGCTCGTGTTCAATTTTGTCGCGGATGTCGGTATGCTCGCGCAAGAAAAGGCGCGCATTTTCGCGCCCCTGCCCCAAGCGCTCGCCCTTGTAGGAAATCCACGTGCCGGATTTTTCCAGCAGGTTTTTCGCGACGCCCGTATCGAGCAGATCGCCTTCTCGCGAAACTCCTTCGCCGTAGATGATGTCGAATTCGGCTTCGCGGAACGGCGCGGCCACTTTGTTTTTCACCACCTTGGCACGCGTGCGCGAGCCGACCACGCGATCGCCGTCCTTGATCGATTGAATCCGGCGAATATCCACGCGAATCGACGAATAGAATTTCAGCGCCCGGCCGCCCGTGGTCGTTTCCGGATTGCCGAACATCACGCCGATCTTCTCGCGGATCTGGTTGATGAAGATCAGGCAGGTGCGCGACTTGGAAACGATCGCCGTCAGCTTGCGCAGCGCCTGTGACATCAGCCGCGCCTGCAATCCCATCTGCGGATCGCCCATGTCGCCTTCAAGCTCAGCCTTGGGCACCAGCGCCGCGACCGAGTCCACCACCACCACATCCACGCCCCCCGAGCGAATCAGCGCTTCGGCGATTTCAAGCGCCTGTTCTCCGTTGTCCGGCTGCGAGACCAGCAGGTTATCCACGTCCACTCCCAGCTTCCGTGCGTAGGTGGGATCGAGCGCGTGTTCGGCGTCGATGAAGGCCGCGATGCCGCCAATCTTTTGCGCTTCGGCGATCACGTGCAGGGTCAGCGTAGTCTTGCCGCCCGATTCAGGTCCGTATACCTCAATCACGCGGCCGCGCGGGAAACCGCCCACGCCTAGGGCCGCGTCGATCGAAATCGAGCCGGTGGGAATAACGCTGACGGGAACCAGCACGTCGCGGTTCCCCAAACGCATGATCGAGCCTTTGCCGTACGACTTCTCAATTTGCGCGATGGCCAGGTCCAGATTTTTAGTTTTCTCGTCGTTCATGTGCACCTCATTAGGGCTTTCGTTTAGATCTCGCCTGCGGCGAGCGGCCCGATTCTACCAAATCGGCCACGGGCCGGCCCGGAATGCTTTCCGGGCGGCAGATTAGCACAAGGCGAAGAAAAAGCAAAAGGTCTTTTGGGGGTACGCGGCAGGCGCCTCCCGGTCGGTCGACAGGGACCGGCCGGACTGCCGGCGCCCTAGTCGACGCGGATCGACGAAATGCGGTTGTTCCACGACTTGTTCGTCTCACGGATGCGCCAGTGCTTCAGATTCGGAACGTCATCATGCACCGCACCGCCGTATCCGCCGAAATTGTCCTTCGAAAAGATAACCACGTGCTCGGCCCGCACCACCTGGATTGAAGAAATCGCATTGTCAAAGCCCAACGGCATGTGGTCGATGCGTTCGCCGCGCGAAAGACAGAAATACGGACCGTCGTAACCGACATTGCGATAAAAGCATGCGCCGACGCCGCGCCAAGGTTCCGGATGATGGCCTCGGCCGGAGTCCCACCACCACGGCCCGCCCTGGTACGGCTTGACCTGAAACTCCGCGGCACAACCGTGCTCCACCCAGACGCCGCTCGCGTCAAATCCCCAGTCGATTCCCTGCCGGCAACGCAATCCCTGAGCACGCGGCCGGACGAGCACCACGCCGCCGCGCGTGTCCGCCGCGCAATAGACGCGGTGGCCGCCGGAATCGGACGCGCAGGGTACGTTTTGCTGAGCCAACGACACCGAGGGCAACCACAGAAACGCGGTCAAACACAACAGACCTAAACGCAGAGTCATTTTCGTAGCCTCCTCAATTTGCTTCGGCCAAATTTCGGCGCACTTCACCGGTAAAAGGCCTGCGAATAGAACGCTCCTCAAGGGGCGATTCAGGACGGGATGCAACTACAAAGAGTCTCGGCCGTTGCGAATGCGAAGTCCAGTCGAATGTTTCGAAGCAGCGTGGCCGGAGCGGAGTGAGTCCCTGGCCGGCTGAACCCCGGCGGCTTCTCAAACCAGGCATGCGCTTGCTGCCTCTGCGTTCCGGACAATGATGACGATGAGAAGGATCCCGAACACCTAAGCCGCAGTCTCATTCTGCCGCTGGATTTACTCCGGGATGCTGAAATCGTAGAGACGGCCCGTCGCTGCGCCACCGGAGCGGTTCCCGCCGTGCGCGCCTGACATCGTCTCCGATGTGCCCGTCCCCATGAAGAAGGCGTATTCGCCGGGCTTCAAATCCTGCAGCAGCGAAACCTTGTACGTGCGGATGCCGACGTGCACAGCCGTGAAATCGATCACTTTATCCTTCTTCACGCCCGACTTCCCGCCCGTCACTCCGCCGAACGATCCAATCTGAAATTCGCGCCGATTGCCTTTCTCATTCATGCTGATCAGCACGTAATCGAGCGCGTCGGATCCGTCCGGCACGTAGAGGTAAAACGACGGCCGCCGTTCCTTCACAATGTTGCTCGAATGCGGACCGTCCACATAGGCGTCCCAGTGCTGATTGCGCATGCCATCGGTGAAATAGCTGCCGGCGCGTCCGCCGACCTTCGTTTGATCGAGCGCACGGCCCTGAATCAGACTGAAATTCGAGCCATCTTTCCAATACACGCCGACTTCCGGCGGGGGCAGGTTCGGGTCGGTCGACATCGGCGCGACGGCGGCCACCACGGGCGCGGGCGGCGGCGTGGGATTGATCATCACTTTGATCACCAGATCGGAAACGTTGCCGTCCTTCAGCGCCTTCAGCCCGTCCACGCTGGTGTCGAACGCCGCCGAACCCTCGCCAGCCGCACCGACCGCGCGAATCTTGGCGACGATCACGTCGTCGGAAAGACCCTGCTTGACCATCTCGAGCACGTCCTGGTTGGAGAGCCGTTTTGCAGGTTCCTGTCCCCGCACCGCGGACACAGTCAGAACACAGACGATCGCGCCGAAGCATGCGAGTTTTCCCATGCGGGACCTCCCCATTCAGATCGACTCAGGCCGGATGATTGCTGGCGATAGTATAGGATGCGCACAACGGTCGCGTGCGTTTGAACGTGCCATGGCAATTCCAGAAGGTCAATACGTGTAAAATCCCCGGCCGGATTTCCTGCCCAGGCGCCCGCCGGCGACGTGCTGCTTCAGCAGCGGGCACGCCGCGTATTTGTCGTTCCCCAAGCCGCGATGCAGCACTTCCATAATATCGACGCAAACGTCGAGTCCGATCAAGTCGGCCAGCTCGAGCGGGCCCATCGGATGATTCATGCCCAGCTTCATCACCGCATCCACCGCTTCCGGTGTCGCCACTCCCTCCATGACCGCGTACGCGGCTTCGTTGATCATGGGCATCAGCACGCGGTTGGAGACGAACCCCGGGGCGTCGTTCACGCCTACCGGTTTCTTTCCAAGCCTTTGGCACAGCTCCATCGTGGTCGCAAACGTGTCGTTGCCCGTGGCTCGCCCGCGGATCACCTCAACCAGCGCCATCACCGGTACGGGGTTGAAAAAATGCATGCCGATAAATTCTTCCGCACGTCCCGTTTCCGCGGCGAGCTTCGAGATCGAAATCGATGACGTGTTGCTCGCCAGGATCACGCCCGGCCGCAGCACGGCATCGGCCTCTTTCAACACGCGGACCTTCAAGTCAAGCTGTTCCGGCACGGCTTCCACAGCGAAATCAGCGGAGGCCAGCGCGGCCATCTCGGTCGTAGGTTTCAATCGCTCCAGTGTTTCCGCCTTTTCGACCTGCGTGATCCGTTCTTTCTTTACCTCGCGGTCCAGATTTTTCGAAATCGTCTCGAGCGCGCGATCCAGAAACCGCTGCTCCACGTCCCGCAGGATCACGGTATAGCCCGAGCGCGCAAACACGTGCGCTACGCCGTTGCCCATCGTCCCCGCGCCAAGCACAGCTACCGTTTTGATCGTGTCAATTGCCATGGGGCAAATCATATCGAAGCCGGCAAGGCAATGAAAGTGGAGCTCGGCGCGGAAGATTTTTGAATCAGTGTTTACACCGTTTTGCTCGTATTCGGTTATACTCCCGCCTCACCCGGCACCTCCCGTGCATGGATCTAGGATTCCGCCGGCTCGGAGGAAATCCCCATGGGTTCGAATCTCGTACTCGCAATGGCGCTGGGCATCGGCGTGATCGCCGGCCTTCGTGCGCTCACCGCGCCGGCCACCGTCTCGTGGGCAGCGCATCTCGGCTGGATTCAGCTCGCCGGCTCGCACCTTTCCTGGGTGAGCTCGATCATCACGGCGGCAATCTTCACGCTGGCGGCCGTCGGCGAAATCGTGAACGACAAGCTGCCGAAGACTCCGCCCCGCACCGCGCCGCCCTCCATCGTAATTCGCATGGTCATGGGCGCGTTCGCCGCGGCCACGCTCAGCGTGGGGACCGGCGGCTCGCTTTGGATAGGAGCGTTGCTGGGAGCGATTGGTGCGCTGATCGGCACCTTCGGCGGCTACTACGTCCGCACCGGCGTGGTGAAAGCCCTGCACTCACCCGACTGGCCGATTGCCCTCATCGAAGACGCAGTGGCCATCTGCGGCGGCCTGTTCCTGGGCTCGCGTCTCTAGCCGGCGCAACACATCTGTCAGGTGAAAGCGTGGGGTTTCAGCCCTTCGAACCAGCGGAGAGACATAAAGTGGGCTTTCGGCCCGGTTGAGTATCGGGGAGTGCGGCCAAGGAGATTCGCCCCGCAAGGTCACTTTTTCGTGTGCGAGGTGGCGAATCCCAGAGAACTCATCAAGATCGCCACTTCATCGCGGTCCAGTCGATCAAGGACATAGTTCGTCGGCAGGCGGTACACACCGAAGAAGTACGTTTTGCCGCTTTCGGCCGTGAAATGAAGCGCCCTCTCGACGATCGCGGCGCTGCCGTTTCCCGGCGCCATGGACGTCTGCAATTTGGAGCAGACGTGAACCTCGCCTGGATCCACGGAAACGTAGAAATAGGATTTGCGGCTGGTCGCGCCTACCCAGTTTCCGTCGACGCCAAACTGCGTCTTGGGGCCTCCTCCTTCAAGATCCCCCTGTAGAAAGACCACCAGCGCCTTTCCGGGTCCCGGCGCCGGAATATCATGCCGGCTCTTGTCAACGGAGACATCGAATTCAACGTTCGGCGCACCACAGCCGGGAGTGCCTTGCGCCCGCGCCTGCGTCAAGACGATCGCTGACACGGCCAGAAGGAACGCCGCGGCTCGCAGCAACATTTGCAACCTCCGTCGACCCCCTTGTCGCTGAATGAGACGTAACAGGTGGGTAACCAGTTGCGACGCGGCCGAAACGGTGCGCGAAAGCTAAAACCACCCCGCCTATGGAGGCGGCTCAGCGTCAATGACTTCTCGCACGATTGCCCGCGCCCGCTTTTCGGCTTCCGGCAGCACCATGACGCGAATCCTGCCGCCGTCTTCGCTGAAAACGCAACCGATGCCGACCCCGGTGAGACAGAGTTTCAGATATTCCGCCATTTCCTGGTCGTCGCCGAGCCACACTTCCCGCGTCGCGTCATCTCGATCGAAATCCTCGACCGTGTCGTCGGGAACCGGCTCGCCGGGCTCGTCGAGTCCACCAGATTCAAATGGTGCGGTGCGGTAACCCTCGCTTGCAGGATAGGTTTTTCGCCCAAATCCCAAAGGATTGATTCGGCGCCCGTCCGGCGGATAACGTTCGGACTCCTGCTCCGCCGCACCCGCACCGGCCAGAACTCTCTCCAGGATGGCTCGGGCCGATGCCTGATCGCGCGAATCGACCCAAATGAAATTGGCGCTTTGCTCGAGATTGGGAAGCAGCCCGAATGCCCGGTCCGTAATTTGGTGGGAAATCTGCGCCGCTTCCAATGCCGCATCAATTTGATCGGTCAGCGCCTCGCTCACGCCGGACCACAGAAGCTCCATGCCTTCGGAATTCCTGGGTACGTTCGTACCAGCGGCCCGTGGCGGTGCTGAAAGTGTCGCGACCAAATCGGTGCCGCAATCGGCGCACTTCGCGAATCCAGTCCGATATTCCGCTCTGCAGTCGGGACAGAACACCTTAACCTACCTGGGCGCAGGAATGGGCATGCGCGATCGTTGCTCTCGGGCTTACCCGGTTCGAATGCGACCCGAATCGCATCGGCCGCCAGCGAAGCTGCGATTCCATAACATGGATTGAGCCGTAACAGCAGGCCTCGTTCCGACTTCTGGACAGAGAGCCCGAAAATTACATTTTGGGGGCTGAAGTCCCTCGACTCGAGAGCCGTCAACCCGTCCAGAAAAAACGAAACAATGACGCGTTTCCCCGGAATGAAGTAGCCCTTCGCGTCAACTTCCCCGGTTATTTCTCACGTCTGGATTCAGACGCGGGAACTTCCGCTCCAGTTCAGCGAGATACCCAAGATCTCCCCGTCGTGAGAGCTAGGCCACCGTCCGTGCCACTCGATCCACGCCTGGGATCCGGCAACCTCGTCCATCGCAGCCGGCTCGTCGCGCAAGACAAACTACCGCTCGACGGCGAGCGCCACGGCGTTGCCGCCCCCGAGGCAGAGCGCGGCGATTCCGCGCTTCAGGTTGCGCCGCTTGAGTTCGTAGAGCAGCGTGACCAGTACGCGCGCGCCCGACGCGCCAATGGGATGGCCCAGCGCGACGGCGCCGCCATTTACATTCACCTTCGCGGGATCGAGCCGCAGCTGGCGCGTCACCGCAATCGCCGCTACGGCGAACGCTTCGTTCAGTTCGTAGAGACCAACATCCTTGTCGCGGTCCCAACCGGTTTTCGCCAGCAGCTTTTCCACCGCGTCCACCGGCGCCATCATCACCCATTTCGGCTCGACGCCGC
The DNA here is from genome assembly GCA_049696975.1 of Candidatus Acidiferrales bacterium. Classification (GTDB taxonomy): domain Bacteria; phylum Acidobacteriota; class Terriglobia; order Acidiferrales; family UBA7541; genus Palsa-295. Next base: position 2,324 of record JBAVUW010000178.1, on the reverse strand, counting down.
TTACGGCCTGCGCGACGATGCGCGCCATCGGAGTTTTCCCCAGCCGCGAGGCGTTCCGTTCGCTCGTCACCACCACCGCCGCCGCGCCGTCGTTCGTCCCCGGCGCGTTTCCCGCCGTCACCGTACCGCCCTCTTTCTTGAACGCAGGCCGCAGTTTCCCGAGCGCTTCGAGCGATGTATCCTCGCGCGGTGATTCGTCGAATTTGATCACCGTCGGCGGCCCTTTGCGCTGCGGCAATTCGATCGGCACGATCTGTTCGCTCACAAAACACGATTTCGTGGCGCGCACCGCTTTCTGATGGCTTTCCAACGCAAACTTGTCCTGCTCTTCGCGGGAAATCCCATACCTTTCTGCCACCAGCTCCCCGGTCATGCCCATATGAAAATTCTCGTACACGTCCCACAGACCATCCACGATCATCGAGTCGAGCAATTCCGCATTGCCCAACCGAAATCCCGACCGCGCACCCTTCATCAAATACGGCGCGTTGGACATCGACTCCATACCGCCCGCCACCACCATCTCCGATTCACCCAGCGTCACGGCCTGCGCCGCCAGCCCCACCGCTTTCAGCCCCGAACCGCACACCTTATTAATCGTCATCGCCGCGACACGGACATCAAGTCCGCCCTTCAGTGCCGCCTGGCGCGCCGGATTCTGTCCCAGCCCGGCCTGAATCACGTTGCCCATGATCGCTTCATCGACCTGCGCAGGCTCGATCCCCGCCCGCCGCACCGATTCCGCCACCACTCTTGCGCCGAGCTCCGGCGCCGTAAGCGGCGAAAGCCCGCCCATGAATTTCCCGATCGGGGTGCGGACGGCGCTCAAAATGACAGGTTTTTCCACGGCAGAAGCTCCTTCCGCAGCAAACAATCGAATGAAATTCTAGTATAGGCTCGGCACCAGGGGCGGTCAATTTCAGCGGGGGTATGCGGATAGCACCGCGAAAAAGGGACACCCTCGACCATTGTCGTGTTTCCCATGCGCTCGGCGGCGACTCCCGTAGGTTCCACTGTCAAACACCGCAAGCGCGACTCACAATCACGCACGCGATAAGATTCCGGCGGGACTAAATGGAATTCGCGTTAGCGTGGATTGAATCAATGTCGCCCGCATCACGCCGATTTTTTGTCTCTCGCGTTTGCTGTTCCTTGCAAAACCCACGTTGGCTGTTTGAATGCTGTTTAACAGCGTTAAATCTCGTTAAATTAAGTGCACAATTTCGGTACGCTAATCAAATGCCGTTGGTAACGTGATTCGCGTCTGGAATTCCGTGAAATGAACCGCGTCGATTTTCAGTCGTCCGGTTAGGGCACCCTTGATGGTGATTCAGCCTAGTTGATGGGGGCCCATCCGATCTTATCAACGGCCTTAAAATCAGCAGGAATCTCGAACAAAGCTGGGTTCAACGACCCTTTGTAGAACTCTGTCACATAGGTCGCATTGCTAAGAGTGGTCGTCTCCTTGCCGTCTGTTCTTGTAATACTCGTGCTCAAGTTATTCTGCCCCTTGACGAGGAGTCCTTCTTCTCGCTTCCCGACCATGGCCTTTTCGACTCTTTGCGTGAACACACGCTGGCCGCCAGCCTCAAAATAGGCATAATCGTGAGTCTTGAATTCCTCGGGCGGCTCGCACGAAATTCTCCGCTCATAGTCGATGTACCAACCGTCGCTAGCCCAGACCGACGGTGGAGCATTACCCGTATCGAGAAGACGTGTCGCCTTGTTTGTTATGGTGACATGCCTCGCTACTTGCCCGAAGATTTCCTCGCGCTCTCCCGTGTCCACGTTTGTCGTCTCGACACGCACTATCGGCAGAGACGACATTTCCCAATATTGCTCGCTGGCGTCGCGCTTTTTCGGTTCGTCAGATGACGCCGGATAAGTCTTCGACGTGTATTCCTGCGTGTGGGTATTCAACTCGAGACTTCGCCCGAGATCGCAGCGCTGGATCACGACGTTGGCAGGTGGATCAGCAGGGTGCAGCGGCTCTTTGATTGAATCCCGATGTAGCGCGGTGTTTCGATACTCTGTGCGACGCCTGTCGCCCATGGTGTACACGGTCATCTCTCCGCCAGCCGTGTCGCCCGCCCCATATCGCCAGACCACTTTGGTTCCAACATTCTGCTGTGCGTCTTGCGGCCAACCCGCGATCAGGAGAAATACCCAGTAGAGAAAGTGCACCATGGCGGCATCTCCCTAGCCCGCCTTTCTCACCAGGTGTAGCGTGAGAGAGCGATTCTATGGTTGGTGGGTTTATTTTTCTTCGTTTGGGTTCTCGGTGCTTTTTTTCCGCCTCGAGGATCGCTGGTATTCATCCGCTC
>JBAVUW010000177.1:0-28397 GCA_049696975.1 Candidatus Acidiferrales bacterium | reverse complement strand
GGTTTGCGGCGACGTTCGCTTGGCGGCTGCGGCGCGGGAACTCGCCCGCAGCGAACCGCCCTGCTCGGGCAAGCGGTAACGCCCGCCGTAGAGTTCCTCGATGTCGCCAGTGCGCGTAAGCTGCTTGATCACGCGCGGGAGATAGCGGCGCCCGCGATGATTCAAGTCCATGCCGTGCGCAATCTGGCGGATGCTGGCCGCATCGCTAAGCGTAGCGAGGTGCGCGATTACCTCCGCGGCGCTGACGTTTGGATCGCGGGGGGGTTGATTCTCGATGGTGTGCTGGCGTCTCATGCGGGGGCTGGTTGGCTCACTAGTAGGCTAACGGAATTGCGGCCTGGTAGCAAAAGTCAAAGGCGGAGGCCTCACTCGGGCTGCGGCTCGACGGTGTTGAAATCGAGCAGCACGATCTTGCCGTCGCTTTCGCGCTCGAGCACAGGCGCGTAGTTACCCAACAGCTCCCTTCGCCACCACAGCCCCTGGTCGCGCTTCGTTTTCATGTCGGTGAACCAGTAGCGATACATCACCGCGCGAACCTGCTTCGGCGGCCCTCCCGCGAATGGATTTGCGGCAAACAGCTGCAGAACATCCGGCTGGTTCAGCAGCAGCTGTTCCTCGGTGAACAGAACGAAACGGTATTGCTGCCACGTGCCCAGCGACGCGAACCAGAGGTTCCATTCAAACCGCGGCTGATACGGTGCGTAAATCCCCGGCGCCCGATTCAGGTCCTGCGGCTTGTAGCGGAACGGATACGGAGTCCACTCGATTCCGTTGGACGAGCCCTGGAATTCGATTTCGTAGCGCTCGTGCGTCATGCTCTCGAACAATCCGTAGCGATTCGCGATGCGGAACGGCTCGAGGGCCGTGACGGGCTTTTCCGGAATCGGCGCGGCGGGCTCGAATTTCAAGATCAGCAGTGCGGTGGTCGCGTAGAAAATCCAACCGAGGAACAGGCCCGCGATCGTCATGCGCACGGGGCGGAGCTGTTGGCGCCAGTGCCCGCGCGAGGGGGGAACCGCGACCGGCGTGCGATCGATCAGTTTTTTCACGCCGGCAGGCAAAACCCATTCGAGCACGCGATCGTCGAGCAGCAGAATGCCGAGTGAAAGCACAAGGTAATTCAGAAACGCGTAATTGGCGGTAAAGATGATGCCCAACTCGAACGGCGTGATGATGCAGAAGCAAATGATTCGAAATCGCCGCGGCAGGAATACCATCCACACGATCACGAGTTCGATCGCAAAGGTGAGAATCACCGTCGAGGCGTGAAACCAGTGCGGCAGATGCTGCATGTACCAGCCGATCCAGGTGGGCAGCGGGCCGTTCTGGTAGTAGTCGTTCATGGCCGAGAAGTCCCGCCACGAAGAGTCGCCACCGAGCAGTTTGCCCGCGCCGGATTCGAAATAGATGCGGAACCACTCCCACCGCAGCAGATAGAGGCTGGCGCGGGACGGCGGATTTTCGCGGCCGATGCCCGGCAGGAATCCCGGCGGCGCAAAAAACAGGCTGATGAATCCGGCCTCGAGCAGCATGCCGTCGGACTGGTAGCTCGAAAAATCCTGCGATGAACTGATGAACGACAAAAAACAGGCGAAACAGACGACGAGCGACGCGCGGGGCCAGATGTTGAACAGCAGCATCAGGGAAGCGATCGCGCCGACCCAACAGACCAGCATCAGCGCGCGGTCGCTCGATCCAAACCAGAACAGCGAAGGTGCGTACCAGAATCGCCAACCGTGCAGGGCCGCCGCGACGGCTTGCAAGAAATCACCCGCGGGCAGAATTCCGTGAGGCCCGATCAGTCCCTTGATCTGAAACAGGAGGGAGTCGAACGCGGAAAAATACCAGAGCGCGAGCGAACGAAGGAAAATCCAGCGTGCCCAGATGTGCCCGGGGCGCTGCTCCGTCGGCTGTTCAGGTCCGAGAAGCCAATTCGTCCGTTGCGTGATTCGCTCGAACATCGCCCGCGATTATACAGAAGGGATTGGCGTGCAAGGCCCTATTGGAGTTCCCGGCAAAATCTGCGCTAGGCGGAGTCGTGCGGGGCCAGGTCCGGCATCGGAAGCTTCACCAGACTCGAAACCGGCGGGACGCCATTGAGCGTCTGGCGGCCTTCGGTCAGCTCGATCAGGAATTCCTGCACGTTGAACCGGTGACCGTTGCGAAGGTGCGCGAGCTTGCGGGCTTCGTGGAGCCGTAGATAGCTGCCATCGGGCTGGAGGATGCGCGTTTTCAAGTTGTCCGCCAGATAAGGCGTGATGACCTCGGAGAAAATCTGATGGCACAGCGTCTGGTCCTTGATCCGGAAAATCACTTCGACGCGCTCGTACATATTCCGCTGCATCCAATCGGCGCTGCCGAGGAACAGCTCAGTCTTGCCGCCATTACCGAAGACGAAGATGCGGCTGTGCTCGAGAAACCGCCCGATCACGCTGCGCACCCGAATCCGGCTGCTCAGGCCGCGCACGCCCGGCCGCAGAGCGCACGCCCCACGCACGATCAGCTCTGTTTGCACGCCCGCCTGCGACGCTCGGTAGAGCGCCTCGATGATTTTTTCGTCGAGCAGCGAATTGAATTTCGCGAAAATGAAAGCCGGCCGCCCCGCCTTGGCATGCTCCGTTTCGCGTTCGATCAGGGCCAGGAAGTTCTTGCCCAGATTCAGCGGCGCGACGAACAACGGAGAGTATTGCGACCGCTCCGAATGCGCCGTCAGGTAGTTGAACACGTGGTGCACGGCGGATGTCAGCCGCGCGTCGCTCGTGAGCAGGCTCAGATCGGTATAAAACCGCGCCGTGGAGGGATTGTAATTCCCCGTGCCCAGATGCGCATAGCGGCGAATCTGGCCGTCGGGCTCGCGCCGCGCCACCAGGGCCAGCTTGCAATGCGTCTTCAGCCCCACCACGCCGTGAAATACTTGCACACCCGCTTCCTGCAGGTTGCGCGCCCAGCGAATATTAGAAGCTTCGTCGAACCGTGCCTTCAGCTCCACCACCACCGCGACTTCCTTTCGTGCCGCCGCATCGATCAGCGCGCGCACGATCGGCGAATTCTCACTCGTGCGATAGAGGGTCTGCTTGATCGAAAGCACGTCCGGATCCTGTGCGGCGCTTTCGATGAATCGCACCACGGTCGAATACGAGTCGTAGGGATGATGCAGCAGCACGTTGCGCTTGCGTACCAGTTCAAACACGGAAGAAGCTCCAGGCTTCAAGTTCACCTCGCGCGGTGCAAATGCGCGGTACTTCAAATCCGACCGCGGGGTCAGCTCGTAAAGATTCATGAGCCGCGAGAGATTGACCGGACCGTCGACGCGATAGACTTGCGAGGGAGAAAGCCGGAAATTCGCCTGCAACCGCTCGACAATTTCCTGATTGGCGCCCGCTTCGATTTCCAGGCGCACCGCCGATCCCTTCCTGCGCCGGTGGATCTGCAGGTCGACGGACTCAAGCAGGCTGCGCGACTCTTCCTCTTCCATGTAAAGATTGCTGTTGCGCGTCACTCGAAACGCCGCGGCGGAAAGGATTTCGTAGCCGTGATAGAGCCGGTCGGCAAACGCGTGCACCACGTCGTGCAGAAACACGAATTCGATGCTGTCCTTGGGGGACGGCAACCGCACCAGCCGCGGCAGCGCGCGCGGCACAGTGACCACTCCCAAATAAATTTGCGATCCGCGCCGTTTTTGTTTCAGCAGAAACGCCAGGCAGAGCGCCTTGTTGAGCACATGCGGGAACGGATGCGCCGGATCGACGGTTACTGGCGTCAGCAGCGGTTCGACCGTCTGTTCGTAGAACTGCTCGATGTATTGGCGCGCCTCCGGGCGCAGCTCCCCGCGCCCCAGCACACGAACCGATTCCTCGTCAAGCGCGGGGACCAGCTCATCCCGCCAGCATTCGTACTGCTCGTCGACAAACGCTTGAATCTTCTCGGTCAGCTCGGCGAGCGATTGATCGGGTGTGCGGCCGTCGGCACTTAACTCGCGGTTGCCGTGCTCGGCCTGTTGCATCAGCGCGGCGAGCCGGACCTCGACGTATTCATCCAAGTTGCTCGCGGTGATCGCCAGGAATTTCACGCGCTCCAAGAGCGGGTTTGACGAATCATGCGCCTCGTCGAGGACCCGCTTGTTGAATTCCATCCAGGAAAGATGGCGACTAAAGAATCGCTCGGCGTCGGGAATGGCTCTTTGACTCATGCGCGCCTCAGGGAGGTGCGCAAGAGTATCGCCTGAATATTGCAGGCGTGTTACTACCGCAGGCCATCGCGTGGTAGAAATATAAGTCTTTTACTTATGGCTACTTGGGGGCACTCGTGTGGTCAGTGTGGAGAGCCCGAAACTAAAGAAGCTCGAAGCGGATTCGACATCAGTCGCCTGCTGGGGCGCCGTCTCTACTGCGGGTAGGCGGCCGACAGCGAGCGCAGGTAGGCGATGATGGCCTGCGCGTCCGCGTGGTTCATGTGATAGATGTGCATGGGCTGGCGAATGGTCTCCCCATTCGGCCCCACACCGCGCTCCAGGACGTCCTCGCCCTGCTGGTCGGAATATTCGCCGAAGCCAGCCAGCGGCGGCGCGTTATTGGCCCAGTTCGGATTCGAGTGCACCGGCATGATCCAGATTTGCGCGCCTTGCAACCGGCGCGACTCGTCGAGATTTCCGTTCATATCGCGGGGCGTGTGGCACTCCTCGCACATGGCGACATCTTCAACCAGATAACGGCCGCGGTCGACATTGCTCTGCGCCGGGGCCTGCGCCGAGCTTTTCTGAGCCGCGGCAGCAGGCTTTTCTCGCGACATCAGAAGCGATGAGGAAAACGCCGCGGCCATCACCACAGCCGCACAAACAATCACTTGTTTCCTTCGATTCATCGGATTTCAGTCCTGAGTCTTGATTAGAATCGGCTCTTTCCCGAAAGGAAAGCCGTTCACCACCGGAACGAGAAAGTATCGCAAAAACCGCAAGGGGCGTCTATTGAGTTTTTCAGTTTGTTTTACTCGATCGGGAGAGTTTTTTGATAGCGGCACCGGTATCGGAGGTTCCGCTTTTCGATAATCGCGTGAGAGCCCAAAGCGCATGCTCGGAAATCAGTGCGTCGTTCGAGGAGGCCAGCCGCTCGAGCAGCCGCAAGGCGCGCGCGTGAGGTTCGGCCCCGGTCGCGACGCCGGAATTCCCCAACGCCACGCACGCATTGCGCACCAGGCCGCGCCATTTCGCGCGTTTCACGGCGCTGCCTCGAAAAATCGCGCTGAATTCCTGCTGCGAAAGCGAACCCAGCCATTCCAGTTCTGGCGCCGCGAGGGATTTCCCCGCTTCGTCGATCTCACGCGGCTGAAACGCCGGCAGGCTGGTGATCGGCGCCTTGCGATTCCATGGGCACACATCCTGGCAGATATCGCAGCCGATGACGGCGCGGCCCATTTGCGGGCGCAGTTCCTCGGGAATCGCGCCGCGCAGTTCGATGGTCAGGTAGGAGATACAGCGTCGCGCATCCAACACGTAGGGCTCAGGAAATGCCTGCGTGGGGCACGCGTCCATACACCGCGTGCAGCTGCCGCAGAGATCGGCGGGCGCCGTTGCGCCCGCAGCCACACTCGGGGCGAGATCGAGCGTCGTCACGATCACACCGAGAAAGAGCCACGAGCCAAGCTGCGCGTTGATCAGGAGCGTGTTCTTCGCCAGCCACCCAAGCCCCGCATACTTGGCAGCCACGCGCTCGATGATCGGTCCGGTGTCCGTGTAGGCCCGCGCGGCGAACGGCTCGGGAAACTGCTTCTCTATTTCGCCGATCAGCGATCGTAGCTTGGTCTGAATCACCTCGTGATAATCGTCGCCCCATGCATAGCGCGAAATCCAGCCGCGCGCCGATCCGCGGTCGGCACCCTCTGGAAAATCGGACGGCCGGGGCTCGGAATGGTAGTTCGCCGCCACCACAATCACGCTGCGCGCTCCTTCCAGCACGCGTCGCGGATCGGCGCGGCGAGGATCGCGGAGATAGGTCATCTCACCGGCATAACCACGCGCGAGCCATTCCGGCAAGTGGCCGAGCTCCGGAAAAACCTCCTCCGCCGACGCCGGCGCGACGCCGCACAGATCAAAGCCCACCGCGCGCGCCCGCTCGCATATCCAGCGCGTTCTCTCGTCCGGCAGCATGCTTCCATGATGCATCAGCAGTGAATCGGGGCGAAAAACTTTGTGCTACGCGAAGCTGCGGAAACCAACAGTCGGCGGGACACCGGCGCTACACAGAGCGTGTTTTGCTTGTAACCGCAGCGCGGGATTGCATAGAATCGCAAGGTTTGCGCGATAACGGAGAACTGATGAGCCATCGCATTGCCGCAAAAATTACGGGAGTGGCGGGCTTCGTGCCGCCGCGCGTGGTCACCAACGCGGACATGGAAAAGATGGTGGACACGGCGGACGACTGGATCCGCACCCGCACGGGCATACGCGAACGCCATTTCGCCGAACCGGGAGTCGGGTCGTCGCATCTGGGCACCGAGGCGGCGAAAAAACTGCTTGCGGCCAAGGGCGTCAGCCCCGAAGAAATCGAGATGATCGTGGTCGCCACGGTGACGCCGGACATGCTCTTTCCGGCGACCGCGTGCCTGATCCAGGATCGCTTGGGGGCCAAGAAAGCTTGGGGCTTCGACCTTTCCGCCGCGTGCTCGGGATACGCCTATGCCCTTACGGTGGGCGCGCAGTTCGTGGGCGCCGGCTCGCACAAGAAGGTGCTGGTGATCGGCGCCGATGTAATGACATCGATCCTCGATTTCAGGGACCGCGCCACGTGCGTGCTCTTCGGAGACGGTGCAGGCGCCGTGCTGCTGGAACCGGCCACGAACGACTCCGAAGGGATCATCGATTTCCTCCACGATATCGACGGCTCGGGCGGCTCCAATCTCTACATGCCCGCCGGCGGCTCGCTGCATCCCCCGTCGCACGAGACCGTGGACAAGCGCATGCACTACGTGCACCAGGAAGGCCAGCAGGTATTCAAATACGCGGTAAAGCGCATGAGCGAGCTTGCCTGCCAGATTCTGGAGCGCAACGGGCTCACCAGCCGCGATCTCGCGCTGGTCGTGCCGCACCAGGCGAACCTGCGCATCATTCGCGCCATGCAGGAACGGCTCGGAGTGGATGATTCGAAGGTGCTGGTGAATATCGACCGCTACGGAAACACCACCGCCGCGACAATTCCTCTTGGCCTGGTCGACGCCGTCGAACAGAAGCGCCTGCGCAAGGGCGACCTGGTGCTCACGATCGCGGTCGGCGCAGGCTATACGACCGGCGCCGTGCTGATGCGCTGGGCCTACTGAGAACCGCGCGACACACTTCAGGGTCGCTCGTGAGCCTTAGTCTTCACCGCACGTGCTGACGCAATTTCCGAGGATCACCAGAACCGGATTCACATCGCCCGGCGTCGTCGATATCAACACGATCTTCGTGGACGAAACCACGATGGATTGGCCCGTGAATCCCGGCGGCAGATTCAGCGATACCGATCCGGTGCCGTCGGTGGCGCCGGTGCCGCTCAAAGTATTCGTGCCGGTGACCGCCTGACCGCCGGTGTTTCCGCCCGAAGCGCTGATGTCCTCGGTGGCGGTGATCGAATCCGTGCTCGCTCCTGTGCTCGCGAGCGTCGCTACACCCGAAAAATCAGTCGTCAGGGAAGTACCGGGTGCCGCAGTTCCGGCCGCGAACGTGCCGGCGATGGCGCTGGTCGTGAATCCGCCCGTCAATTGCGGCTCGAATATGCCAAGAACCGGTGCGTTCAGGTTTTCCAGAATACAGAAGGCCTCATTCGGCCCAATCACGTAGAAAACCGGCGAGATCGGAGTGACGAGACTGGTATCGAAGCGCCCGAATGAATCGTTGTTGTTCGTCGATATCGAAATGTCGCTACCTGTGAAACTCGCCGTACTTCCGCCGATGTTCTCAAACAGCGGCAGCGTGAATCCCAGGCCGCCATTCGGATTCAATTGCGAGACTCCCACAAACGGGAGGTAGGCAGTCTGACCGTTCGGAACCACGCTTCCAAACAGCCCGCCCACGCTCGGTCCGGACATCGTGTTGCTCGGTATGGTGAACGGATATCCGACCTGCTGAATCATTTTCCCGACGGTGACGAACGGCGCGCTGGCGCTCAAGGAATCGGTTTCGACTACAAATGCTTCCGTCAGCAACCCACTTGTAGTAGTAATCGGATAGACGGCGAAGTCCATCGTCGAAACCTGCGTCGTCAGGCTCATCGCACAGCGCGCGCCCTGCTGCGAAACCCCGAACGTGCCCGAAAACGTGGGATTCATGGTGATCACCGCCTGCGGATAGTTGATGTCGACTTCGCCGGTATCGATATTCCCGGGTGTCGAGTTACTGGCCGGCACCTCGGCGGTAAAGCGGCCCACCATCGCTATCGGACCGGGTGTTACACCACTGAAATTTCCGCTGGCACCCGAAACTCCGATGACCCAGTTTGCACCCAGCGGTCCTGCGCCTGACAAAGTGCTGTTCGCGCAGGTGCCCGTGGTCTGCAGCTCGATCTGGCCTGAGCCGCGCACCCCCGTGGCGTCGAATTCAACGATGCGGCCATGCGCGCCGGTTGAGTCGATCGAGAAATCATACGTCGGCGAGCCGGCGAGAGAGGAAAAGACCAGTTGTCCGCGATGGTCGCTCGTCAGTGTGAAAGTGCCCGTGAACGCAGTGTTCGATGGCCCGTTTTGGATCGAATCGACGTCTTCAAAACCACCGGAAATCTTGCTCACGCCGTCGGCCGCGAAGCTTCCCGCGACCACATACGGACCCGCGGCATTGAATCCGCTCAATTCGAACGCGTAGTTTCCACTCAGCAGGTTCGTTACCGTGATGCTCAGCTGCCCGGCCGTCGTTGTCGCGGTCATCGGTGTCGTTTCGCTATCGGCCACCTGAATCGTAAAGGTGTTGTAAACACCCGGCGTCGTTGGCGCGCCGGTGATCTGACCACTCGTGCTCAGCGAAAGTCCCGCGGGCAGCGTGGTGCTGTTCGTCAGCGACCAAGTGTAGGGCGGAACTCCGCCGGTCGCCTGCAGCTGCGTGGAAGGGTAGTTCTGACCTGCGACCCCGTTCGGCAACGAAGTCGTGGTGATTTGCAATGCCGCTGTGGGCGCAATCGTGATCGTGATGGTATTCACTTCCGACGGAAATGCGATCGAAGTGGCCTGAATCGAAACGGTAAATTGCGCTGCTACTGCCGTCGTAGGTGCTGCATAGGTCGCCGAAGTTACGCTGTTCACCGTAAACGTTCCCGGGGGCGTCGGGGCGTTCGTTCCCGGCGTGAATATCCAGGTCACGCCTTCACCCATGGTGTCCTTTGGAACCGTCGCGGTGATCGTCGTCGACTGTCCGGCACTGAGCTGGGTCGTGGTGGCGTGGAGGATGACTTTGTTGTAGTCGGACGGGATACCGGCGCAGCTCGTGCAGCTGTTGCTCTGCAAAAACATCAACATGGCCAAACAAAATATGGAAGGGACGCCCGAATTCCTCACCATCGCCACTCCTCGCATCGATGATTCACCCAGCCCCGGTCTCTGAAGGATTGCTCCTCTCATTTAGACCACAAAATCCGAGGGTTCCGATTGGAAATGACCGGCGGGAATGGCGTATCAGGCAACCTTCGACCGTGGGAGAGGGCGAAACGGGGGCCTCTGCGGAAGTGACGGCCTCACCCAGCCTTCTTCCGGCCCTCGATTTCAGGGATAATAAATGCGTAGGGCAAAGTCAAATCTGGTGGGAAAGGATTCCCCTTGCGCGCTGTCATCACGGGCGGAGCAGGATTTCTCGGGTCGCACCTGTGCGACTACTTCATCGAAAAAGGCTGGGACGTGCTTTGTCTCGACAATCTCGTCACCGGCGCCAATTCCAATATCGAGCATCTGCTCACGCATGCGCGATTCAAGTTCGCTCAGCAGGACGTTTCTAAATTCATCGATGTATCGGGGCCGGTCGACGTTGTGATGCACTTCGCGTCTCCGGCAAGCCCGCCCGATTACCTGAAGTTCCCGATTCAGACACTGAAGGTGGGGGCGCTTGGCACGCACAACGCGCTCGGCCTGGCGATGGCCAAGAAAGCCCGCTTCCTGCAGGCCTCCACTTCGGAATGCTACGGCGATCCGGAGGTGAGCCCGCAGCCGGAAAGCTATTGGGGACACGTGAACCCCATCGGTCCGCGCGGCGTCTATGACGAAGCCAAGCGCTTCGCCGAAGCCATCACCATGGCCTATCACCGCACCCACGGCGTCGATACTCGCATCGTGCGGATCTTCAACACCTACGGGCCGCGGATGCGGCTCAACGATGGACGCGCGCTGCCGAACTTCCTCTATCAGGCGCTCGTGGGCGAGCCGATCACCGTTTATGGCGACGGCAAACAGACCCGCAGCTTCTGTTACGTGGGAGATTTAATCGAAGGGATCTACCGCCTGCTGGAATCGAACGAACACGAGCCGACCAATATCGGAAATCCGGCGGAAATCACGATTCTGGAGTTCGCCGAACGTGTGCGCGCTCTGGTCGGCACCAAGGCACCCATCGTTCACCACCCCTTGCCGCAGGATGATCCTAAACAGCGCTGCCCGGACATCACCAAGGCCAAGCGCATTCTGAACTGGGAGCCGAAGGTGAAGCTGGACGAAGGCCTGAAGATCACCTACGAACACTTCAAGAAGCAGGTCGCAACGGCAAGAGGCTAGCGCACGTTCCACACGCCGCCGGAGGTGATACTGGCCCGAACACCGTCCGGCTTGCCCGAGGGGGAGTGCCGCAGCTCGCCGCCGCTGTTTTGCGCCGAGCCGCCGAAATCGCGGGCGCTGTCACAAGTAGGGAGACACGAAGGCCGATCGGAAAAACGGCTTTCCCCGGCGTAGCCGGCTAGTCCGGCCGCCCAAACGAGCGATACTCGAACCCGAGCTTGATCATCTCCTGCGGCACCAGCAAATTCCGTCCGTCCACAATCAAAGGCCGCGTCATCGAGTCCCGTATGCGTTCCCAATCGAGTTTCTTGAACTGATCCCATTCCGTGGCGATCAACAGCGCTTCGGCTCCCCCGGCAGCATCGTAGGCCGATTCTGCGTACTCGATATCAGGCAGAATCGCACGGGACCGCTCCATGGCCTCCGGATCGTACGCGCGAATGATCGCCCCTTCGGCCAGCAGACGGTTCACCAGATCGATCGCCGGCGCGAACCGCACATCGTCCGTATTGGGCTTGAACGCCAGTCCGAGTACGCCGAGTTTCTTCCCGCGGACCACCCACAGCGCGCCGCGCAGCTTCTGGTAAAAAGCGTCGATGCGCTGCTTGTTGATCTTTTCCACTTCCCGCAGCAGCGAAAAATCCACGCCCGAGCGTTCGGCCAGGTGCACGAACGCCTGCAAATCCTTCGGCAGGCAGAATCCGCCGAAACCCAGGCCCGCGGAGAGGAAGCTCGGGCCGATGCGCGGATCCATCCCCATCGCGCGGACCACTTCGCCGATGTCCGCACCTAGCCGTTCGGCCAGATCGGAGACCATGTTGGCGTAGGAAATCTTCAGTGCCAGAAAGGAATTCGACGCGTGTTTGATCAGCTCGGCGCTGTTGATGGTGGTGACCAGCCAATTCGGCATCGGGCCAGTGGGGCATTCCGGCGCGTGAACCGGGCAGTCGAATGTCCGGTCCAGCACCGGCTGGTAGATTTCCTTCATCTGCTTCTCAGCGAGTTCGCTTTCCACACCCACCACGATCCGGTCCGGATGCAGGAAGTCTCCCACGGCGGTTCCCTCGCGCAGGAATTCCGGATTCGACGCCACCTGGAACGCAACGTTCGATTTCCGGCCGTAGGCCGCCAGCGCGCGCTTCAATTCCTGTCCCGTTCGCGCCGGCACGGTGCTCTTTTCAACCACGAGCTTCGGCTTCTTGGCTTCGGTCGCGATCACGCGCGCCACATGATCGATGGCGCTCAGGTCCGCATCGCCATTGGGCAGGGGCGGCGTCCCCACGCAAATGAAGAAAGCATCTCCGAACGCGACCGCATCGGCCGGGTTGGTGCAGAACTTCAAACGGCCGTCCTTGCGCGCTTTGGGGATCACGTGCTCGAGCCCGGGCTCGTAGATCGGCATTCCGCCCTTTTCGAGCGTCTCAATCTTGCTCGTGTCGTTGTCGGTGCACATGACCTCATGGCCGATGCCCGCAAGGCAGGCGCCTGTGACTAGCCCGACGTAGCCGGTACCGATGACAGATACCCTCAAGTGGATCTCCTGGTCTCCTAAGAAATACGAGAATAGCGCTTTAGAGTTTAATTCTGATGCACGGCGTGAGCTTCCGGCAACATTTTAATCTCCCCGGGTTCTTCGGGAAGAACCTGGCCTTTCGCCTGACCCGTCGGATCGTATCTAAGGCGCTCGTTACAAATGCCTTAGGACGTACAGGATACTCTTTCCTCACATCTGCTCAGTGAACCGAGCCTCCCTGCCAGCTTCTCGCCTATTCTAAAGGTGGAGAGATATGGCCGATCCGACCAAACCGCACGCCGGCACCCCCCGTCCGGGTGACTCACGCGTCCCCGTAGAGCTGCAGAAGACGCTGTTGCTGTCGGAGGTTCCTGAAGCAAACGCCGTCATTCCGGAGCAGGCTCGGAAGCCGGACATTGAACCCACCGGGTCGTTGAGTCCCGCGGCGCTTGCTGCGCTCTCGCAGCGCTATGAGATTCTTGCCGAAGCCGGACAGGGCAGCATGGGCAACGTCTATAAAGCCCGCGATCGCGAAACGCGCGAAGTGGTTGCGCTCAAGCTCCTGAAATCGGAAATCGCTTCCGATCAGACCATGATCGAGCGATTCAAGAACGAGCTCCTGTTCGCCCGCAAGATCACGCACAAGAACGTCTGCCGCGTCTATGAATTCAACCGCATCGGTCCGGTGGCCTACACCTCGATGGAGTTTGTCGAAGGCGAGAGCCTGCGCTCCGTGCTGAACCGTTTCGGCGGGCTGCCCACGCGCAAGGCAGTCGATCTGGTGGGACAGATATGCTCGGGCCTGAAAGAGGCGCACGCCCAGGGCATCGTTCACCGCGACCTGAAACCGGAAAACGTGATGATTGACGGGCAGGGCAACGTCAAGATCATGGACTTCGGCATCGCCCGTTCGATGGAGGCCGTCACGCGGCTCACCGGGTCAATGGTCGGCACTCCCGCCTACATGGCGCCGGAGCAGGTGGCTGGAAAAGCTGTCGATTACCGCACGGATATCTATTCGCTGGGTCTCATCATGTATGAGCTCTTTACCGGTGCACAGGCGTTCCAGGCCGAAAACGCAGTCGCCGTCGCGCTGAAGCAGATGCGCGAATCGCCGATTCCGCCGCACGAAATCGAGCCGATGATTCCCGTGGCCATCGAACGCGCCATCCTGAAAAGCCTTGAAAAAGAGGCGGTGAAGCGCTTCCAATCGATTCCCGAGCTCGAGGCTGCGCTGCGCTCTCCGCTGTCGGCTGCGGCTCCCCAAGCTGCGGTGAATTACAAGCTCAACCATTCAAGCCACGCTTCGGCCTTGCCTCCTTCCTTCGCGGCTGCGTCTGAGCCAAACCGGACTTCACCCGTCACCTGGGTGCTGCTCGGCGCGCTGCTGGTGGTTGGCGGCTACGCGGGCTGGCACTACTACCCGGTCGTGCAGTCCAGCATGAATCTTCTGCCGCCGGCGGCGCCCGCTCCACCGGTTCCGCCCGATTTCGCGCTGATTGCGACCGTTGCTGCGAAGCCCGCCGCCGATCAGGCTCCCGCCACAGCGCAACCGGCGGTGCCAGCGCCCGCAGCTGCCGATGCCCAATCCGATACGGGCACCGGCCATTCCGCTGAGACCGATTCGGAAACGCCAGCATCGGCGAAAGCGGCGCCGGCAGGGGCGCCGCGCGAATCCGCGTCGGCCAAGAATCAAAACTCTAACTCCGCCGTAGCGGCGAAGCCGAAACGGCGTCAAGCGGGCGAAGGGTTCGGCGAAAACGAGCCCGTCTCGCAACCTCCCGTGAATGACCACACGCCCAGTTACCTCTGGGTCGGCCGTTTCGAGCGCGAGGACAAAGCACAGAGTACCGCGAAGAAAATCCAGGATCTCGGCCTGCCGGTCACGGTCGTTCCACGCCCGTCTCTCACCGGCCAGGTCTACGTGGTTGTGACCGGCCCCTACGGCCCCGAGCGCGTCGAAAGCGCCATGGATTACCTCAAAACGCAGGGTTTCTCCGATGTCCGTTTGATAAAAAACCCCCTGGGTGGTCAACGGAATCAAAGTCACTAGACTTCGGAGGCTCGAGGGAATGACCACGGAGATGAAATTCGGGGCGCGGACCGACATCGGATGCGTCCGCGAAAATAACGAAGATAGCTACCGCCTCGCGCCGGACATGAATCTGTACGTCCTGTCGGACGGCATGGGCGGGCTCGAGGCCGGGGAAGTCGCCAGCCGTATGGCCGTCGACGCCGTGCTTGAGCAGTATCGCGAGTCTGAGGCGAATCCGGATTTGCCGATCTCCGGCGAGCCCCTTGAAAGCGTTTCCGCGGCCTCGAACCGCCTGGTGAGCGCGATTCGATTCGCGAACGAGCAGGTGTATCGCGCCGCGCAACAGGGCGCCGGTCATCGCGGCATGGGCGCAACGATCGTCGCCGTGAAATGCACCGACCACCGCATGAGCGTAGCGCACGTCGGCGACAGCCGCATTTATCGCCTGCGCGCCGCCAAGTTCGAGCAGCTGACCAACGATCATTCGTTCGTCGCCGAACAGGTGCGCAACGGCAAGATGACCCGGGAGGAGGCCGAGAGCAGCACCATGCAGAACGTACTGATCCGCGCCCTCGGCGTCGATCCCGTCGTCGAAGTGGATCTGACGGAAGTGCCGCTGATCGAAGGCGACACGGTGTTGCTCTGCTCCGACGGCCTGACGCGCGAGCTTTCCGACGCGCAGATCGCTGCCGTGCTGGGAGAGCGTCGCAATCCGGAAACGGCTGCGGCCGAGCTCGTCTCGCTCGCCAAGCGAGCCGGAGGCGGAGACAACGTGACGGTGATCGTGCTGCGCTGCGTGGCGAAGCCGCGGGGGGCGCTGGCCCGCATTGCGAAATGGTTCACGAAGTCGCCGTGACTGCCGCGGCCTTGGATGGAATGGAAGCTTTGATTTTCGGAGGACCCAGATGCCAAAGCTCGTACTGAAGTTCGAAAATTCGGTGCTCAAGGAAATGCCCGTCGGCTTGCGCGAAGTCAGCATCGGCCGTTCGCCGGAAAACGGCCTGGTGATCGACAATCCCGCCGTCTCGCACTACCACGCCCGCGTGTTCAACGAAGAGGGCCGCCTGATGCTGGAGGATTTCGGCAGCATGAACGGCACTTTCGTCAACGGCCAGCGCGTGAAGATGGTCACGCTCAAGCCCGGCGATTCCGTCGGCATCGGCAAGCACACCATCGTGGTTTCCGAATCGAGGGACCTCGATGGTTTCGCCGCCGGCAACGGCGGCAGCGCGAAACCGCCCGCACCGAAAATCAACGAGACGGTCATGCTCGATACGAAAGAGCGCCGTGAATTCCTCCAGAAAGTCGCCGCAGTCGGCGAGAGCGCGCAGGTCGCGCCCGCGCGCGTGAAGATCGCCACGCTGGTCGTCCGCAAAGGCCGCACCGGCCGGAAGGAATATTCGCTCAACGACAAACTCACCGTCGTCGGCAAGTCCAGTCTGGCTACCGTGAAGCTCAAGGGCTGGTTCGCGCCCAAGGCCGCCGCACAGATCACACGCCGCGACGACGGCTCCTATACGATCGCCGCGGTTGACAAAACCCCGAGCCTAAACGGCCTCCCGATTACGCATCCAACCGTGCTGTCCTCAGGAGACGTGATTGCCGTAGCCGGCATCGAGATCGAATTCCTCTACCGCGACTAAGGTAAACCGTCGCCATTGCTTTTCTCCGCGCCCTCTCGATCTCGGCGGCGGAGGGAATATATCTCCGCACCGAAATTCGCCAGCTTCGCCCCAAACTGCTATCATTCGTTCACACGATTTCGTCAGGAGCGATTCCATGTCGGAACCCACCAAAGAAGAATTGATGGCACGCATCGCCGAGCTGGAAAAACAGGCGGGCTCGCGCCCGAAAGGCACCCTCGAATTCCGCGTAGGCGAAAAAGGCGGGGTCAGCGTCTACGGCCTCGGCCGCTTCCCGGTCACTCTGTACTACGAACAGTGGATTCGTCTGCTGGATAAATCGGAAGACCTGCGGAATTTCCTCGAGGAAAACAAAAGCAGACTGAAGCTAAAGAACGCGTAAGAAATCCCCGGCTAGCTCTTGGTCTTTTCCAGCTCTTCAATCATCGCCGGCACAACCTCGAATAAATCGCCGACGATCCCGTAATCCGCCACCTCAAAAATCGGCGCATTCGCATCCTTATTGATCGCCGCAATGGTCCGCGAGCCCTTCATTCCGACCACGTGCTGGATCGCCCCGCTGATTCCCAGAGCCAGATAGAGCTTCGGCACGACGGTCTGGCCCGAGCTCCCGATCTGCCGGTCCATCGGCAGCCAGCCCTCATCGCAAATCGGCCGTGACGCGGAGATTTCTCCGCCCATCAGCCTCGCCAGCTTTTCCGCCATCGGAATATTCTCCGGGGCTTTGATTCCGCGTCCCACGGAAACCAGAATGGGCGCCTGCGTCAAATCCACCGCCTGCTTCGCCTCGCGGAACAGCTCCAGCGGCTTCGTGCGAATCTGCTCCGGCTTCAATTCCACGCTCACCGGCTTCACCGTCGCCTTGCCACTTGCCTGCTTCGCCGCCAGGTCCGCGCGAAACGCCCCGGCCTGAAACGTCGCCACCCACGGCGGCTCGCCGGTGAACACCACATCCGCCGCCGTCCGACCCTGAAACATCTGCCGCACGAAAATCAGCTTCCCGTTCTCATGCCGGTAGCCGACGCAGTCGCCGATCATCCCCTTGCCCATCGACGCGGCCAGCTTGGGCGCGAAGTCGCGCACCTGGTACGTGTGCGGCAGCAGCACCAAGTCCGGCTTCGCCGATTCGATCACCTGCCGCAGCGCAATTGAATACGCGTCCGGCGTGTACTGCTCCAGCAGATCGTGGTCGATGAGCAGAACTTCATCGAGCTGGCAGCCAGCCAGCTCGTCAGCCAGCCCGGCAACGCCCTTACCCACGACAGCACCGGAAAGCGTCGCCTTCTCGACGCCCGCAATCTGCTGCGCAGCAGCCAGCGTCTCGAAGCTGACCTTGTTCCACTTCGCGTCGCGCTGCTCGGTGATCAGGAGAATTTTCATCCGATTAGAGCACACGAGCTTCGTGGCGCAGCTTCTCGATCAGTTTCGCCGCAGCCTCTTTCGCGGTCCCCGAAATAAACTCCGTTTTCTTCGTCTTCTGCGGCACGTAAATCCGTTCCACCCGCTGCGTTCCGGCATCGGCCACGCCTAGGGCCCCGCGGTTCACCGTGGCGATCTCTTTTTTCTTCGCGGCCATAATTCCCTTCAGCGTCGCGTACCGCGGTTTGTTGATTCCCGATTGAATGGTGATCACGGCCGGCAGCGGGAGCTCGACCCACTGGAACCATCCAGCCTCGAGCTCGCGCTTCAATTTCAACCGTCCGCCGGCCACTTCGATCGCCATGATGATCGTCGCATGAGGCTTCCCCAGCAGTTCCGCCAGCAGCACGCCGGTCTGCCCGAAACCCTGGTCTTCGCTCTGCAAACCTGTGAGTATTAGATCGAAATTTTCTTTCTCGATGGCCGCGGCCAGCGAACGCGCCGAAGTCAGGGGATCCAGCTTATAGAATTCGTTGTCGCTGACGTGAATTCCGCGCTCGGCCCCTTTCGCCAGGGCCTCTTTGATGGCCTGCTTGGCGCGCTCCGGACCCATCGAAATCGCAACCACTTCGCCGCCGTGCTTTTCCTTCAGCCGCAGCGCCTCTTCCAGCGCAAATCCATCCGGCTCGTTCGTCTCAAACCCAATGTCAGACTCACGAATCCACGCGGAAGCATCAGCAATCGCAAGAGGAGCGTCTTTGGCAGGGACCTGCTTCACGCAAACGCCAATCTTCACAAAACGCCTTTCCATGTAGCTCGCCCCGATTCGCAGGGGTGAGGCCGTCCGAACCGACTGAAAGTCTTACAGGTTGAGATCAAGCGCCGCTGCTTTGAGCGCGGCATTCCGCATCGATCCCTATTTCCCGTCCCAGCGCTTAAACAGCAGCGACGCATTGGTCCCGCCAAATCCAAACGAATTCGAAAGCGCGTAAAAGACCTCCGCCTTGCGCGCCTGGTTGGGTATGTAATCGAGATCGCACGCGGGATCGGGATTCTCGTAGTTGATCGTCGGCGGCAAAATCTGATCGCGCAAGGCCAGCACGCTGATGCCCGCCTCCAACCCGCCCGCGCCGCCCAGCAGATGCCCGGTCATCGATTTCGTCGAGCTGATCGGCACTTTCTTGGCGCGCGCCCCGAATACCCGCTTCAGTGCCGCCGTCTCTATCGAATCGCCCATCGGCGTCGAAGTGCCGTGGGCGTTTACGTATCCGACGTCGTCCGGCGAAATCTTCGCATCCTTCAGCGCGGCCTGGGTGACGCGATAGCCGCCGTCGCCGCCCTCGGCCGGCTGGGTGATGTGATAGGCGTCGCCCGACATTCCATATCCCACCAGCTCAGCCAGAATATTCGCGCCGCGCCGCTGCGCGAATTCGAGCGATTCCAGAATCAGCATTCCCGAGCCTTCACCGACCACAAAGCCATCGCGCGCTGCGTCAAACGGCCGGCTCGCCCGCTCCGGTTCGTCATTGCGCGTCGAAAGCGCCCGCATCGCGGCGAATCCGCCGATGCCCATCGGCGTCACCGCCGCTTCCGATCCGCCGGCCAGCATCACTTCCGCGTCGCAGCGCTGAATGATCTTGTACGCGTCTCCCAACGCGTGCGCCGAGGCCGAGCACGCCGTGGCCGTCGCGGAATTCGGGCCCTTCGCTCCATAGCGAATCGACACGTTTCCAGCGGCCAGATTCACAATCGCCGAAGGAATAAAGAACGGAGAGATCTTGCCGGGACCGCCGTTGAGGTATTTCGAATGCTCCCGCTCGATCACGTCGAATCCGCCGATGCCCGATCCGATGTAAACGCCGGTCGAGTCCGCGATGTCAGGCGTGATTTTCAGGCCCGCCATCTGCATGGCGAATTCCGAAGCGGCCATGGCGAGCTGAATGAACCGTGCCATCTTCTTCAGCTCTTTTTTTTCGACCCAGATCAGCGGGTCGAAGCCGCGCACTTCGCCGGCGATGCGGCAATCAAACCCGGTAACGTCAAAATGCGTGACCGGACCAATCCCGCTCTTTCCGGCCTGCAGGTTGCGCCACACTTCCTCGGTTCCAATGCCGCACCCGCATACCAATCCGACGCCCGTCACTACAACTCGGCGGTTCAACGAAAACTTCTCCTGTTCGGGATAGGACGATCCGGCGGGAGTTTACTTCCCCTTGGAATGCTTCTCGATGTATTCGTTCGCGTCCTTCACCGTGGCAATCTTTTCGGCATCCTCGTCCGGAATTTCGATACCGAACGCCTCCTCGAACGCCATCACCAGCTCGACCGTGTCGAGCGAGTCGGCGCCCAGGTCGTCCACAAACGAAGCGCTGGGAGTCACTTCGCCTTCATCCACACCGAGCTGCTCGACAATAATCTGCTTCACGCGTTCTTCGACGCTGGCCATTCTGATGTTTCCTCCGATGTCGGCGATCTTGGACCTGGGCTGCACGCAGGAGAGTTGCGCCCGAATTTCGTCCAGCCCATTCTATTAGGGGCCTATCGCCGGGTCAACCTTACGCGCGACTTTGCCGAATTGCAAGAATCGCGCGGTTACACAGCGTGAACCTCACCCTGCATGCATCCCGCCGTTTACTTCAAGAACTTGTCCCGTGATGTAGGCCGCCTCGTCACTCGCCAGAAAAACAATCGCCGTGGCGATCTCCCGATCCAATCCGAACCGCCCCAGCGGAATCATTGCCTTCATCTTGTCCTTCAGTTCCTGCGACAGCGGCTCGGTCATCGGCGTTTCAATGAAACCCGGCGCGATGGCGTTCACCGTGATGCTGCGGGAGGCTACTTCCACAGCCATCGCACGCGTCAGCCCGATCAATCCGGCTTTCGACGCCACGTAGTTCGCCTGCCCGGCGTTGCCGGTTTGGGCGACCACCGAACTCAGATTAATGATGCGCCCCGACCGTTGCTTCAGCATCGCGCCCAGCGCCTGCTGGATGCACAAATGCGCCCCGGTCAGATTCGTGCGCAGCACGGCGTCCCAATCCTCCAGTTTCATCCGCAGCGCCAGGGTATCCCGCGTAATCGCGGCGTTGTTCACTAAAATGTCCAGCCGGCCGAATTTCCCAAGGACCTGCTGAAAGCCCGCCTTGATCTGTGCTGCATCGGCCACATCCATGGTGACCGCAAGCCCTGCTCCCCGCTGGGCTTCCATCTCGGAAACCAGCGACGAAAGCTTGTCCCCCGATCGTGCCGCCACGGCCACTTTCGCGCCGGCCTCCGCCAATGCCAGCGCCGTAGCCCTCCCAATCCCCTGCGACGCACCCGTCACCAGCGCGACTTTGTCCTTCAGCGAAAACATTCGGCTAACTTTCCGGCGCTTCGGCCCGCGCCTGGGTGATCTTTTCGATCGTGGATTGAAGGGTCCCAGCGTCTTCCACGTTCAAAACGCGCACGGAACGGTCGATCTGCCGCATCAACCCGGTCAACACCTTGCCCGGGCCAATCTCCACGAAAATATTCACGCCCAGTTCGATCATCTCCCGCACCGATTCCAGCCACCGCACCGGCATAGTCACCTGACGGATGAGCGATTCCCGGGCTTCATCGCCCAGAATGATCGCCTCGGCATCCACATTGGTGATCACCGGGAATTTCAGCGGGCCGAACAGCGCCGCCCGCAGGTCGGGCTCCAGGCGTTGCTGTGCCGGCGCCAGCATCGCGCAATGAAAGGGCGCCGAAACCGCCAGCACCACCGCGCGTTTCGCGCCCGCTTGCGAAGCGGTCTCCACGGCACGCTTCACCGCCGCAGCAGAGCCAGCGATCACGGTCTGCTCCGGCGAATTCAGATTCGCGGGCGAAACCACCTCGCCGTTCGCGGCTTTCTTGCAGACATCGGCCACATCGGACGGCGACATTCCCAGAATCGCAGCCATCGCGCCTTCGCCTGCCGGCACCGCTTCCTGCATGTAGCGCCCGCGCTGGCGAACCAGTTTCACCGCCGCCGAGAACTCCAAAGCCCCCGCGGCAACCAGCGCCGAATACTCGCCAAGACTGTGCCCTGCCGCAAAATCCGGCTGCACGCCGCGCGCGGCCAGCGCCCGATAGGTCGCCACAGAAGCGGTCAAAATCGCCGGCTGGGTATTCTCGGTAAGCTTCAGCTCCTCTTCGGTGCCCTCGAAGCACATTTTGGACAGCGGAAACCCAAGCGTGGCATCGGCTTCATCGAAAACAGCGCGCGATTCGGGGAAATTGGCGGCGAGATCCTTGCCCATGCCCGGATACTGCGAGCCTTGGCCGGGAAACAGGAATGCGAGCTTGCTCATGGCGGTGGCGGATTCCTTCGTTTAGCCGCGGGCGGGGACTGCGGCGGCAGCCGACGACAGCTCCTGCTCAATTTTTTCATTAACGCCCGAGCGGCACAGCTCGGCAGCCACGCGAATCGCGTTCTTGATCGCGTTGGAATTGGAACGGCCATGCCCGATCACGGTGATACCGCGCACGCCGAGCAAGGGCGCTCCGCCGGTCTCGGAATAATCGGTGCGCTTGCGGAAATCGTCGAACGCGCTTTTGGAAAGCGCGTAGCCGATCTTCGACGTCAGGCTGCTCTTGATCGCTTTCTTCAACATTCCGCCGATGTGTTCCACGAGACCTTCACTCAGCTTCAGCGCGATATTGCCGATAAATCCGTCGCAGACGACCACGTCCACATTGCCGCGGAACACGTCGCGCCCTTCCACGTTGCCCACGAAATTCAGCGGCAGATTCTTCAGCCGCACCGCCGCTTCCTTCGTCAACTCATTGCCCTTGGCTTCTTCCTCGCCGATCGAAAGCAAAGCAATTCGAGGCCGCTTCACACCCCAGATCGCGCGGTAGTAAATTTCGCCCATCACCGCGAATTGTTCGATCTGCGCCGGTTTGGAATCCACATTCGCGCCCACGTCCAGGATCACCGAGATCTTTTCTTTCATGTTCGGAAACGCCGCGGCCAGTGCCGGCCGATCGACCGAAGGCAGCGTCCCGATCACAAACCGCGCCACGGTCATCACCGCTCCGGTGTTCCCCGCGCTTACCAGTGCTTCCGCCTGCCCGTCGCGCACCAACCGCGCCGCGACATGCAACGAGCTTTCCTTCTTGCGGCGGAAGGCGTGCGAAGGAGAATCCGTCATGGTGATCACTTCGGTCGCATTCACCACCTCGATCGGCAGCTCGCCGGCCTTGTGGCGCGCCAGCTCCTCGCGCACCGCGGCTTCCCGGCCGACCAAGATCACGCGCACCCCCAGCTCGCGGGCGGCCAGGATCGCTCCTTCGACCTCTACACGAGGCGCATGGTCGCCCCCCATCGCATCCAGGGCAATCGTGGTCATAGCGGGTGCCAGCTTGGTACGGCAGGCGAGGGAAACTTAGGCCGTCTTGGCCGCGGTGTCAATCACTTCGCGACCCTTGTAGTATCCGCACTTCGGGCACGCCCGGTGGGGCAGCTTCTTTTCGTGGCAATTCGGGCACTCGGCCAGCGTCGGAATCGTCAAATGATCGTGCGCGCGTCGTGTGGACGTGCGCCGCTTCGAGTGTCTCCGCTTTGGGTTGGGCATTTCTGCTCCTCGCGACAGGCCTGTATCAATGACGGCCTGCATGGAATGTAACAGTGTAGCGGGTTATTGCTTCTTGAACCAGTCCTGCTTGAGCCGGGCCAGCGGAGCCATCCGCGGATCGCTGCCGTTCTTTTCGCAGCGGCACTCTTCGTTGTTGAGGTTGGCGCCGCAGTAGGGGCAAAGTCCGCGGCAATCGCTTGAGCAAATCACCTTCATCGGCAGTGCGAGATTGACCTGTTCGGCAAGCACATCGGCCAGGAAGAGACCATCGCCTTCAAAGAAGGCCGTCTCCGTATCATCCAGATTCAATTGGAGTTCGTCGTCGCGCGAGATCGTGGTCATGGGCCGGTAAAAGAGGTCGAAATCGCGGCTGATTTCCTCGATCACGGTGTCCAGGCAGCGCGCACAGACCAGCTCGACCCGCGTGTGCATATTCCCGACGATGCGAATTTGCCCTTCGACGAGCTCGGCCGTGGCCCGCACTTCGAGAGGTTCGACCTGGCGGAATTCGCCGGAATGAAAGTCCACCGTCCCCGGCGCGTAGCTTTTCCGGATGCGGCT
The DNA here is from genome assembly GCA_049696975.1 of Candidatus Acidiferrales bacterium. Lineage (GTDB taxonomy): Bacteria > Acidobacteriota > Terriglobia > Acidiferrales > UBA7541 > Palsa-295. The sequence continues at coordinate 4,985 of JBAVUW010000177.1, read as the reverse complement.
CTTCCGTACAGCGAGTTCATTCACATCCAGAAACATTCAATTTCCCCGGTTTTCGCGACGGCAAGCTCATTATATGTCCGCCGTCTGCTATGTCAAGGAAGCCCCCCCAACATGGTGTCGGCGCCGACACCGGAGACGGGACAAAGCCCGCACACGATGCGCGCCGAACGCGGTCCACCCGATTCGGTGCCTCCCCGTGATGATGCTAACTGCTTTCCGGGGCGATGGGCGCGCCGAGGAGCTCATGGCACTGCCGCAGCAGGAAATGGTCGGTCATTCCGGCGATGTAGTCGCAGACGATGCGATGCGGCGGCTCGCTGCGGGTCAGATGGGCGTAATGCCTGGGCATGCGATCGGGATGCTCCAGGAAAAAGCTGAAAAGAGAATCGAGCGCGGCGACCGATCGGCCGCGATCTTCGGCGATGGCCGGCTGCGAATAGACGCGGGTTATCAGGTATCGCTTCAAAGCCGCATCTTCGGCGGAAACTCCGGAGGAAAACGCTACGAGTCTGTGCGGCGCGCTCCGAATATCTTCCACCGATTTCGCGCCACTTGCTTGTACCTGGTTGCGCGTGTTCTCGATCAAGTCGGTCGCGAACCGGTCGAGCACGCTCTTGAGCGCCTCGTTGAATTTCAGCTTGCGCGGGCCCTGCGGATGGCGGCGCTCCACCTGGTCGAAGGCCAGGGCAAAGACAGGTGCCTCCTCGCGCAGTTGGTCGAAATCGATAATACGCGCTTCAAATGCGTCGTCGAGATCGGCAGTGTTGTAGGCAATCTCATCGACCAGATCGATCAGCTGAGCCTCGAGCGGCGGGCGCTGGTCGAGCAGATAGTCGGCCAGCGCGGGGAACTCCGTGGCATCGTAATCGCGCGAATGCTTCACGATGCCTTCGCGCACCTCGAACGTAAGATTCAGCCCTGGAAAATCCAGATAGCGCTGCTCGAACTGCTCGACGATGCGCAGCGCGTGCAGATTGTGGTCGAAGCGATCGCCGTGTTCGCGCATGCGTTCGTCGAGTTTCTTTTCGCCGGCGTGGCCGAAGGGCGGATGCCCGATGTCGTGGACGAGCGCAAGCGCTTCGGCGAGATCGGTATTCACGTCCAGCGCCCCGGCAACGGTACGGGCGATCTGCGCTACTTCGAGAGTGTGCGTGAGCCGATTGCGGAAATGATCGGAAAAACGCACGGTGAAAACCTGCGTTTTGGCTTCCAGACGGCGGAACGCGCGCGAATGAACGACGCGATCGCGATCCCGCGCGTATTCGTTACGATAGGGATGCGGCGGCTCCCGATAGCGGCGTCCGCGCGACTGGCGAACGTCCATCGCATAAGGTTCCGGCGGCATCGCAGCCATTCTATTCGATCGCCGCGCATGCCCGCTATGTCCTCGGACGCTTGTGGGACCGCCGCCGGAAGCCGTGGGGATTTGCAAGAGTCCGGGGACTTTTTCGCGGGGCCGATTCAGTGGTGGCGTGGAGCGCGTGACGGAACCGGCCCGCGGCACACAAGCTCCTCCCGTCGCCGGCTCCGGCGCAAAATCAGCGGCTGGTTCGTCGGGCCACTGACGGCTGCCATTCTCTCCGCATGTCCAAGCGGGCCGAGAGATGGCTCTGGTCCTGGGCGATCGCGGGCCTCGCGGCGCCATTTGCGCTGCGGGCCGTCGGTCATTTCCTCCCCCAGTGCCCGAAACAGGAATCTTCGGTCCGGCTCCGGCTCTCGCCCCTGCTCAGCAGAGGTTTGAAAAGGCCGACGACTTCCTGTTCCCGGGCCAGTTCGTAATCGGAATGCTGGCTCTGGCGCTGACCGACGCGGGCGGTGACTGGGGGAACACCCCTGGCAGGAACAATCATTCTCATCGTGGGCTTGCGGGTTAACGGAGCTCTGTGCGAAGTGACGGGCCCCGTGCTTCGTGGGCTTGCCAAGATTATTCGTGAGATTTCCCGGGGACGATACCCGGGTTGCGGATCCGGTCTGCCGTTGGTGGCCGCTTGGAGGATGAACCCGTGAATTCGGAATCCGAGATTCGGAGGAAGATATTCGCCGTGCTCGAAGCCTGCAAGGGCCAGCTTGAGATCTGCGTGAACATCGGGAAGCGGATGGCCCGCGTTGAAAGCCGGGTACGCCAACCGGTTAGGATTTGCCGGGCAGCAGCGCCAGGGCTTGGTCGGCTTGTTCGGCGATGGGTGAGTCGGGGTAGTCGGATTTTATCTGGTTCAGGAGCTTGGCGGCTTCCGCGGAGTTGTTCGGCGCATAGTGCTGCGCGAGGGTAAGCATCACGACCGCCCTCGGGACAAGCACGCTGGGCTTGTCGATCAGCGACTGGTAGAGCTTGACGGCTTCGGCACCCTGGCCGGTGCGGTCGTCGAGACCGGCGAGTTCGAATTTGGCAAGCGCGGCGATTTCCGCGTCGCTGCTGCCGGTCAGTCCCTGCAGCGAGGCTTTCGCCAGATCGTTCTTGTCGAGCTTTTCGTAGCTCAGGCCGACATGGTAGCGGGCGAGTTCGCCCGGGCGCGTGTGGGGATACTTCGCGGCCACGTCGGCGAATTTCTGCTCCGCGTCGGTGAATTTCTTGGTCGCGTCGGTGTAGTTGGGCTGGCCCTCGACCGGCGGGCCGCCGACGGGCGCCTGGAAGATTTTCATAGCGTCGTCGTAGGCGGCGGCCGCTTTCACGGTCTGGCGCTGGGTGTAGGTGCGCCAGCCGAAGATAGCGACGGCGACGACGATGGCGGCGATCAGCAGGTAGAGGGACAGCTGCTGATGCGACAGAACGGCTTCGGCGCCGCGCTCGAACGTGTCGCGGACTTCGTCCTTTTTCAAATCTCTGCGGGAAATATGCGCCAAAACCTTGCTCCTGAAGTTATACCGATTCCTGGGATCGTATCACAAGTCTGCGGGGATCGAGCGGTGCGTGGCGAATACCGGCGGCGACGTTCCCGAAGCGTGGACACTTCTGCCTCTGGGGTTCCCTTCGAACTTCGCAATCAGGGTCCTGCTTCCAGCTAGCAGGCGCACACGGATATGTGTCGAAAAAAAATGCCGGTGCGGATCTCTTGAGAGTGGCGAGGAACCTTCTGAGTGACGGTCGATCGGATTCCGCGGCCCTCGCCGCGCAGACCATCTAAAGGGAGCTGTACGTCGAGGCCGCGATCGCAGCTCGAAGCATGTAGCGACAGAAGAGCCTCGCTTCGTCTTGGAAACAGGGCCGCGTGATTCGAACTGCGCTAGACCTTGGTGACGTTTTCAGCCTGAAAGCCCTTCGGTCCCTGCTTGACCTCGAATTCCACAAGCTGTCCTTCGTTCAGAGACTTGTATCCATCCATCTGAATCGCGGAGAAGTGAACGAAAACGTCTTCTCCGGATTGGCGCTGGATGAAGCCAAATCCCTTCGATGCGTTGAACCACTTCACCACACCCTGTTCTCGAGCCAAAGTGACGACTCCTCTGCAGTGATGTCCAGATTCTGGTCCTCGCACATCCGGCCGGCGGTACGAAAAGCGTCGCGCAGCGCTGAGTTCGTATCACCACGGGAACGGCAAGACCGCCCTCGGCGGGCGGATTTTTGCACAAACCGGATTTAATTGTCCAGACGATGGGCACCGCCGAAGGCGCCCGGCGAGCGAGTGCACACTCTGAGGAGAGAACCGTGAGACCTACGACCGAGATCGCTCTGCCGGCACAAGACGCACCGAGAAAAGCGGAGGTTCACAGAAGAACCGCAGAGGGATCGCAGAGAAAACGTTCACTTTGCCCGGAAACTGACGATGGCGGCGGCTTCGTCAGACTGCACGTCAAAGACTGTGAACAGGCGAGTGATCTGGATCAAATCCTTCACGCGCTTGGTAAGTTGCATCAGCTTGAGCTCGCCGCTGGCGCTGCGAACGGTGGTGTAGGCGCCCACGAGCTCACCGATACCGGAGCTATCGATGTAATCGACGTCACCCAGGTTCAGCAGGATTTTGCGCTGGCCTGCGCCGACCAGTTCCCGCACCGTCTGACGCAGCGTGGCGCTGCCTTCACCGAGCGTGATTTTGCCGCTGAAGTCTACGATTGCGACGTCGTCGATTTGCCTACATGTTCCACGTAGTGTCACGGTAAGCCCTCGAACCGATGCACGATTCTACCCTGCTTACGAGTGCCCGTTGCCGGAAACTGGATGCGGCAGTTTCTTGACCATCACCAGGTCGGCGCCGCCGGTCGGCCCGCGCCGCACGGCCAGATCGTCCATGAATGCACGCATCAGGAAGATTCCCCGGCCCGAGGTGCGCAGCAGGTTCTCTTCGGTCAGCGGATCCTCGATTTCGGAAAGCTCGAAGCCGCAGCCCTCATCGACGATGTGCACAACCATGGTTTCCGGCTCCAGTTCGACGGCCAAGTGAATCTTCTTACGCTTGTCCTGGCAATTGCCGTAGTTATAGGCGTTAATCACGCCCTCGCGGACGGCCATGCCGAGCTTGTGCAGATCGTCTTCGCCGAAGCCCGCTTCCTGGGCTACCCGCGTAACGATGTTTTCTGCCAGGTCCACGCTTTCCAGCTGCGTGTCGAGCGTGACCTCAAGACGTTGGTTTGTGGCCGCCATGGAACCGAGGGAAAAACCCCAATAAAAACGCCTTGTATGGGTATCACAGCCGCTGCACAAACGTCAAATGCGGCCGCGACGGCCCCCGGGGCTGTCGGAGCGCGCTTTTCGGTAACGTGAGGCGCGCACCCGGCCCCGACCCGCTCGCGTTGTTACTTCACGCCCCATACGTGCAGCGCAGCGTGCGGTATTGGATCGCTTTACTTAGATGCCTGGGCTCGATCCGGGGTGACCCTTCGAGGGCCGGAGGCCTTGGATGGCGAACAGATCGATCGGTCCCTGTTACTAGAACCTGTTTCAAAACTGGGTACAAAGTGATGAAGGAATGATGGTTAGTTTGTCGAAAACGCGAGATAAATTCGGGCAGCAGCGCCAAGGGAGGACCAATGGCGCGATACGGTCGACTGCT
>JBAVUW010000176.1:0-14384 GCA_049696975.1 Candidatus Acidiferrales bacterium | reverse complement strand
CTTCAACGGTGACGAGCTATATCGAAAGCGCCGCAGGAGTGGCGGCGGGCGCGCGCACGGGCCTGGGCAACGTCGTGGTTGCCGGATTATTCGCCGCGGCGATGTTTTGCGCGCCGCTGGTGTCCGCGATTCCCTCCTACGCCACGGCGCCCGCGCTGATTCTGGTCGGTGCCCTGATGTGCGGCTCGGTAGCCGCTGTCAAGTGGAACGACTACACCGAATCCGTGCCGGCGTTCCTGACGCTGATCGCCACACCACTTACCTTCAGCATCGCGACCGGACTCAGTCTGGGTCTACTCTCATTCACGTTTTTGAAACTGTTCACCGGCAGACGCAAGGAAATCAGCGTGCTGATCTGGGTGCTCAGCATTCTGTTCCTCCTGCGCTACGCATTCCTCAGCGGTTCGCAGTAAGTTTTTCTTGTAGGTGTAAATTGAGTGCCACGGCCTTGAGCACGGCATCCGTCCCGAGAGATTGGGTCAGTACGGGATCTTGTTGGCCTGTTTTTCCCACGCGCGAAAACCTTCAATGGCCACATCGGGCATCATCTGCACCATGGGAATTTTTCGCTGGTCGAGCGGGAGCGGAATTTCGTCGTAGATAAACGAATCATCGAATCCCGCTCTGGCCGCGTCCGCGGCTGTGTTGCCGTAGTAGACGCGGTCTGGCCGCGCCCAGTAAATCGCCCCGAGGCACATCGGGCACGGCTCGCAGGAAGTGTAGATCTCGCAGCCGGTCAGTTCGAACGCGCCAAGCTTGCGGCACGCTTCGCGAATGGCCAGGATTTCGGCGTGCGCGGTCGGATCGTTCGTCCCGGTGACGTTGTTCGCGGCCTCGGCGATGATCTTGCCGTCTTTCACAACCACGGCGCCGAAGGGGCCGCCGCGTCCCTTGCGAACATTGTCGACCGAAAGCTCGATGGCTCGCGCCATGAACGGGTTGTGCATCTTCGTTGCGTCCAGCTGTGGAATCGAAAGCATAGTATAAGCGGAAGTGCAAAACTCCGAGCCGGTCAGTCCGATCGAAATTTCCAGGGAGACCTATCTGCCGAACTGCCGCAGGTGATGGTCGATGTGCAGATAACCCCAGCGCATCCAGTCAGTTTGGGACATCGGGCCGAGGATCGGATGCTCCGGCAAAATCGCCTCGGGATTCCCGACGAAACGACCGCACAGGATTTCCAACGCCGCGAGATCTGCTGCAAATTGCGTGGGCCGGGTTCCTCCGTCTTCTTGGTCGACTTCCGGGCGGGTCCTGATCCCATGCGGCCACTTCAGAGGCATCTTCAGCGCCACGAATTTTAGGATCCCACGCGGCAGTGGGCCGGGGCCCGGGCTCACATGCACGTCGCCCATGACGCCGCGAATCGAATCCGCCAGGTGGCAGACCATCTGGTGCGCATTCATCCGGCCCCACCGGCGCCGGCAGTCCGGCGTGACGCGCTGAAGCCGCTCGAGGATCTCCGTCCGCGCCTCGGGATCACTCAATGTTTTCATAGGCGAATTGTAGCAAGATTCGAATGGGCCAAAGCGAAAGGCCGAGCTGTTAAGATACTGCGGCGCACCGGTATTTTTCGATTCGTGGCCGGAGGGAGCGGGTTTCAAATCCGTTCCTGTTGATTGCATGTCGACCGGACCGGATATGACGATTCAAGCCTACATTTCGCGACGAGCGGTCACGCCGGAGGGAGTTCGCCGGGCGGCGATCGTCGTCGACGGCGAAAAGATATCCGAAGTCGCTCCGACCGATCGCGTGCCCGCGGGAGCGCACGTTCACGATTTCGGGAACGCCGCGATTTTGCCGGGGCTCGTCGATTCGCACGTGCACATCAATGAGCCCGGGCGCACGGAGTGGGAGGGATTCGAGACGGCGACGCGCGCGGCTGCCGCAGGTGGCTACACGATGCTGGTCGACATGCCGCTGAACTGCATTCCGTCGACGAGCGACGTGGCGGCTCTGGCGCTCAAACGCGCGGCGGCAGTAGGCAAATGCCGCGTGGATTGGGGCGCTTGGGGCAGCGTGGTTTCGGACAATCAGGATCACGTCGAGCCCCTGGCCGCCGCCGGCGTGTGGGGATTCAAATGCTTCCTGATCCATCCGGGCACCGCCGAATTCACGATGGTCACCGAACAGGAACTGCGTAGAGCTCTGCCTCGCGTGGTTCGGACCGGTCTGCCACTGTTGGTACATGCGGAGCTTGCCGGCCCGGTCGACTGCGCGACGGCGGAGCTGTCGAATTCCGAGTGGCGATCGTATGCGACATATCTGAAGTCGCGTCCAGATGAAGCGGAGTTATCGGCGATTCGCATGTTGCTCGAGCTCTGCCGCGAATTCGGATTCCGCCTGCACATCGTGCACTTGGCAACGCAACAGGCACTCGGAATGTTGCGCGAGGCGCGCGCGAGCCGACTGCCAGTGACGGTTGAAACATGCCCGCACTATCTGCATTTCGCGGCTGAAGAAATTCCTGACGGTTCGACGCTGCACAAATGCGCGCCGCCGATCCGCGGCCGCGAAAACCGCGAGGGTTTGTGGCAGGGCCTGCGCGATGGCGTAATCGACTTCGTCGCAACCGACCATTCGCCGTGCCCGCCCTCGATGAAGCAACTCGAGACCGGCAATTTCAAATCCGGGTGGGGCGGAATCGTGAGCCTGTCAGTCGCGCTGGCGGTGATGTGGACCGAAGCAAGCGCCCGCGGCTTCACGTTGCGCGATATCGCGAAATGGATGGCCGAGGGCCCGGCGACATTGGCAGGATGTGGTGCGCGAAAGGGAACGCTCGCGGCCGGCATGGACGCCGATTTCGTCGTCTTCGAGCCGGAAGCCGAGTTTGTGGTGACGCCCGAGCGACTGCACTACCGGCATCCGGTTTCAGCCTACCTGGGCGAAACGCTGCGGGGAGTCGTGAAGGCGACGTATCTGCATGGCAAGCCCGTCTACGCGGAAGGCAAATTCCCAGGCCAGCCGTCGGGCAGGGAGTGCCGACCATAAAGCTCCGATTTTCCTAGAGAGGGAGCAACAGAACCGTTCAATTATCGGCGGTTTTCGGTCACAATAGCAGCACCGCACCATGCCAGGGCCCGCGACAATTGGGGTGTCGGCGCCGCGAAAAGAAGGGCGCGACAAAGTCACGGGACGAGCACGGTACATCGACGATATTTCGCTCCCCCACATGCTGTACGGCGCGACGGTTCGCAGTCGTATCTCGCGCGGAAAAATCAAAAAAATCAGTTTCGGCCCCGGAATACGCTGGGGTGAATATGTCGTCGTCACGGCGAAGGATATTCCCGGAAAAAATTGCATCGCTCTGATCGAACACGATCAGCCGTGCCTGGCCGATGGGGTCGTCAACCATCCTGAGGAGCCCATCCTGCTGCTGGCGCATCCGGACCGGCACGCGCTGCCGAAAGCCGTTGCCGCCGTGGAATTCGAGTACGAAGCGCGGCCACCGATTTTCACCATCGAGGAAAGCGAGCAGCAGAAGCAAATCATCTGGGGCGCCGACAACGTCTTCAAGAAATACCTGATCCAGAAAGGCGACGTTGACGAGGTGTGGGCGAACGCCGACTTCATCGTCGAAGGCGAGTACGCGACCGGCGCACAAGAACAGCTCTACATCGAAACGAACGGAATCATCGCGACCTATGACCCAGAGCATGGCCTTACGATCTCCGGCTCGCTGCAATGTCCTTACTACGTGCACAAAGCGATGGTGGCGCTGTTTGGCCTGCCGGAAAACAAAGTGCGCGTGGTGCAGACAGAAACCGGCGGCGCGTTTGGCGGCAAGGAAGAATATCCGTCGATGATCGCCGGACACGCCGGGCTGCTGGCGATGAAATCCGGCAAGCCGGTGAAAATTATTTACGATCGGCAGGAAGACATGGTGGCTACGACGAAGCGGCATCCGTCGCGCACGCGCCACCGGACGGCGGTGCGCAAAGACGGCAAGATTCTCGGGGGCGAAATCGATCTGGTAATCGACGGGGGTGCGTACCTGACGCTTTCGCCGGTAGTTTTATCGCGCGCGACGATTCACGCGGGCGGCCCTTACGAATGGCCCGCGGTGCGCGTCCAGGCGAAGGCCGTGGCGACGAACGCGCCGCCACACGGAGCGTTCCGCGGTTTCGGCGCGCCGCAGAGTTTGTTCGCTATCGAGCGCCACATGGACCGCATCGCGAAGGTAGTGGGAATCTCGCCGGCGGAAATTCGTCGGGTGAATTTTCTGAAACGGGGAGCGCTGACGATAACCGAGCAGACGATCAACGAAAACGTCGAGCTCGGGCAAATGCTCGACCGCGCGTTGGAACATGCAGATTACTATGCGAAAAAGACGCGATTCGCGCGCGAAAACGAACACAGCCCGATCAAGAAAGGAGTGGGCTTCGCGGCCTTTCTGCATGGGGCGGGATTCACGGGTTCGGGCGAGCGATATCTGGCGTCGGTCGTCGGGGTGGAAGGGACGAAGGAAGGCCGCGTGCGCGTGCTGGTCTCGAGCACGGAATTCGGGCAGGGAACAAACACGATTCTGAGCCAGATCGCGGCAGAAACTTTGGGCCTCCCCTACGAAGACGCTGAAGTCGCGCAGCCGGACACGTTCGACGTGCCGAACAGCGGGCCGACGGTGGCGTCGCGCACGGCGATGGTAGTGGGAAAGCTCGTGGCGTCGGCCGCGCGCGGTATCGAACAGACCCTGATCCGCGCGGGACTGCTGGGAGAGGGGCACACGGCGGAGGAATTTAGCGCGGCGTGCAAGAAATATGCTGCGGAGCACGGGGCCTTTCGATCGTTCGCGAAATACGAACCGCCGGCGAATATTTTCTGGGACGATCAAAAATATCGCGGGGAGGCGTATGCAGCATACGGCTGGGCGATTTACGTGGCGCAAGTGTCGGTCGATATGCGTTCCTACAGCGTGACCGTGGACGATTTCGTGGCACTGCAGGAAGTGGGCCGCGTGCTGAATCCAGTCCTGGCTAGGGGGCAAGTTGTCGGTGGAGTCGCACAGGGCATCGGATTCGCGCTGTACGAAAAAGTGGAATGGCGCGAGGGGCGCATGCAGAATGGCCAGATGACCAACTACATCATGCCCACATCGGCGGACGTGCCGCAAATTCGCGTGTTTTTCGAGGAGCTCGGCAACGCGCACGGCGCATTCGGCGCGAAGGGAATCGGCGAATTGCCGATGGACGGGCCGGCGCCGGCGATCGTGAATGCGGTCGAGGACGCGCTGGGAATACCCTTCGATTCCGTGCCGCTGCTGCCGGAAGATATTTTCGAGGCGGTGAATTCCGCAGCGAACCGCGAGAGCGACGCGCCCGCCCCAGCCGGAGTGCGATGACGAAACGAGGCGCCGCGAAGCGCGACATCTCCCTCACGGTGAATGGCGAGATGAAAACCGTCTGCGCCTATCCAATGGAGCGGCTTCTCGACGTGCTGCGTCAACAGCTCGGATTGACGGGAACGAAAGAAGGGTGCGGCGAAGGTGAGTGCGGCGCGTGCTCGGTTTTCATGGATGGCGCGCTGGTGGATAGCTGCCTGGTGCCGGTGCTCCAGGCACAGGGATCGAGCGTAGTGACAATCGAAGGGCTCGCCTCCGATGCGTGCGCGCGAGCCGTGCAGGACGCGTTCCTGGAACACGGCGGTGCGCAGTGCGGAATCTGCACACCCGGCATGATCCTGGCCGCAGTCCGTCTGATAAACGAGAAGCCCGCGCCGACGATGGACGACATTCGCGAAGGGCTGGCGGGAAACTTGTGCCGCTGCACGGGATACGTGCAGATTCTGGAAGCGGTGGCCGCAGCGGCCGCGAAGCGCGGGACGGCTCGATGAGATCCAACCCGGCGGACTTCACCCTCGTCGCGCCGTCGGATTTGCAGGGCGCGCTCGCGCTGATGACGACCGAGGGCGAGCGTTGGGTGCCGATCGCCGGCGGAACGGACCTGATGGTCGAATATGCCGCGGGCGCGCTGCGGGCGCGGCGGCTGATGAGCATTGCGCGCCTGCCGGAACTGCGGCGGACCAACATAGCCGTGGATGAAATTCAGATCGGCGCGGGCTCTACCTATACGGATCTGCGCCAGCATGAGACGATCGCGCACGAGTTTCCGATGTTGGCGCAGGCGGCGGGCTGGGTGGGCGGCGTCGCGAACCAGAATCGCGGCACGATCGGTGGCAATATCGTGAACGCGTCGCCTGCCGGGGACTCACTGCCGGCGCTACTGGCTTATGGTGCGGAGTTGATTCTGGTTTCTGTGAGCGGCGATCGACGAGTGCCTTACACAACGTTTCACACCGGATATAAGAAGATTCAGCTGGCACCGAACGAGCTGATCCGCGCGGTTTGTCTGCCGCGGCGATTCCTCGGCTATGTGCAGCACGCGCGAAAGGTGGGCACCCGCAATGCGCAGGCGGTGTCGAAGATCGCGCTGGCGGCGCTGGCCCGGATGGACCGCGGAATCGTGCGAGATGTGAGGATTGCGCTCGGGAGCGTCGCGCCGGTGCCCATGCGCCTCGCGGAAACGGAACAGATTCTCACGGGTAAATCGCTCGATGACAGGTGGGTGGCGCTGGCGGCAAAGGCCGCCGCGGGTGAGGTGAAGCCGATCGACGATATTCGGTCGACGGCACGGTATCGGCGGGCGGTGGTCGGGAACCTCGTGGTGGAATTTCTGGGGCGGCTGCGCGCAGAACCGGCGGCGACCGCAGCAAGCAACGAGACGCTCGCACGGTGGAACGCTGTAAGTGCAGACGCAGCGGAGGGCGAAATCCTCGCTTGCTGCGGTTCGCGGGCGTGGGCACGCGCGATCGTGACCCGGCGGCCACTGGCGGATGAATCGGCGGTGCTTGCGGCGTCGGACGAAATCTGCGCGAGCTTGCGCGATGCGGATTGGCTGGAAGCTTTTCGCGCGCATCCGCGGATCGGGGAGAACAAGGCCGAGGAATCCGGGTCGCAGCGATCGGCTGTGTGGTCGGCGCAGGAGCAGAGTGGCGCCGCGGCTGCTGACGCGGAACTAAAAGCCCTGCTCGCGGAGGGGAATCGCGAATATGAGCGGCGGTTCGGGCGGATTTTCATCGTGTGCGCCACGGCCAAAACCAGCGCGGCAATTCTGGCGATTTTACGGAAGCGATTGCAGAATGACGATCGCAGTGAGTTGCGGGAGGCGGCAGAGCAGCAGCGGCAGATCACAGAACTTCGCCTCAGAAAGTGGCTGCGAGCATGAGCGGAATTTCCACTCACATATTGGACACGGCCCGCGGAAAGCCTGCGGCCGATGTGGGTGTGCGCCTGGAGTGCGAAGAATCGGTCGACCGCTGGAAGCTGGTCGGCGAAGGACGCACCGACCAGAACGGCCGCTGGGGGCAATTGCTGAACACCGGCGAAAAGCTGTCGGCCGGAAACTATCGACTGAGCTTCGATACGAAGACTTATTTTGCGGCCCAGAAAATCGAAGGGCTCTATCCGCTGGTGCAGGTCCACTTTGCCGTGGGGGCTGGCGAAGTGCATTATCATGTCCCGTTGCTTTTGAGTCCGAACGGATACACGACGTATAGGGGAAGCTGACGGCGATGGCGCTGGCCGAAAATCGATACGGAAAATCGCGCGTGCGACTGGTGCGCGTGAAACGGCACGGTGAGGGCCACGATTTTCAGGAATGGTCCGTTCAGATTTTGCTGCAGGGAGATTTCGACAGCTGTTTCACCGAGGGCGACAACCGCAAGATTCTGGCCACCGACACGATGAAGAACACGGTGTACTCGCTGGCGCGCGATTCCTCCGCCAAATGTATCGAGGAATTCGGCCGTGAAATTGTCGATTTCCTGCTGCGGCGGAATCCGCAGGTTTCGCACGCGGAGGTGAGCATCTCGGAAAAGGCCTGGGACCGCGCCGTGACAGCCGGCAAGCTGCACGCGACTACCTTCGTGCAGTCCAGTGGCGAGCGCGCTACGACGAAAGTTTCTCGGTCGCAACGCCGCAAAGTGATCATCGAATCGGGAATCGAAAACCTGGTGATCATGAAAACCGCACGATCCGGATTCGAGGGCTACATTCAAGACTCACTGACGACGCTACCGCCCACAGCCGATCGTTTGTTCGGCACGGCGCTGAAGGCAAGTTGGGAGTACGGTTCTGAAATCGTGACGTTCGGGCCGGTGCGCGCGAAGATTCGCGACATTCTGATCGCCGAATTTGCCGATCACGATAGTAAATCCGTGCAGCACACGCTCTACGTAATGGGCGAGGCGGTACTGAAGCAAATTCCCGAAGTGAGCGAAATCGAATTGACCATGCCGAATCTGCACTGCCTGCTCGTCGATCTTTCGCGATTCGGCCAGACGAATCCGAATGAAATTTTTGTGCCTACCGACGAACCGCACGGATACATTGAAGCCACGATCCGGCGTCATTGATGAGTGTCGGGCGCAGATGAACTACGAGAGCAGGGCGAAAATCGCGATCGAGCGCTGCCGGAAGCTCGCGAGTTTCAGCGAGGATGCCGTTGGCACACGCCGGACGTTTCTCTCGCCGCCCATGCGCGATTGCCATCGCGAAATCGTCAGGTGGCTGGCGTCACTGGGTGTCGAACCGACAATTGACTCGGCAGGAAATCTGCGCGGCCTGTATGCGGGACCCGATTGCGATGCGCGGCGATTGTTAATCGGGTCGCACCTCGATACAGTGCCGAATGCCGGGGCGTTTGACGGAATTCTTGGTGTGGTCTTGGGCGTCGCCCTGCTCGAGTCGCTGGCGGGCAAGCGTCTGCCGTTTGCGATCGAGCTTCTGGGGTTTTCGGAGGAGGAGGGCGTGCGATTTGGCGCGCCGTTCATCGGCAGCCGGGCGCTGGTCGGCCGCCTCGGTGCGGAATTGCTGAGCCGCATGGATGCAAAGGGTGTTTCCGTCCGGCAGGCGATTCAGGATTACGGGCTCGACCCGGGAGACCTTCCCTCTGCCACGGTGACGGGCGATGAACTGGGTTATCTGGAATTTCACATCGAGCAGGGTCCCGTGCTGGAGAAAATGAATCGTCCCCTCGCTGTGGTCGAAACGATTGCTGGACAGAGTCGGCTCGAATTTGTGTTTGCCGGCAGCGCGAATCACGCGGGCACCACGCCGATGAACTTGCGCCGCGATGCGATGGCAGGGGCAGCGGAATGGATCGGCGCGGTCGAGCGCGAGGCGCATCGCGTGGTGGAACTGGTAGCGACAGTCGGCAGCCTGGCCATAAAACCGGGCGCGGTGAATGTGATCGCGGGAGAAGCGCGGGCGACGCTCGATGTGCGCCACGGCTCGGACGAAGCGCGCCACGCGGCGGTGGACGCGCTGACTGGCGCGGCGACAGCCATTGCGGCCCGGCGCGGGCTTTCCGTGCGGCACTCCGTGCTGTTGAATCAGCCTTCGGTAGCGATGGACCCGGCGCTCGCGCGCCAGGTCGAACAGGCGATTCGACGCACGGGCTGTGAGCCGCATCGCATGGTCAGTGGCGCGGGACACGACGCGATGATCCTGGCGGAGAAAATTCCGTCCGCCCTGATTTTCCTGCGCACGCCGGGCGGCGTCAGCCACGATCCGGCGGAAACGGTGCGAGTAGAAGACGTGGCGAAAGCAATTGAGGCAGGTTCCCATCTGCTGGCGCATCTCGCGGCCTCATCGGCCGTGCAAAGGAGAACGCATCTTGCATAACCTCGGCGAAACACGCAGCGTCCGGTGCGCGGACCATCTCCTGCTTACACCCGATACGTTTGTGCGCGCACCGCTGCCAGGAATGAAAAAGTGCCTGGCCGTCGTGCACGTGGGTCCGGCAATCGGTGCCGCGTTCACGCAATACACAGCTGAGTTCGAAACAAGCGGTGAGCTCGGCGATACGCCGGCGCAACGCTTTGTGTATGTGCTCGAAGGTGCGGTGAAAGTCGACGCCGAAGGGAAAAAAGGCGAACTCGGCCCTCGCGGCTACGCATTCCTGCCCGAGGGAGCGGCCCATGCGGTGGTCGCGACGAAGGCGAGCCGCGTCGTGGTCATCGAAAAGCCCTATCTGCCGGCCGCATCGGTGAAGGCGCCCAGCCTGATTTTGGCGAATGAAGACGAAGTGAGCTCGCACGCTCTCGGGGATGATCCCGATCTGCAGGTGAAGTGCCTGCTGCCCGATGTGCCGAGCTTCGATTGCGCGGTCAACACGATGGTGTATCAGCCTGGCGCGGCGCTGAGCATGGCCGAAATGCACGTGATGGAGCACGGTTTGCTGATGTTGGAAGGCGGCGGGATTTACCGGCTGGGCGATGCGTGGTATCCCGTGACGGCCGGAGATTTTATTTGGATGGGGCCATGGTGCCCACAGTGGTTCGGCGCGATCGGCAAGAAGCCAGCGAAGTATCTGATCTATAAAGATTGGAACCGGCATCCGCTTCCCAAAAAATAGTCCGGAAACGAAAAATGTCCCTCACGATCGATTCGGCGCAGCTCTCCCGTGAAATCGACGAGCTCGCCGCCATCTCCGATGCCGAGCCGCCGGCGGTTACGCGCGTGGTATTCACGCCAACAGATCTGAAGGCGCGCGCGTGGTTGCGGTCGCGCTGCGAAGCGGCCGGTCTGGCGGTGCGTGTCGACGCGATCGGCAATACGTTCGCGCGCTGGAAGGGCTCGGAGCCCGACGCGCCGGTGATTGGCACCGGTTCGCACATCGATGCCATTCCGAATGCCGGCAAATACGACGGCGTGGTCGGGGTGTTGGGTGGACTCGAAGCGATCCGCACGCTGCAGCGCGATGGCTTTCGTCCGCGAAATTCGATCGAGCTGCTTCTGCTCACCTCTGAAGAACCCACGCGATTCGGAATCGGCTGCATCGGCAGCCGGATGCTTTCGGGCGGACTTTCGCCGGAAGCAGCCCGAAAGCTGAAAGACAAGGAAGGTGTGTCGATTGACAAAGTGCGCCGGCAGGCCGGCATGACCGGAGAGCTCGAGCAGGTGCCGCTGGCGCGCGGCTACTATAAAGCGTGGGTCGAACTGCACATCGAACAGGGACCGCTGCTCGAACGCGATAGGGTGCCGCTCGGAATCGTTACGAAAATCGCCGCGCCTGCCAGTGCGCGGATCACTATCGAAGGCTCGGGAGGTCACGCGGGCGGCGTGGTGATGCCGGACCGGCGCGATGCGTTGTGTGCGGCGTCGGAGTTGATTTTGGCGGTAGAGAGTGCTGCGCGCACGACCGGATCCATTGATACCGTGGCCACGGTGGGAATTTGCGACGTGTTCCCCGGGGCCGTGAACAGCATTCCGAGCCGCGTGCTGCTGAGCCTGGACGTTCGCGACACCGATCTGGCACGGCGCGACGCGGTGATGCGGCAAATCGAGCACGCCGGGAAGGAAACCGCCTCGAAACGAGAAGTTTCGATTGACACGGAACTTCTGAACGCAGACGCTCCGGCCGATTGCGCCGCCATGGTGACCGACGCGCTGGCTCGCTCCGCTAAAAAACACAAGATCGCGACGCGGCGCATGATCAGCCGCGCGTATCACGATTCGCTTTTTATCTCGCGCATCGCTCCCGTGGCGATGCTCTTTATCCCGTGCCGCAATGGATACAGCCACCGGCCGGACGAATACGCGTCGCCGGAAGATATCGCGCGCGGCACGATCGTCCTCGCCGAAGCTCTCGCGAGCCTCGCATCCTGATTTGTAAACGTCGCTTTTTCGCTAGTTCCGCTGGGTGGAAATAATTCGACGGATCAGTTTGCGCGGAAGGGGAATGGAATCGCCGATGCGATAGCTTCGCTCCATGAGCGCCTTGGCCGGGCCGATGCGCCCTTCCGAGTTATAGCGCAGCGTGCAGAGGCTTTCGCCAAACTCGACCGGGTCGCCGACTTTCTTGTGCAGAATGATGCCGACGGCGGGATCGACGGAATCTTCTTTCTTCTCGCGGCCTCCGCCCAGAATCACGCATGCCGTGCCCACATCTTCGCATTGAATCGCCGCCACGCAGCCGCTCGAAGGGCTGGTGACCTCCATCGAAAATCTCGCGCGCGGTAATCTGAAGGGATCGTCGATCGCGGCCGTGTCGCCGCCTTGCAGTTTCACCAGCTCGCGGAATTTCTTAAACGCTTCGCCGGATCGAATCACTTCGCTGGCAAGCTTTCTGGCATCGCCGATCGTGCCGGCCTGCACCCCCAAGTGAATCATCCACGCGGCTAGTTCCAGGCACAGTTCGCGCAAATCCTCAGGGCCCGTTCCGTTCAGCACGTCAATCACTTCCTCGACTTCGAGCGCGTTGCCCACCTTCTGCCCGAGCGGCTGGTCCATGTCCGTGAGGAGGGCCACCACTCTCTTGCCCATGCGCTGGCCGGTTTCCACCATCAGCTCGGCCAGAAACGCGGCCTCTTCATCGGTTTTCATGAAGGCCCCCGAGCCGGTTTTGACGTCGAGCACCAGTCCGTCGATGCCCTCGGCGAGTTTCTTACTCATGATCGACGCGCAGATCAGGAACGGGCTTTCGACCGTGCCGGTGACATCGCGCAGGGAATAAAACAGCCGGTCGGCCGGCGCGATTTCTCCGGTCTGTCCGATCATCGCGCAACCGCACGTGCGCAGAATTTCGCGGAATCGCTTCAACGAAGTTTTCACGTTGAAGCCGGGAATGGCTTCGAGCTTGTCGAGCGTTCCCCCAGTGTGACCCAGGCCGCGTCCGCTGATCATCGGCACATAGAGTCCCGCGGCTGCGACCAGCGGTGCGAGGACGAGCGAAGTCTTGTCTCCCACTCCTCCGGTCGAGTGCTTGTCGATTTTTGCGGCGGGGAGATCGGAAAAATCGAGCGTCTCGCCGGAGTGAAGCATTGCGTCGGTGAGGGCTGCGGTTTCCGCACGCGTCAGGCCCTTGAGCAGCGCAGCCATGAGCCACGCCGAAATCTGGTAATCCGGAATCTTTCCGGCGGTGTAGCCGCGGACGAGGAACTCGATTTCGGGGCGCGAAAGCTCGGCGCCGTCGCGTTTCTTGCGAATCACGTCAACAGCGCGGAAGGCGCCGTCGCCTGCGGGATCGGCGGCCTTGCTCACTTTAGCCGAAATCCCTCGGGCAGCAGATCGGTGATCGGCAAATCGGTGTCCTTCCCCGATTTGCCGCGGAAGAAAACAACGGCCTTCGGGCCGAATTCGTAAATCACCTGGCGGCAGGCGCCACAGGGAGAGCACGGCGTGTTCTGGCGATTCACCACGGCGATGGCGCGGATTTCCATTTTCGGCCCCAATTGCGCGACAGCCGTGAAGATCGCGGTGCGCTCAGCGCAATTGGTCATGCCGTATGACGCGTTTTCGACGTTGCAGCCAACAAAAACCTTGTCTGTAGTGGTCAGCAGTGCGGCGCCAACTTTGAATTTCGAGTACGGCGCGTGCGCGTTCTTCATGGCGCGCTTGGCCGCGGCTGTGAGCCGGGCGCGAATCGCGCCGTGGGAGTCCCGTTGGGCCATTGGTCCCTACCGATTTCGCGCCGCGGCTGGAATCAGTGCGCCGCAGCGAAAATCCGTAGATAGCGTAGTAACATCTAATGACTATGTCGAGCCAAAATTCGGAAACGAGCCTGCAATTGGATGCAAAGGACTGGCGAGCGGTGGCGAAGATCATTGACCATACGCTCTTGAAGGCCGAAGCGACGACCGACCAAGTGGCGCGGCTTTGCGATGAAGCACGTGAATTCGGATTCGGCGCGGTGATGGTGAATGCCTGCCATATCGCCGAGTGTGTTGCGAAATTGCAGGGCAGCGACGTGAAAGTGGGCGCCGTGATCGGGTTTCCACTCGGTGCGACGCTCACGAGCGTCAAAGTTTTCGAAGCGAACGAATGTATGCGGCGCGGTGCGCGCGAAATCGACATGGTGATGAATATCGGAGCGCTGAAGTCGGACAATCGCGAGCTGGTTCGTTCCGATATTGCGGCGGTGGCCGAAGCCGTTCATTCCCAGAAGGCAGTGCTGAAGGTGATTCTCGAAACCGGGCTGCTGACGGACGCCGAGAAGCGCGCGGCGTGCGAGATCAGCGAAAAAGGCAGCGCGGATTTCGTGAAAACCTCGACCGGATTTCTGGGCGGCGGGGCGACGGTGGAAGATGTCGCGCTGATGCGTCAAACCGTGACCATCGGCGTGAAGGCCTCCGGCGGGATTCGCTCGGCGGCTGATGCCTCCAAGATGATCGCGGCGGGTGCGACGCGGCTGGGCACGAGCAGCGGTGTGGCCATCGTACGTGCGTTGCGCGGGGAAGCGGCGAATCAGCCGTCCTCGTCTTACTAGAACCTGTTTCAAAACTGGGTACAAAGTGATGAAGGAATGATGGTTAGTTTGTCGAAAACGCGAGATAAATTCGGGCAGCAGCGCCAAGGGAGGACCAATGGCGCGATACGGTCGACTGCT
>JBAVUW010000175.1:0-5779 GCA_049696975.1 Candidatus Acidiferrales bacterium | reverse complement strand
GTGACGTGAGCCTTGGATGAGCCGGCTCGGTAGATAGAAAAATCCAAATCACTCCTTTACAACTCAGCAACAACTCAAAACTGAGAACGAAAAAGCTTCGAAAACTAAATTCTTCAACAAGCTGTTAGTTCGGGATAGTGCTCAATGAGAGTTTCAGGCATTTTGATTTAGTCACTTTTGCCAAAATTTTTTCGCACGATCGCGGCGAGCACCAAGATAAACGCGATCAGCTGGATAATGTAAACGGCCGGCTTGGCTTCGTTTGGCCTAGCGAAGAAAAACAGCGAGGTTCGAATAGCCGCTTCTATAAAGAAAAAGGCCGCGAAAGCGGCAAACAAAATATCCGACGTCCTTCGCCAGAACTTGAGAAAGAATGTAGCCGCAGTCAAGGACGCCATGACGATGAATCCCAACAGAAAGGAATCAGCGAGATTCATTGGCTCTCCCAGATCAAACCGTAAATGAGCAACGCCATCGAGACGGCGGTCGTCGCCAATCGGTAGACGAACAGGTCAACCTGGGTGAAAATCACCAGATCGAAAAAGATCAGGACATTAGATAAGGCTATTCCGCCGAAACAGAGCCCACTCCAAAGCAGCAACCGGCTTCGTCCGCGAGCATAGGAGCGCAGGAGCAACGTTGCGCAGAGGAGGCTTGTTAGGGCACCCAGGATGTATACAGTTGCAGCCATTTACTTGTGGTCCCTCGTAATGCGGAAAGCGCGGGCGAAATCACGGACCGCCGATGGCGCTTTTGAATGAATCATTGTGGACACGCGGACAAGCTCGCGCCGATACGTGGCGTCGAGCTCTTCAATCAGTTTATCCTTCTCCGCTCCACTGCTTGCGTACCGAACTTGGTCCAACGCATCCGGGGCAGTGATCGCAAGTTCGTCGCGGAGTAGATCCCCCAGAAGCCTGCCGGCTTCATCTGGATGGATATAAAGACGCGTCGCCAGATCTTCTCGAGTCCAGCATCGAGGCCGCGTATTCCATAACAAGAGGAGCGCTTCAAGATGGGGGACGCTGTCGATTTTGTCCAGAATAAACTTATACACTTCGTTCTCGCGCTGGCTGCTTTCCATTATCCGCGCTTCCTGCTAGTCGCATTCTTCATAGTAATTAAGGACAGCAAACGCGGAAATGTCCCATGGCAATCGCATGTTCAGATTTGCCTGCCGGGGATATCGTGGCAATTGCTGTCGATGACGGCTCCGTCGAGGAATGCAATTTCGGAAGGAAATGCATACGCCCTGCTGATTTAGTCGCCTCATGAGTGAGCCGGTAAACGTCGTTGGTCCCCAGTCGTGACACGCGCGCATGGAAAGGTGCAGTCGCAAAAAGACAAACAGTCTCGCCTTTGGGGTGCCACTGATGCCATACACGGTTTCACTGATTTAGAGTGGTATTTTCCTTTAATCTATATATATCTTTTCATCCGGTGACCGGGAGCTTAGATGGACCTGAGCCTAGGAACGATTGAATTGTTGCTTCTCATTGCGGCCATCGTCGCGATTTCGGCGAAACGATTTCGTGTGCCTTACAGCGTCGGTCTGGTCCTCGCGGGGATTGCGCTGTCCCTGTGGTCCCGTTTGCCTCACATAGAGCTCTCCCGTGAGTTGCTTTTTACGGTTCTCCTGCCGCCGCTGATCTTCGAGGCCGCTTTGTATATCCGTTGGCCGGAATTGCGGAGCGACCTCTGGGTGATATCGACGCTCGCGACCGCTGGAGTGTTTCTGTCCGCGTGCGTCACTGGGCTGGGACTGCACTACATTGCGAAGTGGGAATGGTCGAGCGCCCTGCTTTTTAGTGTGCTGATCGCAGCAACCGATCCCGTGTCCGTCATCGCGACCTTAAAAGAAGCAAAGAAAAAGGGACGCCTGCGGTTCTTACTCGAGGCGGAAAGTCTATTCAATGACGGTACTGCCGCCGTCGCATTTACTGTCTCACTCTCGTTCGTTTTAGGCGGTAAATTCACACTGATTGAAGCAGCACGGGTGGTGATCGGGACAATCGGGGGAGGAATTCTTTGCGGGGTGGCGGTTGCTACCGCCGCCCTATTGCTGGCCGGTAGAACGGACGATCATCTGGTGGAAATCACGCTGACGACGCTCGGGGCCTATGGTTCCTTTCTTCTCGCCGAGCATTTCGGATTCTCAGGCGTACTTGCGACCCTGACAGCCGGTCTGATCCTCGGAAACGTGGGCCCGCGCGGTGCGATTTCGGCAAAAGGTAAACTGGCGGTTGAATCATTCTGGGAATATGCGGCTTTTGTCGCAACTTCGCTTGTATTCCTTCTCCTCGGCATCACCGGAACTAAGGAGAATTTCTTCCGAGTGTGGCCTGCGGCTTTAGCAGCTATTGTCCTGGTATTAGCGGGCCGCGCAGCAGCTGTTTATCTGACCCTTCTGGCTTTTTCACGTTCGTCCGCACGGGTGAGCGTGCGGCATCAGAACGTGCTGTTCTGGGGTGGGCTTCGGGGCGCTTTGGCATTGGCACTCGCCCTCAGCCTACCCGCAGTGGTGCCGCGACGAGATGAGATCATCACCATCAGTTTTGCAGTGGTCGCTTTTTCGGTGTTTATTCAGGGATTTACCGTGGTGCCGCTGCTGCGACGCATCGAGGAATAGCACGGGGAACTGTGTCGCTCATTTACTTGGTCCATATACGAGATCACGCAACTCCGCGCCTGTCGTGGTATGCGCGCTTAGGTCTGGCCCTCGCACGTAAGTGGTCCTTTTTTTTCACTACCCTGCAGCCAGAAGACAATCGGAAAAGCAGGAAGCGCTTGCAAAGCAGGCGCTCTCCTGTGCCAAAAGTGTGCCAGAATCCGATCTTTTCGTCTCATTGGGGTTAGCTTTGAGCGAAAAGCAGATTCCCCAAATTACTCGAAACAAAGAGAAGTCAAAGTAGCTGATAGAGGTGTTGGAGTCGGATAGTGCGCGCCCAAGGCAGACGCTCTACCTGATTGCTGAGCCGTCGACACCAAGTCAAGTCAAACCAAGTGTAGAGTGAACCCTTGAACTGACACACAAAAATGGGCACAGTTTCCGGGAGAGGAACCAAGGGTGGAGAGGAAACGGTATTCCCGGAAATTTCAGCGAATGGCTGTCGCCCGCATGGAGACTTGTGAGAATGTCGGTGAGTTAGCGCGAGAACTCGGAGTAAGGCCAAGGTGCCTTTATAAGTGGCGCAAGAAGCTGGAGATGGTGGAACCAGGACAAGAAGCGTCGCGGCCTAGCACACACGCATCAGCTCACCGCAAAGAAATCCATCGCTTGAAGCAGCTTTTGGCAGAGAAGACCCTGGAGGTGGATTTTTTCAAAGGTGCCTTGCAAAAAATCGAGGCTCGACGCCAGCGCAACAGCGGCTCTGGCGAAATGGCATCTACGACCAGATCCGAGAAGTGATGTCATTGCAAGGTAGCCTGAGTATCGAGCGCATGTGTCAGAGGGTGCCGGTCAGCCGCCGGGGATTCTACCACTCACTGCAAGAGCAGCGGCCGATCGAGGAAGAGATGGAAGTGCGATCTGCGATTCAAGAGATTGCTTTGGAGCATCGCCGGCGTTACGGCTATCGGCGGATCACGGCAGAACTACACCATCGGGGAATGCAGGTAAACCACAAGAGGGTGGCGCGGATCATGCGGGAAGATGATCTGCTGGGGCTACAGCCGAAGCGATTCGTGGTCACAACCAATTCCAATCACAAGCTAGAGATATACGCCCTAACGATGCTCTTCTTTGTCGCTGCGGCATCTTGGGTGGCATTGCGCGGAAGTTGGTCGCCACTTTCGCACAGAATCACGATATACGTAACCCTTGACACCTTCACATATTGTGAAGTATCGTGCCGCTGTGCACATCGTCACGCGTAAGCACCTGCACGATGCCATGCAGCAGTACCCAGACGCGACGAACGAGATCAAAGCATGGGCGGTGATCGTCAAAGGGGTTCGATGGCGCAATTTCCTGGAGGTTCGCGGCGCGTTTAAGGATGCCGACAATGTGAAAGGATATGTGATTTTCAACATTCGGCAGAACCGTTACAGGCTCGTCACGATCATTCACTACGCAAGAACAACAAACCAGAAGCGAACCCAAGGGCATGTTTACATTCGCTCTTTCTTGATACACAAGGAGTACGACAATCCTGCGAACTGGGATAGAACATTTGGTACAAAATGAGCACAACACTTCTAGCAAATCCGGCCAAGATGATCGCAGAGGGCGCTCCTCACGTCATACACAATGACGAGGAGCTGGAAGCGTACACCGACGCCCTGTTCCGGCTGACGGCTCTGGAGAATCCATCTCGCGCGGAACGAGAGGCGATTGAGCTTCTAACCCTGCTGATCGAACGCTATGAGGAAATGCACTTCCCGATTCCTCCCGCGGACGCAGTTTCCGTCGTGCGTTTGCTGCTGGAGCAACGGGGCCTCACGCAGCGTGATTTGATCCCGGAATTTGGATCCGAAAGCGGCGTCTCCATGTTTCTGACGAAACAACGGAAGCTCACGCTGCAGCAGGTACGGAAGCTAAGCGCACGCTTCAAACTTCCTGCTGACGCTTTTATCCAAAGCCGATAGCGCACGGCGTGCGTTTCCCGATGCGCATAAGCGGCTACTCTTGCTAATTGGTAGCAATTTGCCTAAAACGAAGACTCGCGGCCCATGAATTTGGACGGACTATAATGGTCGCCTGGCTAAGCATGTAATCCACATCTCCGAGGCGGAAGCAGCGAGCGATTTCGCCGTACTGACGGCGCGCATCCGCGCGGGAGCGAACGTCATCATCGAGAATCGCGAGCGGGCCATGGCTGTACTTCATGCTGCGGAGCGGTTCGCCGCAGCATTTCCGCGTGCATCGAACTCGCGAAAGCGCATGAACAGCAGAGGGGCAAAGCTCCGATCCTGGACTCGGACTTCGCAACAGACGTGGAAGAAGTCCTCAGTCATCGCAGGCCCTGGAGCCTACCAGTGTCAGGCGCGAGAGAGCCTGGGCGACCGCTTCGAAGGGCAGGTCGCGGAAGTCTTCGAGCTTCCACAGGTTGTTCCCCGCGGGCTTCGATACGGTGCCGAATGACGGCCATAACATGCTTGGAGCTGCGAGATTGAGTTTCTCCCTTAGCCATGGGAAAGGGATCTCTGGGGCCGTGTCGTACTTCAAGTTTTTATGCAATAAAACTTGACACTTGACAATGGTCGACAGATCTGGCCCACAACAACGCTGCGTATCCGGCAAGACGGTCGTCAAGGCATTTAGTCGTCCGAGTCCTTGAATTGGTCGGTCGAGGTGCTGGAATAGTCCGCCAAGATCGACGGGGGCCCTGGCGCAACGTAGACGGCACGAACGCTCGGACAAACTTGACCAGCGGTGGTGTTGAGACGTAACCGCCGAGTCTCGAAGTGCTTACGGGGAGCACTGCCACGCAAGCCCAGCTCAGTGGGCCGATTCCTCTTTAAAACTTTGAGCGTCCCGCCTTAATAAGCGATTCTGAAGCCGATTGAGATCCGAGCATCCACTTTATAACATGGTGGTGTTAATTAACGTGGCCATGATATTTACTATGGCCCCGGTAATCCGGTGTCAAGCCATCCTCCAAATCCTACTGTCGATCACGAAGCCCAACTCGGGTTGGCCGATTTCGAAACTCACTAGAACCTGTTTCAAAACTGGGTACAAAGTGATGAAGGAATGATGGTTAGTTTGTCGAAAACGCGAGATAAATTCGGGCAGCAGCGCCAAGGGAGGACCAATGGCGCGATACGGTCGACTGCT
>JBAVUW010000174.1:0-56037 GCA_049696975.1 Candidatus Acidiferrales bacterium | reverse complement strand
GCGCAGAACGGGAGCCCGAACGGCGGTGCGGGCGGCGAAACTCGGCGTGGTGCAGGCCGCGCAGGCGAGGGCTGTCAGAAAAATCGGGATGAGTTTTTTCACTGCGCTTGCCCCTTCGTCGCATCGGGATCGTGAGCCGGCGGTGGCAGCACGGGCGGTCGGTCAGTGGATGTTTCCTTCTTGGCAAATTCCATTTCGGAGATCAGGATCGCGGGAGCGACGGCGGAAACCGGAACGGAGCCGGATTCGGCACCGCAGTAGCCGTTGAAAATTTCCGGTTTATCGCCGGTGGCCACGATTTTCGTGAGCGAGACGAGCGGCGTGCCAACGATATCGACGCCCCGGACCAGCTGATCGGGGCGACCGTCGGTGAAGACGCGGTAAACGACGAGCGGCGTGACCTGAAAAGCCTGCGGCTGACCGCGGCCAGTGAAAGTGAAGCCGCCGGAGATATCGTCGATCAACAGCCCGTACTGGAGGCCCTGTTTCTTAACGAGCTCGATCAATTTCTGGCGCAGCTCGGGGAAGGACTCGACCTGCGTGCTCGAAACAATCAGATTTCCCTGGCGCGCAACGGGCACGTAGCCGAGTTGGCGGCGGCCATGGCCGTTGGAGTGCGGGACGCCCACGAGCGGCGAACGGCCCATGAGAAACGTTTTCAGCACACCCTTATCGACGAGATGGACGTCCGTTGCAACCACGCCTTCATCATCGAAGGGATAGGCGCCGAGAAGCATCTGGCCACCGAGGGAGGACTCCGTAGGGTCGTCTTTGATCGAGATGAAGCTTGGGAGAATTTGTTCGCCGACTTTACTGGTGAAGGTCTGGCCTTCGGCGACGTCTTTTTGACGGAAACCTTCGGCGCGGTGTCCGAAAACTTCGTGGAAGAAAACGGCGGCAGCGCGACCGGTGAGCAGCGTGGGCCCGGCGTACGGATTCGCGAGCGGGGCCTTGTCGAGCGCTTCGGTTTCCTTGATCAGCTGATGAATGCTGTCGAAGACGGTTTTTTCATCCGGAGCATCCTTGGGGTCCAGCCAGTCAAAATTCGCGTAGCGCTCGATGTCCATGCCATCGGGAGCCTTACTCTGCACGAAAAGCTCGAGGCGGTAGTGAATCTGGCCGAAGGCGAGTTTGGTACCTTCGGTGTTCACCTGGTACTGATTCGTGGCGAGCGCGGTGAACGTGGCGATGGAATTCAGGACGGCGGGCGATTTGCTGAATTCGGCGGTGTAACGGCGGACACGCTCTTCCCAGGGTTTGCGCTCCACGTGAATTTCCACGCGGGGGCCGATGGAGCTATGCGCCTGCTCGCTCGAGAAGTCCGGCGCAGTGCTTTCAAGAGTCTGCACCTGCACCTGTTCGCTGGTCTTCACTTTGATCAGTGCCTGCGCGGCGGCGCGATATTGGCGATCGGTTTCGCGCCAGATTTCGCGGCGCAGCACGGGGAGATCGTCGTCAATCGGTACGTTGGTGCCGGGGCTGGTCCAGCTGGGCGGGCGATCGCCGAGTTTATGCGAATCGTCCACCTGATAGCTGCCGACACGCGACTGGACTTCGAGCCAGCGGGCGCGGTCTTGGGTGCTCGAGAGCAGCGCGCCGTTGGAGCCGGAGACGTCCACGAGCTGACGGTCCGAGACCGTGTAGCTGAGGAAATAAGCGGGGGGGTCGGCAACCGAGTACGCCTGCATGGAACGGCCAAGCTCGTCCTGCATCGCGGTAAGCACGGCAGGCGGCGGAGTGGATTGCGCGGATCGGTCGGCAGCGGGGCAGACCCACGCTGCGGCGAACAGGGCCGCGGCAAGTGCAAAGGCTTTATGTCTCATATCGCGTTTCATCATCGCGCAAAGTCCCTTAGTTTAAGATAAGGTGTGCTTGAAACCTAATGAATTGCCCCGTCTTCACCATGCGGGCGGCGCGGCCACGCTCGCCGAGGGCGAGAATGACCTGGTAGGGAGCGGCAAACCGTCGACCGTAGGCGATGTAGCTAGCCAGCCCTGCGAGAGAGAAAGGCTTCGGGTACGACAGGCGATCTTGGCAGAATGAACTCCCAGCCCCAAGGAGACTTAGATGCGCGCGCTGGTGGTAAGGCGGTATGGCTCGCCGGAAGTTTTTGAGTCGCGGCAGGTGCCGGATCCGCAGCCGAAGCCCGGCGAAGTGCTGATCCGCGTGAAAGCGATCGGGGTGAATTTCGCCGATCTGATGCAGCGCATGGGGATCTATCCGGGCACGCCGAAACCGCCCTTCGTGCCGGGTCTGGAGATCGCGGGAGTGGTGGAAAAAGTGGTCGAGTACTCCGGCAAGCGCGCCGACGGCGACACTCTCAAGCCGGGCGACGCAGTGATGGCGATGCCGCATTTCGGCGCGTATGCGGAGTGGGTGAGCGTGCCGGTAAGTTCGGTGCACCGGATTCCGCCGGGTATGCCATTCGATATGGCCGCCGCGTTCGCAGTGAACTATCTGACGGCGTACCACGCGATGTTCACAATGGGGAATCTCCAGCCGGGAGACCGAATGCTGATCCACGGCGCGGCGGGCGGAGTGGGGATTGCGGCCGTACAGCTGGCGCGGGCGAAGGGGCTGGTTACGTTCGGAACCGCGGGCAGCTTGAAACAGGAATTCTTGCGCAAGATCGGAGTGGACCATCCGATCGATTCTGAGAAAAGCGACTTCGTGAAAACGGTCCGGCAATTCGCGCCCGAGGGGATCGAGATGGTGATGGACCCGATCGGCGGAAGTTCGCTCGCGCGCGGCCAGAAATGCCTGGGGCCGACCGGGCGCCTGGTCGTTTACGGCCTTTCGGACGCGGCGGGCACCACGGGCAAGCGAAATCCGATCCGCATGCTGAAGGCGCTTTTGCAGACCCCGCGATTTCATCCTTTGAAATTGATGGAGCGGAATATCGCGGTGATCGGAGTGAGCCTGGGAGCGCCGGGAACGCGGTTTGGCGCATTGTTGCGCGGCGAGTTGGACGAGCTGGGCCGCATGTACGGGGCGGGAAAGCTGAAACCCGTGATCGCCAAGAATTTCCCGCTCGACCAAGCCGCGGCGGCGCATCAGTTTATCCACGACCGCAAGAATATCGGCAAAGTGATCCTCTCCATCCGCTAGCCACGAAAGCCGCGGCGATTCCGATGCGGCTAATTTGGTTTCGCTTTCGCGGAGGCCATCAGATCCGGTGCCAGAACGTCCAGGCGGTCGAACGGAATTTCCTGATATGTCGCGCGGGGGAAGGCTTTCTTCAAAGCGTCGCGGAACGCGCTGACGTTTCCGGCGAGGACGATATCCAGATCGTCCGTGCTCAGATATTTCTGGGCCATTTCCTTTACCTGCGCTGGGGTGACTCCGCGGACCCTGTCGGGATAGGTGTAGTTGTAATCCTTCGGCAGATCGAACGCGGCGACTGTGAGAACGCGGTCGGCGACCTGCTCTGCCGTCTCGGACTGGATGGGATAGACACCGGCGAGATAGTCGCGCGCGAAGTCCATTTCCTGCGGAGTTACGTCGCCACTGGACATTTTGGCGATGAGATCGACGACGAGCCGGGCCGCGTCCACGGTTGCGGCCGTGCGCGTGAACGTGGAGACGCTGAACGAGCCCGCTTGCCGGTGAGGATTGAACGAGGAATAGGCGCCGTAGGTGAGGCCCTTCTTCACGCGGACTTCGGTATTCAGCCGGCTGTTATAGCCACCGCCGAAAATTCGATTCATCACGACGACCGGAACGTAATTCGGGTCGCTGCGCTTGATTCCGAGTTTGCCGACGCGAATCTGAGTCTGGACGGCGTCGGGTTTGTCAATCAGCAAGATGTGCTGGCCCTGCAAGTCGGACGGTGCCGCGGCAGCCGTCGCCACGATTTTCACTTCCGGCCATGCACCGAAATATTTCTCCGCTGCAGCAAAGGCTTCCTCGGGGGTGATGTCGCCCGAGAATCCGAGCAGCGCTTGATTGGGCGCGTAGTCTGCGTCATGAAACATCGCGAGCGCCCGCGGATCGAGTTTCTTGATGGTGTCGGGCGTGCCTTCGGCGGGCAGGCCATAGGGTGAGGCGCCGTAGACCACGCGGCTGAAAGCAGCCGAGGCCAGAAAATCGGGGTCGGAATATTGCACGGTCAGGCTCGAGAGAAGCTGCTGGCGCTGGCGTTCGAGCTCTTCGGCGCGAAAGGCGGGATGCAGCACTACGTCAGACATCAAGTCGAGGCCGGTCGGGAGATCTTTTTTAACCACGTCGAGGCTGACGTTGGTGGCGTCGGTTCCCGCGGACGCCTCAAGCGAGCCGCCGATGAAATCGATGGCTTCGGCGATTTCCTTTGCGGAGCGCTTCTCGGTGCCCTGGGTGAGCATGTTCGCGGTCATCTCCGCGACGCCCGGCATTCCCGGTGGATCTTTCACGGTGCCCGCGGAGGTCATCACCAGGCGGACGGCCACCGCCGGCTCGCTGTGGTCGGTGACGACATAAACGCGAAGGCCGTTCGCGAGAGTCTTGGTCGAGGCGTCGGGGAAGTGAAAGGGCTTGGGCGCCCCGGGTGCGGGCATCTCCGGAACCAGTTTCACGCCGAAAGGGACGATGCCGGTGCCTTTCTTTTGTTCACTTGACTGGCTGGAGGCGCTGGGCGATTCCGGCTGTTGGGCCAATGCGAAAGGTACGAGAAGCATCGATGCCGCCGCGAAAATGATCGAGTGTGTGAACCGGTGATTCATCGATTCTCCTTATTATGCCGCCGGGAACTTCAGAGCCAACGCCCGCAAGATTCTTGTTCATTTCGGTCGCCGCGAAAGCAGCGACCCACAGACCTTAAGCCGCCGGGCCGAAGACACCGGCGCTATACGGAAACCGGCTTGGAACCTACCGCTGTTGCTGCTGGGCCGGCGGTGCGGCTGGCGTAATGGTCAGAATCGTAGCGTGCTCCGGCACGAAATATTCCTTGGCCACGCGCTCGATGTCTTCCGGAGTTACTTTCCGATATCGATCCAACTCGGTGTTGACGAGGTCGGGATTCTTGCCGATGACCGCGGCATTTTCGAGCGCGATTGCCTTTTGCTCGTCAGTGTCGCGGCCCAGAATGAACCCCGAAATTTCCTGATTCTTTGCTTTCTGCAATTCCGTGTCGCTGACGGGCTGCGTCTTGAGCCCGTCAAGTATGCCGAGGACGGCTTTCTCGCCGTCCTGCGGCTTGAAACGGGGATTCATGATGGCGTAGGCCCAGAAAAGGTTCGGATCCTCGGTGAAATTGCCGAAGCCGGCGGATTGCACGGCGATCTGGTCCTTATATACGAGCGCCTGGTAGAGGCGGCTGCTTTCACCACCGGCCAGAATATTCGAAGCGAGGTCGAGCGGGTAGGAATCCGGCGAATAGCGCGCGGGAATCTTGTAGCCGATCACGACGGCCGGCAGCGGGGTGTTGGTGTACGACTTTGAAACTTCGCGCTCGGCGGTTTGCGCCGGCTCGCGTTTATTCGGGCGCGGAATCGGTCCTGCCGATGCGGGAATGCCCTCAAAGTATTTTTTCGTCCAGGTGAGAGCCTGGTCGGAATTGAAATCTCCGACGATCACGAGCGTGGCGTTGTTCGGCTTGTAGTAGGTGTTGAAGAAAGCGCGTACGTCGTCGAGCGTCGCCTGATCGAGGTCGGCGATGCTGCCGATGGGCGTGTGGTGATATCCGTGAACCGTGAACGCGGCAGCGCGGAGATCTTCCTCGATCGATCCGTAGGGTTGATTGTCGACGCGGACGCGGCGCTCTTCTTCGACTACCTGCCGCTCGGATTTGAAATTGGCGTCGTCGACGTTGAGGCTGCCCATGCGATCGGCTTCAAGCCACAGGACGCGCTCGAGGTATTGGCTGGGGAATGTCTCGAAGAAATCGGTCGAGTCGTCGTTGGTTTCTGCGTTGTCGAATCCCCCGACCGCTTCGATGATGCGCGAATGTTCGTCGGGGCCGACGTGCGCGGAGCCTTTGAACATGAGGTGCTCGAACAGGTGTGCGAATCCGGTGTGGCCGGGCTGCTCGTCTTTTCCGCCGACGTGGTACCAGATTTGGAGATCGATTACGGGCACTTCGTGATTTTCGAGCAGGATCACCTTCAGTCCGTTGGAAAGCTCGTGCGTGGTGAAGTTCAGCTTCGGAGGGCGGTCCGCTTCGCTGGCGGGTTTTTCCTGCGCGGCAAGCGGCATGGCGAGCGCCGCGGCGATCCCGGCGGCGAGAAACGCGATCGGTGCTGCTCGAAGCCAGTTTTTCGCGCTCGCATTCGTCATGAATCGCTCCGATCGGTTTTGGTGGATTCCGTCGCCAAGTGCGTGCCCCTGAACGTTCGATCCCGCTCCGCGATCGGGTTCGCCCCAGTATTACGGCAGCGCGAGCGGGTGTCAAACGGTCTCGAAAGTCAGCCATTGCTGACGACCTCTCTTCCATGCGCCTTGTAATTGGACGTATCCACGTTCTGAAAGGTAGCACCGGCGCAGGGTAAGCGAAGAGGGCGCGCGGGCGATGTTTGTCGATTCGTATCCCGGCGAAAGACAAATTTGGCGCTTCGGCGTGGGCGTGCTGCTATGGTTTCAGGCAGCGGTCGCGACGCGTTGGCCGCTGCGGAGGTGCTTATGCGCGCTGTATTGGGACTTGCTGCGTTGCTGATTGGCGCGGCGGTTACGCTTTACATATATAAAACTCAGCTGACAGAGTCGCAGGCTGCGGGCGCCGGCACGCCGGCACAGACGATCAACGTGGTCGGCGTGAAAAACGATTTGATTTCGATCGCGCAGGCCGAGCGGGCTTATCAGGCGGAACACAATGCCGTGGCGTCGCTCGACGATTTGGTTTCAAGTGGCGAGATGAGCATGAGAAAGGCCGGCCGCGATGGATATACGTACGGCGTTGAAGCGTCGGGTGACGGCTTTCGCGTGACGGCGCGCTGCGCGGTCGCTGGCTGCACGAATTATGTGGTCGATCAGAGCATGGAAGTCCGCAGCGAACCCTGATTTCGGCTCGCCCGCAGCCGAGAATTCCCCGCATCGACCGACACGAGAGTACGGAGTCTTGCCAAGCACGTTCCTTCTGTGCGTCAATAAGCCCGTATGCTTCCGTCAACCGGCACACTCGTGTGCGCAAGTGGTTTCACTTGAGTCCGCCGCCCAAGCGACCGTCGGCCGTTTCCTAATTCCTAACTGACTGCCTCGGATTCAACCTGGCTTCGGCTCATGCGTAACGAAGCTCTTTATCAAGCTTGGACAAAATGCGTGAATGGAACGTTAAGATATAGGAGGGACGATATGAGACGACGCGATTTCTTAAAATCGGCAGGTGTCGTGTCTGCCGGGTTGGCATGGTCGAATGCCAGGGAACTTTTTGCCGAGAGCGGCGCCGGCTGGCGCATGTTCGAGATCACGACGCGGGTAGAGATTTTGAAGCCGTCCGGAACCACACGTGTTTGGCTGCCGGCTGCGCTGATCCAGAAGACGCCGTACCAAAGAACGCTCTCGAACAAATACCACGCCCAGAGCGGGCAGGCCGGGATGAGCGAGCTGAAGCCCGACGCTCTCGGCATCGTTTCAGCGACATTCGCGGCCGGGCCAGCACCGGTCCTGACGCTGACGAGCCGCGTCCAGACAAGAAACCATTCCGTCGATCTTTCCAGGCCCGGGAACGCGTCCCAGGCGAGTCGAGGCGAACTCGAGTACTTCCTGCGGCCCACGAAGCTTCTACCGTCCGACGGCGTCGTGAAAGCAACCGCCGCCGAGATCACGAAGAATGCGAACACGGACGTGGAGAAAGCCAAAGCGATCTATGAGTGGATCGTTGACAAGACGTTTCGTGATCCGAAGACCAAGGGCTGCGGCCTGGGTGATATCCGGTTCATGTTGGAGACCGGAGACTTGGGCGGAAAGTGCGCTGATCTGAACGCCCTATTCGTTGGGCTGGCACATGCGGCCGGACTGCCGGCCCGCGATGCGTACGGCATTCGTGTGGCGAAGTCCGACCTTGGCTACAAGAGCCTCGGCGCTTCATCGGACAACATTACGAAATCGCAGCATTGCCGGGCTGAAGTTTATTTGAACACGTATGGATGGGTGCCGGTTGACCCAGCCGACGTGCGGAAAGTTGTTCTGGAGGAACCGCCTGGGAATCGTCCAATGAACGACGAAATGGTGACCCGGGCCCGCGCTCGGCTGTTCGGATCGTGGGAGATGAACTGGATCGCGTATAACTTCGCGCACGATGTCGTTCTTCCGGGCGGAACGGGCGCAACGCTCCCGTTCCTCATGTATCCGCAGGCACAGACAGCGGATGGTCGTCTGGACAGCCTCGATGCGGCAAACTTCAAGTATGAGATCACGTCGAACGAGTTGACACCAACGAAGGCGTGAACGAAGTTTGTGGCCGCCCGCGGCGACGATCGTGGAAACGCATCCATCTCCATGCGCGTCGGTGTATAGTACCGGCCCGCCAATGGTTTATGCCCGCGCAGCGACGCGACGGAGAGTGATGCGTGCCTGGTGGTCGTCACGGTCTTCAAAACCGTCGCCCCGACACTCCGTGCCGGGGGGTAGGTTCGATTCCTACCCTCTCCGCCAAGTTTCTGCCGGATTGTGAGCACTCGGGAAGGGTGGTGAACGCTCGTGGCAACTGCTGAACGAGCCTTGAAACTTACGTCGCTTTCTTCATGCGCGGGCTGCGCATCGAAGCTCAGCCGGCAATCGCTCACGGAAGTCTTGCGCCAGGTTCCGGTGCTGAAGGATCGCAATGTACTCGTCGGCACCGCGACGGGCGACGATGCCGGCGTCTACCGCCTGGACTCCAAGCGCGCGCTGGTGCAGACCACCGATTTTTTTACGCCGATCGTGGACGATCCTTACTGGTACGGGCAGATTGCCGCGACGAATGCGCTGTCGGACGTCTACGCCATGGGAGGCCGTCCGCTGACGGCACTGAATCTGGTTGGCATTCCCGCGGACGTGGTGCCGCTGGAAATGGTGAATCAAATTGTTCGCGGCGGGGCGGAGAAAATCCGGGAAGCGAAATGCGTGCTGATTGGCGGGCACACGATCAAGATACCCGAGCCGATCTTCGGTTACGCAATCACGGGAATGGTTTCGCCGCGCAAAATGCTGACGAACTCGCACGCCCGTCCCGGGGACCTGCTGGTGCTCACGAAACCGATCGGCACGGGAATTATCACCACGGGCATTAAGCGTGGCCTCACCACTCCGGAGCTCGAGAGCAAGGCGATCGAGTCGATGACGCATCTCAATACCGCAGGCGCCCGGGTGGCTGAACGCGGGCTGGTGCGCGCGGCTGTCGATATCACCGGTTTCGGCCTGGTAAGTCATTTGGGCGCCATGTGCGCGTCGAGCAAAGTGGGCGCCGAAATCAAGGCCGCGAACGTGCCGGCGATTGCAAGCGAGGTGTTCGATCTGATCGCTGCCGGATGCATCCCGGGTGGCAGCCGCGACAATCTCGCCTACGCAAATGAATTTACGGACTGGGGCGAAGCCGGGCCAGTGCAGAAGACATTGCTGACGGACGCTCAAACCAGCGGCGGGCTGCTGCTCTGCGTCCCGCCGAAAAACGAAACGGCCGTGATGCGACAGCTCGAACAGGCGAAAACGCTCTGCGCAGCTGTAATTGGAGGCATCGTGCGCGCGACGAAGCCCCGCATACGGATCCTTGCATGAAGCTGTCCCAGCTGCGCGCGGTTCCTGCTGTCGAAAAGGTTCTTCAGGCCCTGGGCGATGCGGGATTGCCGCGCCCGATGGTCGTCGAGGTGGTACGTCGCGAACTCGCAGCGCTGCGTAAGCAGAAATCCATTCCAGGATTTGACGCGGTGGTGGCCACGATTCGAGCCGCGCTGCGCGATCTAGGTTCTTCGCGCATCCGGCCGCTGATCAACGGCACCGGAATCGTGATCCATACGAATTTCGGGCGAGCGCCGCTGGCGGAAGCGGTGATCGAAGCGATCGCGCGTATCGGTGCGAACTACAACAACTTGGAGTACGGCCTCGCCGGCGGCAAGCGCGCCGGCCGCGCCGCATATTTGGAGCAGGGCCTCGCGCTTCTTTGCGGCGCCGAAGCCGCGACCGTCGTGAATAACAACGCGGCCGCGCTGGTGCTGATCCTGCGCCACTTCTGCGGCGGCGGTGCGAGCGGCGCAAACTCCGCACATCCGAAAAACGAAGTGATCATCTCTCGCGGCGAACTGGTTCAGATCGGCGGCGGCTTCCGCATTCCCGACATTCTCGAAACCAGCGGCGCCCGCCTGCGCGAAGTGGGCACGACGAACAAAACCACGCTGCGCGACTACGCCCGCGCCATTCGCCGCGAGACCGCGATGATCCTGAAAGTGCATCGCAGCAATTTTTTTATGGGGGGATTCGTCGAGTCGCCGGCGCCCGAGGAAATCGGCAAGCTGGCGCGCGAAAAGCGCGTACCTCTCGTTGAAGACCTCGGCAGTGGCGCGATGATCGAAACCGCGACCACTGCCGGCCTCGAGCACGAGCCGACGCCGGCCGAGGTGATTCGCCGCGGCGTCGATCTCGTCTGCTTCAGCGGAGACAAGCTGCTGGGCGGCCCGCAGGCTGGAATTGTCGCCGGCAAAGCGAAACTGGTCGCTGCGCTGAAGCGGGATCCATTTTTTCGCGCGCTGCGCTGCGACAAGCTGATCCTCGCCGGGCTGGAGGCCACCGCGGACATTTATATGCGGGGCGAAACGCGGATTCCGGTGATCGAAATGCTGCGTGCCACGACGGTCGAGTTGAAGGAACGCGCCGAAACCATTCTCGACGGCATCGAAGGCCTGCCCGTGCGCGCGACGATCGGCGCCGCCCAAGCGCAGGTCGGCGGTGGCACTCTGCCGCGCTCGGCGATTGAGTCCGTCACGCTCGATCTGATTCATCGTGCGCTCGCGCCGCAGGAGCTGGCCGCCCGCCTGCGCGATCTGCCGATCCCGGTGATCGGCTACGTCGCTCGCGGTGCGGTGAGGCTCGACCTGCGGACGATTTTCCGGCAGCAGGACCACGAGCTGATTGCCGCGATTCGCGCAGTGTGCATTCAGCCGTAGAGACCTCGTATGCCCGGACCCCGCCATTTCATTCTCGCCACCGCCGGTCACGTCGACCACGGCAAGAGCGCGCTGATCAAAGCGCTGACGGGGACCGATCCCGACCGCCTGCCGGAAGAAAAGCTGCGCGGCATCACCATCGATCTTGGTTTCGCGCATCTCGAGCTGCGCGATCCGGCCGGCGGGGCAGCGCCCATCGTTCTGGGCATCGTGGACGTACCGGGCCACGAGGATTTCGTGAAGAATATGGTCGCCGGCGTCGGGTCGATCGATCTCGCGCTGCTGGTGGTGGCGGCCGATGACGGCTGGATGCCGCAGACGGAAGAACATTTGCAGATCCTGAGCTATCTTGGCGTCACGCGCGCCGTTGTCGCGCTGACGAAAGTTGATCTGGCGCAGGACGAGCAAGCCGCGACAGCGGCGATTCGCGAGCGGCTCGCAGGCACGCCGTTTGCGGCGGCGGCCATTGTGCCCACTTCCATCGTCGCCGCTCGCGGCCTGGATGAACTGAAAGCCGCATTGATGCGTACGCTTGCCGACGCTCCGGCGCCGGCCGATATCGGCAAGCCGCGCCTGCCGGTGGATCGGGTCTTCAAGTTGCAAGGGATCGGTACGGTGGTTACCGGCACGCTGAGCGGCGGCACTCTGCGACGCGGCCAGAGCCTTGCCGTGGAACCTGCCGGAAAATCGGCGCGGGTCCGCAATATTCAGTCGCACGGGCAGGATCTCGAGGCGATCGCGCCGGGCTCGCGTACCGCGCTGAATCTTTCGCTGGATGCGGTCGCAGACATTCACCGCGGCGACGTGGTCACGCTAGCCGATTTCGCCGGGCCGAGCAGCGTTCTCGATGTGCGGCTTGAAATTTCGCCCCGAGCGACACACGCGATCAAAGAGGGAGCGCGCGTTCACGCGCATCACGGCAGCGGTGCGGTTGCCGCTCGAGTGGCTTTTCGCGAGCGCGAATCCTTGGCCCCCGGCGAGCACGCCGTCGGGCAGCTTCGCCTCGAAGGTCCCGCGTTTGTGTTCGCGGGCGACCGCTTCATTGTGCGGGACTGGACCGAGAGGTTGACCCTGGGAGGCGGCATCGTCCTCGATCCGGACGGGAATCGAAAAACGTTCCGCACCGGGGCGCGCGCGAGATTTCTAGAAGCCCGCGCAGCTTCACCGGAAGACGCTGGCATCTTCGTTCGATCGCAGGTGGCCTACGGGGGTGCGACGCGGGCGCCGCAGTTGCTTCGCCGATCAAGGTTCAGTGCCGCTGCGATTTCCCAGGCCGTATCGGAACTCGCGAAAGACGGTGCCATCGTGGCCTGCGGCGAGCTCCTCGTCGACGCGGCCATTTGGCAGGCGGCGCGTCAGAAAGCCGCCGAGGTGGTCGACGCGGGCCACCGCGCGCATCCTGAAGAAGCCGGCTTGCCGCTCAACGATCTTCGCGCGGCGCTTCAGAGCGATTTGCCGGTCGCCGAAGTCTTCGAACCGCTCGTCGCAGATTTGTGCGTCAAGGAATTCGTTCGCGCAGGCGCGGCGATCCGGCGTGCGTCGCATCGCCCGGCGCTCACGCCGATGCTCCAGGCTGCGGGCGGAAAAATTCGCGCGATCATCGCGGCGAAACCCCTGGATCCGCCGTCGCGAAAGGATCTCGCGCCGGATGCCGCTTCGCAGCAGGCGCTGCGCTACCTGGTGCAGAGCGGCGAGCTGGTGGAAATCAACGTTGAAATCGTGATGAGCGCTGAAGCGGTGAAGCAAGCCACCGCCATGGTCCGTGATTTCATCCGCACACACGGCCCGGCCACTACGAGCGACCTGCGTCAAATGCTCGGCAACAGCCGCCGCGTGGCGATTCCACTGCTGGAACGCCTGGATCGCGACGGGGTCACCCTGCGCCAGGGCGACAAGCGCGCGTTGCGATCGTAATCGCACGCCCCCGAGACCGCCTCTCTGCCGCGACCGCACAAAAACGGCCCTTTTCAATCCGTGTGCTAGAATGACCCGGCTGTGCAAAAGAACCTCCAAAATCTGCTCGATCTGCAGCACGTGGACGTCCGGCTCAACGATGTGCGCGCCCGCCTGGCAAAATTCCCGAAGAAGCTTGCCGAGTCCGATGCGCGAAACGCCGCAGCAAGAGCCACGCTGGATACCAGCAAGGCCGCGCAGGTCGCCAACGTGAAGGACCGCAAGAAATACGAGCTGGACGTCGAAAGCTGGAAGGATCGTGTCCGTAAGTATCGCGACCAGACATCGCAGGTGAAGACCAACGAGGCCTACCGTGCGCTCCAGCACGAGGTGGAGATGGCTGAACAGGAAATCGCGAAAGCCGAGGACCGGCTGCTTGAGCAAATGGTGGCGAGCGAGGAATACGACCGGCGAATCAAAGCCGCCGACGCTGCGCTGAAGGAAGTTGAGCAGATCGAGCGCGTGCAGCGATCGACTTTTGAAGCCGATCGCGCCGCAGCGGAAAGGGAAATGGCCGACCTGAACGCCGAACGCGCGCGGGCGGTCGCCGACGTGCCCGAGAATTTGCTCGATCATTACGATCGAATCGTGAAGAAGCACCACGGCGTGGCGCTGGCCGAGGTGCGCGACGAAAAATGCGGCGCCTGCGGCATGATCGTGCGCCCGCACGTGATTCAGGAAATGCGGCGCGCCGATAGCGATCAGCTGTTCCACTGCGAAACCTGCACGCGCATTCTGTATTACATTGAGCCAAGCGTCGGTTCCGTGTCGGCCGCATCGGCGTCCCAGGCTGGCGCAGGCTCTTCCACCGCGGCGTCCACTTCGCACGAAAGCTGAGTCCGGGCCACATGCGACCGAAAACTTCTCCGCCCGGCAGCGCGCGCCTGTTTTCCGAGGCGCACACTGCGGCGCCTCCTGCTGGAATACACATCGCGAATATCGATGGCGCCTCGCGCGGCAATCCCGGGCCGGCGGCCTACGCCGTGGTGATCCGGGACGCTGACGGAAAACTCGTGCTGGAGCTTGCCAAGAAATTCGGGCGCGACACGAATAACGTGGCCGAATACTACGCGCTGCTGGCCGCGCTCGATTTCGCCACCACGCACGGAATCAGCGCGCTGCGCATCCGGAGCGATTCT
This sequence comes from Candidatus Acidiferrales bacterium, assembly GCA_049696975.1. Taxonomy (GTDB): domain Bacteria; phylum Acidobacteriota; class Terriglobia; order Acidiferrales; family UBA7541; genus Palsa-295. The sequence continues at coordinate 41,900 of JBAVUW010000174.1, read as the reverse complement.
GAGCTGCTGGTGCGCCAGATGCAGGGACGCTACAAGGTCAAAAGTGAAGATCTGAAGCCGCTCTACGAGCGTGCCTCGATTCTTTCGCGGCAACTGAAATACTTCGTCATCGAGCACGTGCGCCGGGAGCAGAATCGGGATGCCGATGCGCTTGCAAACATTGCGCTCGATTCCGGGCCGGTAAATTCTGCGACGCTCGAAGTAAAGCGCGAGGCCCAAAACGCAGCCCTCGAGCGCAAAACTCCCGCAGCACGCGCCCGCCAGATCCGCGCCCGGTACGTCAACGGCGTGCTGGTTCCGAACGAGCCGCTCGAATTCCCCGAAGGCACCGAGCTGACGTTGGACGTGCATGGCTCGACGAGAGATGCGTAGCCTGGAATGTGCGGACGCCTGACGGGGAATTACGCCGCGGCAGGCTGCTTCAAAACGTAGGAGGTGTACAACGTATCTCGCTGGGCCGGCAGATAACCCGCATCGGAAATAATTCGCCGTAGTTCTGCTTCGTTCGTGCGATTGCGCACGCCGGCGGCGTAAACCACGTTTTCCTCAATCAAAATGCTGCCGACGTCGTCGGCGCCGAACTGCAATCCGACTTGGCAAATTTTGATTCCGGGCGTGAGCCAGCTTGACTGGATATGGTCGATGTTGTCGAGATACAGCCGGCTGATTGCCAGCGTCTTCAGGTAATCGAATGCCGTAGCCTCCGGCACTTTCTTCCCGAGCGGCGTGTTATCGGGCGCGAAAATCCACGGAATGAAGGCCGTGAAGCCGCCGCCTTCGTCCTGGATCTGCCGGATTTTCTCCAGGTGATTCACGCGATGCCGGTATTCCTCGCCACATCCGAACATCATCGTGGCCGTGGTGCGCATGCCGAGCGAGTGCGCCTGGCGATGCACCGTTTCCCACTCCTCGGATTTGCACTTCAGTCGAGCGATGCGGCTGCGTACTTCGTCGTCCAGAATTTCCGCTCCGCCCCCGGGAATCGAAACCAGCCCCGCGTCGCGCAGCCGGATGATCGTCTCGCGAATCGAAAGCCCGGAAACCTCCGCGATGCAGGTGATTTCCGGCGCCGAAAAGCAGTGCAGATGCACTTGCGGAAACCGCACGTTTATCGAGCGCAGCATGTTTTCGTAAAACTCGATCTGCAAATCCGGATGCAGTCCGCCCTGCAGCAACACGCCGGTTCCGCCCAGGTCGATCATTTCGCGAATCTTTTCGTAGATCGATTCTAGAGGAAGGATGTAGCCATCCTTTGCGCCCAGCGGACGGTAGAACGCGCAGAATGAGCAATATTCCGTGCAAAAATTGGTGTAATTGATGTTGCGGTCGATCTGATAGGTGGCGACGCGCGGGTCGGTCTTCCTGCGGCGCACTTCGTTCGCCGCCATGCCGATGCCGATCAGGTCATCGGACTCAAAAAGGTCGAGAGTCTCTTTCGCGCTGATTCTCATGATCTTTATGCGCCCTGTGTTGCGGTCGAACGCGCCGCCGCGCGCGGAAATTCCAGCGGCTTGTTCCGCGGGATCAGCCCCGCCGCCGCGGCCTTCTCAAAATACAGCTGCAAGCCCGCCAAATTCTCTTCGTCCAGATCGAAATGAATGTTCTCGGTCAGATATCGCTCGAGCGCGCGCGGCGGCAAGTCGAGCTTGATCGAGGCGGCTTCGGATATCTCCCGCACCCGCTCGAGTCCGAATTGCTTCGATGCCGTAAAATCGGCCAGCACCTCCGACGTCACCGCGTCGCGCCGCCCAACCCACATCGCCAGCACTGCCGGCTTCCCGGTCATTTCTCGCCACTGGTGGATCACGTCGTAAACGTAGAGTGTCTCGAACCCCGGCACGGGCATCTCTTCCGGATCGCCCTGGCAGCACTGCTCGCCGCTCGGAGATTTCCCCGCCAGCGCTTCCATTTTCAGCGAAAGGCGCAGGGCCGGGTCGCCAATCACCAGCGCCGCATCCGATTCGCGCAGCATCTCGCTCGGATCCGGCGCCGCCTCCACGAATTCCGGGGCAATTCGCCAGTGTTCCCGCGCGAGAATCTTCACCAGACCAATCGTGCTCCGCGAGCTGGTGTCGAGTGCGATCCGCTTAGCCAGCTCGATCGGCTTCTTTGCCACCACCAGCAGGCTGCGCACCTCGCGCTTCGAGGCGATCGCCATTCCCGGCAGCGTCACCATTCCATCCATGCGCTGATATTCGATCGTCGGAATGATGCCTAGGTCGGCATCGCCCTGGCGAAGTTCCTCGGCGCATTGCGAAGGCACCGTGAACGACAGGTCGTACTTGCCCGCCAGCGGGCCGTCCGTAAAACTCCAAACCAGCGGCGCCGCGTTCAGATACTCGACGATTGATACGCGCAGTTTCTTCAAAGCTCAGCTTTCGGAGAACCCAACTTGAAACGCCGCAATTTTAGCACATCCCGAAGGCAGGCATTTCCTGAGGAACCGCGGGCCCGCGCGGCCCGCCCATATCCACTCACACCAAACCCGATCGGGCGCTGGTCCTAATTTACGAGACGGACAATCGCGATGATGATTGCCAGAATCGCAGCTTGCATCAGGCAACCGGCCAGCGCCAGCACTTCCCATCCCATGTCGGACGCGCTTTCGTGCCACTTCTTGGTTCCAATTTCCATGGGGCCCTCCCTTTACTCTGATGCAGAGTCGCGGCCATAGGGCCACTGCCGCGCGGATCCGTGGATGCTCGCCCTTTTCGCTCCTTCTGTATGTGCCGGGAAACATTGAGCTTCCAAACCCCTGGGATATTTCCCTCGTGGGCACGCGTCGCACACCCCCTTGCCGGAATCAAATCGCTGAGCGCAACTTGAAGAAGCTGGCGGAGCGCAGCCTGGCTCGGGGGAATGGACCCAGGCCACATCAAGAGGTACTCGCCGCAATTCGAGGTGTGGCGCGTGGATGTTTCAGACGGGACCGGGTGAGCAAGCGTTTGGGGCCCAATTGACATCCGACGGGGAGTGATCTCATCCGGACCTCGAGTCGAGTCTACTTTGCCAGCAGACACGCGCCGCTCTGGTCAAGGAAGCCCTGGGGCCAGCGGAACGCCGCTTGTATGGGCTTTTGGGCATGGAAGAGGCTGGGCAGGTGAGTGATTTAGTGGAAAATTCGGGTTTGACATCACGAGAGGTGCCGGGCTCGCCGTTTGACAGGGAGCTCCGCGGCGTGATACCCCAGTTGCCTGGTAAGCAATTCCTGAAAGTCCTGTTGTAATTATCATAAGGACAGCAGGTTAGGATGGGAGCGCCCGAGTTACCGGGAAAACCGGGTTGCGGGCCGCTGAATTTCGATCAAGACTGTTCCATGTGGAACAGTCGACACAGGGACGAATAAAACAGAATGGCAAGATCACTCGTAATCGTCGAGTCGCCGGCCAAGGCCAAGACCATCAATAAATACCTGGGCCGGAACTACACCGTAAAGGCTTCTTACGGGCACGTCATGGACCTGCCCAAGAAGACCATCGGTATCCTTCTGCCCGGCGAACAGAACGGCAAGAAGAAGTCCAAGAAGAAGACCAAGGGCAAAGGCAAGGTGATCGAGAAGAAGCCGGTGAAGCAGATACCGGTTACCGCCGAAAACATTTTCGAGCCAACCTACGAGGTCATCCCGACCAAGCTGAAAGTAATCGGCGATCTGCAGAAAGCCGCCTCGACCGCCGAGGCCATCTACCTGGCGGGCGACCCGGACCGCGAAGGTGAAGCAATCTGCTACCACCTCGAGGAGATCCTCAGCAACCCGCGCAAGTACACGAAAGTCGTTGCCGAAAAGACCGCGGAAATCGCCGCGGAGGCCGATGCGGAGTCGGAAAAGAACGGCAAGAATGGCGACAAGCCTGCCACAAGCGCCAAGACAACGAAGAAAGCTGTCGTCCCGACGCTCGCTCGCGCGACGGCGCCGAAAATTTATCGCGTGATGTTCAACGAAATCACGCAGAAGGCAATCAAAGCGGCCTTCGAGCATCCCACGCAAGTCAACGTGAACCTGGTCGACGCGCAGCAGGCTCGCCGCGTCCTCGACCGGCTGGTCGGCTACAAAGTCTCGCCGATCCTGTGGGACAAGGTTCGCCGGGGTCTTTCCGCCGGGCGCGTTCAGACGGTGGCGCTCCGTTTGATCGTCGAGCGCGAGAAGGAAGTCCGGGCGTTCATCCCCAAGGAATACTGGACGATTCACGCTCTTCTCGGAGCGAGCCAGCCGCCGTCGTTCGAAGCGAAGCTTATCAAGTATAAGGGCGAGGACATTGAAATTCCCGGCCAAGCCGAATCGCAGCGGATTCTCGCCGCGGTCGATAAAGCGATTTGGCAAGTGGCGAGCGTGGCGCAGAAGGAAAAGCGCCGTTTCGCGCCGCCGCCCTTCACTACTTCGAAGCTCCAGCAAGCCGGGTACAACCGTCTTCGTTACACCGCGCGCCGGACGATGATGCTCGCGCAGCGCCTCTATGAGGGTATTGAGCTTGGCGATGAAGGTTCCGTAGCGCTGATCACCTACATGCGCACGGATTCGGTGCGCGTCTCCGCGGATGCGATCGAGCAGGTTCGCGAACACATCGGCTCGAGCTATGGACCAGGCTTCCTGCCGGAAAAGGCCAACTTTTTCAAATCGAAGAAGGATGCGCAGGAAGCGCATGAAGCGATTCGTCCCACGGACGTGGGACGCACGCCTGAAAGCGTTCGCCGCTTTCTCGATGACGACATGTTCAAACTCTACCAGATGATCTGGCAGCGCTTCGTCGCGTCGCAGATGGTGCCCGCGGTTTTCGACCAGACCACGATCGACGTGGACGCCTCCGGTTACACGTTCCGCGCCACAGGTTCGGTGATGAAGTTTGAAGGCTACTTGGCGGCCTACGCTGCGGTGAAGGACGAAGAAGAAAAGGAAGATGAAGCCGACACCGCCGGCAATCGCCTGCCGCAAGTTCGCGAAGGCGAGCAGCTGCGCCTGGAAACGATCCGCCCCGAGCAGCATTTCACCGATCCGCCACCCCGCTATACGGAAGCGACGCTCGTGAAGGAGCTGGAGGAAAAGGGCATCGGCCGGCCATCCACGTATGCCGCGATAATTTCGACGATCGTCGAACGGGAGTACGTGAACAAGGATCAGGGCCGGTTCACGCCCACGCGCCTGGGTGAAAAAGTGAGCGAGCTGCTGGTGAAAGCCTTCGAGGATATTTTCGACGTCGGCTTCACCGCGCGCCTGGAAGACGAGCTCGATGAAATTGAAGAAGGCAAGATGACCTGGCGCTCGGCCGTCAAGGAATTCTGGGACCGCTTTGTGGTCGATCTCGACCACGCCAGCGAAAAAATGGTGTCGTACAAGGCCGGAATCCCGACCGGCCAGAAGTGCGAAAAGTGCGGCGAGGGCGAGCTGCTCGAACGCATCAGCCGCCATGGATTTTTCCTGGGCTGCTCGCGCTATCCGGACTGCGATTTCATTCGCGATCTGGCCGAGCCTGGCGCGGTCGACACCGAAGGCGAACTGAAAACCGAGTACTGCGAAAACTGCGGCAAGGAAATGGCCATCAAGCGCGGGCGCTTCGGCACGTTCCTTGCGTGCAAGGGTTATCCCAATTGCCGCACGACTCGCCGGCTGGCGGCGGGTACTTTGAAGGCGCTGCAGCCCGACGTCGAGCTCGACGAGAAGTGCCCGACCTGCGGCGACAATTTGCTGCGGCGGCAAGGCCGCTTCGGCGAATTCATTGGCTGCAAGAGTTATCCGAAGTGCAAATACACACGGCCGATCACGCTGGGAATCAAATGCCCGAAGTGCAACGAGGGCGAGTTCGTCCGCCGCGGCACCGCGCGGGGCCGCGGCAAGGGGCGAATTTTCTACGGCTGCTCGCGCTATCCTGACTGCGATTTCACCACGCCGCACGAGCCGATCAACGAGCCCTGCCCGAAATGCGCCGCGCCGTTCATCGTCGAAAAGCGCACCAAGCAGGGGACGTTCCGCTCCTGCATCCGCGAAAACTGCGACTGGGAAGTGGCCGTGCCCGAGCTGCCGCCGGTGGCAACGTCTGCCCCAGCGCCCGATTTCGTGCACCCGCAGAATCCCCCGACGCCTGAACCCGTGGGCGCTGCGCCGTCGAAGAGCTGAGATCGTCCATTCCGCCTCGCGCTTTGAGCTCGCGCTATCTTGCGAGAATCCGGGCAACCCTCCCGATCAACTCCTTGCCGGCGCTAGCGTGTGGACGCGGCTTCTAATATCTTTTTGTACAGAGCATTCAGCTGAGATTCGGAGCGGAGGTTTAACGTGGAAGTGTCGAGGACGAGGACCTTCACCCTTCCCGTGGAGTTGTGATGGTGGGCATAGGCTTGGCGGAGCGCGCCGAGGTATTCCGCATCGATGGAAGTCTCATAGGGACGATTGCGCCGGCGGATACGGTCCAGCAGGACGTCATTCTTGGCGTCGACGTAAACGGTCAGGTCAGGGCGGCAGACGCTGGGCTCGAGGCCCATGCTGAGGCGTTCGTATAACTCGACCTCGCGGTCGTGCAGCAGTGTACGAGCGAATATCGGGTCTTTCGACTGGGTGTAGTCGGAAACGACGGGCCGGGTGCGTGCGGGCGGAATCGTCCGCAATTGCTCGAACCGCGAGATCAGGAACGCCAACTGAGCACCGAGCGCCCACCGTTCCCGGTCGGCGTAAAAATCAGGAAGAAACGCGTTCCCGTCGACATCTTCCAGGACCAGTGTCGCGCCGAGATGGAGCGCCAGCAATTGCGCGAGGGTGGTTTTCCCAGCGCCGATCGGGCCTTCGAACCCAATGTACGGCTGATTGACGACCGGCAATTCGTTTCGACTCCCCGGTTACGGCCGACCTCGCCGCTTTTTCGGGCGCCCGGGTGGGCGTCGGCGACCGAGAATCATATCACTCCGATAAATTCAAGTCGCCGTTTCGTATCGGACGGCGGCGCGACTCCCGCGGCCGATCAGCCTTCATTGACTTGGCTTGCGACGTCCACGTAAGATTCCCGGACTGTGATCGGGGAAACCGTTTCGCACTACCGGATTATCGAAAAACTCGGTGGTGGCGGCATGGGAGTTGTGTACAAGGCTGAGGACACCGAACTCGGCCGCTTCGTAGCGCTGAAATTCCTGCCCGACGAGCTATCCAGGGACCCGCAGGCGCTGGAGCGATTTCGCAGGGAAGCGCGCGCGGCATCTGCACTCAATCATCCCAACATCTGCACCATCCATGAAATCGGCAAGCACGGCGAGCATATTTTCATCGCCATGGAGTTTCTCGACGGCGTTACGCTGCGGCACCTGATCACCACGGGGCCCCTGGAGAACGATACGCTGCTCACTTTGGCGATCGAGATTGCCGATGCGCTGGATGCGGCTCATTCGCAGGGGATCGTCCATCGCGACATCAAGCCCGCCAACATCTTTGTAACGAAGCGGGGGCACGCGAAGCTGCTCGATTTCGGCCTGGCCAAGACTTCCGTCACCGCCCGTTCGTCGAGCCACGCTGCACTTTCGAATTCAATGGCGGAGACGATCGGCGAGGCGCATCTCACCAGCCCGGGCTCCACCCTCGGTACGGTCGCGTACATGTCCCCGGAGCAGGCGCGCGCGAAAGACGTGGACGCCCGCAGTGATTTGTTCTCCTTCGGCGCAGTGCTTTACGAGATGGCCACCGGGCAGCTCGCATTTCGCGGCGGGAGCACGGCCGAAATCTTCAAGGCCATTCTGGATGGCACGCCCGCGCCCATGCTGCGATTCAATCACGACATGCCCGCGGATTTCGAGCGCATCCTCCAGAAGGCGTTGGAGAAGGACCGGAACCTGCGGTATCAGAATGCGGCCGACCTGCGGACCGATCTGGCGAGGTTGAAGCGTGACTTGGACTCGGGCCGATCAAGCGTCTCAGCCTCGGCGTTCTCAAGCGGAGTGACAGTACCGACGCCCTCGAGCCCGGTGTCGATTCCCGCCGCTGCGGCGCCCGGGCGTTCGGGCAAGCGCGTCGCGGCCGTCGGCATCACTGCTGTGGTGCTGGCTGCGGCAGTCCTGGGAGGCGTGTATTATGTGCGCGGAAAATCGAACGCGCAGCAGATCGACTCCATCGCGGTGCTCCCGTTCGTGAACGCCACCAACGATCCCAACAACGAGTACATGAGCGACGGTTTGACCGACAGCCTGATCAGCGGGCTTTCGCAGCTGCCAAACCTGAAAGTGATGGCCCGCAGCACCGTCTTCCGGTACAAGGGGAATCAGGACCTCCCGCAGAAAATTGGCCAGGAGCTGCAAGTCGGTGCCGTACTGCTCGGCCGCGTCACACAGCACGGCAACGCACTGAGCGTGCAGGTCGACCTGGTCAACGCCGCCGACGGCACAGAGCTTTGGGGCTCGCGCTACGAGCCGCAAATGGCGGACATCATGCAGGTACAGAGCGACATCACCCGCGACCTCTCCGACCGGCTGCGCATGCACGTCGACGCCGATCAAAAGCAGCGCCTCGGCAGCGCCGGCACGACGAATCCGGAAGCCTACCGACTGTATCTGGAGGGCCGCCAGCTCTGGTACGGCCGCACGCCCCTGGGCCTGACGAAGAGCATCGACCTGTTTCAGCAGGCGATCGCCGCGGACCCGAACTACGCCTTGGCCTACGCCGGGCTGGCGGATACATACAACGTGATCCCCAGCTATGTCACGTCCGTCACCTCGCGGCAGGCTTCCTTGCTGGCCGATGAAGCTTCGCGAAAGGCAGTTGAGCTTGACGGCTCGCTCGCCGAGGCACATGAATCGCGCGCCGCAGCACTGACCCTGGCGTGGCGATGGCGCGAAGCCGAGGCGGAGTTCCGCCGCGCGCTTCAGTTGAGCCCCAACGATGCCTCGGTCCACTATTTCTATGCGTTCCTGTTCCTCGTTCCGGAAAACCGGATCGACGAAGCGCTGCGCGAGTTTCAGGTCGCTCTCTCGCTCGATCCGCTTTCGCCGATTGTGAACACGAACTACGCAGCCACGCTGATGGACGCCCGCCGCTACCCCGAGGCGATTGCCCAGTTTCAGAAGACTTTGGAGCGCGATCCCGATTTCCGTCCAGCGCATCTCAAGTTGTCTTTTCTATACGCGGGAATGGGCCGCTTCGCGGAGGCCAACAGCGAACTGCAGAAAGTTTCGCCCACAGCCGGAGATTTTGGCACGGACGCGAAGGGCTACAGTGATCTTTCGGTTCAGATTCTGAAGAAAGCCGGAGACTGGAAAGCGGACGCAGCCGTGACGTTTGTGCTCAAGGGAGACCGGGACAAGGCATTCGAGTATCTGAACGACGCGGTTTCGGACCAGTCCAGCGAGATAATCCTGGTCGTCCGTTTCCCCGCTCTCGATCCGGTGCGTTCCGACCCGCGTTTTATCGAGCTCCTGCGCCGTCTCGACCTTCCCCAATAGAGACCGTGCGTCGAACTACGCGGCGTGCTGATCCGTGCTTGCCGCAGACACGCGCTCGGCTGCTAAATCCATCCGTGCAGATTTCGCGTCTGAACCTTTCGGGCGACGCGAAATCCAGCTCCGGATTGATTGAGCCGCCGTTTGAATCGGGCGGCGGACGGGTTTCCACCATCGACGATCCTTTCGCCTTCAGCGAGAGGATGCTCCACAAAGGAAAACACGGCCGCGATCCGGCGCCGCGAAATCTACGGCACTCCCCGCCCGCTTCGGCTGGGATGGCGGCTCCGGGACATTTGCTTACACCGACCCCGCCGAGCGCGTGATCGGCATCCTGTTCATGCAACGCCTGATGGACGCACCCGACCCCCGAAAGTGTTCACGGATTTCCGGACTCTGGCCCACGCGGCAGTGAAGTAGCACTCGAGACAAAATCGTGTTCGCAACTCCAGGTCGCGGCGTTACACTACGCCGAGATTTTTCGCGACGACGCGTGTGGGGGTGAGCATGGCGGCACTTCGCGGATTTCGCTGTGGCGTATTCGTTTTTCTTGCGGTTGCGCTCGTGGCAAGCGCGGCAGGTCGGTTCGCCGCGGCTGCGCAGGATCTACCTACCGCGAATCCTTTGCCCGCTGATGTCGAGCGGGGAAAGGAGACGTTTGAGCAACGCTGCTCCACCTGCCACGGTCTGGACGGCGGCGGCGCGATGGGCCCGAACATTCAGGGGATTCCGATGCGCATCGGCGCGCCCGTGGTGGCGGCCACGATCAAGAATGGAGTGAGCGGCGGGATGCCGGCGTTTGGCGGGCAGCTGACAAACGCGCAAATTCAACAGGTGATTGCCTACCTGCTGACACTGACGCGCAAGGATTTTGGGGCGGTGACCGGCGACGCGGCGAAGGGAAAAGAGGTGTACGGCGTGAGCGGCTGCGCCTCCTGCCACATCATCGACGGGCAGGGCGGCGATTCAGGGCCGGAGTTGACGAAAGTGGGCGCGCTGCGCGGACCGGGTTACCTGAAAACGACGCTGCTCTATCCCGGATCGGATTTGCCCCAGGCGCGCGTGTTTCTGGAGACCGGCGGGCTGCTTGATTACCTGTTTGTGCATGTTGTTACGAACCAGGGGAAGACCTACGAGGGAACACGCGTGGTCGAGGATACATTCCACATCGTGATCCGGGATGCCCAGGGAAATTTCCATTCGTTTCAAAAAAGCGATTTACGTGAATTCCAGAAGGAGCCGGGGAAAAGCGTGATGCCAAGCTTCAAAGAAACCTTGTCGGGCGCGCAAATCGACGATTTGGTCGCCTATCTGGCGAGCCTGAAGGCGGCCCAATGAAAACCTTCCGATACGCGGCGCTTGGCGCCTGGATGCTTGCGAGCCCGATGTATTTTCTGGCGCAGAACGTGCCCTACGACCGAATTCTGCATTCGGCGAACGAGCCGCAGAGCTGGCTGACCTATAGCGGCAGCTACAATTCGCAGCAGTATTCGGCGCTGAAGCAGATCAACCGCGAAAACATTTCGAAGCTGAAGGTGGCGTGGATTTATCAGCCGAGCAAGGCGGTGTCGAATCTGGAGGCGTCGCCGATCGTGGCTGACGGCGTCATGTACATCACCGAGCCGCCGAGCACGGTCACGGCGCTCGACGTGCGGACGGGGCTGCGGCTGTGGACCTGGTCGCCGACCTTGCCGGAACACGTGGTCTCGATTGGTTTGTATGCGACCAGCCGCGGCGTGGCGCTTCTGGGCGACTCGGTTTTCATCGGCACGGCGGATTCGCATCTGGTCGCGCTGGATGCGAAAAACGGAGCGGTACGATGGGACGTGCACGTGGCGGACAACGCGATGGGGTACGCGATGACCGGGCCGCCTCTGGCGCTGAAGGACAAAATCATCATTGGCAGTGCGGGCAGCGAAGCCGCGGTGCGCGGATTCCTCGACGCGTACGATCCGAAAACCGGCAAACGGCTGTGGCGATTCTGGACCACGCCGCGGCCGGGTGAACCGGGAGCGGAAACCTGGGGAGCCGGCGCGTACGAAAGCGCCGGCGCGACGACCTGGAACAACGGATCCTACGATCCCGATTTGAATTTGGTTTATTGGGGCACGGGAAATCCGGCCCCGGATTTCAACGACGACGAACGGCCGGGCGACAATTTGTATACCTGTTCGGTGGTGGCGCTCGACGCGGATACGGGAAAACTGAAATGGTATTTCCAGTTTTCACCGCACGAGAATCACGACTGGGATTCGGACGAGCCGCCGGTGCTTTTCAATGCGTCCATCGACGGCAAGCCGCGCAAACTGCTGGGATTTGCCAACCGTAACGGCTTTTATTACGTGCTCGACCGCACGAACGGGAAATTCATCGCCGGGAAGGCGTTCGTGAAGGAAACCTGGGCGAAGGGCCTTGACGAGAACGGCCGCCCGATTCCCGCTCCGAATCAGGAGCCCACGCTCGGGGCCGGGACGCTGGTGTATCCGAGCATTACCGGCGGCGTCGATTGGACTTCGCCTTCGTATTCGCCCGACACCGGGCTTTTTTACGTGAGCGTGCATGAGACCGGCGCCTATTTCATCAAAGGCACCGGGAAAATCGAGTCAGGGCCTCCGAAGGGGATTGTGGGTGGCGGCGGAATACGGGCGCTGGCGGGCGAGCAGTCGTATGGCGCGATTCGGGCCCTGGTAGCTACTACCGGCGAGCGGAAGTGGGAGTTCAAGATGCTGGCGCCGGCGTGGGTCCCCGTTCTTTCCACCGCCGGCGGGCTGGTGTTCAGCGGGACGGATGAGGCCAATTTCTTTGCTCTGGATGCTTCGACCGGAAAGCCGCTGTGGGAATTTTTCATGGGGCACTCGGCGCGATCCAATCCCATCAGTTACGAGGTAGACGGCAAGCAGTACATTTTTGTGACCGCCGGGAATACGTATTTGGCGTTCTCTTTGCCGTAGGGAAACCAGAATGGGACATCGGGGCACGGGGAAATACCGGAAACAAAAAAACGAAAGGGCCGCGGGATGCCCGGCCCTTCGTTGCAGATGCACGTTTTGTAGGTCCGGGATCAGGTCCACTTGTCGATCGAGACGCTCACGCGATAGCTCATGTTGGCGAGCTGGTGATACGGATTGGTTTGGCCGCCGACAACCACGAATTGGAACGCATCCGCCTTTGGCCACTTCGGAATTACGTCGTCGTCTTTCAGGTTGGCCGCTTCGGGACCGCGCGGCAGTCCGCTGAAGAGCATCGACCTGACATCTTTCACGGTCACCGTGGTGTTTTTCTGGAGCCAGTCGGCGACGGATTCCCGGGTCTTGAATCCAAGATCGCCGAGGCCGTTCGCAACCAGCGGATCGAGCAGAAACAGTGCGCCGAACAGCGAAGCAAACGGCGCCACGTTGGCCGACATCGCCACGTTGTACAGGGGCACGGGTTTCACGCCCAGTCCTTTTCCGCCCTGCCCCTGCGTAATCAGGAATCCGAAGAAGAAGCTGATCACATTTTCCTCGGGCTTGAATCCCTTCGTGGTATGCAAGCCCGGCCAGGGACTGTCCTTCTCGTTTTCCGGAATGACCAGGTTGCTGTAGTTGATCACGTTGCCCTGCGAACCCATATAGGTATCGCCGCAGATGCCGCCGCCATCGAGGTTGCGGGACATCATCGTCCACGCGCGGCCGATGGTAGCGTTCGCCTGGTTGAACGGACCCATGGCGCCGATGCCGTAGTTCATCTGAAGCTTGTCGCGGATCGGTCCGTTGATGACGGCAGCGGACACGAGCGAGTTCGTCGAGCTGAACAGCGCCGAAATCCCCGTCGAAGCAATCGCAAGAATCGTCGGGAAATAGTCGGGAGTCGCCCCGGCCATGACGGCGTTCACCGCCACTTGCTCGACGGTGTAGGACCACGCGGGGAACGCACCCTGCGCCGGAGTCATGTGGCCTACGACTTCATCGGGTTTGTGGCTCGTGCCTTTGAGCATCGCGTCGACACGTTCCTGTGTCGGAATGATGATCGGCATGGTGTCGGTCAATCCGTTGTCCAGAAAATACTGCTGCAGATTGTCGGACGTGTCGGTGAAGGTTGGCGCTCCGGTCGGAGGCGTGACGGTACCGGTCTTTGACTCATCGGCAGTGAGCGGGCGGGTCAGCGCGCCCACCACTTCCGGCATGAAGGGCTTGTCGCTGACCGGATCGTTGCCCTCGAGATACGCCATCATCTGCTCGTCGGTCTTGCCCCAGACCGGATGTGGCGTATAGGAAATGCGCTGGAGCGGCATGCCGCGCTTGGCGCAGTTGGACTGTGCAAGATCTTTAAACGCGATCGTCACGATCGGCGCTGCCGGGATGCCCATCTTTTCGTACGCTATGCAGTGACCAACGGTCGCTGGAGTGCACGTGCTTCAATGTCCGATGGCCATGATGACTGCCTGGCCCTTCTCCTTGATCTCGGCATTGAGCTTGGGATCGTCATCGGCGAACCCGCCGGCTTTCAGCCGGTAGACCGTGGTGACGCTCGGCATGTTTTTCTGAAACCAGATGCCCACCTGCGCGAGAAAATGATCGGCACCCGGGAAACCGTCGGAAACGAGGTAGACGGTCTTCCCGTCAAGGCTGTCGAGGCGCTTCGCCATCGGAATCAGGGTGATCGGCGGCGGAATGCCGCGCGGATTCAGGGCTACGATTTTCGGCGCGCCGACCATGGGCGCTTTGCCCATGCCGGTCTTCCCCTTGCTTTTGGTATCCGCTGCGGCCGCCGCGCCGGTCAGCAGGGCGGGCGACGCGCCCAGCAGCGATAGTAAACTTCGTCGATTGATGCTCATATCCACCCCCCTCGATCGTAATGCTCACAACAATATATATATTACATATTACGATGGCGAAGTGCGACCCGGCGGATTGGCGCGGCGGTTCCGCCATCGCCGCATTGCGGAGACGCCGACTACATCCACTTATCTATAGAGACGCTCATGCGGTAAGTCAGGTTTCCGACCTGGAAGAAAGGATTCGTCTGGCCGCCCGCGCAGACAAGAACAATGTTATCGGATTTCGGCCAGTAAGGTATCTGCGTGTCTTCCGGGCAGTTGTACCAGGTTTTGTACGGCTCCTCACCGCGGAGCGCGCGAGGGTAGTGGAAGGTATAGACGAACGCGGAGTCGCGATAGTCCTTTGCGGTGCGTGTGGTATTTTTCCACAGCCATTCCGTCAGTTTTTCTTTCGTGTCATAGCCCTGTTCGACCAGGCGTTTGATTGTCAGCGGGTCGCAGATCACCAGCGCGTCAAACTGACTGGTAAGCGTACGGAAGATATCGCCGATCTGGTCGTCAAACATCGGATTTTCGAGCACTCCGGCGCGGCGAGCGCCGTGGCCCTGGCGTATATCCTCCCCGGCGAAGAGGCTCACGACGTTGTCCTCAGGCTTGAATCCTTTTTGCACGTGATACGGCTTCCAGAGGCTGTCTTTTTCGTTTTCGGCGATCACGATGTTGTTGTAGTTCGTGTTGTTGCCCTGCGAGCCCATGTAGGTGTCGCCGGGAATTCCGCCGTTGCCCAAATTCTTGCCGATCAGCGTCCAGGCGCGGCCGATCGCCGCATTCGGCTGCGCGAACGGACCCATGGCGCCGATCGTGTAGTTCATGTTGAGCGTGTCGCGGATCGGTCCATTGATCACCATCGAATAGGCGAACGACGTGGTCGAGCTACCCAGCGCGGCCATTCCCGACGACGCGACCGCCAGCAGAATCGGAAAATACTCCGGCTCGCATCCGGCCATGACGGCGTTGATGGCGACCTGTCTGACGTTGAACGTCCATGCGGCGTACGCCCCGGCAGCCATTTTGCCGACCACTTCATCGGGCGGATGGCTGGTGCCTTTCAACATGGCGTCCACTTTTTCGGGCGTGGGAATGATGATCGGCAGGAAATCCGTCATGCCGTTGTCGAGAAAATGCTTTTGTAGGCTATCGAGCGTGTCCGGGCCGTACATTGGCGGCCCCACGCTGACATCCATCATCCCGGTTTTGGTATCCTCGGCGGTGAGCGGCACGGTCAGGCCTTCGATAATTTCCTTCATCAGCGGCTTGCCGGAGACCGGGTCGTCGCCCTGCACGTAGGCCATCAATTGCTCGGCGGTCTTGCCCCACACCGGATGCGGCGTGAAGCAGGCGCGAATATGCGGCATACCGCGCTTCGAGGCATTCGATTTCGCGAGGTCGGCGAACGACTTCGTTGCCATCGGAACCGAGGGAATTCCCAGCTTCTCCATCGTTATGCAGTGACCCACGGTCGCCGGTGTGCAGCTGCTTCAATGGCCGATGGCCATGATCGCGGCGTTGCCGTTGGCCTTGATCTCTTTCCAGAGTGGAGGATCGTCCTCCATGTAGGCGCCGGCTTTCTTACGGAAGACCACGGTCACATCGGGATAATTCTTCTGGAACCAGACTTGCATCTGCTGCAGCAGCACGCCACCGCTCATGAATCCCGTGTCGACCAGATAGATCGTCTTACCGTGGATGGTGTCAAGCCGCGGCGCCATCGGAATCAATTTCACCGGAGGCGGCGAGCCTTTCGGATTCAGGGCGGTGAATTGAGCGGCGGAGGGCGCTGCGCCGCTCTTTGTCTTCCGGAGGGTCTTGTCGTCGGGTTGCGCCTGCGTCCGCGCGCCGGCAAGGAACGCCGGGGACATACCGAGCAGCGAGAGAAGATTGCGCCGATTCATGGATCACCTCCGTTCCGATTGGGCCAGACCACGAGAGTGATACCCGACTATGTCCACTTATCAATCGAAACGCTGACGCCGTAACTCATATTGGCCGCTTGCGGGTAGGCGTTTGTCTGCCCGCCGGTCACCACGATGTTGAAGCTCGATGGGCGCGGGAAATGCGGGATGACCGCGTCATCCGGAAGCTTGTACCAGGTCGCGAAGGGTTCCACGCCCTGCAATGCCTGCGGGTATTCGAAAAGGTAGGAATAGTTGCGGCTCTTGTAGTCCTTCACGGTTTGCGTCGTGTTCTTGTAGAGCCAGTCGATCAATTTGTCTTTCGTATCGTAGCCCTGTTCGTGCAGCCGCACGGCGACAAGCGGATCGGCGATGATCAGTGCGCCGAAGAATCCGGTGAAGGTGCTGAAAAGATCGCTCATCTGCTGGTCGAACATCGGCGCGGTGTTGACGCTGCTGCCGCGCGCGACCTGGCCGGGAACGACGCCGAGCCCACGGAAGAGGCTGACGACGTTTTCCTCTTTCTTGAATCCACGCTGCACGTGGAACGGATCCCACGGGCTGGCTTCTTCGTTTTCCGCGATGACCACATTGTTGTAATTCAAATTGTTGCCGAGCGAGCCGAGATACGTGTCACCCGGGATTCCGCCGTTGCCCAGATTTTTCGACATGATCGTCCAGGCGCGGCCGATTGCGGCGTTTGCCTGTGCGAACGGCCCCAGAGCGCCGATGCCGTAATTGAACTCGAGCTTGTCCCGGATCGGTCCATTCACGATCATCGCGAACGCAAACGAATTGGTGGAGCTGAACAGCGACGCAACGCCCGTGGACGCGACCGCCAGCAGCAGCGGGAAATATTCCGGACGGCATCCGGCCATCACCGCGCTCGCTGCGACGTGCCGCACCGTGTAACTCCACGGCGGGTACGCGCCGGCGGCCATCTTGCCGACCACTTCATCGGGATGGTGGCTCGTTCCCTTCATCATCGCGTCCACCCGCTCTTCGGTGGGCAAAATGATCGGGAGAAAATCGGTGTAGCCGTTGTTGAGGTAAAAGTCCTGAAGATTGTCGACCGTATCGGTAAAGGTTGGCGGCCCCACGGACACGCTCACCATTCCCGATTTCTTGTCGTCGTCGCTCAGCGGCACGGTGAGCGCGTCCACTACTTCCTTCATGAACGGCTTGTTGTTCACCGGATCGTCGCCGTTGACGTACACCTTCAGCTCATCGGGTGTCTTGCCCCAAACCGGATGCTGTGTGAAGCAGATGCGTTCGTGCGGCATGCCGCGCTTGGCGGCGTTGAGAATCGCGAGGTCTTTGAACGCCTTGGTGACGATCGGGGCGCTCGGGATGCCCATCTTTTCAGTCGTGATGCAGTGACCGACGGTCGCTGGCGTGCACGTGCTTCAATGGCCCACGGCCATGATGACCGCGTTTCCCTTTTCCTTGATTTCCTTCCAGAGTGGCGGATCGTCCTGTGCGTAAGGTCCGGCTTTGCGCTTGAAGACGGTGGTGACGCCGGGCATGTTCGTCTTGAACCATTCCTGAATCTGCTGCAGCAGCATGTCGGAACCATGAAAGCCGGTGTCTACCAGATAGACGGTCTTGCCGTCGAGCGAATCCAGGCGCGGCGCCATGGGAATGAGCTGAATCTGCGGCGGAATGCCTTTGGGATTTACGGTGGTGATTTTCGCGGTACCCGTACCGGGCTTCGGGGAGGCAGCGGAGTGCGCGGGGGTAGCGGGCTTTTTCTCCCCCTGCGCGGCCAGCACCGATTCGCCGGCCAGAATCGCCGGAGACATACCCAACAACGACAGCAGTTTACGTCGGTTCATGTGATGGCCCCACCCGGCCAGTTCTGGAACATCTTTCCGACGGCCTGAAGTCGGATCCGGTTACATTCCCACGCGTATAGTCTCGCAAAACCACCGCACCCGCAAGCATTGACGCTTGCAGTCTGTCGCGCTATCGTGGCCACCCATCGGCGGTATGGTCATCGAATTCTCACGCGCTCGGGGGTGCGTTGATGAAAAAAACTTTCTGGCCCGTACTATTCCTGCTGATCACATCTGCAATACTGGGAGCACCGCAAATCGCGGAGACGTCTCCGCAGCAGGAGCATGCGCCCGCGCCGGCCTGGAACCCGGGCACGTTCAAGGATTGCGATCGCGTCTGCCTGATCGGAATCATGGACGGCTACATGAACGCGCTCTTCGCGCACGACCCCAAGGCTGTCCCGCCGCTCGCTCTCGACGTGCGCATGACGGAAAACACCGGGCACATGGACGTCGGCGAAGGAATGCTCTGGCGTTCGAGGGTCGAACCGACGAGTTTCAAAATTTATGTGGCCGATCCGGTCAATCAGCAGGTGGCCGAGCAAGCCCGCTTGCTGATCGGGGGGCGCAGCGCGCTGGTGGCTGTGCGACTGAAAATAGATCGAGGCAAGATTATCGAGATCGAGCAGCTGTGGGATCGCAACATCAACGACGCCGCAATCGCGCTGCTCACCACTCCGCGGCCCACACTGGTGAATGATGTGCCCGCGTCCCAACGCACCTCGCGCGACGTGCTGATTCGCGCGGCGAATTCCTATTTCGACGCCCTTGAGGGTGATGACGGCTCGATCGCCGCGTTCGCCGACGATTGCGTTCGTCACGAGAACGGCTACCAGACCGTCAACAATCCTCCGCCGGGCGGCCGCATGATGCCCGGACCGATGCTGCCGGATCCCAATACCGACGCCGGCAAGCAACAACTGAAATTCAGCATGCTCACCTGCAAGCAGCAGATAGACAGCAAGACCTTCGCCTACATGAAGCACATTCGCCCGCGACGCGCCCTCATCGTCGACGAACAAAAGGGCTTGGTGGCCACCTTTCCGCTGTTCGTACACGATGGCACGCGCCGCGGCGCGCCGCCCGACGCGCCTCCTGGAATGCTGCAAAACCTGGTAACGATGGAAACGTTCGGAATTCGGGCCGGGCTGATCCACGAAGTCGAAGTCTTTCCCTTCGTGACGATCCCGTACGGCCTCGGCAACGGCTGGACGGAAGGTTCCGGCCGCTAAAGAAACAGCCGGGAACCGATGCCGCGCGGGCATCCATCGCAGCGACCAGTCTCGGCTTGATCGCGTCCGGTGCCGGGTGATCGGAGTGCGGTTATCGCTCGATGAATTCGTCGCTGTGCACGATGAATTCGGGGTAGGCGCCAGCGCCCAGTTCGTAAAGATCCATCCCCTGCCGTTCACCTTCCGCTGCGACCCGCTGTGGAGACAGGCGATTGATCATCCAGTTCAGTCCGTACGTTAGCGGCAGGACGAATCCAACGAGCGTCGCAATTCCGATCAGCTGCGCCAGCCACTGCCCGCCCGCGCTGCTCACCGGCATTCCCGATTCGCCGATCGCCGGGACGCTCCCGAAAATTCCCACCGCAAGCAGGCCCCACAAACCTCCCATCGCGTGCGCGGAAACCGAACCGCTCGGATCATCCACCGACATATGCAGCTCGAACCACTCGACGGAAAACGTAACCAGGACTCCGGCGATCAGGCCGATCGTCGCCGCTTCCGCAGGGTGCACGAATGCACACGCGCCGCTGCTGGCGGCCAACCCGCCGATCCAGCCATTCCCGGTCAGCGACGCATCCGGTTTGCCGAAGCGCACGTTGGTAACAACGGCTGCGGTCAGCGCAGCAGTGGCCGCGCACAAAATTGTATTGATTGCGATCAGCACGACTTGGCCGGGATCGACGCCGTTGTAAAGAATCGCGCCGACGGAATTTAGCCCCAGCCATCCGAGCAGCGCAAGGGAGCAGCCGAGCATCACGAGCACGGCGTTGTGTCCCGGGATCGCCGTCGGCAGGCCGTCGTGCGTGTATTTGCCGTGCCGGGCACCGAGCAGCCAGGCGATCGAAAGCGCCGTCAATCCGCCCACCGCCTGAATCGAGCCGGCCCCGCCACAGTCGACGAATCCGGCACCGAGTCCGTAATTTGTTCCCAGCTGAGCCAGCCAGCCACCGCCCCAGGCCCAATGCGCGAAGAGCGGATACGTCCATCCGGCCAGAACGACGGTCGACACGCAGCACGCTCTGAGTCTCCAGCGATCCGACCCGCTGCCGAGCGGAATCAGCGCAGCCAATCCCACACTGAAAATTCCCAGCAACGCCGCCAGCGAAACGGCCGAGCCGTCTAGCGGAAGGTGGCGAAACAAGAATGGTCCGGCGCCCAGCCAGCTCCACGGCTTCCCGCTCACCGACGCCACGTGCGACGCCAGGCCCGCGGATCCCTGCCACGCGAAGCCGCAGACGAAATACGCCAGCGCCGCGATGGCGATCACGCACAGCGATGCCATCATCGAATGGGCCGCGCTGCGCGAGCGTCCCAGGCCCGTATGGATCAGCGCCAAGCCGGCGGCGGCGCACGGAACCAGCAAGATCAGCCCAATGGCGAGGACGATCGGCGCGTCGAGCGCAAAAAAGGACGTCGCGGGCATCAGTCGTGCGCCCCTCGGCGAAGGGTATGGGAGCGGATCACGATCACGATCCCCACGATTTCGACGCCCACGCCCGCCAGTATGAAGATATTGCGCGGCGCATCGGCTGCCAATAGCGCCAGCGCCGATACCACCAGGCCCCAGCCCGCGAGCAATAGGAGAAAACCGAACAGTTTCACGCGATGCGTCCCCGGTGCGGGCGTTTCGGCAGCCGCGCACCATTCTTTGCACGGTTAAAATATCATTCTTGTGGCAAACGGCGAGAGAACAAAGAACGTCGGTGCCGGAAAGCACCCGGCGGCAAGGAAATTGGCAGGAGCATCCGCCGCAAAATGGCTGCTCGCTGGCCATTTCCTCCGCTCGCGGAATATCGAAAGCTGCAACCCGGACATACGTCAGCACAACTTTTCTTGAGGCGGCGGGTTTGATCGCCAGCAGCCGAAATAGCGTATTCGGCTCCAGCGGTCACACTTGGGTGAAGGAGAATTCATCATGGGGAATCTTAGAGCTACGGGTGTGTTCATCGCAGTCTTGTGCATCACTGGTTTGTGCAGTTGCGGTGGCGGATCATCGGCCTCGAATCCAGGCGGGTCCTCCAGTCAAGCTACGGCCAATGTTTTTACGATCGGAACAGACGCGCCCCTTCAGGGCGTCGTTTCCTGCCAGTTGATGATCACCGGCGTCAACTTGATCAATGCATCGGGCACGCAGGTGCCGGTGCTCAACGCCCCGGCCACGGTCGACTTTGCGCAATTGAGCGGCCTGCACCAGTTGATCGATCTCAGCGCCGTGCCCACGGGAACGTACACGTCTGCGATGGTAACGCTGGCGAGTCCGGTGATCAGCTTCATCGACACCACGCAGAATCCGCCGGCGGTCAGCACGATCAACGGCACTCTCGCGCCGGCGACTGTCACGGTTACATTTCCGTCGCAATTCGTACTCACCGATTCGGAGATGGTCGGCCTGCGCATGGAGCTCGACCTGCACCGGTCGCTATTGACGGACGGCAGCGGCCAAATCACGGGCACCGTCGATCCGATGTTTAGCATGCAGCTTCTCGGCGCGGATGATTCGAGCGTGTCCATCGACGATTTCATGGCCGGGGTTGTTTCGACCGACGGCAACAGCTTCATCGTCCAGGGACCAAAGGGACGCCAGTGGACCGTGCAGACGAGCGCAACGACGACGTTTGACGATCCGGCGATTTCGATCAGCCAGTTCACTACGAACACGATCGTCGCGGTCTCCGGCTCGCTCGATCCGGTTTCGAAGGACATCGACGCCACCGAAGTCGAAGTCGTTTCGATGGACGGCTTCTACCTCGCCGGGCTCTTCACCAGCATTCGTCCGCCTGCGGGGCCTGCAACCGCCGCCGATGTCTTCGTCCGCGCGGAATTGCCCGACATCAACGGAATTGAGGATGCGCAGATCACCACGCTGACCCTCACCGGCGACGAGCAATACCGCATCGCCAACATCAAGAACCCAATCACCACGCTCATCTTCAATAATTCGTTGTTGGCTCCCGGACAATCCGTCGCCCTCGGCGGCAAGCTCACCACTACGAACGGTGTTCCCACCCTGACGCCTCATCGCGTCGTGCTCCGCCGTCAGGGTCAGCAAGGAACGCTCGTCGTGGGCCAGACCGTCATTGAGAACGGCAATCAAGGAAGCTTCGAGCTGAGCGACGATTGGACCGACGGCATTTTGCTGCCGAGTCCTCTGCCGGTGCTGACGACGGACGCAACGAACTTCATCAACGTCAGCGGACTTTCCGGATTGACGGGAACGACCACCCTTCCGCTCCGCGTAGTTGGTTTCGTTCTGATCAACCCTTCGACCAGCACGCCCGTGATGGTGGCGAGATCGGTTGAGCAGCTGCCGGCCAGTAACTAGGGCCCCAGCCAGAAGACAGCCGTCGCGGGCGCCACTGCCTGCCTCCACAATTCGGGCAGTGGCGTTCGTGTTTCTTAATTCGACTCTTCGGGAGAATTATTCGGAGCGGCCTGCCAACACGTTGTTGCCCTGCACCTTGATTTCAATCGCCATCGGCGGGCGAATTCCGTTCCCCTGCACGATCACGCCGCGGACAAGATCGTCGGTCGAAGCCCCGCCTCCATACCGCAGCAAATCGTAAACAGTGTGATTGCAGGGGTCGCCGACCATTGGATGTTCGGCGCGATAGCCATACTCCACGTTCAATTTTTCGAGATCCGTTACAAATTCGAGCTGGCAGGTCCCGAAAGGCTCGACCAGCGAGAATCCCCAGTACGCGCCGTGCGGCAGGTGCACCACCATGGCCGGCTCGAGTTGGCCCGACACGAAACTTCGATATTGGAAATGTTTCGAAGCCCATGGTTTCGCCAGCTCTCCCACGGTTGCGATTGGGCCGGGCCCCATCGGCTCGCTGGGCGCTGCCGGAGCCGGCGGAGGCGCCTCGGCAGGCGCCGCCGTGTCGACTGAAACGGGAATCGCCTTGCTGGCGGAAACCTTTCCCCAGATGATCAGTCCTCCCACCAGGACCACCGCGACGAAGGCGCCAAGCACGATCAAGATAATCTTGGGTTGCGCCGCGTGCGACACGGGTGCGGCCGCTTCGTCTTTGGGTGGTGCGGGCGCAGCCGCAGCCTCGGGCCTGGCTCGTTCCCCCTGCGGCTCCACGCCGGGAATGGTCGGCTGCTGCGGCTTGAACGGATCGAGTTTTTTTACATCCGGCATGCTGGGGTATCCGGGATACCGATTCTCAGATTGAAGCCGGTGCCGGACAAATGCAAGAACCGGAGCCATGCAGGTGTTGTCTTTTTCGCAAGCGGACAATTCCCGGGCGGGTGGGTAGGGAGATCAGGCCGGCCGGTCGAGGCGAATCGAATGGTGTGCTACGTACTCGTGCAGATTCGCCAGCTTCAGCAGTAGTTCGAGCATCCGGTCGCGCTGCTCGGGCTGCGGATCGCCGGCTTTTTCTTCCAGGTTTTTCACGATCGCCAGCGCATCGGAAAGCAGCCATTCCACGTCCGCTGGATTCATCGCCCGCCCTTCGCGGCATCGGCCGAATGTCTGATCCGTGCGCGAGAATGCATCTTCCAGAAAATGATCCAGGCAGATTCGTTCGTTGGCTAACGCGGCGGGAATCGATTTCGCGCAGCCCGTCCTGCGGCAACCGCCTGCTTCCGGTGAACTCATCGCGAACCCCAATCACTCCAAGCGGGTTTCCCCCGACCGTGGCCGAGAGACTATCACAAGAAAATTCCGCGCCAATAAATATCGCCGACACGATTGCCGCGAGAACCAACACGAAGTTAGTTACAATTCTCCCGGTGTTTTCGCGGTGCCGACCGAGGCGGGGAGAAGGGTCTAACAGGATGATGAAGCGGGTCGCAGCAATTTTCTTGGTCGTGACGGTGTGTATCGGGTTTAGCGCCTGCGGCGGAAACAATCGCGGGACAAGTGCTCCCGAGATTAAAATCTCGGTATCGACGCTTTTCTTTGGCGCGAACTTCGGGCTGCCGTTCGATCCACAGGCCGTTCAGGTTCAGGTGACGGCCACCGGCGGGGGCACCCTGGGCTTCACGGCTGCGAGCGATTCGCCCTGGTTGACCGTCACGCCCGGCACCGGCACCGCGCCGGATTCGATCGGAATCTCCGCTCTTTTGGGCAGTCTGACGGTCGGCTCCTATACCGGCCACGTCAATGTCACTGGGGTGGGCGACCTCGGGTCGTCCGCCACGATCACGGTCACGTTCGTCGTCGCCACCGCCCCTGCAAACGCGCCGTTCTGGGCGCAGTGGGGGGCCAATCCGCAGCACACCGGAATGATCAGCGTAGCCGGGCAGAATGCCACCAACATTCTTGCGAACATTCTCTACGAGCCGTTCGTCGCACAGGAACAAGCCGAAAACAAAGGCGCGGGCGGCGACGGGGACCTCACCGTTCACTACCCGGCGCCCATCACCGACGGAAACGACGTTTATTTCATGACCAAAACCGGAACCTATACTTCCTGCAATCCGCCCGGGGCCTGGGCCAGTGGCTCCGCCTGCGGTCCGAATACCTGGTCGACCGAGCAGTGGAACGAAACGCGATACAGCTGGATCAACGGCGCACTCTTGCCGGTCTGGACCTTTCCGACCGACTGGAAGCCGGAGCCCAACGGCGCCTCACTCAATGGTTGGGAGCCTGTGTTCCATTCCATCGACGCCGACGGCTATATCTACGTTCCGGGCGGGGGAGGAACGGTCTGGAAGATCTCCAAAGCCTTCGGCACGGTGATTTCCTATATCAATCCCTTCGACAGTATGAACAACGTGACCGCTTCCGATACCTACGTAGCCGGCCCGCTGACCGCCGATTCCGCCGGCAACGTCTATTACAACGCGATCGAGCTCGCTAATCCAGCCGATGGAGATCCCTGGCAGACCGACGTACTGGGCGCCTGGCTTGTGAAAATCACCCCGAGCGACGCCCCGAGTGTGTTGGCCTTTGCCACGCTCGTTCCGAGCGCTCCTGCCGGCACGGCGACCACCTGCCCCGGCCAATTTTCCGGCGCCAACAGCTTGCCGTGGCCGCCGGCCAACATCGTCGGCACGGGTCAGGGGCCCGCGACCGTCCTGTGTGGTTCGCAGCGTCCCGGAATTAATATTGCACCGGCCGTGGCACCCGACGGCACGATCTACACCGTCAGCCGGGCGCACTTGGACAGCATGGCGGCCTATCTGGTCGCCGTAAAGCCGGATTTTTCCGGCCCGAAGTGGGCCACCTCCATGCAAAACCTTCTCACCGACGGTTGCGGTGTCCTGGTGCCGATCGGGCCCACGAACTCGAGTCCCAACGCCTGCCGCCTGGGCGCGACCCCCGGTGTGGACCCCACTACGAATGCGCTCGGATCGGCCGAGGTTCTCGATCTGGGTTCCTCGTCCCCGGTCGTTCTGCCCGATGGTTCGGTCATTACCGGAGCGATCACGGCGTACAACGGCTTCCGCGGCCACATGTTCAAATTCAGCTCCGCCGGCACATTTACGGGGGCCTACGATTTCGGATGGGACTCCACGCCCGCGGTCTATTCCCACGGCGGCAGCTACTCGATCGTGCTGAAGGACAACCATTACGGCGGCGCGCTCTATTGTTCCGGAAACAACACGATCTGCCAGTCGACGACGCCGGGCCCATACTACATCACCCAGCTCGACCCGAACCTCAACATCGAATGGCAATTCAAGAGCACCAACACGCAGAGCTGCACACGCGGTTCGAACGGCGGACTGACCTGCACGAGCACGAATCCCAACGGCTTTGAATGGTGCATCAACATGCCCGCCGTGGATGTAAACGGCAACGTCTACGCCACCAGCGAGGACGGCAATCTCTACGTCCTGCCCCAGGGCAACTCAGGCATTTTCACCATGCCCACGCAAGCTCTGTTCCTGAATCTGGCTGTCGGCGCGGCCTACACCCCATTGTCGGTGGGGCCGGACGGCAAGCTCTACACCCAGAACGACGGCCATCTCTTCGTGGTCGGGAACTAACCGGCTGCCGGCCACAAAAAGAAAAGGGCCGGCGGTTGCCCGCCGGCCCGTTAACTCCGCTAGACAAGTCTCAGGTTAGAAGCGGATGACGACGCCCGTCGAAATACGGGCGTTGTTCTGCGACTGTGAGTCAAACCGCGTCAGGAGGTATTCGGCCTGGATCAGGCGAATCCCGATGTGCGACGTGGCATTCCAGTCCAAACCGCCGCCCAGCGTCATCGAGAATCCGTTCTCCGACCCGGACGTGCTGCCACAGCTGTCGCCGTTGCGGTGAATGCGGACGTCTTCGCACTCATTGTCGCTGGCGGAAATATGTGCTCCACCGAGGAGAACCTGCGCGAACGGGGTGATCGGACCACGGCGCAAGGAAACCTTGGGTCCGAACAGGTAGGTCACCACGGTCGAATCCTCGCCCGCAAAATCACCCGAACCGCTCCAGTGATACCCGCCGAAGTCTCCCACTACACCGAGCCACGGGGTCAGGTTATAGGCCAGTGAGCCGCTGCCGCCGTTAAAGTTGTAGCCAACTCCATCCGCATTTGCCCGGAGATAGGAATAGCCGCCGAACGCCTCGATCTTGGGACTGTCCTGGGCAGATGCCAACCCTGCGAACAGCAACATGGCCCCACACAAAAGTGCCAACCTTTTCATCTATCGCTCCTGTTTTTTTGAGTTGCGCCTTCCTGCGGCGCGGTAACGGTGTGGCCCTAGCCACAGGTGACCGAGGCCTGCTTACAACCCAAGCCCCCGCCATCATTTGTACCATTACAGCTCGGTTACACCAACCCTAGATTGCGGCTCTTGTGCCCGCTCAATAACCCACATAAGAGACTGATAAATATAATGCTTAATGGTTTCCTGGCGCCTACTCATTCGTGGAGCATTGCGGGGATAGTTGAGCCTGGCAAACTAAGCAGCCGTGCCGTGGCACTTCTTGTATTTCTTGCCCGATCCGCAAGGGCAGGGGTCGTTGCGTCCCACTTTGGCACCGGCCCGGACGGGCTTCGGGGGCTCGGCCTGCGCCGGTCCGGCCTGAAATTGCAGATTTTTTTGTTGTCGGCGCTGGCGTTCTTCGATCTGTTTCGCTTCATCCTGGGGTTTGGCGGGCTGCATCAGGAAAAGGAAGCGGACGGCCTCTGTGTCGATGCGGTTCATCAGCTCGTCAAACAGAGTGAAGGCTTCCTTCTTGAACTCAACCAGCGGGTCCTTTTGGCCGTACCCGCGGAGGCCGATGCCCTCCTTGAGGTGGTCGAGGGTCAGCAGGTGGTCCTTCCACTGGGCATCCACGATGTCGAGCAGGATGTGGCGCTCGAGCCAGCGAAGGGTCGGCGGACTGAAAAGGGCCTCTTTTTCCTCGTACCGGGCGTTGACCTTCCCGATCAGCTCCTCGGCCAGAGCATCGTGATGGAACTCGGCGGGATCGATTCCAGCGGTTTTTAGGTCGATGCCGAACTGGTTCAGAAGCTCGTTCGAAAACTGAGTCACGTTCCACTGGTCCGGGTGCTGGTCGCGAGGGCAATACATCTCGACCAGCTCATCGGCAATGGCTTTGGCGCGCTCGAGGACGAATTCCTTCTGGTCGCGGCCTTCGAGGAACGAACGGCGCAGGGAATAGATCGTCTCCCGTTGCTTGTTCATCACATCGTCGTATTCCAGGAGGTGTTTGCGGGCCTCGAAGTTCTGCGCTTCGACCTGTTTCTGGGCGCCTTCGATGCGTTTGCTGATCAGCCGTGATTCGATCGGCACGCCTTCCGTCATTCCCAGCCGGAACATGATCGCCTGCATCTTTTCGCCGCCGAAAATGCGGAGCAGATCGTCTTCCAGCGAAAGGAAGAATCGCGAGGAACCGGGGTCGCCCTGGCGTCCGGCGCGGCCCCGGAGCTGATTGTCGATGCGGCGGGCTTCGTGGCGTTCGGTGCCGAGAATGTGCAGCCCACCCATGGCCACCACCTCGTCGTGTTCCGCCTTGCACTGCGCGGCGAACTGATCGTAGAGCGGCTTCCAGGTTTCGAGCGGCACCTGGTAGATCTTGCCCTCGTGCTGGAACAGCACCATGGCGGCTCCGGCGGGCGGTGCGCCTGAGCCATTTCCCGAACTGCCCGCAACGGCCGCATCCGCCTGGGCCGGCGTTTCGGTGCCGGGGGCCGCGCCGATCACGGATTCGGCCGGCAGATAGGGCATGGCGAGCTTTTCTTTCAGACAATAGTCGCGCGTCATGGCCTCGGGATTTCCGCCGAGAAGGATGTCGGTTCCGCGGCCGGCCATGTTCGTCGAGACGGTCACCGCTCCTTTTCGGCCGGCTTGCGCGATCACTTTGGCTTCGCGTTCGTGCTGTTTGGCGTTGAGCACTTGATGCGGAATCCCCACACGCTTCAGGATTTCGGCGATCTTCTCGGATTTCTCGATGGAGATGCTGCCGACGAGCACGGGTTGACCGCTTTCGTGATATTGGCGGATGCCGCCGGTTTTCGTCCCGTCCTCTTGAATGATCCCGTTGACTGCCGCTTCGTATTTTTCCTTCTCGGTCCGATAGACGACGTCGGGATTCTCGATGCGGATCAGATTCTTATTCGTGGGGATGGCGACCACTTCCAGCTTGTAAATCTTGTCGAACTCCGGCGCCTCGGTTTCCGCGGTGCCGGTCATTCCCGAGAGCTTCTTGTACATGCGGAAATAATTCTGGAAGGTGATGGTTGCAAGCGTCTGGTTCTCGCGCTCGATTTTGACGCCTTCCTTGGCCTCGATCGCCTGATGCAAGCCGTCCGACCAGCGGCGTCCCGGCATCTGGCGGCCGGTGAATTCATCGACGATCACGATTTCGCCGTCTTTGATCACGTAATCGACGTCCTTCTCGTAAAGCGTGTGCGCGCGAAGGGCCTGATAGACGTGGTGAATGATGTCCATGTTCGCGGGATCGAACAGATTGCCCAGGTTCAGCAGGCGCTCGCATTTCGCCACGCCTTCCTCGGTCAGCGTCGCGGTGCGCAGTTTTTCATCGAGCGTGTAGTCGATATCGCGAATCAGCTTCGGTATCATCTTGTCGATCTTGTAGTACTTGTCGGTGGATTCCTCGGCCGGACCGGAAATGATCAGCGGCGTGCGCGCTTCGTCGATCAGGATCGAGTCCACTTCGTCCACGATCGCGAACTGGTGCCCGCGTTGCACGCAATCCTTCAAATCGTATTTCATGTTGTCGCGCAGGTAATCGAACCCGAACTCGTTGTTGGTGCCGTAGGTGATGTCCGCGGCGTAGGCGGCGCGGCGCTGCACGTCGTCCAGATCGTGAACGATCACGCCGACCGTCAAGCCCAGCATTTTGTAGATCGGTCCCATCCATTCCGCGTCGCGTCGTGCCAAGTAGTCGTTGACCGTGACGATGTGCACGCCTTTGCCGGCCAGCGCGTTCAGATAGGCCCCCAGCGTAGCGACGAGCGTTTTGCCTTCACCCGTCTTCATCTCCGCGATTTTGCCCTGGTGCAGCACCGTGCCGCCGATCAGCTGCACGTCGAAATGCCGCATGCCCAGAGTGCGGCGCCCGGCTTCGCGGCATAGTGCAAATGCGGGCACGATGGCCGGTTCGAGCGCGTCCTGCAGCTTCTGCTTGTAGTCGGGATCGTCGGGTTCGACGCCTTCCAGGCGCTCTTCGACTTCGGCCTTCAGCGCGGCGGTGCGCTTGGCGAGCTCCTCATCGCGCAGCCCCTTCATATCGGGTTCGATCGCGTTGATCTGAGCGACGACCGGCTGCACTCGTTTCACGTCGCGCTCATGCTTCGTCCCGATGAAGCGCGCTACGACATTGTCGATGACCTTTTCAACGTCCATTTTGTATGGGTTTCATCCCGAGGCTCCGGCGAATTGGCCCAGTGAGTCGGCCGAGCACGCCTGTCGAAGTCGTGGAATCTCTCTTTGCTGAACGCTCTTACCGTCAGTGAATTTGATGCTCGATCATGCATTGTAGCCGCTCGCGCGGGTTCTCGCAAAGGCGGTGTCCCATATAGAATACGCGGGAAAGACCCGCGAAATAACTCCGACCGACGAGGTGGCCCATGGCCTGTAATCCGGACGTGTTAAAGGATGTCTCTCTGTTTTCCCTGCTGGACTCGGATGAAACCGATGTATTGGCGCAGCAAGTGGAAGTGAAGAAGTTCGCGCCCCGCCAGCGCATTTACAAGATCGGCGATCCGGGTACGCACCCCTATGTGGTGGTCTCGGGAACCGTGCGCGTCACCACCATCGACGAAGACCAGCAGGAGGTGGTGGTGGACGAGCCCACGTGCGGCGAATTCTTCGGCTTCGCCTCCATGCTGGAACAGACGCCGCACCAGACCAGCGCCGTCGCCATCGACGAAGCGGTCTGCATCGAAGTCGATCGCCGCGACATCACCACACTGATCGAGCGCAAGCCCCACGCCGGCATGGACATGCTCACCGTGCTCGGCAAGCAATTCCACGCATCGCAGCATCTGGTGCGCCTGCGCGCCAATCGCAACGCCAACGACATGATCGAACAGGAAATGACTCCTGGCGAACGGATCGCGGATACCGTGGCTGCGTTCGGCGGCTCGTGGACCTTCATCCTTTCGTTTCTGACGGTGCTGGTGATCTACGCGAGCGTCAATATTTTCCTGAAGAAGGCCGCGTGGGATCCCTACCCCTTTATTTTGCTAAATCTGTTTCTTTCAATGCTCGCGGCGATCCAGGCTCCCATTATCATGATGAGCCAGAACCGCCAGGACACGAAAGACCGCATTCGCGGCGAGCTGGATTTCGACGTGAATCGACGCGCCGAATCGGAAATCCAAGGCGTGGCGAACAAGCTGAATACGCTGGGCGACCGGCTCGGCGAGATCGAAGACTTGCTGCGCGAAAAGCTGGGTCCGGCGCCCTCCGCCGCACCGTCCCGCGTGCAGTGAGCTCGCGCTGAATCCCCGGGAATTCCCGGTCATCTAAGCTAGGCAGCAGGGCGAGACGTGAAGGAGAAGCCGGCCCGGCGGATCATCCGGGAGGCGGAGGATTCCATGAAGAGGCTTGAGGGAAAAGTAGCGGTGGTGACCGGCGGAAACAGCGGAATCGGACTGGCGTCGGCGAAGCGGCTGGCGGACGAAGGTGCGCGCGTGGCGATTTCCGGGCGCAGCCAGAAGACCTTGGAGGAAGCCGCAAAATACATCGGTGGCGACGTGCTGGCCGTTGTGTCGGACGTGGCCCAGCTGTCCGAGATCGACAAATTCTATGCGGCGGTGACGAAGAAATTCGGGAAGATCGACGTTCTGTTCGCCAATGCCGGGGTCGCGGAATTCATTCCCTTCGACGCGACCACCGAGCAGAAATACGACTGGATGTTCGACATCAACACGAAAGGCTCCTACTTCACGATTCAAAAGGCTCTGCCGCATTTGAACGACGGCGCCTCGGTGATCCTGAACACCAGCGTGGTGAGCCATGAAGGCCTCCCGGCCGGAAGCGTTTATGCGGCCACGAAGGCTGCCATGCGCTCGTTTACGCGATCGCTGGCAGCGGCATTGGTGGATCGCAACATCCGCGTGAACGCCGTTGCGCCAGGGCCGATCGCGACGCCAATCGTCAGCCGCTCGGGCGCGCCGCAGGAAGTGCTCGACGAAATTAGCAAGAGCCTGATCGCGTCGGTCCCGATGAAACGTCTCGGCAAACCGGAAGAAGTGGCCGGAGCCGTGGCATTCCTCGCCTCCGCCGACGCGTCCTTCGTAACCGGCGTCGAGATCGACGTGGACGGCGGCCGGGGCCAGATTTAGCCGGCAGCCTCACTCACATCGAACATTCGCAGGGTTTCGCCGTCGGATTTCCCGCGGAGCGGTACGGGTTTACGTGTGCCGTTACGATTTCCGGTGCTTCGCGTCGGATCTCGCCACGTCGAAGCCTCGAGGAGGGCGGGAACGACAGGATCACTCGAAAACGGCCAAACGAAAGTTTGTATAGGACGGCCGAGTTTCACGCGCGACCCGCACAACCGTCCGCCCCTCCCGCCACTCATCGTCTCGGCTGGATCTGCCAGCCCCGTTTTGAGCATTTCTTGCGCCAAACGAAGTGACACACCAATCGATTGTCGGTACCTCGCCACTTTACCCGCGGCGAATCACCTCACCCGTCACTATTTCCCAGTCACAGGATTCTTGTAGTGGAAGGGCGGGATGTAGACGTCAGGGTAGAGCTTGTAATCGAACGTTGTGGGCTCATCCGGCGGCAGGTCCTTGAGCGGGGGCGGCGGTGGATCACCGCCCTGGTCCCAGCCTTTGTAGTAATTCACGTAGTAGATGAAGTAGGCGTGGAGCGTCTTGATTTTCCAGATGCCGTTTTGTTTTTCATATTGGTTTTCGTAGACAGCGTCGCCCCACTGGGAACGCCGATCGAGCGTACCCACCTGCATGTAGGCGCGGAAACGTCCGTAGGCGTGCAGGCCGTCGGGATCGATGTGCACTACGGGCTGCAGCTGCGAGTGGTTGAACAGCGTGCCGTACTTCAGGTCGCCGAGATGGTGCATATAGGCGCGCACGCGTTCCTTGCCTTTGTAGACTCCGCGCAAGCCGATTTCGACCGAGCCGTCGTCGGTGAAAAGGTCGGTCACCTCGTCCCACTTGGTTTTGTCCACGTAGTAGCCGTAGGCATCCTCGAGGTTGTTGATCGCGATATAGTCGGTGGAATTCTGGATCTGGTGCGCGATCTGGGCTACTTGTGTTTTCAGCGCAGCGGTTTCGGCGGCGATGTCCCGCGCTTTAGCGGCGCGGGCAGCGTCGCGCGCCGATACCACACAGAAAAACGCGACCAGCGCGAGCGGCATGGCGATTTGTATCAGCCGAAGTTTCAATTTGTGCGTTCCCCGGGTCGTCATTTTCCGGTGACCGGGTTCTTGTAATGATAGGGCGGAACGAAAACATCCGGGTAGAGCTTGTAGGCTAGCGTCGTCGGCTGATCGGGCGGCATTCCCGCGATCGGGCCCGGAGGCGGATTGCCGCCTTGGTCCCAGCCCTTGTAATAGTCGACGTAGTAGGTCATGTAGTAGTGCAGCTTGCTGATTTTCCAGACGCCGTTTTCTTTCACGTATTCGTTTTCGTAAGTGCCTTCGGCCCATTGCGCGCTTTTGTGCAGCAGGCCGAATTGTTCGAACGCGCGCCAGCGGCCCTTGGCGGTTCGTCCGTCGGGTGCGATATCGATGACGGGTTGAAGCTGCATGTGGTTGAACAGGGTCCCGTACTTCAGATCTGGCAGCGTGTGGAGATACTGGCGGACGCGATCCTGTCCGACCCACACTCCCCGCAGGCCGATTTCGAGCGTGCCGTTTTTCGAAAACAGGTCGGCCGTTTCATCCCACATGCATTTGTCAACGTAATAGCCGTAGGCGCGCTGGAGATTGGCGATGGAGATGTAGTCCTGCGCATCCTGCGCCTGGTGTGCGAGCTGCGCGACTTGCATTTTCAGGGCGTCGAGTTCGGCGGCGACGTCTTTCTTGTCGGCGGCAGCCTGCGGGCCGCGGGGCGCGTCGAACGCGGGCGCGAACAGCAAGAGCGCGACCAGCGCGGCGATGGCTCGGAGTTTCATGGCGGAGATTCCTCCCGGGCGTGGAATGTATCAACGTGCGGACCACTAGGCAAGTGCGCGGATCGCAGGAGCGCGCAGTACACTAGGCGGCCAGGGAATGGGAGGGAGGTGTGCGATGGTTGGTGGATTGAAGACGGTGCTCGTGAAGGCGGGAAACGAGAGCGAGTTCGAGACGATGTTCAAGGAGCTGCGCGCGAAGATCCGCGAACACGAGCCGGGCTGCGTCTATTATTCGCTGCTGAAATCGCGGACGGCGCCTCGAACCTACGTCGTCGAGGAGCAGTATCGCGACCATGCGGCCTGGGAAGCGCACCAGGCGTCCGATTACGGGAAAACCTACTTTCCGAAGATACGCGCGATTCTCGAGAGCATCACGGTCGAGTACTTCGACGTGACCGTCGCCTAGCCACACTCGCTCCCTTACTTGACGATCGGCGAAGTGGCGCCCCATTTTCCGGTGAAGACGAATTCAGAGGCAGGCTTGCGCTGCCGCGCGCCGGTTTCCTGGTCGCGCAGCCGGCCTTCCGGAAGCGTGAGCGGATCCCCCGGATAGCCGATTGCGATTCCGGCAACGGCTTCGAAGTCGGCGGGAATGCCGAACACTTCGCGCGCTTTTTCCGGGTTGATGCCGGCCATCTGATGCACCTGCATGCCGTGCGAAGCCGCTTCGAGTGCCAGCGTCGCGGCGGCCTGGCCGACGTCGTGAAACGCGTGGCGATTTTGCGAGCCATCATGCGGCATCTTGTGCCCGGCCACGCTGATCGCGACGGCGGCGGCGTTTTTCGCCCAGCTCTGGTTGAATTCGACGAATGTGCTCAAAACTTTCTGGAAATTCTCGGGGTCGTCTTTCGTCGCGACGATGAAATACCAGGGCTGGGCATTATAAGAGGAAGCCGACCAGCGCGCTGCTTCGAACAGGCACTTGAGCTCCTTCGGCGGGATCGGACGCGAATGGAAGGCGCGCGGGCTCCAGCGGTGACTGATCAGATCGTGAATCTCCGCGGCGGCCGGAGCGGGTCTTTTGTGTTCGGGCATCATGCCTCCTCGAGTGGGCGAATCATTAGACCACGAATCGGATGCCCCCGCAGCGGCGGCGGATTCAGTGAGAATCACGCGCGGCGACCCGAGCCCGTAAGACAGGTCCGCAGACCCCGTTCAGCATCACGGCACTACCCGTGTCGGGCGCGGGCGCTGTCGATCGAATAGGTGCCGGGGCCGAAGGCGGCCAGAAGGACCAGGCCGCCCATAATGGCGAGGTTTTTTTCGAACTGGATCATGGTATCGATCCGGTCCGCACCTTGCACCGCCCAGAAATTGTGGAACAGGAATGTCGTCGGGATTAGGTAGAGGAAGACGATCCATGCCGTGAATCGCGTGAACAGGCCCGTCAGAATCGCCACACCGCCGAGCAACTCGATGACGAGCGCGATGCCGAGCGCCACGGAGGGCAGGGGGAGATGCTTCGCGGCCACCAGACTTTCCTCGAACGAGAACCCGGTGATTTTGCCGATGCCGCCGATGATGAAAACTGCGCTCAACAGGATCCGGCCGAAGAGCGGAGTGAGGCCGTTCGAGGAATTCGACATGCGAGTTCTCCCTTCGGGTTCAGAACGGATTTTCCGCCACCCAGGCGGGCAAAGTATCACACGTCTGCTGGCGGGAAAAAGAAAACCTCAGGGATTTGAACCCCTGAGGTTTTGCGGCGCGTCAGGCCAGATCGAAGAGCAGGATCTCGGACGGCTCGGTTGCTTCGACGCGCACTTCCGATTCGTCGGAAAACGCGGCGCCGTCGCCGGCCTTCACAGGCTGGCCGTTCAGTATCACCGCGCCGCGGGCGATCTGCACCCAGGCGTGGCGGCCCTGTTCGATCGGTTGCTTTAGATCGGCACCTTTGTCCAGACGCGCGATGTAGAGGTTCGCGTCCTGTTGGATCGTCACCGGCGCCTGCGGACCAGCGACGAGATGAAACTTTCCGTGCAAGTCGGCGTCGGGAAAGGCGAGCTGTTCGTAGCCGGGGTCGAGGCCGCGGCGCTCCGGCAGGAGCCAGATCTGCAACAGGTGCACGGGCTCCTTCTGCGAAGGATTGAATTCGCTGTGCATCACGCCGCGCCCGGCCGTCATGTGCTGCAATTCGCCCGGACGGATGACGCCGCGACCGCCGGTGTTGTCACGATGCTCGAGCGCGCCTTCCAGAATCCAGGTGAGGATTTCCATGTCGCGGTGCGGATGCGTGGGGAAACCTCCGCCGGGCGCTACGACGTCCTCATTGATGACCCGCAGCGAACGAAACTGCGTGTGATCGGGGTCGTAGTACTGGTCGAATGAGAATGTAAAGCGCGAGTCGAGCCACGAGATTTTGTTGTGGCCGCGCTCTTCCGATGGACGAATTTCGATCATGGTGTGCTCCCGGTACCGCCGGATACAAGTAGGGGCAGGCTTGGGGCCCGCCCCTGCTGCCGATTTCGTCTTCCAGCCATTGGATGCGCGCCGAACATCCACGATTCGCCCGGCCGCAGGCCGCGATTTTCTCCGAGGGGTCACGGCTTCTGCGTCGGACGGAGCAGGACTTCGCTGATGAAGCTTTGCGGGGCTTGCGTGAGGATCATGGAGACGGCGTGGGCGACGTCTTCAGGCTGCAGCATCTTCTTCGGGTCTTTCGTGGAATGCGACGAAAAATCGGTGGCCACCGAACCCGGGCAAACGGCGCTGACACGAATGCCGAACGGGCGCAGGTCTTCGGCCAGGCACTCGGTGAGACCCAGGAGTCCCCATTTGGAGGCGCAGTAAATTCCGCCGCCGGCGAAGGCGTTTCTCCCGGCAAGCGAAGAAATATTCACGATGTGGCCCGCGCGGCGCGAGATCATTCCGGGCGCGACGGCGCGGCTGAGCAGGAACACGGATTTCAAGTTGGTGTCCAGTACTGCGTCCCAGTCTGCCTCCGACGCGTCCTGGATGGGTCCGAAGACGCCGATCCCGGCGTTGTTGACCAGGATCTCGATGGGTCCCAGCGATCGTTCGGTTTTCTCAACCAGCGGGGCGATTTCCGCTGGGTGCGAAACGTCCGCAGGAACGGCCAGGACACAGGCGCCGCTGCGTTCCAGATCGGCGGCGGCGACGTCCAGGCGCTGTCGGTCGCGCGCACAGACAGAGATCTTCGCGCCCATCGACGCCAGCGATTTCGCGACGGCGAGACCGATGCCGCGGCTGGCGCCGGTGACGAGCGCGACCTTCGCCGCGAGCGGTTTCTCTTGAATCGCAGCTTGAGACATGGGCGTCCTCCATCAGGCGACACGCGAGGCGGGTTCATCATCCTATCATGCAGGACGCACCTCCCCGTCGAGGCGAGCAATCAAATCGAAATGGCCCACCAACCGAATTCCGCGGACTCGCCGCAGCTACAGGGTTTTCCGCTTGCGCGGGTTATACGCTTTCCCTATAATCCCGGGGATTTCTGTATCTTGCGCGGTAGTCCCGCAGGAATCGCATTTGGCGAATCCGAACGACCAGCCAAAGTCAGGCCATCCAGGAGGCAGGAACGTGATCATGCGAAGGCATCTTAGCGGACTGGCAATTATTTTCGCCGCGCTTTTCCTGGCGTCTTCAAGCCCGAGTCCCGCGGCAGCCCAGGCAGCGCAGGCGGCGCAATCGAACCAGGCGCCCTCGTACACGTTGCCGGAATACAACGCGCTGCAGGCCGCGCAGGCGGAAAAGGATCCCACGGCGCAATTGAAACTGCTGGACGCGTTTGTGGCGCAATATCCGAATTCGACGCTTCTGGAATACATTTATCAGCTGTATTACCAGGCCTATTACAAGCTCAAGAACTACGCCAAGGCCATTGAGTATACCGATAAGGTGATCGCGCTGGGCGACAAGGCCGATGCGCCGACTCGCGCGACGGCCGTGCAGGCGCGGGTGCAGCTATTCACGCAGGATCAAGCCGAGCTCACGAAAGGGCCCGACGCGCACGATCAGGAAACGAAGGAGCGCGACGCGGCGCTGCTGGGTGTGAAGCTGCTGCCCGATGTGAAGAAGGCGAATCCGCAACTGAGCGACGACAAGATTAAAGCGCTGGAGTCGGCTCTGGACGGCGCAGCCGGGGCGGCGGACGGGCTGTTGAAGGACTATTCGGCGGCGATCGAAGCGTACAAGGCGCAATTGGCGCTGAATCCGAACGACCCGGTGGCGAGCTATCACCTGGGACTGGCGTACTTGCAATCGACTCCGCCGCAATCGCTTGACGGATTCTGGGCGCTGGCGCGGGCGGTCGACCTGAAGATTCAGGATGCGGACAAGGTCAAAGACTATCTTCGCAAGACGATCGTGAATTACCAGCAGCCGAACTGCGATTCCCTGATCGACGCGCAGCTGAACGAGTTGCTGCAGCTTGCCGCGAATGCGCCGGTTCGTCCGGCGACGTGGTCGATTTCGAGCGCGGCGGACATTCAGAAGGTGGCACAATCGAGCACGATCATCACGGTGATCAGCGATCTGAGCGGCGGCGGTGACAAGGCCAAACTCACCTGGCTGGCGATCTGCGGCGCGGAGTTTCCCGAGGTGATCGGCAAGATTATCGACGTGAACAAGACGGACAATTTCGTGGACATCATGACGTTCACGAGCGCCAGCTCGGATGAAATCGCGGCAGCGACCACGGCCAACATGGATGTGAAGGTTTGGACCGTAGCTCCTCCCGCCGGGACGGCCGGGCAGATTACGCCGCAGCCCGACGTCGTGCGCGTCCAGAAAGAGGACGAGATTCGGTTTTCAGGGACTCTCGTGAGCTATGATCCGACGCCGTTCATGCTGCACTGGGATTCGGTGAAGGTGGATCCGTCCACGATTCCGGAAAAGGGCAGTACGGCGAAGCATCCGCCGCGAAAGGCGGCGCCGAAGCAGTAATAACAAGGCAAAACGGAATCGAGAGGCCGGTCCGGAAAAGGGGCCGGCCTTTTTTATTTTGGGCCCAAGGATTGCGAACCGTTGCGCGATTCAGCGGCGGCGGAGCGGTTGATCGAGGTGATATTGCGTGATTTTGCGGCTCAGCGTGTTGCGATGGATGCCGAGCGTCTTGGCGGCACGGCACTGGTTTCCGCGGGAATGTTCGAGAACGCGGCGGATGAATTTTTTCTCGAACTCTGTCATGGCTTCATCGAGCAAAATGCCGCGCTCGACCATCATTCCGACCAAAGAATCCAGTTGCTCTTTCACGTGTGCATGCTCCGAAACGAAGCTTCCGGTGAAGCTCCACCGAGTCAGTCGAGTGCGTGGCCGGTGATCCGCTGATAGGCGTCACGGTATTTCTGCTGCGTTCCTGAGACGACGTCCGGCGGAAGCGCCGGTGCCGGAGGTTGTTTGTTCCAACCGATGCGTTCCAGATAGTCGCGGAC
The DNA here is from genome assembly GCA_049696975.1 of Candidatus Acidiferrales bacterium. GTDB lineage: Bacteria > Acidobacteriota > Terriglobia > Acidiferrales > UBA7541 > Palsa-295. The sequence goes on along the minus strand of JBAVUW010000174.1, from coordinate 2,819 downwards.
GAACTGCTTGTCGAAGGAAGGCTGCGCCTTGCCCGGCTCGTACTGATCTGCGGGCCAGAAGCGCGAGGAATCGGGCGTGAGCGCTTCGTCGATCCATATCAGTTCGTCGCCGCGCATTCCAAATTCGAATTTCGTGTCGGCGATGATGATGCCGCAGGCTGCAGCGTGCTCGGCGGCGCGTTGGTAGAGCGTCAGGCTCGTGTCGCGCAACCGCTCGGCGAGCGCGAGGCCGACGCTCTGGGCTGCTTCGTCGAAGGAAATATTTTCATCGTGCCCGGTGGTTGCCTTCGTCGAAGGCGTGAAGATCGGCTCGGGCAGCTTGTCGGACTCGCGCAGGCCTTTCGGCAGCGGGATGCCGCAGATGGCGCCCGTCTTCTGATAATCCTTCCATCCCGATCCGGAAATATAGCCGCGAACGACACATTCGATCGGGAACGGATCGGTACGGCGCACGAGCATGGCCCGGCCCGCCAGACTGTCCGAGTAGGGCGCGAGTTCCCCGGTGAAATTCTTCGCCTCGAGCACGTGATGCGGTACGACGGCGCTCAATTTGCGAAACCAGAAAAGCGAAAGCTGCGTAAGGACCCGGCCCTTGTCGGGAATCGGTGTCGGTAGAACGACGTCGAAAGCCGACAGGCGGTCGGTGGCGACAATGAGCAGGCGGTCGCCCAGATCGTAAATGTCGCGGACTTTCCCGCGCCCAAGAAGTTTGAGCTCCGGGAATTCCGTTCGCGAAATAACGGCGCGCATTTGAGAAGAAGCCACGAGTTTTGAATCCTCAGTTCAGAGTGGCGGGTATTCTAGCGCAGGGTGAAGCGTTGTCAATCGGTAAGAAAACCTATTTCAATTCAGAATTGCTATTTTGTTGACGACGAAACGCCGGATGGCGGCCAATGATTCCTGCGGCACGGTTTGCAACATCAGATGCGGCGCATCGATTTCCGCGATCTCGACCTGCGGCAGAATTTTTCTAACGTGATTGCCGGATGCGCACGATACCACGCGATCGTCCGTGGCCCGGAGATCGAGTGTGGGGACAATGACTCGTCCCAGTGGTTCGGAGACATCGACGGAAGCCACAGCCTCCAGCCGAGCCTTCAGGGTTTTCTGAGAAACGGCCGCGCGAACTCCTCGGAGCTTTGCGCGCAACCGAGGCGAGTCGTATTTGCCGAACAGGTTTCTGTGCTGCATGAAAGACGGAAGGCGTACGGGAGGAAACGGTTTCAGAATTGCGGTCGTCAGCGGCAACAACGGATGCGGATTGCACGCGAAGGTGACGCAGAGAATCAGTCCGACGAGGCCGGGCGGGTTGGAGGCGGCGATGGAAATCGCGATCGGCCCGGAAAAAGATTCACCGAGGATCAGAAACGGCTTGTCGCGGGGAAGCGCGGCGCGAGCGATCGATTCGAGTCCGGCGTAGCCGCGAGACGGATCGTCAGGATAGCGGACGATGATGGGGTCGAATTCCGGCTGAGCGAGGGCCGCAAAATCTTCGAAGAATATGCCCGTGCCGTCCATGCCGGGAAGGAGCACGAGTGTCAGCATGGCTGAATTATACGGTCCGGGGAGCCTCGCGGCTAAACACGGTTCCTGCCGATGGATCGGCGTCACGTCGACGGCCGCGACGGAAAGTGCCTCGCCATCCCACGGTGGATCAAATGCAGGCCATCCGGACTACGCGGCGTTGCTCGCGGTTGCGGCTGCTTCAGGCGCGCCCGTGGCTGCGTCCTCTTCCCATTTGACGCTGACGAGTTTGGAAACGCCGGGCTCTTGCATGGTGACGCCGTAGAGGACCGAGCCCATTTCCATCGTCTTGCGATTGTGGGTGACCACGATGAACTGGGTCTGGCCGCACATTTCGGCGAGCATGCGATTGAAGCGACCGACATTGGCTTCGTCGAGCGGCGCGTCCACTTCGTCGAGAATGCAGAACGGGCTGGGCGCGTAGCGGAAGACGGCAATCAGCAGCGCGAGCGCGGTGAGAGCTTTTTCGCCTCCGGAGAGAAGCAGAATGTTTTGCAACCGCTTGCCCGGCGGCTGCGCAACGATGTCGATGCCGGAATCGCCGGAGCTATCGGGCTCGCTGAGGCGCATCTCGCCGTGGCCCCCGCCGAACAGGGACTGGAAGGCGACGGCGAACTGGGCGTTGATGAAGGTGAATGCGTCTTCGAATTTCGCGCGCGAGACTTCGTCGAGCTCGTGAATGGTGAGCTGCGTGTTCTGTATCGACTGCACGAGGTCGTCGCTTTCGCGGCGTAGGAAGCTTTCGCGCTGTTCGCATTCCTGGAATTCCTCAAGCGCCATCATGTTGACCGGGCCCATGGCCTCGACGCGCGCTTTCATTTCGTTGTAATTCGTTTCAGCGGCGACAAGCTCTTCCCCGACCAGCAGCTGCGATTCTTGGGCGATCAATTCCTCCGGCTGCGCGTTGAGCTCGGCGACGCAGCTCTGGCGGAGGTAGTCGCGGTCGGCATCGTTGCGGGCTTTTTCGATCTGCCGCTGGCCGCGGTCGGCGCGAAGCTCGTCGAGCGAAGTGCGGCGGGTGCGCAGCGTTTCTTCAAGCTGCCCGGTGCGCGAGCGGGCCTCGGTCCATTCGGTTTCGAGCGCGGCTTTCAGCTCCGCGAGGCGCGATTTTTCGCGACGGAGATCTTCGGCTTGCAGCGCAAGCTGCTCGCAGGATGATTCGATTTCGGATTTTTCCCCGGCAAGCGTGTTGTGCTGTCGGCGGAGCGATTCGGCACGCTCGCCCGCCAGCGCGATTTCGGCAGAGAGGCTTTGCTCGAGGCCTTCCGCGCTGGCCAGGCGCTCGGTCATGGTGG
>JBAVUW010000173.1:0-26638 GCA_049696975.1 Candidatus Acidiferrales bacterium | reverse complement strand
CTGTTGAACCACCCGCGCTCGAACCGCTGTGGCTGCCGTAGTTGCCGTACATGCTCGTCGAGCTGTTGGTGTGCGTGCCGCCGGCCGTCGAACCCCCCGTGCTTGAGCCGCCACGGCTGCCGTAGTTACCGTACATGCTCGTCCCGCCACCGGTGTTCGTGTGGCCCGTGTTTCCACCCGTGGTACCGCCGGTGTGGCCCGTGTTGCCGCCGCCGGTCGAACCGCCCGTGGATCCTCCCCGGTTGTTGTTCGACGGAGGAGCGGAATTGTGCGACGGCGGAGGAGCCGAATTGTGCGCGGGGGGCGCCGATCCCCCGCCTCCGCTGTTATGCCTCTGGGCCAACGCGGCGCCGGCAACCACCAGCAGCACCGCCAACACAAAAGAGATCTCCAGGGTCTTGTTCGCTGCCCTGTTCGAATTCATCGATGCCTCCAGGTTTCAAAGCTTAGATTGTGAACGAGCAAGCATGGGCCGGATGCATTGCTCCGTACTACACATTGCGTGAACGGGAAGAAAAAACCGTCATGTTTTCCGTCAGATCGTCGTAGTTGAAGCACTCCGGAGCGCACTTGTCGCACGCGGTGGCCGCATGGATGCCGGCCTCCCAAACCTCACTCGTCGGGGAATGCTGCGTGGTGGGCGAGGATAGTCCCGGCGCGGCCAGAAAGTCAATCGCACGCAGGGATGCTCCGGCAAAGAGTAACGTGTCGCCCAGCCCGAATTGCGCGACGGTGACGGTTTTCGTTCCGTTCCTGCGCAATGCGTAGTGAGAAGCGAGCGTGTGCGGCCGGACGGGCTTTGGCATCCGCGCGAGAAGTTAACCAGCGCGCTGTCAACTGCCACACCCTTGTTGACACGTATCACGACAGGCCAGTAAGATTCCGCCCTACGCACAGCTGGTATGACGCTCATTCCGTAACCCAGCGAACGGGAGACATTTGAAGATGAAAAAGATTCTTTGGGCCATGTTGATTCTAGCGACTTTTCTCACTCCGAACGCAGGCGCACAAGCGGCCGGCGGCGGGCAAGCTCCTCCTCCAGGTACGCCTACCACGGCAGCGGCGGTACCCAACGGGGCGCCTCCTCCCGCTCAGGGGCGCAAGAAGCGCGTCGCGATATTCGATTTCGACTTCACCGCGATCCCTTCGGCGACCATCGCGCAGTTGGGGAATAACGTCGACATCGGCAAGGGCGTTACCGATCTGCTGGTGAAGTATCTGGTGCAAGATGGCACCTACTCCGTGATCGAGCGCAACGCGCTGGACAAGATCATGGCCGAGCAGAATTTCTCCAACAGCGACCGTGCCAATCCGACTTCCGCCGCGAAGATCGGAAAAATTCTCGGCGTGGACGCGATGATCGTCGGCAGCATCACTCAATTCGGAAATGAGACGAAGAATACCGGTGTCGGCGGCAACGGAGGGGGCATCGGCCCGTTCGGCATGGGCGGCTTCAAGCACACAAACAGCAAAGCGATCGTGAATATTGACGCGCGCATCGTCGATATCGATACGGCCGAGATTCTTGGCGTGGCCGAAGGGCATGGCGAGTCGTCACGGTCGAGCACGTCTCTGACCGGCGGCGGCGGCAACTGGCGCGGATTCGGGGCCGGCAACGTGGACTTCGGTTCGAGCGATTTCCAGGAAACGATTCTCGGCGAGGCGGTGAAGGCTTCCGTCGAGCAGATGAGCACCGGCTTGATCGCCGATGCTCCCAAGCTTTCGGCCCGAACGATTGTTGTTTCCGGGCTCGTCGCAGCCGTGGATGGCGGTCAGGTTGTTTTGAACGTCGGTGCAAAGTCCGGAATTAAAGTCGGCGATCAACTCTCGATCGAACGCATCACGCGGACAATCAAGGACCCCGCCACCGGCCAGGTGCTTCGCCAGCTGACGCAACCCGTCGGCGTGGTTCGCGTAACCGATGTCGACGACGTCTCGGCCGTTTGTCAGCCAGTCTCTGGCTCCGGCTTCAAAGTCGGCGACGCCGCGAAAACAGTTACGCAGTAAATCCCCGGCCTGCTGAAACTGGAAAGCCTCGCGCCGCCCATGGAATCGGCGCGAGGCTTTTTCTTTCTGACTGCTCGCATCCTGGGCTATTCCATCGGCAGGCCGACGTAGTTTTCCGCGAGGGACTGCTGGGCCGCGCGGGAGCTGGTGACGTAATCAAGCTCCGCGAGCTGGCGGCGCTGATCGAATGCGTTGTCCGTATCGAACAGGTGCAGCATCGACGTCATCCACCACGAAAAGCGCTGTACCTTCCAGACGCGCCGCAGGCACTTCGCGGAATAATTCTCGAGCAGCGATTTTTTCCCCGTGCGGTAGAACTCCACTAAACCATCCGCCAGCATGCGCACGTCGGAAACAGCAAGGTTCAATCCTTTCGCGCCCGTCGGCGGCACGATGTGCGCGGCGTCTCCTGCGAGAAACAATTTCCCGTGCTGCATCGGCTCGACTACGAAACTGCGCATTCCCGTGACGCCTTTTTGCAGAATGTTCCCTTCGGTCAGCTTCCAGTTCGCGTCGTTTGAAGCGAGTCGCAAATGCAGCTCTTGCCAGATGCGCGCATCCGGCCACTCTTGAATGTCCTCGTCGGGCTTGCACTGGAGGTAGAGTCGGCTAATCTCGGGCGTGCGCATGCTCAGCAGCGCGAACCCGCGCTGGTGATACGCATAGATCAGCTCTTCCGACGATGGTCGTGCTTCGGCCAGGATACCGAGCCAGCCGAATGGATAGACGCGATCGTAAATCGTCAGCGCGCCCGCGGGAACCGACGGACGGCACACACCGTGAAAGCCGTCGCAGCCCGCGATGAAGTCGCATTCGATCTCCTGCGGTTCACCGCCCGCGCGATAACGAATGTTTGGCCTGGTGGCTCCGCTCGAGTCGCCGAAATCGTGCACGGTCGCGCCTTCCGCTTCCGTGATCACGCGCCCGCCCGCCGCCGCCCGCGCGTCAAACAGATCCGCCACTACCTTATTTTGCGGATACACGAAAATCGCGCGCCCGTTGGCCAGCTCCCTGAAGTCGAATCGATGCGTGCGCCCGGCAAAGCGAAACATCACGCCGTGGTGAATCAGCCCTTCCCGCTCTAGCCGCGCGCCCACGCCGGTTTCCACCATCAGGTCGGCGGTGCCCTGTTCGAGTACGCCCGCGCGCACGCGATCCTCCACATATCGGCGGCTACGCGCCTCCACCACGATCGAATCGATGCCGTCCCGGTGCAGCAGATGCGACAGCATCAACCCCGCCGGCCCCGCGCCCACGATTCCAACCTGCGTCCGCAAGCTCACATGCATTCCCCTCGCGAATTTGGCACCTATTCTATCTTCAAGCAGGCCCTTCTGTGTCCCAAACCGAATCGCTTGCCAAACGTCGGAACGGTACTAGAATGTCGGCACGTTGACCATCGATTCCCGCCGATTTGGGCGGTGGGAACGGCCATGCAGTGCCAGGCAGCAAATGCGCAGTGCGCCCACTGGGAGGCACGGAATGTCGAGCGGTCGCTCATTCTACGGCTGGAAACTGATCGGCGCACTTTCCGCGATGGATTTTCTGAACCTCGGCATGCCGTTTTACATCGGAGCGGTGATCAACCCGTACATGCTTCAGCACATCCCCATGAGCCGCGGCACATTGGGATTCGGATCCACGCTGCTCAACTTGTTCGTTGGCATACCCTCGACGCTCGTGGCCATCTCGATCGTCCGGCTCGGCATACGCTCGACGTATCTGATCGGCTCGGCGTTTGTTTGTGCCGGTTCGCTGTACCTGGCATTCGCAACCACGAAACCGTGGCAATTTCTTCTCGGCTTCGGCGTGATCAACGGAATCGGTGTCTGTTTTGGCGACATCATCCCCGGCAGCACCGCCGCCGCCCGATGGTTCGAACGCTACCGCGGCCGCGCGGTCGGTCTCGTCCTCAGCGGCTCCGGCGTGTGCGGCTTCTTTATGGCGGGTCAGATCGATAAACTCCTGCGGCTGCACCGTGGCGATTGGCGCCTCGGTTGGGAAATTGTCGCGGCGGGCGCCGTTCTTGCGGGAATCGTCGCCCTGCTTTTCGTCAAAGAACGCCCCGAAGATCTCGGCCAGCTTCCTGATGGAGCCGCGCAGCCGGTCGCGGGCGATCCGCCGCAACACGCTTCCGGCGGACTGGTCACGCAATACGAATGGACGCCCGCCGAGGCCTATCGCACCGGCAGCTTCTGGCTCGTCGTGACCGCCGGGCTCGCCGCACAATTTCCGTTTTTCATCTTCGTGGCCCACTGGCTGCTGCATCTGCAAAACGTGGGCGTGCCGTCGGGCGACGGCGCGTTCTCGCTGGGCCTCTTCACCGTCGCCTGCGTCGCCGGCCGTTTAATCGGGGGCTGGCTGATGGACACCATGAGCGCGCGCTTCGCCTTCATGATCGGCCTGTTCTGCTACCTTTTCGGCTCACTCGCCGCCATGCACGCCGGTGCCAGCGCTCTGCTGATCACTGATTCAGCAGCCATACTCTATGGCCTGGGCATCGGCTGGACGTTCACCTGCATGACCACGTGCATCGCGCATTACTTCGGCCCCGTCGCTTTTCCGAAACTTGCGGGCACTTTGCTGCTTCTAACCTCCGGAGGCGCATCGCCTGCGGGCTGGGTCGGCGGTAAGATCTTCGATGTCTACGGCGGCTACCAGCGCGCCTGGCAGTTGAACATCGCGATCACAGTGATCGGCATCGTTGCGATTCTGTTCGCCGCGATGCCCCATCACCATACGGAATCAAGCGCGGTTGCCAGAGCCGCATGATTCCGGCAACTGCATAGGAGACCCCATTGCCCGAGAAGAAGAGCTTTTATGGCTGGAGGCTGGTCGCCGTCCTGTTCACCCTGGATTTCATCAACATGGGGTTTCCGTACTACGGCGGCAGCATCATCAACGGGTACATGATTCACGACATCAAAATGAGCGGCAGCACCTATGGCTGGGGATTCACCATCCTCAACCTCTTCGTCGGCATCGCCGCTGTCTTCGTAGCCATGGCCATCGTGAAATGGGGCATTCGCAAAACCTTTGTCATTGGCTCCTGTATCATCGGTCTCAACGCTTTGTTCCTGGGTTTCCTTGCATCCAAGCCCTGGCACTACCTCGTCGCTTTCGGCGTCGTCAACGGCACGGGCATGAGTTTTGCGACGCTGGTTCCTTGCGCCACGGGAGTTACCCGCTGGTTTCGTCGCTATCGCGGCGCGATGATGGGCCTCACACTGTCTGCATCCGGTATCTCAGGTTTCGCGCTGTCGCCGTTGCTCGACAAGCTCATTCGCGAAGGCGGCGGAAATTGGCACGTCGGCTGGAAGATCGTCGCCGGCGCCATGGTCGTCTCGGGATTGATCGCATTTCTTTTTGTTCGCGAAAGCCCCGAATCCATGGGGCAGACGGTCGACGGTCTGCCTGATTCCCAGGACGCTCAGCCTTCACGCGTTGATGCATTGGCGACGAAACACGAGTGGACCGCGGGACAAGCCTACGGAACCGTTTCCTACTGGTTGGTCGCCATCGCCGGTATCGCCGCCACGTTTCCGTATTTCTTCTTCATCGCTCATTGGGTGAAGAATCTTCGCGGCGTAGGCGTCAGTTCGGGCAAAGCCGCATTCGGGATGAGCCTGCTCACCATAGGCACTCTCGGTGGCCGCTGGCTCGGCGGCCTGCTCATGGATTACCTGAACGCCCGGGCCGTTTTCGTCCTCGGGGCTAGCCTCTACTTTGTCAGCTCCTATCTTGCATTTACGTCGCGTGCGGACACCCTGATGCTTGCATACATTGCTTCCTTGTTGCAGGGCATCGCCTATGGCTGGACATACAGCTGCACCAACACCATGATCGGCCATTACTACGGGCGAAAGGCTTATCCGAAGCTCAGCGGGATGTATATCTTGCTGACATCCTGTGGGGCTTCGCCGGCGGGCTGGGCCGGCGGAAAAATCTTGGACGTGTATGGCAGCTACGGCAAGGGCTTCGAACTCGATGCGGTGCTCACGGCCATCGGAATCCTCGCAATCCTGTTCGCCGCCATGCCTACTCCCGGCGAAACCGTCGCGATCCCGGTAGCAACGGCGCCCGAAGCCGCCGTCTCGTAAGCGATGTGTCGTAGGGGGTAGGAGCGCTAGGCCCGGCTCACGAACTTGGCGAATCGCCAGCCACGAGCTACAGTTATGTAGCGGCCGCCTTCATGCGGGCCTCTTGGGTTTAAAGCGACGACCCGCAGCCCCGTAAAGGCGACACGACCGCGTCATTCTTTTCGGAGGCTCCCATGATCCGACGTCGCGAATTTGTAAAATCCTCACTGCTCGGCGCCGCTGCTCTGGCATCTCCACTCGCCGCCTTCGCCGGCGGCGAACCCACCGTCAACACAAAATACGGCAAGTTCCGCGGCGCCTTCGCTGGCGGCGTCTGCACGTTCAAGGGCATCCACTACGGCGCAAATCCCGAAGGCGCCGCGCGCTTCCTGCCGCCCGCGCCCCCGCAGCCGTGGAATGAAGTGGCCGAGGCTCTCCATTACGGCGACCTGGCCCCGCAGAATCTTTCCAGCGCCACCGGCTCGGACATCCGCATCGCCATGGGTGATATTTTCGGCCCCGGCAAAGTCGGCGAAAGTTGCCTCGTCCTCAACGTGTGGACGCCCGGCCTCGTGCATCGCCGCCGGCCCGTGATGGTCTGGCTGCACGGCGGCGGATACACCGGCGGTTCGGACGGCTCGCCCACCTACGACGGCACGAACCTCGCGCGCAAGCAGGACGTCGTCGTCGTGGGTATCAACCACCGTCTCAATGTTTTCGGCTACCTGTATCTCGGCGGCATCAGCAAGAAATACGCGGACTCGGGCAACGTGGGCATGCTCGATTGCGTGCTCGCGCTGGAATGGGTGCGCGACAACATCGCCCGTTTCGGCGGCGATCCGGAAAACGTCACAATCTTCGGGGAGTCCGGCGGTGGCGGAAAAGTCAGCGTGCTGATGGCCATGCCGCCCGCGAAGGACTTGTTCCACAAGGCGATCGTCGAGAGCGGCTCCACGCTGCGCGTCAGCACAACGGAGGAAGCCGATGCCGCCGCGCGAAAATATCTGGCCCAGTTGAAGATTTCGCCGGACCACGTCGACGATCTGCAGAACGTTCCGATGGCTGACATGCTCGCGGCCATGCGCGCGATGACGGGACCGAATTCGATTCGGCTTGGCCCCGTAGTCGATGGCCGCTCGCTGCCGCGGCAGCCGTTCGACCCCGATGCGCCCGCGCAGTCCGCGGACGTTCCGATGCTGATCGGTACCAACGGCACCGAATCCACACTGCTGATCGGCATGGGAGACGCCTCGCTGTTCTCGCTGAACGAGGTGGACATGCGCGCGAAGCTGAAAACCTATCTGCACGCGACCGATGATGCCAAGCTTGACGCCCTGATCGCCACTTACAAGCAGAATCGCCCGAACGCAACGCCCAGCGACCTCTATTTTGCGGTCACCACCGACCGCATGATGCGCATGAACGCCATCACGCAGGCCGAACGCAAAGTCGCGCAGGGCGCCGCGCCTGCCTACATGTACCTTTTCGCGTGGCAGACGCCGATCCTCGGCGGCAAACTCCGCTCGCCGCACGCGATCGAGCTAGGTTTCGTCTTCGACAACACCGACAAAACCGCAAGCTACAACGGCACGGGGGCAGATACGGCCGCTCTCGCGGCAACCATGAGCGCCGCATGGGCCGCTTTCGCCCGCAGCGGCAATCCCAACACGCCCGGCCTGCCGCACTGGCCCGCCTATGACGCATCAACACGCGCAACCATGATCTTCAACGACGACTGCAAGGTAGTGAACGATCCAGGCAAACAGGAGCGCCTCGCGATCAGCGCATTCCCCACCTAGTCCCACCGGCTTTCTTCTGCCGTGCCGCTACAAACCAAAGCCACGGGCCACTCTCCGCTTGAGCAATCGTTTCAGTGGGGCCATCAGCCGGCCACTCGCGCGCCAAGTTTGCAGGGAGCGCCGAGGTCTTTCGCCAGGCGTCGTGCGGTCGGCTACAGTTGAATCTTCGAGAAGAAGTAGCTGCCGATGGCGAGCAGAAGCGCGGTTAGCACTGTGACGACGACGAGATCCGTGGTCAAGCCAAACGCAAACTGATCGATCAGCGCGCCGCGCAACCCATCCACGCCGTAGCTCAGCGGGTTGAGCCGGAGCAGAATCAGCAGCACTCTCGGCAATCCGTTTGTCGCGAATATCGCGCCCGAAAAAAAGAACAGCGGCATGATCAGAAAATTGATGATCAGCGGAAATCCCTGCATGTCCTGCAGCACGGACCCGAACACCGTTCCGATGCCCGCGAACAGCAGTGCAATCATGAACATGAAGAAAATCGCCAGCGGCAAATACCGCGAGTGGGCGAACCGGAACCCGGCAATCAGGCAAATCACAAAAACCACCAGCCCCTGCACGAACGCCACAATCGCCCCGCCGAGCATCCGCCCGAAAACGATCTCCAGCCGCGACACCGGCGCCACCAGCGTCTCTTTCAAAAAACCGAACTGCCGGTCCCAGATAATTTCGATTCCCGAAAACACGGCGTTAAAAAGAATCGCCATCGAAACGATCCCCGGGGAGAGGAAATTGATGTAATTCCCCTGCCCGGCCCGCGCGAACATCGCCCGCAATCCAAATCCGAGCGCGACCAGAAACAAAATCGGCTGCCCGAGCGAGCCGATGATGCGGGCCGGCGACCGGATGTAACGCTTCAGCTGCCGCACGCACAAAATGTAGATCGCTTTCATCGCCGCCCTCCGCCTCTCCACGCCCGCCCCATCATGCGCATGCGGTCGGTCGCGTTCGCCTCTTCCTCGCGAATCGCATGACCGGTCAACGCGATGAACGCGTCCTCCAGATTCGTGCACTGCGCGCGCTCTTTCAGCTCGGCGGGCGATCCCTCGGCCACGATCTTGCCGTGGTCGATCACCGCCACGTCGTTCGCCACGCGGTCGGCTTCGTCCATATAGTGCGTGGTGAAAAACACCGTCACGCCCTCGGTCTTGCTCAGCTGCTGGATGTAACCCCAGATGTGATTGCGCGTCTGCGGATCAAGCCCGATGGTCGGCTCGTCCAAAAACAAAATCCGAGGCTTGTGCAGCAGCGCCCGCGCCACCTCCAGCCGCCGCTTCATCCCGCCCGAAAACGTCTTCACGAAATCTTTCTTGCGCTCCCCGAGCCCCACCAGATCCACCAGCATGTCGATGCGCTTGTGCCGCTCCGCGCGCGGCACACCATAGAGGATCCCGTGCAGGTCCATGTTTTCCTGCGCTGTCAGCTCGTCGTCGAGACTCGGATCCTGAAACACGATGCCGAACGATTGCCGCACCTGCTTCTGTTCGCGTGTCGGATCGTGTCCGTTCACGCGGATCGATCCGCTGGTCGGATCGAGCACCGTGGTCAGCATCTTGATCGTGGTCGTCTTACCAGCGCCGTTCGGCCCCAGAAATCCGAAAATCACGCCCTCCGGCACGCTGAAAGACACCTGATTCACGGCGCAAAATTCGCCGTAGTTTTTCACCAGTTCGCTGACTGCGATCATGTCGCCCATCGTTATCTTGTGGACCTTTCGATCAGACGTGCGTTCCCATCGCGCGGCGGCGGAACAGCATACGATGATCTCCCGACACCCGGCAAATGGATATAACGCAAGGGCCGACACCAAAGTTACGAACTTTCTTGCAGGGGCGTCGAGCGGCCCTGCCGGAGGACGATCGATTGTGCCCGGCGAACGTACTTGGGGCGGTGCAGCCGTTCATCTGAATCGGGCGCCGCCGTTCCGGCGGTCACAGCCCGGGAGGGCGCTGGGCCGGGTTGGCGGAAGGGTGTCGCCTCGGTTTCGCGGTCTCGAGCGCTTTGGCGCCGTTCGCGTGCTGTCGCTGGAAGTTATTTCTTTGGTTCAGAACGCGCCGCTTCACACACGAAATTCGCGGCATCTTTGGCATCGCCCGTTCCCTGGTAGTGGGCAACCTGCGGATACGGACACAATGGGTGCGTCATAGCGACGCCCTTTGCGGGCTGACCGTCGACGAATCCGGTAGCGATGATGTGATCGGGCGCCGCGCCTTTCTCAACCCACCGATCCAGCGCCAGCACCACATCATGGTCGGCGTCTTCTTCTGCCGGTTCCAGTCCGCCAGCGTTGCCAAATATCGTCGCGCCGGGGCCGCCTGCGCAGTGCGACATGGTCGGCACCATGAAGAGCCGGTAAAAGCTCTTCGTGTCGCCCATCGCCTTCTGCACCGCCTCGAAATACTCCACGCTCCCCGTCGGAGGAATCGCCGCATCGCTCCAGCCGTGATATTGGATCAGCTTGCCGCCATGCGACTTGAACGCGCGCAGGTTCGTGTCCATCGAATTCAAAATCCCGCCCCACTTGTCGTCCGTGGTCTTCATGTCCGTATCGAAGCGGAAACTCTTCGGATCCCATTTCGGATTCTCGAACACCATGTCCCCAAAGAACTGATTTGCGAATAGTTTTCCGACGCCCAGTTGTGGTGCGCTTGCGCCGGTAATCCATACCGCCCAGTTCGCCGGGACCGCCTCGCCTCCCGGCGAAAATCCCGCCTCGATCTCGGCGCCCGTTCGCGGATTCGTCACCGGCGCGTAGATTTTCTTCGCCGCCGTCACCTGAGCCGCCGTCAGACAGCCGGAGGTTTCGCTGCCCTTGCATTCCACGGTCGCCGGATCGAAATGGCAGACCCGCGGATTCTCGATGAAGCCGTCCTTGTCGCCATCCAGCGTGTCGCACTGGGTAATCGCCGCGTTCTGCAGAATCGGCAGCTTCGCCGGAGGGATGAAGCTGTCGGGAGTTTCCAGCAGAGCCAGTTCATCCCAAAGCCCGCGCGCATTCAGATGGTCCCAGTTGATCGCCGGCGCTCCTGCCACAATCCCGTGAAAATCGTCCGGGTACCGCTGCGCTTCCGTCATGGCCTCGCGTCCGCCTTCCGAGCAGCCCACGAAATAAAACCGTGACGCGCCTTTCCCGTAGAACGCGCGAATCAACGCCTTCGCCTGCACCGACGTCTCATGCACCGCCCGGTAACCGAAGTCTTTTACTTTTTCCGGATGCCCGATGGCCCAGGTCGCGTTCAGCGCCGCCACGTGCCCGTCGTCGGTGGCGGCCGTCGCGTAACCATGCAGCAGGGGTTCCGCCATGCCCGCGAACGGAATCGCCCCCGCGAATCCGCCGTTGCCCACCTGTTCGTATTTTCCGTTCCATTCCGATGCCGGCATCCACACCTCGAAATGAATTTCCGAATCGCTGGTTGGTCTGGCGATGCCCGCTACGCGGCAGAAAGCGGGCAGATCCTTCGTCGGCGCCGGCAGCCCGGGTCCGGCTGGCGGCTTGTAGCTTCCCGCAGCCACGGACGCCGCCGAACGAATCGTCGCGTTCGTCAGCGTCAGATTTGCCAGGGCCTCACAGGCCGTCTGCGCGGACGCCGCCGCGGGAACAAACGCCGCAGCCAACAACGCAAGCCGCAGATATCGCATCACTGGAAATCCCACGAAGTCCTCCTGTGCGAAAAGCGCCCGGGCAGAACGCCGGCAACCTCTTCCAACCCAACGCGCGGAGTATGTGCCGATCCGGGAAACCTCGTCAACAATAAGCCGCAACCGGGTAAGCCTCCGCCTAGTTGATCGACGGGCCCGCGACCAAGCGTGCAGGACGTCTTGATTCCAGCCGGGCGTATCGAAGAACAATCTCGGCCGGTGCCGGGGGACGGTGAAGTCGATGTCTTCAGTTTCTCGTCAGTCGACGGCGTGATCACGAGCGCACTCGAGGGTTCCGCCGAACCGCCGCAGTACATCGAGACAGTCGGAGGGCCAGCCCGGAGCCACCCCGGTAAACCGGGGATGGCCCGCAGGGCAGATGGATGCCAATCCGCAGGGACATTCGTGACACGTTTTGTCTGCTCTTACGAACTTCACGCAACGGTGCGCAACCGAGGTTTCGCTCCAGAGCCTTATTTCCGCCGAATCCGGTATATATTCAGGCGAGTGACGAACCTTCGAGGAGGCTTTCCCGCGTGCCAACCGTCCGCGAAGTAACCTACAGCCTGTTGCGCGATCTGGGAATGACGAAGATTTTCGGCAATCCCGGCTCGAGCGAGCTGCCGTTCCTGAAGGACATGCCGGCGGATTTCCAGTATGTGCTCGGGCTGCACGAGCGCGTGGCCGCGGGCATGGCGTTGGGCTACGCGATGGCGCGTGGCGAAGCGGCGTTCGTGAATCTCCACTCGATTGCCAGCGCGGGCAACGGGCTTTCGGCGCTGATCGACGCGCTCTATTGTCACGTGCCGCTGGTGGTCACCACCGGCCAGCAGGATCGCCGGCAGATGATGGGCGAGCCGTTTCTCACCAGCCGCGCAGCGGAGGTGGTGAAGCCGTACGTGAAATGGTCTTGCGAGCCGCTGCGCGCCGAAGACGTGCCTCCTGCGATCGCGCGCGGCTATTACCTGGCGATGCAACCACCGCGCGGGCCCGTGTTCATTTCCGTGCCGATGGATGACTGGAACAAGCCGTGCGAGCCGATCGCCGCGCGCAAGGTGACGCAGACCGTGGCACCCGATCCTGCGGCGCTCGACCACGTGGTGCGCGCGATCGATGCGAGCAAGAAACTGGCGCTGATCACCGGCGCGCAGATTGAAGAGGACGGCGCGAACCATGAGGTCGTGGCGCTGGCCGAAAAACTGAACGCCGATGTGTACGCCGAACCGATCGCTTCGCGCTGGGCCTTTCCGCGCAGCCATCGCCTCTACCGAGGCGGATTGCTGCCGGCGCGCAAGCCGCTGGCCGACCAGCTCGCGGGCTACGACACCGTCGTCGTACTCGGCGCGCCTGTTTTTCTCTACTACGCATTCGTGCCGGGGAACGCCATCGCGCCGGGCACGAAGCTTTTCCAGATCACGAATTCGCCGCAGGATGCCTCGACTGCGCTCGCCGGCGAAAGCATCGTTGGCGATTTGAAATTCGCCGCGGAATATCTGCGCAACTGCGTGAAGCCGGTTGAGCGCACCGTGCCAGCGCGAACGAAACCGAGCGAGCCGGCGGCGGAACATCCCATGACGTGCGCGTTCGTCTTCCGCACGCTCAACAAAGCGATGCCGCGCGACGCGATTATTTCCGAGGAGTGTCCCTCGTCGAAAGGCGATCTCGACCGCTACATTGAACTCGACGAACCGGGTTCATTCTATTCCGTGCGCACGGGGATTTTGGGATTTGCGGCGCCCGCAGCCGTGGGCCTGCAAATGGCGCATCCGAACCGACGCGTGATCTGCGCGGTCGGCGACGGGTCGCTGCAGTATTCCGTGCAGGCGCTGTGGTCGGCGGTGCAGTCCAAAACACCCGTGATTTTTGTCGTCGTCGCCAACGGGAATTATTCCGCGCTCAAGGGTTTTCGGGATTTCACGAAAGTGGGCGAGAACGTCCCCGGCATCAACATCCCGGGAATCGACGCGGTGAAAATCGCGCAGGGCTACGGAATGCAGGCGAATACTGTCGACCGCGCGGAGGATCTTGAAAAGGCGCTCAAACGCGCATTCGCATCCAAGGAACCATGCCTGATCAGCGTCACGGTGCAACCGGGCGGGCAGAAGACGATGGGCATGGATCAGTCCGTGAACCCTCCGAATTATGGATGAACAACACGATGCCCACGAGCGGCCTCCACGCTTTCCTCTGGGTTTGCGACGTGGACGCTTACCACCGGGAGATCGCCGGGCGAGGAGTCGAAGTGATCGAGGATCCGTTCGACAGGCCATACGGCATACGGGACTTTTCGATTCGTGATCCGAACGGGTCAAGGTCGTTTTCGGCCAAGACCTCGAATAGCCGCGGAGGGAACTCTTGGAATGGCTTCCATCGATCGGCTTCCCGCTGGCCTCAACTTCCGAATGCTTTGTGCAGGCGGTCGTAGGTCGTCGCCAGATCTTCGGGCTCGACGCGTGTTTCGCCCACGACAGTCATGAAATTCGCGTCGCCGCCCCAGCGTGGCAGCACATGCAGGTGAAGGTGCCCGACAACGCCGGCGCCCGCTGCGCGCCCCAGATTCATACCCAAGTTGTAGCCCTCCGGATGATAGGTCCGCGCCAGCGCCGACTGCACGCGCTGCGTCAGCGTCATCATCTCGGCAAGCGTCGCGGAATCGACGGCGCTCAGATCGGCTGCATGTTCGTAGGGAACGACCATCACGTGGCCGCTGGTGTAGGGATAGCGATTGAGGATGATGAAATTTTTCGCGCCGCGGAGAACGATCAATGTGTTGCGGTCGTCATCAGCGCCAAGTGCATCGCAGAAAATGCAGCGATCATCCTTCGACGCATCGGCGATGTAGCGGTACCGCCAGGGCGTCCAAAGATAATCCATCCCGCTCAGTCCTGCGCGCCGGCCCCGCCCGGATTATTGACGTAATCCTTCAGCTCTTTGCTGGGCTTGAAGAAGGGGATTTTCTTGGGTGGGACTTCCACCTTCGCGCCGGTCTTGGGATTGCGCCCGGTGCGGCCCCGCCGCTGGCGCGTGCGGAAGCTGCCGAACCCGCGAATTTCGATCTTGTCGTCGGCCTGCAGCGCCGCAATGATGCTCTCGAAGATGGTCTCGACGACCTGTTCCGACTCCTTGCGCGGCAGCTCCGTAACCCGCGTAACCTCTTCGACGAGGTCGGCCTTGGTCATCGTATGTTCTTTGTTTTCGTGCTCTCCCGCAGCTTCTGCCATCGGATGAGAGCCTCCTCTCGCGACTTCAAGTTAGCTGGGCCGACTGCGCGACGGGGCTGGATACCGCCTCGATCTTGGCACAACCTCAAAGCGACCGCAAGGTAAACGCCATATTTCTCTGGTGTTAGCCAGGGTTTACGACTGCTGGAGCTTGGCCCGGACGGCGTCTCCGATCGTAGCCGTGGGCGAGGATTTCGTCGTCTTGGTAAACGACTTGATCTCCTCGCGCTCGACCTGCTTCTGCGCCGCGCGGAAGCTCAGGCTGATCTTGCGCTGCTCCGGCTCGAGCCGCAGGATTTTGAAATCGTATTCGTTCCCCACGGTCAGCACCGCCGTCACGCGCGCATCGCGCGGCGCCTTGGGCGCCTTGTCGCGCTCGCCTTTCGGACGCCGCTCCTCGATCTCGGACACGTGGCAGAGCCCCTCGATTCCCTCGGCGAGTTCCACGAACGCGCCGAAATCGGTGGTGCGGGCTACTTTGCCTTTGATGATTTCATTGAGCTTGTGGTCTCTGAACCAATTCGCCCAAATGTCGTTGATCTGCTTGATGCCGAGCGAGAGGCGCCGATTCTGCGAATCCACCTTCAGCACCTTGGCTTCGACCGTCTCGCCCTTCTTGAATTTCTCGCTCGGATGCTTGATGCGCTCGGTCCAGCTCACATCGCTGATGTGGATCAGACCCTCCATGCCTTCCTCGAGTTCCACGAACGCGCCGAATTCCGCGAGGTTTCGGATTTTGCCGGCGACCATCGTGCCCACCGGATATTTCTGCGACGCCGCTTCCCACGGATCGGGCAACAGCTGCTTCATGCCCAGCGAAATCCGCCGCTGATCCGTTTTTACGTCGAGCACCACCACGTCGACTTCGTTATCCACCTTCACGATTTTCGACGGGTGCTTGGCGTGCTTCGACCAGCTCATCTCGCTCACGTGCACCAGGCCCTCAACGCCCGGCTCGATCTGCACGAAGACGCCGTAGTCGGTCACGCCGACCACTTTCCCCTTCGCTTTCGTGCCGGTCGGGAACCGTTCCGGCACGGTGGCCCACGGATCCGGCAACAGCTGTTTGCGGCCCAGCGAAATACGCTGCTTTTCCTTGTCGAATTTCAGGATCTGGACCTGAATGTCGTCTCCCGGCTTCACCACGGAATTCGGATGCGGCGCGCGCCCCCAGGCCAGATCGCTTACGTGCAACAATCCGTCCATACCGCCGAGATCGACGAAAATCCCGTAGTCCGTCACGTTCTTTACCTTGCCCGTCACCACCGCACCTTCGGACAGGGTTTGGGCCAGCGCGTCGCGCATGGCTTTCTGCTCATCCTCTAGAATCGCGCGCCGGCTCACCACCACGTTGCCGCGCTTGCGGTTCAGCTTCAGGACGCGCACTTCAATCTCGCGATCCTTCCACGATTCCAAGTCGTGCACCGGCCGCAGCTCGATCTGCGAGGCCGGCAAAAACGACCGCACACCGATATTCACCACCAGCCCGCCCTTGATCCGCTCGGCCACTTTCCCCGTGACGGTGGCGTGCTCGCGGTAGGATTTCTCGATCCGCTCCCAGACGCGGCGGCGATGCGCGCGCACGTAGGACAGGAGCACGTAGCCGTCTTTGCGCTCGTGCAACCGCTCAACCTCGATCGTCTGCCCTTCGCCGAATTCGATCGGTTCGCCCGAATCGAGGAATTCCTGCGCCGGCACCAGGCCCTCGAATTTCCCGCCGACGTCAACCACAACGCCTGCATCGGTCACCGCCAGCACGCGCCCATCGAAAATCTCGCCTTCGTTCGCCGAGGGCGGCGCGGAGAACTGGTCCAGCAGTTGATCCATCGTTTCGGCGGATTCAGCCGGCTCTTCCGTTCCCGTTGCGGGCGCGGCGACCTGAGCAGCCTCGCTTACCGTAGCCGGCTCGGCTGCCGGAACGGTCGCCTCGGCACTTTCAAAGCTCGCCGTCTCGGCGGTAGACGAGTCCTCCGCCGTCGCTGGAGGCTCAGGCGGCGCGGGTGCCCGCACGACTGCTGTCGCGGCACCGGAGGACGCTTGCTGCGGGATCACTACACCGGGCTCAGAACTCGAATTCACGGATTCATGCTGGGCTGGTGCGGTTTCAATGGTCGATGGTTGTAGGTTGTTGTCGTTTTCGGGTGACATGAAGTGCGGCCTCCGTGCGGGTTGCTGCCTCTTTTGCCGAAGGCTTGGCCTCGGCCACTCCAACCTGCTGGGGCTAGAGCAAAGAAGGGGAATATTGCGTCCACGCTCGACGCAATATCGCAGAAATGATACCCGCCCGGTTTGCGCATTGTCAATGAAACGTGCGCGCCGCTCACAAACGCAAGCTTTCCAACATCCGTCGGCTCAGCTTGGACTCGCGGTTCGTAAGCCGCTAGGCTGACGCACTCGGAAACCACTTCCTCGAGAGATCGGCCCAGATCGAACTCGCCGCAGCCGTCCGCGGTTTGGTCGCACGCTGCCGCACATGCGCCGCCGCATGCCGCCCCCGCTTCTCTTTCAATACCGGTCTGCTCATGTTGCCTCCATTTTTCCCACTGCGGATGGCTGGGCAAGTTCGAACCAGCTGATCGTCAACAAATGTTTCGGCCGGGCTGGAGGGCCTCGAGGGTCGGGATGAGTTCGATCAACAGGGATTTCGTGATGTAAGCCGTTGCGCCCGCCTGGGATGCGAGCCGCGCCGTTTCCAGATACTCGTGCAACGTCAGGACCACCACCTGCGAACCGGGCGATGCTTCCCGGATCAGAGGCAGCGCTTGCAGCCCGTCCATTTTCGGCATGGATATGTCGAGCAGGACGATGTCCGGCGTGAGTTCCGCGGCTTTTTCAACGGCCTCGATACCGTCGGAGGCCTCGCCGACGATGTCCCACTCCGAATGCGACTGCAAAAGCAGCCGGATTCCCGCACGGACGCTCGGCTTATCGTCGACAATCAAAATCCGTAAGGCAGACACAGGCCCGACTCCGAGAATAGAGTGCAGGGTTGGGACTCCAATGTCGCTCATTGCGGCCGCTGGAAGTATAGGGCAATCACCTTAGTCCTTTACTGGTCGGGCACACCGAGTCGCACCGGAATCGCCTTTTGTTCGGGGGTATCTCGTCGGCACACATCGCCAGACACCTACCGAGATGGTTTTCCTTGCGCCCGGCTTCCTGGCCTGCGAATTCGCTTCGCCCGCAGGAAACACCAGTGACCTCAGCCCAACGAGAAAACAACCTGCACCGTTGTGTCGACCTCCACCGGCTGGCCATTCAACATCGTCGGTTTGTACTTCCACTCCCTCACCGCGGTCATGGCCGACGCCATCAGCAGTGCCGGCCCGGAAACGTACTCAACTTTCTCAATCGAGCCGTCCTTCGAAATGATCGCGTGCAGAGTCACCGTGCCGGACACGTGCGCTGTCTTGGCGATATTCGGATACGCCGGCGTCACCTGCTTCACGAGCGACGCAGCCTGTACGTCGCCGCCGACCTTGATTCGCGCCGGCCCAGCAGCGGGCGGGGGCGGCGGAGGCGCCGCACCGGTGCCAATCCCTCCCAACACGTCACCGGTTCCGCCTGCTACGCCGGCCGTATCGGACGGTACAACCGAGGGAGGTGCTTCGTCTTTCGCTATTTCAATCTGTTTCGGTATTACGGTGGGGGCTTGCATATGGTTCACCGCGAACGTTTTTTGCGGCGCCTGCTTCACAACAGCCTGCGGCGGAGGAGGCGGCGCGGGCGGCGGCGGCGCCACTAGAAACGTATTCATCACGCTTGTCGGTAGCGTCTGCGTGTAAATCAGCGGAATCAGCAAGAGCACGCCTAGAATCCCCGCTTCCAGAATCATGGAGACTCCCACAGACCACGGCTTGTGTGTGCGCGCCATTTCGCCCGTCCGTCCGGAAACAACCAGTTCGTCAAACATGGCTACCCTCCTGTCAGGAATCATGCTGTGGGGTCGCAGCTCGAAGGGTAGACGCAATGCGAGCACCAAATCGCGGCGCGCTAAATGCTTGAAATGTAAGGCTCGGACAGAACGGTGCGTACTAGTTCCCGCGAAATAACTGCTCGGTTCCTGGTCGGTCTTTCCTACAGGACGGATGAGAAATGGTTTACAGGAAACCCCGTATCGCGATTGCGTATTCTCCGCCGACCAGGTGCGCGCACGCGTCGAGCCGCAATTCATTGTGCCACAAGCCGGATATGCTAAAGTTTCCCACCGATGCGGATCTTCGTTCTCGGCGCGGGCGGTACGGGCTCCTTACTGGCGCAACTGCTCGAACGGCAGGGACATACGGTCTGGTGCGGCGACCGCGACCCGCGGCGCGCCTCGCATTTCCTCGGCAAGAAAAGCCCGATCAAGGTGGTCGAGGCAAATGCCCGCAACCTCTGGTCAATCGTTCGCGCGGGCCGCGGTGCGCAGCTGGTCGTCAACGCCTCGCCCGCCGTCTTCAACAAAATCATCCTGCGCTCCGCGCTCAGGCTGCGCGCGCATTATCTCGATCTGAATTCGCACCTCGTCCACCATCCGTTTCGTCCCGAGCAATTCCGCTTCAACAAGCAATTCGCCGCCAAGAATCGCGCCGCGCTCATCTGCGCGGGCGTCGCGCCGGGACTCACCAATTTGCTCGCGGAGCGCGGTTCGGAAATGCTCGATGCCGTCGAATCGGTGCAGATTCGCCTGTTCGAAAGCACCGAGAGCAGCGACCCCGTCTCCACCTGGTCCGCCGACGTAGCCTACGACGAAGCCATTTCGCGCCCGCGCGTCTATCGCCACGGGAAATTTCTGCTGGCCAAGCGCTTCGACGAGCGCGAGCTCTTTCGCTTTCCACCGCCGATTGGCGAAGTGCCCGTGTATCTGGCTGCGCAGGATGAAGTCTGTCTGCTGCCCTACGTCATGAAAGTCCGCGACGTGGACGCGAAAATCGGAGGCAACGATTTCGACCGCCTCCGCCGCTGGTATCGCCAGGGAAAACTCAACCGCTCGGCGGGCATCGTCCGCAAACGCTTCCCCGAAACGCTCACGCCGCGCCGCGTGGCCAAGCTGATCCGCAAAGGCATCCTCGAAAACGCCCGCTTCGCGGCAGCGGTGGTGGTTCGCGGCGTGAAAGATGATCAACCGATAATGCTTCGCTGGGACGCCAGTTTTCCCACGCTCTATACCATCCGCCAGCGTGGCCTGATCTCCACACCGATCGCCTACGCCACCGCGCACCTCGCCGCAATCTTCATCAAACATTTTCCGCGCGACGCCGCCGGTGTGATCGGCCCCGAATCCCTTCCCGCCGAAACACGCCGCGATATCCTCGCCGATGTCCGCTCCCGCGATTTCCGCATGGCCCTGAAATCCACGCGCCTGAAGCCGAACGAAGACGACGAGTTCTGAAGCCGATTGCCGTTATTCGTCTGTCGTCCTAATCTGTGACCAATAGGACTCCCGCAGGTTACATGGCCAAACGCGTCGGGAACCGGCCCGACTGGATTCGCAGGAGAGAAATACTCGATATCTACTCGGTCAGCAGCTGTATGTCCAAAGCCTTCGCAGACTGCATTGGCTTTTGGAAGCACAACGGGTATTGGTTTTTCAATTCCCCCGAAACCATGAAGCGCGTCGCGGCAGAAAACTCGATAGACCTTGCTGGAACAGCGGTGTTTTATTACGAGGTTTACGAATTCAATGAAGAAGTCTGGCAATCGTTCGAGCCCGAGACGTCTTTCGAGACAAATGTGGTTGTGCCGTTTACCAAACAGCTCGAAGGCTTCGACGTCGTGAATTACACGGCAAGGACCTCGCCAGAGTGCTCCCCTCTGTCCTGCAACAATCTCGCCGAAATCTTGCCCACAAATTCTCACTGTCTGTTCGCGTCGTTTGAGCTGGCCAAACAGCACGTGGAAGCAGGTGATTTTAGCGACGCCGAGCCGGGACCTTACCGGATTCACTCGGTGTATTCGGTTGGATGGGACTAGGCTCCTTCACCCGCCCCAGGTTTGACCGCATGCAATTCGCCCCGCTATAATTGGTGCCTCAACGGAAACTCGATACCGCAGAGAAACTCCCTAAGGGATTTCAGGAGCAGTCATGATCAAGGCAACACTTCTGCGCGCCGGGATGATCATCAAGCACGACGGCGATCTCTACTCGGTCTACAGCGTCGACCACCGGACGCCGGGCAACAAGCGCGCCGCGATGGCGACCAAAATGCGCAACCTCCGCAACGGATCGATGATCGATCATCGCTTCCGCGCTGAGGAGTTTCTCGACAAAGTCACCGTGGACGAAATCGAGTTCGAATACCTTTATAGCGACGGCGAAGGCCACCATTTCATGAACACGGAGAATTATGAGCAGCTCCAGCTGCAAAACGACGTGGTCGGCGACACGAAGGACTACCTGATCCCCAACACGCAGGTGAAAATCGAATATTACGACAACAAGCCCATCGGCGTGCTGATCCCCGACACGGTCGATCTCGTGGTCGTCGAAACCGAGCCGAGCATCCAGAAAGCCACGGCCAGCTCCGTAATGAAACCCGCGAAACTCGAAACCGGCCTTGTCATCAACGTGCCGCCGTTCGTTGGCACAGGCGACAAAGTGAAAGTCGACACCACGGAAGGCCGCTACATCCAGCGCGTGCAGTGATGATCCGCGCCACGCTCGCGGTCGCATTTCTGATCGCGGCGTTCGCGCAAGTATCGCCGTCTTCGCCCAAGCAAACGGAAACTGCTCCTCCGCAAGCCCGGCCGCGACCGGGCACGGATGCGCGCCCGCTGCCAGATATTCCCACTCTTCTGCGCGACATCGTCAAGAATCAGCAAGCCCTGGAAGACCTCCGCCGCCAGTACACCTGCCACCTCGCCGAAGAACAGGACAAAGTCGATTCCGACGGCAACGTGAAAACGCGCGAGACGAAGGAGTACGACGTCTTCTACATCGGCGACGAACAAGCGCTGCACCTGCTGGCCAAGAACGGCGAGGCGCTGACCGGCCGCGAAAAGCAGGACGAAGACGACAAATTCAACAAGCAGTACGACAAGCTGAAAAAACAGCAGGCTGAGCTCGCCGCCGATCCCAGGAAACAGGCCAGGCAGCAGGAAGAGGACGAAGCCGATCTCTCCGATTTTCTCCGCGCCGAGCTTTTTACCAATCCGCGCCGCGAAACCTTTCGCGGGCACGATGTGATCGCCTTCGACGTGAACGGCAATCCCGACTACAAGCCGAAAAAACGCATCGACAGCATCCTCCAGAAACTTTCCGGCACCATGTGGGTCGATGACGATGCCCGCGAAATCGTGCGCCTCGAAGCGCGTTTCACCGACACGGTGAAAATCGGCGGCGGCCTCGTCGCCTCGCTCGCGAAAGGTTCGAATTTCGTCTTCGAGCAGGACAAAATCAACGACGAAGTCTGGCTGCCGTCCTACGCCGAAGTGCACGCAAGCGGCCGCATTGTTTTTGTCCGGCTGAAGCAGAATTTCGTCGATCGCTTCAGCGATTACAAGAAATTTCGCAGCGGCGTCTCTCTCGGCGCAACCACGGTCCCCGATTGAATGCAGGTCCTCGAAAACTTCCCCGGAATTCAATTGATGAATACGTGCCTAGGCGTTAACTTGGACGAAGCTCTGCGTTTCCTTTCCGATTCGGAGAACGACGGAGCCGACGCCTAATGCCGGTCTGCCCCAGCTGCGGCAAGAGTTTCAGCGGATTCTCGTTCGGCGCGAATCCCGCTACCGAATGCTCCGACTGCCGCAGGGCCCAAGCTCGATCACAAGCCGCGAATCCGGGTCCGGTGGACGCGGCGAATCCCTCCGTCGCGCGCGTGGCGGTGCGGCAGCTTCCATTGCCCGCCGTCACCGTCGGGATCATTGCCGCGAACCTTCTAGTCTACGTCGCCATGGGGCTTTCAGGGGTATCGTGGAGCGAGCCGAGCATTCTCGATTCCGTAAAATGGGGCGCGGATTTCGGCCCGCTGACGCTCAGTTCCGACGGGTGGCGCCTGTTCACAAGCACGTTCGTGCACTTCGGCGCGATCCACATCGCGCTCAACATGTGGTGCCTATGGAATCTCGGCAGCACGCTCGAACCGTTCATGGGCCGCAAGGTTTTTGGCGTGATGTACGTCGCCAGCGGCCTTGCCGCCAGCCTCGTCAGCACGGCGTGGGATCCGTGGCGCGTCAGCGCCGGTGCCTCGGGCGCGATCTTCGGCGTGGCCGGCGCGCTGGTTTCCTACTTCGCGCTTAAAAAGACGCCACTCGATCGCGCGCTCGTCAACCGCAACCTGAAAAGCCTCGGCATCTTCATTTTTTACAATTTGCTCTATGGCGCCAGCGGGCACGTAGACAATTCCGCGCACATCGGTGGGCTCATGGCCGGTCTCATCCTCGGCGCTGCAATTCCAGCGATGCTGCACGTCCCACCGGCGGCCATCGCCGCGGGCGCCATCGATACTATTCCCCTGGGTTCGCCGGACACGGCTCGCGCGAACGACGAGTCCCGCGCCGACCGCGTGTCCATGGCGACGGCAATCGCTTCGGCACTGATTTTGGTTCTGGGATTTGCGGCCTTGCACCAGAAGAAACTCGCAGTCGCGCGCTACGGCGGTGCGGTGAAGTCGATCAAAGCCGGCAAATTCAATTCGGCGATCGCCGATCTGCGGGACTCGGTCGAGCTCGATCCCGACATGTACTATTCGCAAGAGATGCTCGGCGAACTGTTGCTCCAGCAGCACAACCCCAAGGAAGCCGTACAGCCTTTCGAACGCGCCGCGACCATGTATCCGAACTACGACCAGGTGCTGCACAATCTCGCCCTCGCTTATGTCGGCGAGGGGCGCCCGAACGACGCGCTGCCGCTGATCAACAAGTCACTTGGAGTCTATCAAGGCGCGAATTGGCAAAGCCTCTACGTGCGCGGCCTCGCGGAGAGTGAAACCGACGACAACGAGCACGCCGCACAGGATTTGCTCAAAGTGGTCCAGAGCAGGCCGGATTTTGTGGAGGCGAAGGCAGTCTTCGCGCAGCTGCAGGATCCTCACGGCTTATCCGCTCCTCCGCCGGTCGCAGTTCCGTACGACAAACTCGTCATGAAGTCGGATTACTGGCCCCTGTTTCCCTAGGCGTGTATTCCTAGCGCGCGGCGGAAGTCTTGCTTTTGCCGAAGACGCGCTGGAAAATCGCGTCCACGGCGCGCAGCTGGCGCTGCAAATCGAAGGTGTGCGCGAGCGCTTTTTTGTCGAGGAACTTGCGGATGTTGGCGTCGGCGGCGACGCGGTCCGTGAAGCTGGTTTCCGCTTCCCAGGCGGCCATGGCGTGGCCCTGCACCCATTGATAGGCCTCTTCGCGCGGCGCGCCGTGCTCCACCAGGTCCTGCAACAGCTGCCCGGAAAATACCAGCCCGAACGTCGCGTTCAAATTCCGTAACATGCGTTCGGGGAACACGCGCATGTTGGCGACGATTTCGCTGGTCTTGTGCAGCATGTAATCGACCAGGATCGTCGAATCCGGCAGGATCACGCGCTCGACCGAGCTGTGTGAAATGTCGCGTTCGTGCCACAGCGCGATATTTTCGCCCGCGGCCACCGAATTCGCGCGCACCACGCGCGCCAGGCCGCAAATCTGCTCGCTCGACACGGGATTGCGCTTGTGCGGCATCGCCGAGCTGCCGCGCTGTTCGCCGCCAAACGGCTCCTCGACCTCGCGCACTTCGGTGCGCTGCAGGTGACGGATTTCCGTGGCCACGCGCTCCATCGATGTGGCCACGATCGCAAGCGCGGAAAGATATTGCGCGTGCCGATCGCGCTCGATTACTTGTGAGGTGATCGGCGCAGTGGCGAGTCCCAGCCGCTCGCAGATTTTCTGCTCGATCTCCGGGCCCAGATGCGTGCATGTGCCCACCGCGCCCGATATCTTGCCCACGGCCATTTCGCGCGCAGCGGTTTCAAAACGCGCCGCGTCGCGGTGATTTTCTGCGAACCAGTTCGCCACTTTCAGGCCGAACGTGATCGGCTCGGCGTGAATCCCGTGCGTGCGCCCGATTTCCGGCGTGTCTTTGAATTCCCAGGCACGCTTTTCCAGGATTTCGCCGAACCGCGCGATACCTTTTTCGATCAACCGCGAAGCTTCGCGGACCAGCAGGGCCTGAGCGGTGTCCACCACATCATTTGACGTGAGCCCGTAGTGCAGCCAGCGTGCCGCTTCCGGATCGCCCACCGATTCCTGCACCACGATGGTGAACGCGATTACGTCATGGCGCACCTTCGCTTCCACTCCGTTGATGCGGGCCACGTCGATCTGCGCGCGTTCGCGCAGCTTGCGTGCCGCTTGGGTGGGGACGACGCCCGCCTCGGCCAGCGTCTCGGTCGCTGCCAGTTCCACGTCGAGCCACTTCTGAAACTTGTTCTCTTCGCTCCAAACGCGCCCCATCTCCGTCCGCGTGTACCGTGCGATCAATCGCTGCTCCTGGGATTGCAGTCGTTCGTGTGGCGAAAAACTCCCTGCTCCATCATACCTGAAAGGTGCCCGCGCGAATCCCGACGTCGTCGTCGCCAGCGCCTGCATCCCGCGGGCATTTGTCGATTGTGTGTTCGCGAAGAAATTCGCCGTCTGGACGGCCGCGCTATGTCGTACGAGGGGCGGGAGCGGGCGCAGCCGGGGCGTCGGGGGCTTTGGCGGCTATTTCGCCGCTGATGATGGCGTTGCGAAATTGGGCGAAGAGGTCGGTAAGAGCGTTGGGAGTGTGGGGCATCATGATGGTGTTGCTGCGGTTGGTTCCGGCTACTTCTTTCAGCGTGTCGAAATATTGGGTGAGCAGGACCATGGCCATGGCGTCTTTCGGCGTGGCGCCTTCAACCGACTCGGAAAACTTGGCGACGGAATCGCGCAGGCCTTCGACAATAGCTTTGCGCTGATTGGCGATGCCTTCGCCCTGGAGGCGCTTGGATTCGGCGTCGGCTTCCGCTTTTTTCACCAGTAGCAGCTTTTCAGTTTCCGCCCGGGAAACGGTGGCTTCGCGTTCGCGCTGGGCGGCGTTGATATCGTTCATCGCCGCTTTGACCTTTTCGTCGGGAACAAGATCGGTGATGAGCGACTTTACGATGGAGTAGCCGAATTCGGACATGGACGCGTCGAGATTGTTTTTCACGTCGATGGCGATCTGGGATTGCTGGTCGAAAGTTTCGTCGAGCGTCATCTTGGGAACGTGGCCGAGGATCACGTTGTACACAAACGATTCGATCTGTTTGATGGGATCGGAGAGTTTGTAGAAAGCGTCGTAGACCCGATCGGGCATGACTTTGTACTGCACGGAGATGGGAATCTGGACGAAAACGTTATCTTTGGTTTTCGTTTCGACTTTCACATCGAGTTGCTGGACCTGGAGGCTGATGTTGGCGACGACCACGTCGAGATAGGGCGCCTTGAAATTCAGGCCGGGCTGCGCGATGCGCAGGAACTTTCCGAGGCGCTGGACGACGCCGGCGTGGGCCTGCTCGATGGTGAAAAACGAGCCGAAGAAAACGCCGAGCAGGAAAATGGCCAGAATTCCGCCGAGCACGAGCAGCACGATGGTTGCGGGTTCCATGAAGGCCTCCGAAAGATAACCAGAAGATACATCAACCGGCGCAAGCGGGAGAACTAAAGTGAACAGCATGATGCAGATACATAACGCGGTCGGGATCAACACTCCCTAGCCGCAAAGGATCCCATGCGAACTTGTGGCGCGTACCAGCACCCTGGGCGATAGAACGCGCGATAAACACAGGCGAAAACCAGTCGCGCTGCACCTGTCGAGCCATTTAAGAATGTAACCGTAGCGATGGTCATCGAGACATTTGCAATGTAACCGTAGATTCGCCGTCGCCGCCGTGGCTGTGGGAAAGTGGAAATCGCTTTCTGATTTCCAAGCTCG
>JBAVUW010000172.1:0-33367 GCA_049696975.1 Candidatus Acidiferrales bacterium | reverse complement strand
GTCAGCAGTCGACCGTATCGCGCCATTGGTCCTCCCTTGGCGCTGCTGCCCGAATTTATCTCGCGTTTTCGACAAACTAACCATCATTCCTTCATCACTTTGTACCCAGTTTTGAAACAGGTTCTAGCAAAACGCGCCAAAGGCCGGAGCCCGGTCGGGATCAACCCTAGGGCGCGGGCTCGCGAGGGCCCACAGGACCGGACGGTTCGTCGAGCAAACATTTCGCGGTCAAAACAGGCTCGACATCGGACCTCTATTGACGCCGGCACGGTTTCCACCGACCATAGATGTTCTTGTTCGGCTGCCACCGGGGGTGGGATGCAGCGTATTTTTTCCACAAACATGTATCGCGGCCAGGCTCTGACGCCGCAGCTCGTTTCGGGGATTTCCCACGCCGGAATCGACGCCCTGGAGATTTTCTGCGACTCCTACCATTTCGGTTATGGCTCTGCGCCGGCCGTCCGGGAGTTGGGCTCCGCGCTCCGCGAAAACGGCCTGATCCTGCACTCGCTTCACGCGCCTACGGAGCGCGACAAAGCGTCGGTTCGGGGAAGCGGCGTCGCGATTTCGATTGCCGATCCCGAGCGCATCCGGAGGCAGGATGCTGTCGATGAGATGAAGCGCGCGCTCGAAGTTGCCGAAACGCTTCCATTTCGCTTTTTCGTACTGGACCTGGCTACTGGGCACCAGCCCGCCGACCCGCGCAAGCTCGATGCGGCATTCAATTCGCTGGAAATCCTGGCGATTTTCGCCAAACACCGCGGCGTGACGATCGCGCTGCAAAACACGCCCAACGAAATCGGTTCGCCGGCGTCGCTCGTGCAGTTCGTCAAGGACACCCACCTGCACAAGCTGCGCTTCTGCTTCGATACGGGCCACGCCCACATCGAAGGCGGTGCCGTCCCCGGCTACCACGCGATGCGCGATCTCGTTGTGACGGCGCACGTTCACGATAATCACGGCGAGAAGGATGAGCACCTGCTTCCATGGGAAGGCACCGTCGACTGGGGGGCGGCTCTGGCTGAATTTTCCTCGGTGCCCGAAGGACTGCCGCTGGTTCTCGAGCTGAGGGAAATCGCGGCGGGCGCGCCGTCGCTCGATCAGATTCGCGAGGTGTTTGACAAAATCGAAAAGCAACTTGAAGAGAAAGGCTCCCGTTCCGCACACGGCGCGTGATGCCCGCGACCGAAGAATCCATGAACCAACCAGAGCAATCGTTTGTTCCCGTTGTTGCCATCGAGCACGCTGCGCAGCATGCCGGAAGCGTCATCACCATTCGCGGCTGGCTTTACAACATGCGCGAATCCGGCAAGCTCCTGTTTCCGATCTTTCGCGACGGCACCGGGGTCATCCAGGGCGTCGTCTCGCTGAAGGAAACGCCCGCAGCGTTCGCCGGGCTTAAAGGGCTTACGCAGGAATCGAGCGTCATCGCCACCGGAAAAATTCAGGCCGAAGCGCGCGCTCCCGGTGGCTGCGAAATGCACGTCGCCGCGATCGAAGTCCTCCAGCGTGTGCCAGAATCGCAGCCCTATCCGATTCAGTTGAAAGAACACGGCGTCGATTTCCTGCTCGACCAGCGCCACCTGTGGATTCGCACGCCGCGCCAGGCTTCCATTCTGCGCATTCGCGCGGAGGCAATCCGCGCCGCGCGCAATTTCATGGACGCACAGGGCTACACTCTCACCGACGCGCCGATTTTCACGCCCGCGGCCTGCGAAGGTACCACCACGCTTTTCGAGGTCAACTACATCGACGACCAGAAGGCCTATCTCACGCAATCAGGCCAGCTCTATGTGGAAGCCACCGCCGCCGCGCTCGGCAAGGTGTATACGTTCGGCCCGACGTTTCGCGCGGAAAAATCGAAAACGCGCCGGCACCTCACCGAATTCTGGATGTTGGAGCCCGAAGCGGCTTTCGCGAATCTCGAAGACATGATCGAGCTCGGCGAAGGCCTGGTCAGCGCGATCGTCCAGGGCGTAGTCGAGAATCGCGCGCGCGAACTGGCCACCCTCGGCCGCGACGTAGAAAAGCTGTCGAAGATCGTGCCGCCGTTTCCTCATATCAGCTATGACGAAGCCATCGGTGTCTTGCAAAAAGCCGGCAATCCTGCGAAATGGGGCGACGATTTCGGGGGTGACGAAGAAACGCTAATCTCGAAAACGTTCGACAAGCCCGTCGTCATTCATCGCTATCCGGCGGCGATGAAGGCCTTTTACATGGACACCGACCCGGCCCGGCCCGATTTGGCGCTCAGCTTCGACATGATCGCGCCGGAAGGGGGCGGCGAAATCATCGGCGGCGGGCAGCGCCAATCCAGCTACGAGACGTTGCTGAGACGCATTCACGAGGCGGGCCTTCCCGAAGAGGCGTTTCAGTGGTACCTGGACCTGCGGCGCTACGGCAGCGTGCCCCACGCTGGGTTCGGCCTGGGTCTGGAACGCACGGTGGCGTGGATTTGCGGAACCGAGCACATTCGCGAAGTCATCCCCTTCCCACGCATGCTCTATCGCGTCTATCCTTAGAACCGCCTCGAGCAGCTCCTTCGCCGTCCTGGGTCGGCGACAAAAGCGACAAATATGGCCGAAAAAATACGCATCATCGGTGTGCCGATGGACCTGGGCGCGAGCCGCCGCGGCGTCGACATGGGGCCATCGGCTCTGCGCGTCGCGGGCCTGCAATCGCGGCTGAAGCAGCTCGGCCGCCAGGTCGAAGATGAAGGCAATGTGATGGTGCCGCAGGCAGAAGAGCAGCCCTACGGCGAAAAGAAAGCGCGCTACCTCGACGAGATTGCGCAGACCTGCAAGGGGCTTGCCGAAAGGGTCCGCAAGACGCTGGAGGAAGACATGTTTCCTCTGGTGCTCGGCGGTGATCACTCGATCGCCGTTGGCACGGTGGCCGGCGCCGCGGCTCACTTCAGCAAGACCGGCAAACACATCGGGGTGATCTGGCTGGACGCGCATGGCGACATGAACACGCCGGATTCTTCGCCTTCCGGCAACGTACACGGGATGCCGCTGGCATCGATCATGGGTTACGGGCCGCCGGAGCTGGTCGATTTGGCCGGCGTGAAACCGATGGTCGAGCCACGCAACGTGGCGCTGGTGGGCATCCGCGACCTGGATTCGAAGGAGCGTCGTTTCGCAAAGGAGTCCGGCGTGCACGTGTTCACCATGCGCGATATCGACGAACGCGGCATGCGCGAGGTGATGGCCGAAGCGATTCGCTTCGCCGGCGACGACACGGCGGGAATCGCCGTGAGCCTCGACATGGATTTCGTCGATCCGTCGGATGCGCCGGGAGTCGGCACGCCGGTTCGTGGCGGCGTGACGTATCGCGAGGCGCACCTGGCGCTGGAAATGATCGCTGACAGCCGCACGATGGTTTCCTTCGAGCTTGTCGAAATCAATCCGGTGATCGATCTGCACAACACGACGGCGCTATTGGGCGTCGAACTCGTGCTGTCGGGCCTGGGGAAAAAGATCCTGTGATGACCACTCAGAAAAAGCTGCGCGTGGGCGTGATTTTCGGAGGGCGTTCGGGCGAGCACGAGGTCTCGCTGGCGTCGGCGGCGTCCGTGATCCGCGCGCTCGACCCCGAAAAATACGAGGCCGTGCCGATTGGCGTCACGAAAGATGGCCGGTGGCTCGTCGGCACCGGAGCGCAGAAAATGCTGCCAGAGGTTTTGAAGTCGGGCGAGCGCGTTTCGCTGCCCGCCGATCCCACTTCGGCGTCGCTCGTCCCGCTTGCTCCTTCTTCGGGCCATCCGAGCATCACCGTCGATGTGATGTTTCCCGTGATGCATGGAACCTTCGGCGAGGACGGCACGATCCAGGGCTTGCTTGAGCTGGCGGGACTCCCCTACGTTGGCGCCGGCGTGCTAGCGTCGGCCGTGGGGATGGATAAGGACGTGCAGAAGCGGCTGTTTGCCGAAGCGGGCTTGCCGATCGTTCCGTTTCTGGCGGTGCGGCGCTCGGAATGGCAGCGGGACCGGGCCGGGGTGATTAAGGCCGCAAAGAAAAAATTCAAGTTTCCTGTTTTCGTGAAACCCGCAGCGCTTGGATCCTCAGTCGGCATGACCCGCGTGAAAGCGGCGCATCAATTGGGCGCCGCGGTCGATACGGCCGCTGAGTTCGGGCTGAAGATCATGATCGAGAGGGCCGTCACTGCGCGCGAGGTCGAGGTTTCAGTCCTGGGCAACGACGAGGTGCGCGCGTCAATCCCCGGCGAGATTTTGCCGCACCGCGAGTTTTACGACTACACGGCGAAGTACCTGGAGCAGGGAACGCAGCTGCTGATTCCGGCGCCGCTGAAAAAGAAACAGGTCGAGACCTTTCAGACATATGCAAAGCGGGCGTTCAGGGCAATCGACGGCACCGGGATGGCACGCTGCGATTTTTTCCTCGAGAATCGCACGGGCAAGATCTTCATCAACGAGCTGAACACCATTCCCGGGTTCACGTCGATCAGCATGTATCCGAAGATGTGGGAGGCTTCCGGCCTGCCCTATACGAAGCTGATCGATCGGCTGATCGAGCTGGCCTTTGAGCTGCATCGCGAAAAAGCGCGGACGAAATACTCGATCGAGCTGCCTGCCGGCTCCGGCGGCGCGCTGGAATCCTAGAGATTCGAATGCTTGACAGAAGCAGACTGCTTCATTAAACTAACTGGTTAGTTGAACAATACAGATTCCCTGGATGAGGAGAAGGCTGATGCAATACCGCCGCTTGGGTAGGAGCTCGCTCGTGGTTTCCGCTCTCGGGTTGGGGTGTATGGGGATGTCGCAGTCATATGGGACGCCGGATGATGGGGAGTCCCTGGCGACGCTGCGCCAGGCGATCGACAGGGGAGTCACGATGCTGGATACGGCGGACATGTACGGCGGCGGAGCGAATGAGGAGCTGCTGGCGCCGGTGCTGGCGAAGCGGCGCAATGAAGTGATCCTGGCGACGAAATTCGGGAACATGAGGCAGCCGGACGGTCGATTTCTGGGCGTGAACGGGAAGCCGGAATACGTGCGGGAGGCGTGCGAAGCCTGCCTGAAGCGCCTGAAGATTTCGACGATCGATCTTTTTTATCTGCATCGGGTCGACACGAGCACGCCGATTGAAGACACGATCGGAGCCATGGCGCGGCTGATCGAGCAGGGCAAAGTCCGCTACCTGGGAATTTCAGAAGCGGGCGCGAAGACCATCCGGCGCGCGCACGAAACGTATCCGCTGACGGCACTGCAGAGCGAGTATTCGCTTTGGACCCGCGATCCGGAGGGCGAGATTTTGTCGACGTGCCGCGAGCTGGGAATCGGACTGGTGCCGTACAGCCCGCTGGGGCGGGGATTTCTGACCGGACAGGTGAAAAGCGCGGACTTCGGGCCCAAGGATTTCCGCCGAATCTCTCCGCGATTTCAGGGCGAGAATTTCCAGAAAAATCTCGAGCTGGTGCAGAGAATCGAAAAAATCGCGGCGGAAAAAGGCTGCACGCCGGCGCAACTGGCGCTCGCCTGGGTGCTGGCGCAAGGGCCGGACGTCGTGCCGATACCCGGAACGAAGCGGCGCACGTATCTGGATCAGAATCTCGGCGCGCTCGACGTGACGCTGACACCGGCGGACTTGAAAATGCTCGACGGTATCGCCCCACGCGGTTCGGCGATCGGCGCTCGCTATCCCGACGAGTATATGAGTCGACTGGGAGTCTGAAACAAACATGGCCCGTGGACGTAGAAAAAGTGAGGATCCTGCCACGGCGCGGCGGATTCTGGCTGCGGCCGAGCAGCAGTTTGCCGCGCAGGGAATCGAAGGGGCTCGCACGGACGAAATCGCGACCGCGGCGCACGCGAACAAAGCGATGCTGTACTACTACTTTGGCGACAAGCGCCGGCTGCATCGCGCGGTGCTCGAAAATCTGCTGCGGCAATTTCGGAGTGGAGTACTGGCGGCGCCGAAGAAAAGCACGGGGCCGCGCGAGATGTTTTTCGGGTACGTGAGCGGCTATTTCGATTTCCTGGCGAGCCATCCCAACTATCCCCGGCTGTTGGCTCGAGAAGCAATGGCGGGCAGCCGCAATTTCGACCTGATGGTGCGGGAGTATTTCCGGCCGGTGTATGCGCGGTTGGCGCGAACGATCACGGACGGCATTGCGGCCGGTGCATTCCGCAAGGTCGACCCGGAGCAGATGGCCAGCATCACCATGGGGATGGTCACGTCGTATTTCGCATCGGCGCCGATCGTCAGCCAGATTGCAGGGCACGACCTGCTGTCGCCACAGGCCGTGGCCGCAAGAAAGAAGGCGCTGATGGATTTCCTGGAGCACGCGATGGCGCGGCAAGGCGGAAAAATCGGATGAGCGGCAGCAAGAGAACTTTCATCATCATCGGCATGGTGTTTCTGATCGCACTGGCGTTCTACCTGTTCACGACGCCGTGGAACAGGGACATTCCCCTGACGGGAATCGTGGACGGGAACGAGGTGATTATCAGCCCGCAGATTACCGGGCGGATTGTCAACCTGAGCGTAGACGAAGGCTCAGAAGTGAAGAAGGGCGATCTGATCGCGGAACTCGATCCCAAGGAGCTGGAGGCGAGCCTAGCGGCGGCGAACGCGAATGTGGCGAGCCTGCAGGCGCAGGTAAGCGAGGCGAATCACAATTATTCGATGACCGACGATCAGACGGGCGCCAGCGTGCAGCAAGCGGTGGCGATGCTGACGTCGACCCGGGCGCAGTTGGATCAGGCAACAGCGACGCTCTGGCGGGACCAGACCGATTACGGCCGGATGCAGAAGCTTTTTGACAGCGGCGTCGAATCGGCGCAGGACCGGGATCATGCGGACGCTACGCTGAAAGCCTCCGAGGCGAACGTGAAATCGCTCGAGGATTCAGTTAGGGCACAGGACGCGGCGCTGAGCGTGGCGAAGGCGAATCGCAAACAAGTGGATGTGCGGGGCAGCGAGGTGGCGACGACAATCGCGCAGCTGGAACAGGCACGGGCGTCGGCCGCCGAAACCGCGACGCAGCTCGGCTATACGAAGATTTATGCGCCGATCGATGGCATCGTGTCGGTGCGAGTGGCGAAGCAGGGTGAGGTGGTCGCGCAAGGTTCACCGATTGTTGTGGTGGTCGATGTGGATCATCTGTGGGTGCGGGCGGATGTGGAGGAAAGTTACATTGACTCGATTAATTTCAATCAGGTTTTGAAGGTTCGGCTGCCTTCCGGAGATGTGATCCAGGGCCCGGTGTTTTTCAAGGGCGTGGAGAGTGATTTTGCGACGCAGCGGGATGTGAGCCGGACGAAGCGGGACATCAAGACGTTTGCGATCAAGGTGGCCGTACCGAATGAGGGGCGGAGGTTGTTTACCGGGATGACGGCCACGGTGATGTTGCCGCCTCCGCAGAAGAAGACATGGTTTGCGAAGCTCTAGAGTCGGACGTGGGGAAGATTCAGACCCTTCGGATTGGCCGGAGAGACCCACAAACGCGGAGAAAAGTCGGAGATTTCAGGAAATTCGCATGAATGCGATTGAAGTGGATCACATGGTTAAGAAGTTCGGCGATTTTACCGCGGTGAATGACATTAGCTTCACCGTGGCCCGGCAAGAGATTTTTGGCTTGCTGGGGCCGAACGGAGCCGGGAAGACGACGCTGATCCGCATGATGACGACGCTGCTGGCTCCGACTTCGGGCACCGCGCGCATCGGCGGCCACGACGTGACCACGGACGCAAACGGCGTACGAAACGTGCTCGGTGTAATCCCGCAGGCGTTTACGTCTGATCCAGAACTGACCGCGAAGGAAAACATGGCAATTCACGCGAAGCTCTACGGAGTGCCGTCTGACAAACGCGATTCCCTGATCGACGGGCTACTGGAGCAGGTGGAATTGCTTAATTTTCGCGATGCGCTGGTGCGGACGTTTTCAGGCGGAATGCGGCGCAGGCTGGAAATCGCGCGCGGGCTGGTACATTCGCCGAAAATCATGTTTCTGGACGAACCAACGACGGGGCTCGATCCCGTATCGCGGACCAATGTATGGGAAATGATTCGGTCGCTGCGGGACCGGTCCGAGCTGACCATCCTGCTGACTACGCATTACATGGACGAGGCAGATAAGCTCTGCGACCGGATTGCGATCGTGGATCACGGGAAGCTGGCGGCTCTGGACACACCGACGCGGCTGAAGGACAACGTACCGGGTACGGAGGTGGTGGAGGCGGAGTTTGTCGGCGCGCCGGCGGACTGGCTCGAGCAGCTGCGGGGACTGGCGCACGCGACGGGCATTTCGCCGCGGGAGGACGTGGTGCACATCACGTCGAACGACGGGCCCGCGACGGTCGCGGCGCTGATGGATCTGGCACGCGCGAAAAAAGTAACGGTGAAGCGCGTGATCGTACAGAGTACGACGCTCGACGACGTGTTCCTGCACTACACGGGCATGGAGCTGCGGGACGCGCCGCAGAAGGCCACGTACCAACCGAGTCCTTTTTCACGGTAACGGTATGTCGCAATCTCCGGGGGAAGGTCCCGCGTGCCTTTGCCACTCTTGACCTCTGAGCGAGATCTTCGAGCCTCTAGGATCGGGTAGCGACTGGCTTTGAGGCATGGAAGGGATTGCCATCAATGAAACTGTATCGTGTGAATGCGCTGATCGAGCGGGACATGCGGAAATTCTTTCGCAGCCCGGCGCTGATGCTCAGTTCTCTGATTTTTCCGTTGGTGCAGCTGGTGGTGCTCGGGTATGCCTTCGGCGGGAAAATCAAGAACGCGGACATCGCTTTCGTCGACGAGGATCATTCCGTCGAGTCGCGGAGGGTCGAGGAAATGTTCGACGGGATCAGCGCGGGGCCGCGAACGTTTCGTATCGTCCAGTACAGTTCGTTTCCGCGTGCGGTGGACGACTTGCGCGCAGGATTTGTGAAGGGAGTCATCGATATTCCCCACGATTTTTCGCGCCGCTATTACCAGCACGACCGACCGCGACTGGTTTTCACCGAGGACAACACCGATCAGTTTATTTCGAGCTCGCTGATGCAAAGCGCGCAGGACATGACGACCGCGCTGAACGCACCAGACGTTACGGGGCGGCTGGACGGGCAGGTGGAGCTGAACATCGTCGAGGTCTATCCATATATCGAATACATTAAGTATCTGCTGGCGGGATCGACGGCGATGGGAATTTTCATCACGGCGATGATCGGCGGCGGAATTACCTACATCGACGACAAGAATCGCGGTTTACACGAAGGCTATTTGCTGACGCCGATTCGAAAAACGGAACTGGTGGCGGGGCTGATCGGTGCGGGAACACTGAAGGCGTTCATGGCGGGAATGTGCCTGACGATCATCGGCGGGTTGATCGCGGGAATCCCGGGTTTGTGGCATCCGCTCCGGCTGCTGTATTTGTGCGTGGTGATTTTGGTGGCGTCGTTATCAATGATCAGCCTGATGTTTCTGGTGATGGTGCGGATCGACGACCCTCTGGTGCCACGGGCGATTTTCGGTGTGCTGAACATGCTGCTGTTTTTCCCTTCGGGCGCGGTGTATCCGACCGAGGCGTTTCCCTCGTGGCTGCGCTGGATTTCGGTGATTGATCCATTTACATACACGGTGCACGCGCTGCGGAACCTGACGTTGAAGAATACAGGCATTGAAGGGATTTACATGGACGTGCTAATTTTGATCGGGTTCTCTGCGATTATGATTTCAGGCAGCCTGGCGCTGTTCAAGCGACAATTGTGACTCGAGGACATTTCGTGGGGCTTCTGGACGCGGCCGAAGAACATCCGCATTCGAAATGGCGGCGCTACCTGATCATGGTGCTGGCGCTGGTTGTGATCGGCGGCGGCACGATCTGGTGGCTGTTGCGCTACCACTCGGAAAAAGTCGCGGTGTACCATTTCCTGAACGCGGTGGTTGCCGGGGATATGCAAAAGGGCTACGGGATGTGGAGCCCTTCGGAATCATATTCGCTGAAGGATTTTGAGGGCGATTGGGGGCCGGACGGTTATTACGGTCCGGTAAAGAGTTTCAACGTGAAGGGGACTTACCGGCCGCCCGACGGATCTTCCGGTGTTGTTGTGATCGTCGATCTGAGCCCTTATTCGCCGTTTCCGGAGAAGGACGACGCACTGAAGCAGAGCCGGTCCAAGGAAGTTCGGCTTTGGGTGCAGTTCTCGAATCACTCCGTGCAGTTTCCTCCGCCTCAGTTTGACCACCCTTAGCAAATTCCCAAGATCAATTCGAATCGATGCTGGCATCGGCGACGATCATGATGGGGATATCGTTCCGGACGGGATAGACCCGTTTGCAGGTGGCGCACTTAAGGCCCAGCTGATCGGGTGTCGGCGTTACCGGAGTCTTGCATTCCGGGCAGACCAGAATGTCGAGCAGTTCTTTCGAAACGGGCATGATGCCTCCTGACTCTGATTCTTCCCGCACTTTAGCAGCCGCGCCTCGGACACGCAAATCGAGAGAAAGATTCACGATGGATCGCGCGAAACCTCTGCGGCCACCGCTCAATCAAGATGCGCGGCGCGCAGGACGAGCTGGCCTCGCCATTCAGCGCCGGAGTCCAGCTCTACGGGCCAGACGGCGGCGATCTGCGAGCCCTGATAAATCCGCTCGAAGCCGTCCTCTGACTCCGAGACCGTTTCGATCGGTGCGACCCAGAAAGTGCGGGCAGCCGGAGCTTCCAGCGCGACGGTGGCTTTTTGCCATTCGTCGACGACCCGGAGCAGGGGAGCGGGCGCGGGAGCGGAATAGCGCAACGGGTATTGCTGGCCCTCGACCTCGAAAAATCGATTGGGCTCAGCCGGCGCCAGAAAGTTGACTACGACTTCAATACCAATGCTGATCTGTGCCGAACCGGCGGCCATGCGGCGCAATGCAACGTCGCACGCAATGTCAAAACCCGCCGGGCTGGGTGAAAAGGAAAGAGTCTTTAGTGCGACCCAGTCGGCGGCTTCCGATGCGAGCGCAACGCTGGTGGAAGACGAGCCGGTGACCCTGTATCGTCCGCCGGCGAGCGCCGCATCTTCGTTGAGCCGGACCATAGCGTAGTCCTCGTGGGTTCTCTCGCGCGCGAACAAGAGCAAACGGAATGAATTTCGCGGCCAGCGATCGTATTGGAGCCAGCGCTCGAGGTGTTCCTCCTTCGCCCGGGTTTGATCGTGGATCGATTGCGCTCCCTGCGAGTGCTCTGTGGAAAGATCGCGCAGCTTCGCGTGGTAGGTTTCAGGGCGGCGGGCGAGCGAATTGATGAGCGTAACGTTGGGCGGCCGGAAATCGAGCGCGGCAATCGTGCCGCCGTCGTCCGGCGTCAGCAGCGCGGCATAGCGGTCGGAAGTGAAGTAGATTTCGTCGCGGCCATCGGCGTCGAAATCGAGCATGGCGGCGTGCGCGAAGGGCTTTTTGTGGTGCGCGAGCATGTCCGCGATGGTTTCGGCCTGCTCCAGCGCAGTCCAGTTCGCGGTACGCAGGTGAGGCGAATACAGTCCGCCGAATACGCCGTGCCAGTAGGGATCGTTGCACTGGCCTCGCAGCAGAAGAGTAAGAGCTGCGCTGCGTGCGCGGCGGAACGCGCGATCGAAACGGCGGCTGCGCGCCAGGCGATGAACCTTTTCTGAGACGTGCAGCATTTTTTTGTGCAGCAGGTTCGCCTCGGCGTATTTGGAAAAAAATCCGCGCCAGATACCCCCGCGTAGGAACGGCATCAAGTCGGTGCGCGACGCAAACTCGTCGAGCAGACGATGGTAACGCTCGCGGGCCGGGGTGGCGAGCGACCACTCCATCATTTCAGTATAAGAAGCCGCCGGCAGGTCGGCGCGGCCCAGCGTTGAGTGAGATGCAACGGCATCGCCGGGAGTGGAGGTAGACAGCCAGTCCGAGTTTCTTTCGACCTCGGAAAAAAATCGATCGAGCCAGCCGTCGACGTAGCAAAGCTTGTGGGTTTCAGGCCAGACGCCGAATTTTTCGAGGTCGTCACCCATGGCCGCGAAGCCCCCGGGATGGCGCTCGGCTGCGCCACGCAGGAAGTCCGTGGTTTCGTGCACGTCGCGGAAAGGAATCAGATAGCGGAGCACCTTCAGCCCAGGCAGCACCTTCACCATCTGCCCCAGGTCTTCGGAAATGTAATAACCAAAAAGCTGTTCGAGTTCGAACCCGTCGCCGAGGAAATGATTGTCGTCGAC
Source organism: Candidatus Acidiferrales bacterium (assembly GCA_049696975.1). Taxonomy (GTDB): domain Bacteria; phylum Acidobacteriota; class Terriglobia; order Acidiferrales; family UBA7541; genus Palsa-295. The sequence goes on along the minus strand of JBAVUW010000172.1, from coordinate 21,192 downwards.
CAGGGTGTAATCCACGTCCGCGGATGCAAAGCTGGACGGGATCTGCGGCTCCCAGACGCGCTCGGCCAGCCACGCGCCGCTCGGCCGGGACTTGAAATGTTTTTCGGCGTACGCCGTCAGACGCGCGATCTGTTCCTGACGATCTTCGGGAGGGATCGTCACCAAGATCGGCTCGTAAAAGCCGCCGCCGACGATTTCGATCTGTCGCGAGGCGGTTAGCGCGCGAAGTTTGTCGAAATATTCCGGATGCACGCGTTCCATCCATTCAAGCAGCGGGCCCGTATAGTGGAGGCCCATACGGATCGAGGGATGGCGTTCAAGTACTTCGATGAACGGCAGGTAGGAATCCTGGTATGCGCGTTCGAGTACAGCGTCGAAATTGCCGACCGGTTGGTGGGCGTGGATCAGGAGGACGAGCTCGAATTTGGGCACCGCGAGCCTCAGGAACGCGCCACAGAATAACCCGGTTCGGGCCGAGCACTGGCAGAGACTTTGGATTTAATCAGCGCGCGTCGTCGAAGGCCCATCGCGGGCATATTCTGAAGCGCACCGCCGAAGCGCCGGCGAAACCGCTCAGATGTTCACCGAGGCGCGCCATGGCCACCTCTATGGATGCATCGGACGCTCCGGCGGGTGCGTAAATTGCGACCAGGGCGTCGCGCGCCGCTTCGGTGATCATGCTGCGGGTCGAGTCGCTGACAGGGCTGCCAAAGGGGCCGTCCGCATCGGCCAGCACCGGGCGGACTTCGAGGTGCCAAGTGCGTTTGCCGATGCCTTCGTAGCGTTCGCCGGCAGTTCCGTGGCGGAATACGATCGGCGGCAGGATTTTCGCGCGGTCGTAACACCCGAGCGGCCATCCCGTTTCGATTGAAATCAGATTGCCGATGTCGACCACGTTGGAGACGCGGTAGATCCCCTTACCCTGGATGATTCGGCGGAGCAGAGCTTCCGATGATGGACGGTATTTGGACGGGTCCATCTCCCAGGCGCGGAACATTGACCGGACGGCGCGCGTCGACCCGGCCTCGGCAAGTGCTTCGATCGTGAGCTCGCGAAATTTCCGGTTGCAGACGTCGTCCAGCAGCCGTGAAAGGGTTTCATCGGCGGGCGCGACGCGGAGGGCGTCGGCTTCCACGACGCCAAGCTTCACATCCGGCAGTTCGATTTTGATTTCCATGGTCGCTCGCGAGTTTGCAGGCTGCTATGATCGCGCCAGAATTCTAGCGGCAATTCAACGGGCGGGCGATGGGAGAAAGTGAAGAATTTCGGCGCGGGATCGTGCTCTTCAACTCGGGTAAGTTCTTCGAATCGCACGAAGTGTGGGAGCAATCGTGGCTCAAGGCGTTCGAGCCCGAGAAGACCTTCCTCCAGGGCCTGATTCAGGTTGCAGCGGCGTTTCATCATCGTGGACGCGGGAACACGCGCGGATTGAGGTCGTTGCTCGCTGCAGGTCTGGCCAAGCTCGATCAATTCCCCGAGGTGCATCGAGGAATTGTGCTGCGCGAGCTGCGCGACGATGCGCGGAAGTGGCTGGATGGGGGAGCAGATTCGCAGCCCTTGCCGCGGATCAGATTCATTTCAGGAGGAAGCTCGAAGGCACGACGGACTCGCGGCTGAGCTTACGATGGTTACGCCTTCTTATAGTAGTCGGCGTTGATTTTCGTGTAGCCGGCCCATTTCTCGGGCAGGTCTTCCAGCGCAAAAATCGCCGTCACCGGGCAGACAGGAACGCACGCGCCGCAGTCGATGCACTCATCGGGGTTGATGTAGAGCTGCGTCGCGGCTTCAAATCCCGCTTCGTCCTTGCGCGGATGAATGCAATCCACAGGGCAGACATCGACGCAAGCGCTATCTTTTGTTCCGATGCACGGCTCGGCGATCACGTAAGCCATCTAGCGTTCTCCTAGGATCTGCGCTGCCTTAAACGAACGTTCGCGCTGGGTCTTAGGATACAACTAGCAAACCAATTTTGTATCGCCAAATTTCACCGTGAAAAGCCTGGAGCGGTCGCGCAGGGCCGTCCGGACCCGTTACTCGTTTGCGTCACCCTAGTTGCCGTGTCCGGCGGAGAACGGCTAAGATTGTTCCATGGGGTGATTGACTGTGCGCACGCCAGGACAAATTCTGTTCTCGATTTCGCTGGTGCTCTTCATGGCGTTCGCAGCGTTGAGCTCCGCTCGTCCGCCGATTGCCGGGGCAAACGTGGCGTCGGCGGCCGACGTGAAGCCCGGCGATCCGCAACTTGTCGACCTGGCGGGCTACAAGGACATGATCGCGAAGTATCACGGCAAGGGCTTGCTGGTGACGTTCTGGGCCACCTGGTGCCAGCCTTGCCGCGAGGAATACCCGATGATCATTTCGCTTTCCAAAGAGTACGGACCGCAGGGACTCGCCGTGGTTGGCGTGAGTCTAGATGAAGACGCGGACCTCGGTCTGGTCCGGCAATTCCTCGACAAGAGCCAGCCTGGATTTCCCAACTATCGCGAGAGACCGGGAATCGATGCCGATGCGTTCTATCAGGGAGTGAATCCGGACTGGCGCGGCACGATGCCGCAAACGGATTTCTATGGCCGCGATGGCCACCTGGCGCGCTATTTCGTGGGTCAGAAATCGAAGGACGCGTTTGTGCAAGCGATCCGTCTGATTTTGCTTACCGGCGAATCGGGAAGCCTCTCGACGCCTGCCACAGCGGCCGGAAACTGACCGGGGTTTCCTAGTGCGCCGCCCCGTCGTAGCGGTAGTGGCCGGTGATCCTCCAGCGGAATAGATCGTCTTCCATTTGCGGTCCCGCTCCAAGGTTGTGAACGACCATGGAGCGATCGCTGCCCGGCAATTTCCGATCGACTACAATTCCAATGTGGGGGACTTGGCCACCCGGATGCCACGTGACAACGTTCGTGTCGGGATGCGCTTGCTGCCAGCGACGGTCGTGAGGATAAGCGGTCCAATTCACCACGATGTTCTCGTGAACCTCATTTTTGAAGATCGACGCCCGGGCCCCGAAACGAGCGAATCACTTCGTCCGTACAGACTCCCGTATCGGCGCGAACATCGCCGCCGGGATATGGAATTCGAACGCATGCAGGGTCGTAACGGACGTGATGTTTCGTGCGCGCGATCGCAGCGGCGACGAGTCTTTGAAGGAACAGCTTCTGAGCCCCCGTTTCGTCAGCACGTGTGGTTGCCAGACAAAACGTGATAAGCCCGACGGTCCCCAAAAGCAGCGAGCCCCGTCGCGGAGGAACCACTCGGCGCATGGGCTCCTATCTCGGATCGACGCGAATCCTTCGGTCGAAGCTTCTCAGGCGCTCTTGGCCGAGAGGTAACGCTCGGCTTCGATGGCTGCCATGCAGCCGGAACCGGCGGCGGTGATGGCCTGGCGATAGTGATGATCCTGGACGTCGCCTGCGGCGAAGACGCCTTCCACGTTGGTCTTCGGACCATGCGAGGTGATCAGGTAGCCGTTTTCGTCCATATCGAGCTGACCTCTAAAGACCTTCGTATTCGGATCGTGGCCGATGGCGACGAAAACGCCTTCGACGGCGACGGTCTTGGCGGTGCCGTCCTGGGTATTGCGTAGGGTAACCAGCTCGACCGACTTCTTGCTCACATCGTGCACTTCCCGGATCTCGTAGGGCGTAACGAACTCGATTTTTTCGTTTGCATGGGCGCGATCGAGCATGATCCTGGACGCGCGAAATTCATCGCGTCGGTGAACGAGGTAAACTTTCTTGGCAAACTTCGTGAGGAAAGTCGCTTCTTCCATCGCGGTGTCGCCGCCGCCGACCACAATGATGTCGCGGTTGCGAAAGAAAGCGCCGTCGCATGTGGCACAGGTGGAAACGCCATACCCGAGAAGATTGCGCTCCGATTCGATTCCTAACATCCGCGCCGAAGCGCCGGCTGCGACGATCAGCGTCTCCGCCTCGAACGTTTCCTTGCCGACGACCACCTTGAATGGACGTTTGCTGAGATCGACCGAAGCCACCGCGCCGGAGCGAAACTCCGCGCCGAAACGCTGCGCCTGCTTGCGCGTGCGCTCGATCAACTCTGGGCCAAGGATGCCCTCGGGGAAGCCGGGAAAATTCTCCACTTCCGTGGTCAGCGCGAGCTGGCCGCCGGGCTCGTATCCGTCCAGGACAAGCGGTTTTAGGTCCGCCCGAGCGGTATAAATCGCGGCGGTCAGTCCCGCGCAACCGCTGCCAATGATGATGACTTTATGCACTTTTCTCCCCCGGGCCCATTAGATAGCAAGAGTGTGTAGTTGGATTCAGAAGCCGGTCCCAAACCGCAACAGTATAGCAATCGTCAGGCTGTCGACCAACGGCTTGCACGAGCGAAGTGCAAGCGCGATAATCCCGCCCGCATAGCCACGTCGATGCCGACCACCGCCACACTTTTCCGGCTCTTGAGCGAATTCATCCTTTTGCTGCTTGGCGCAATGTTAATCCTGATCGCGCTGACGCGGACGGTCGGGATGCCGGCGTATCCGGCGGCGCTGTTGATTCTTGGGGGGGTGCTGATCTACTGGGGCTTTCGCATATTGCTGCGTTCGCAGCAGCCCGGCGATCGCTGGCCTTCGCGAATTCAAGCGGGATCGTTGATGCTCGTGGGATTTCTAGTATTGGGAATCCGGCTTCTGCCCCTGCGCGATACGGTGCTGTTGGTAACGCTGGCGGGAGGCGTGCTCGTGGTGCGGGGAATCACGGTAGCGGTTTTATTGGTGCGCGCCAAGCCATAGCCAGGGGGCGTTTCGCACCGTTTCAGCTTGCCAGCCGGGAGGGTTCCCGCTACTCTCAGGCGCTGCGGAGCCGGCGAAATCCGCATGAATTCTTCCAGGCGATTTCTCCCGTCCGAGATCGTCGACTCAAGACAACCGACTCAACCGTGAAATTCAGGGGGCGATCATGTTCAAAGAATTCAAGGCATTTGCGATGCGCGGCAACGTGCTGGATATGGCCGTGGGCATCATCATCGGTGCGGCATTCGGCAGGATCATCACCTCGTTTGTCGGCGACATCATCATGCCGCCGCTGGGGCTAATCATCGGTAGGGTCGATTTCTCGAGCTTGTTTCTGAATATTTCGGGGACCTCGTATTCCACGCTGGCGGCGGCGAAGGCGGCGAACGCGGCCACGATCAACTACGGGATATTCCTGAACACGGTGATCGATTTCCTGATCGTGGCGTTCGTGATTTTCTTGCTGGTGCGGCAGGTGAACCACTGGAGCAAGCCTGCACCTGCCGCTACGCCGACGACGAAGGAATGCCCGTACTGTTTGACGCAGATTCCGTTGAAGGCCACCCGCTGCCCGGCGTGCACTTCGGAAGTCCGCCCGGCGTAGGAGCGCACGCGCGGGCGGCGGCGCTTACGTCCCTGACGGATTGATGCGGCGGCTCTTGATCTCGTTCAGGTGTTCGCGCAGGCGTTCGAGGACGGCGGGCGTGTGTCCTTCCGACATTTCCCGTTCGACCTCGGCAAGAGCGAAATGAACGATGTCGTGATGATGAACCTCTTCCCCCGGCAGGGGATCGCTCAGTTCCAACCAGACGCGGTGTAGCAGGTCGATTTCCTTGGGTGTGAGCCGCGGTGCATGCGGGCCCAGATAGAAAATCTGCTCCTGTCCCTGGGGCGTGAGAATCTCCAGGGTCACGCGCGGGCGCGGCTCGCCCATGCGCTCCCAGGCAAAACCGATTTCCCGGGCCTGCTCCTGCAGGTCCATCTTCGATGAGCTCCCGGCTACGACGGTGCTCGATTGCAGGTTGTCCGCGGTGCGCAGCACGCCTTCCCACAGATCATTTGCAGCAACGACCGCCAGCCGTACCGGCTTGCCTTCTTTTTCCGCGAGCGCCAAGACTTTCGTGAAAAGCAGCTGCTCGATCGTACTGAAAAGCTGATCGGGCGATAAATCGTACTCGCCGGTGGCGGCGCGCCGCAAAATCCGTACGTGCAGGACTACGATTTCTGCTTCGCGCCGCTTGGCCCGCCGCAGCGCCGCCTCCAGGGGATAGAGTGCGTACTGCGTGCTGACTGGCACGAGAATATTCTTAGGCGCCACGCCGATGTTTTGCAACGACAGGTCGCCCGCCTGTGTCAGATTGAATTGATCCAGCTCCACGTGCCGTTCGCCGCGCGTACGTTTCTGGGCCTGAATACGCTTCTCGGAAATCTCGAACACCGCGAAAAGCGCCGCCGAGAAGGCGACGCCGGAAATCGTCGCAGCTGGTTTCGTAAACAGGTTGACGACCGCGATCGACAACAGCACCAGCGTGATCAGCGCCACTCCGACGGGTAACTCTGTATTGCCAATGCGAAAATTCAGCGGGACTTTGAATTCGCGGGCTTGTGGCTGCGTATAACGCAAGACTAGTACGGCGGTACCGTTCAGAACGAAACTCCAGATCACGCCGAACGCGTAGAGGTTCGCAAGAAACGTGACGTCGCCACGGCTCAGAATGATCATCACGATCTGAAGTGCGACCACCATATTGATGATGCGGTGTGATGTGCCGAACTTGGGGTGCGGCTGGCGGAACCAGTCCGAGAGCACGCCGTCTTCGGAGACGCGATTCAGAACGCCGTTGGATCCCACGATGGCGGTGTTCACGGCGCCGGAGAGAATCAGCGTCCCGACGACCACGACAAAAATGTGGAAGATCAGTCGCGCGACAAAAGGCCCGGTCAGGCTCATCGCCAGACCGCCGATCAGGTTCTCGAAATATTGCGGGCGCGTCTTGTCCGGGATGATCATCACCGCAAAGAAGGAAACCAGGGACGTGAACACCATGCTGTAGATGAAAATCACCAGCGCCGCTTTTTTCAGGTTCTTCAGCTTGGGGTGTTCGATCTCGCGGTAGACCTGCGCGAGCGACTCTGCGCCGCTCATCGCCAGCACGGAGTGCCCGAGACCCACGAATACGGCGACCAAGGTGAAACTCTGCAGAATGTGGCTGTGCGCGAGCCAGCCGAGCGCGTGGTCGCTCATCACGATGTTCCGAGGCCGCGGAGCGGGGGGCAGATGGCCTCCGCGCACCAGCAGCGTGTATCCGCACCAGGCGATCAGAGCGATCACCATGACGGTCGTCAGCTGCATGATCCACAGCGCTTTTTCGCTCGATTCGGAAATTCCTTTGATGTTCTGCCACCAGAAATAGAGTGTGGCCGCCACCGCCAGCATTTCCGCCGCGGCATTGGGCGCCAGCGTGAAATGAATGTGGGCGTACACCAGCAGTTCGTTCAGCAGTCCCGCCAGATACTGTCCGGCGGACACTCCGCTGATCGGGCCGGTGAGGATGTAATCGAACATCAGTGCGGAAACAGAGAACTTCGCCAGCGCCCCGCCCATCGCTTCCTTCACTACCCGGTAGACGCCGCCGCGTACGAACATGCTGCAGCTTTCGACGTACAGCTGCGACACCGCGTACGACAGCAGCATCGTCGCGAAAATGAACCACGGCGCCGATTTGCCGATGAATTGTTCCGCCTCACCGCCCGCGTAATACGCGGAGGATGCGAGGTCGTTCAAAACGATCGCGGCGGCCCGCCAATAGGAAATGAACGCCAACATCGCAGTGGTGGCGACTAACACCTTGGCGACCGGACGAACCGAGTGCAGGGCCGGAGAAGAACCTGTGGGAGTCACAGACATAAACGTTTAATAAACGTCGAAACTATACGTGGAAAATTGCGCGAAAGGAAGACGAGCCTGCAGCATCCTTTATTTCAATTGCTTGCATCGCTTCTTTGAATCTGGAAACCCGGCGGTTATGCGGTGGTTCGTTTAACTGCAGGGCGAAATTCGCGCGCGCAGCTCTCGCAGGGGCACATTTCGCGCAGAGCCTCGAAGCTGTAGATGCCGGTCGAGTGGCTGTCGGAAAACTGGATCTGAATCGCGTAATTTCCCACCGACGTCGCGGCTTTGGCTGTCACGCGCGGCTTGAACATCGGAAGCAGATCGGCACTGCGTGTCTTGTCCTGCGCTTTCGTTTCGCGCTCGTCGTTGCACGTGGCACAGGGGCAGTTGTCGCGCAGGTAGGGAAACGTATAGCGGCTGGTGTGCCCGTCAGACCACGCGATGGCCACGCCTTCCCCCGAGGTGACGTGTACTCTCACCTCCGTGGGCGTCTTCCGCGGATCAATTGGCAGCGGCATCGACCGGCCTTTCTACAGGGTCGGGGGTCTGTTCAGCGGGAACAGTCTTGTTGTCTCGGGCCCGGTCGACGGAATTTGCAATTTTGTCGGCGGCCATGCCGGCGCACGACAAGATTCCTTCGGCGCCGCTCCAGTGCGCCGTGAGAGCCGCACCGCGCCGATTGATTTCGTCAGCGGGCTTGGGGCGGCCGTCGCCGGATCCCGGGAACACGACGTAGGAGACGCCGGCCCGGCTCCCGCCCCGGCGCGCGTCTGACCAGATACCGAGATTCTCAGCCAAAGCGATCGAGCCTTCACCCAGTGCGCCGATATCCGCAAAGATCGCATACGAATACTTCCCGGTTCGCTCGCTGAATACCAAGACGATATCCCCCAGGCGTGCTCCCGTCCGCTCGGCCAGGTCGCCCGGCAATGCGACGTAGGGAATCTGCGTAGCATCCACGAACCGCGCGGGATCGTCGTGCCGCTTCGTGCGGTCAAACAGCGCGGTGCAGGATATGTAATAGCCGGGAAATGGATCGTCTGGGCCCTGCACAAAGGGATTGCCGTCTTCGTCTTGAACGATTCCATCCCATTGTCCGGGCTGGCCGGCATTGAACAGGTAATCGAGGCCCGTGTCGTCGGCATTGTAGGCATTCGGCGCCCCATCGGCGTCGATCGCCAGCCCGGAGCTGAAAAAGAAAGCCGGGCCGGGGCCCCATTGCCAGATCGGCGCCTGGCCCCGGAGTTCGCCGAAACGATACACGTCAAAGTCGAACCAGCGCGAGCTGGTCGGGCAAGCATCCCGTGAAATCGTTGCGTTGAGCGACTGGGGGCTCTGCGCCAATGTTGAGGCGGGCAGCGCGAACACGATCGCGATCGCCAGAATCTGGTTCAAGAATTTCATGCTTCGCCATTATACATCCTCGTGTTCGGCGAGCACGGGGAGCGGCCGTCGCACCGGCTACCCCCTCGGGTGGCTTGCGCGAATGCGACGGCTCGGCCGATACTAGACATCTTCTGGAATGATCCGCTGCCCGAGGAGGCGAAAACTCTCGATGTCGATCGCATATTTGCTCAAAACCGAACCATCGGAATACTCATTTGAGGATTTGCGGCGCGACGGCGCCACGCAGTGGGACGGCGTCTCCAATCCGACTGCCGTGAAGCACCTGCGGGAAATGGTGCCCGGGGCGCACCTCGTAATTTACGAAACCGGCGATCGCAGAACCGCGGTGGGAACCGCGACGGTCGTGTCGGTGGACGCCAAAGATCCGCGCAAGCCGATAGTGAAGATCAAAGCTGGAAAGGCGATCGCGAAACCGGTCAGCCTCGATGAAATCAAATCGCACAAACTGTTCGCCGATTCGCCGCTCGTGAAAATCGGACGGCTTTCGGTCGTGCCACTCACCGCCGAGCAGTACAAATTCCTCGCCGGGCGCTAGAGGCGCCGCGTAGCGTGTTCGACCGCCAGCCTGCCGTGCGCCAGATCGATGCGCCGGTCGGCGAGCTCGCCGATCGAGGGCGCGTGCGTCACCATCAGGATCGTGTGCCCGTCCGCATGCAGGTCCCGCAGCAGCTTCAGCACGATTCCTTCGTTGGTTTCATCCAGGTTGCCGGTGGGTTCGTCCGCGAGAATCAGCTTGGGTGAATTGATCAGTGCGCGCGCGACGGCCACGCGCTGCTGCTCACCGCCCGACAGCTGGCTCGGCAAATGTTCAATGCGATCGGCCAGTCCGACGCGGCCCAGCGCCTCGCGTGCCTCGGCTTCGTCCGTGGTGCTATGAAAATACTGCGCCAGCATCACGTTTTCGAGCGCCGTCAAGTAGGCGACCAGGTGAAACTGCTGAAAGATGAACCCGATTTTCTCAGCGCGGAATCGCGCCAGCCCGCCTTCGTCCAGTCGTGCCACGTCCACGCCGTCGACCAGCGCGCGACCCGAAGTCGGCGTGTCCAGCCCGCCGAGGATGTTGATCAGCGTGGTCTTGCCCGAACCCGAAGGGCCCATGATCGCAATCCACTCGGCGGATTGCACGTCGAAGGAAACGCCGTCCAGCGCGCGCACCCCACCAAATTCCTTGCGCAGATTTTCGATTTGGACCAGCGGTGCCACTATTCCCCTCGCAAAATCACAGCAGGTTCCACGTTTCCAAGCCGTTGCAATGGCAGTGCACCCGCCATGGCCACGACAACCATCAATACGATCGTAAGCGGGAAAATTTCCCATCGCGGCTCGATCGATGCGCCGAAAACCCGGCGGCCAATCCATTGGGCCAGCACCACGCCCGCGACGCAGCCGATCGCGCCGCCGGCAGCACCCAGCACTCCGAGTTCGGCGAGGAACAATCCTACAATGCGCGCGATCGTTCCACCGAGCGCCTTCATCAATCCCACGTCCGCGCGGCGCTCCGTTGCCAGCGCGGCCATCGTCGCAAGCACGCACAGAGCCGTCAACGCCAGGATCAGCACGATCATCGAGAGTATCAGCAACCGCGTGCGGCCCAACAGATTCCCCTCCGCGTCGGTGACTGCGCGCACGGGCCGCACTTCATATTGGGGGAACGCGGCTGCAAGATGCGCGGCGTAATCCGCGATCGTTGTTCCCGAACCGGTCACGTTCAGTTGCCACAACGTCACGAAATCTGGTTGTCGCGTCAGCTTCCATGCGACCGGGAGGCTGACAAAAATCTGGTTGTCGTCTGCGGCGCCTGAATCGATCACGCCCGCAACGTGCAGCATCGTTTGGCTCCCGTCGTAGTCGAGCACGATCGAATCGCCCGGGGCGACGGCAAATTGGCGTGCGGCTTTGCGACCGATCAGGGAGAGCGACGCATCATCGCGCGACGCGATCCAGTTGCCCTGCATTCGCCATGTGGGATTCAGTTTGGCGAGTTGGTCCAGCCAGGTGCCTGCGGTCACTACAGGAGTTCCAGAAACACGCGTTACGCTGAAGAAAAACGGCGCCGCAGCGGCGATGGTCGCAGACTCAAGACCCGCCGCGGAATTGCTGAGGCCGAATGCAGGTGGAGCCGCGTTGGCCGAGGGGACGCCCAGGCCGCCGAAGTCGACGCTCTGATCGGCGTTCTTACCGGAAACGACGATGTTCGGTCCGAGAAGCCTGAATTCCTGTGTAAGCTTGCGGGAAACATCGAGCTCGACAGTGAGCAGAGCCGAAATCACCGCAGCACCGCTGATCACGGCAACCAGCGCCACCGCCAACCGCCCACGATTGCTGCGTAGAAGCTTCCAGAGCAGGCGGCCGAACACTATTGGCCCCGCAGGATCGGCGCGGGATCGAATCGTGCCGCCCGCCGCAGGGGAATCAGGCCGCCGATCAACGCGACCAGCGCCGCAATGGCTAGAATGATCGGTAGCAACACCAGGCGCGGCGAGGCCGGCGTTCCAAAAACGCTCTCGCCGAGCATGCGTGCCAGTGCCGCGCCTACCACAAAACCGAGAATGCCTCCAATGAATGCCAGCGTCAAATGCTCGGCCAGAAAAAGGGAAGTGACGGATGTATTGGTCGCGCCGATCGCCTTCATTACTCCAATTTCCGCCCGCCGCTCCAGCACGGCCGCCGCTGACGTGGCCGCAATGGCCAGTGCCGCGGCGACCAGCGCCGCCAGTGTGACGATCCAGAGCAGCGCGCTGACGTGCGAGAGGATTTTCCCCTCTGAATCCGCCACGCGCCGAATCGCTCGCACGTCCGTCCCGGGCAGCACCTGTTCGATCTGGTAGCTGATCGACGAAATATAGGGCGAACAGAACCAGCGGTCGTATTCGGCAGGCGTCAGCGATTTCGGATCGCGATCGGCAAGCGCATCAGCCGGCTTGGTGATCGCGCTGATGAAAAGCTGCCGGAACTCTCCAGGGCGATTCGAAAGCTTCTCAGCAACGGAAAGCGGCACGAGGATCGCGTTGTCCTCGTTGCCTCCGGTGGAGACGATTCCCGTGACCATGAGAGGGCCCAGATTGCCTGAGCCACCTTTCTGCCCGATGGAAACAGCCTTGCCGATGGCCAAGGCGTCGGGATTTTTCGCAGCGAGTCCCGCGCCCACGACGGCTTCTTGTGCATCGTCGTGAAACCAACCACCCCGTATTTGCCACGACGGATGAGTCGACTTCAAACCAGTCACAAAAGTTGTTCCGTCCGGCACCGGCACACGGTGTTCGTACCACGTGCCGATCACGGTGACGTTCGATGACGCCGGGGAGCCGGCACTGGCAACCGAAGGGGAGTTCGCCGGGACATCCAGAAACGGCGTGAATCCCAAAATGTTGTGCCGCCAGAAAATGGTCTTCAGTTTGCCGAGGTCCGCTTCGTGCAAATACGCGCCATCGTCCACCGGCCGGTAATCCACACCGCCGATTTCGAGCGGCAGCGTATCGGAAAGCGGGGTCACGATCAGATTCGCGCCCAGGCTTCGAAATTCTCGCGCCATGCGGTCGCCCACTTCCAGCGCAATCGAAAGCGTCGCGGTTGCCACGGCCATGCCCAGCACCAAGGCGGCCGCCGTCAGGGCTTTTCGGCGCGGATTACGCACGAAGGATTCGCGAACCAGTCGAAAAAACATGTCAGCCGTGAATCATTGAGGTGGAATCAAGGAGTGCCGATAGATCGACAATCACTTCGCCGCCGGCAATCGTCGATTTCACCGGGATCGGATTGCAGCCGCCGTGCTCGCCGATCGAGGGCACGTATATCGACGCGCCGCAATTGCGGCAGATGATGTTCTGGCCTTCCTGCCGGTAACCGGCGCGCCCGCAAATCTGGCAGGCATCCAGCGCTGTCGCAAAGTTGCCGTTCGTCTGATGGATCACCAGGAATCGAATCACGGTCCCGTTCACATCCGCCGTGTAGAAATGCAAGCTCTGATCCGTCAGCTCGGTGAGAGGAATTCGCACCTGGCCGTTCTCTGCGGCCAGTGTCTTGCTGGGCGCCAGCGCATTCACCGTACGCGCGTATGCAAATTCGGCCGCCAGCGCGACAACCACCAGGGAGCAGAGAGTCGCCGCCGCAAAGCTCCAGCGACGCTGGCGGCGATATTCCCATTCGCGCATGCGCCTTTGCGCGGGACTCGCGGCGGCATTTTCCGGCGGTTTGCGGGCGCTAAACCATTCGCGAAGAACCACCAAAACCGCGGCTCCCAGAATCACCGCGAAAAAGAAAACTTCGTTGCGTACGATCGGGCCTACGTAGGCCATCTCCGCCTTGCTGGACCAGATCCACATCGCTTCGCTCAATTCGTGTACGCCGGTGAGTGCCAGCTGAAACGCCACGACCATCAGGATCACGCTCGTTGCCGCGAAAAATCGGTGCAGCGGAATTTTCAAGGTGCCTTGGAAGAAAAACACGCCGACGCCGACGGCAATTGCAATTCCCGCGAGGGTCCCGATCCACACTTGTACGCCGGCGGTCGAGAGTTCCACCGCGCGAAGAATCAGCACCAGCTCGGCGCCCTCCCGCACCACCATGAAAAAAACGAACGCGCCCACAGCCCAGCCGGCCGCCCGCGTTGATTTCAGCGCGTAGGACTCGACGCGCTGTTCGATTTCCCTCCGCAACGTGCGCGCCGCGCGATTCATCCACACGATCATGGTGACCACAAGGCCCGATGCGAGTAACATCAGCAGGCCTTCAAATCCGTCTTCGCTAATGGCCCAGTGCTGGAGCAGCAGGGCAGCGGCAACGCTGGCGGCACAGGCCAGAAAGACCCCGGCCCAGGCGTAGGTCCTCAGGGCACGCCTGCCCGTCCGATTCAGATAGACCAGGACGATGCCGACGACCAGAGCGGCCTCAACGCCTTCGCGGAGAGCAACTAACAGAGCGGAAATCATGAAATCCCAGTTGTAAACACCTTGCAACTACGACTCAACATTAAATTCTTGTTCCGCCAAAATCAAGCGAATTCGGGTCGCGGCCCACGCAACGCGATCCCTGTACAATAGGCATCCTACGTATGATGGCGAATCGTTTTCATGGTTCCGGCTGCCTCAGGGAAGCGGGCGTTAGGCCCGTGTCCGTCGCCCCTGTGCTGGTGTTGATTGCTCTGGCCGGATTGGTGATTTCGGCTGCGCGCGCACAGGATCCGGTTCCTTCCTCGGCCCAATCCTCCGACTTCAAACCGGATTCCAGGAAAGCGAAGGTCGCATACGAGGAGGGAAACCGCGCCGAACGGCAAGGCGATTGGTCGACCGCTTACACCGACTATACGGACGCGGCAAACTATGCTCCGGCAAATCGCGACTACGTCATCCGGCGCGACATCGCCAAAAGCCGCGTCGTGCAGTCCAAAATGGACATTGCCGAGCGCGAGGCGATTTCGGGCCGGCTTGACGAGGCACAGAAGCAACTGTTGAGCGCGAGCTTCGTCGATCCCCTGAACCCCGCGATTCGGAAACGGCTCGCAGAATTGGCCACCGCAGAGATCGGCCAGATTCGAAAAAAGCCGGATGTCGAGCTCGCCGGAGAGCCGAAGCTCGAATACAGAACGGGGACCCGAACTTTTGACTATCGTGGCGACACCCAAGGTGCCTATCAGGAGCTGGGGCGCCAATTCGGCGTTGAGGTCGCATTCGACGTGGATTTGCGCTCGCGCCAGGTTCGTTTTCAGGTAGCGGACGTCGATTTTCCCACCGCCGCGCGATTGCTCGGCGACGAAACAGGCACGTTCTGGCGTCCGCTGTCGTCGCGCCTCTTCTTTGTGGCGGACAGCACCGCGCAAAAGCGCAAGGATTTCGAGCCGTCGGTCGTGCGCACGATTCTGCTGCCGGCATCTGCCACGCCGGAGCAGATGACGGAAATGGTTCGCATGGTGCGCGACGTGACGGGTATCACGCGCTCCGACCTGAATACAGCCAGCCGCACACTCACTTTCCGCGCCTCGCCGCACGCCGTCGCGCTCGCCAGCGATTTGATCGACGACCTCGAGAAGCCCACGGGAGAGCTGATTCTGGAAATCGAGATCCTCGAAGTGGACCGCACCAACGCGCTGAATTTGGGGATCGTGCCGCCGCAACACGCGCAGGTATATACCGTGAGCACCCAGCAGATCGAGGAAGCGGCCGCGTCGGAGGAAGGCCTGATCGATGTAATCGAGCAAGTCTTGGGAACAACCACTCCCAACGTGATCGCGTTCGGCGGCGGCTACACCACCTTTTTCGCCACGCTTCCGAATGTCGCTGCGAATTTCTCGCAAATGCTCTCGCTGGTGCGCACGGGCCGCCGTATCCTGCTGCGCGCGCAGGACGGCAAGACCGCCGATTTCTTCGTGGGCGAGCGTTTTCCGGTTTCTCTCGCCACTTTTTCGCCAAGCTTGCTGAACGGGTCGATCACCGGCGCCGGTACGGGGATCAACAATCCGCTGACGAACTATCCGGCAGGGAACTCGCCGTCCTTCATCGCCACGAATATTCTGCGCGGCGATAGCTCCGTCAACGATTTGATCGTCGCCAATTCCGCCGACAACACCATCTCGATCCTGCTTGGCAATGGCGACGGAACTTTCGCCAATCAGGTGGCCTACCCGCTTGGAGCAACCACCGACAAAGATCCTGTTTGGATCGCCACGGGCTCGTTCGACACGCCCAACGATTCCAACATCGATCTGGCCGTTGCGAACAAGGGATCGAACACCGTCTCGATCCTCCTGGGCCAGACCGACTCCACCACCAGCCTGGCGACCGGCACGTTCGTCTCCGGCACGGATTTGACCACCGGTCATTCACCCGTTTCCGTCGTGACGGCCGACTTCCACGACCTCGCCAACACCGGTTTCCTCGATCTGGCCGTCGCCAATCAAGCCGACGACACGATTTCGATTTTTCAGGGCAACGGCAACGGCACCTTCAAGACGCCGACGGTTGTTCCGCTCATCCCCGGTTTTTCGCCGACCGCTCTGGCCACCGGGAATTTCACCAACAGTGGTCACGTCGACCTGATCGTTGCGGAAGAGTCCAACACCGCCGGCAATGCCGGGCAAATTCAGGTTCTCCTAGGCAACGGCGAAGGCACCTTCACGCAGGCGCCGAACTCTCCCTACGCAGCCGGTAACACGCCCGTATTCATCGCCACGGGAGATTTCAATGGCGATGGCGTCACCGACCTCGCCGTCGCCGATAACGGCGCGCCCTCCACGTCGTCCGGCGGCGCCGGCGTCGCAGGCAACGCCGTCTCCGTTTATTTCGGCAATCCGAATTCAAGCCAGGTGAATTTCGGCAACGGCACTTTCACGGCGCAGAACCTCTACCCCGCGGGCACTTCGCCCACATCGATCGCCGTCGCGGATTTTAATCAGGACGGCTTCGCCGATCTGGCGGTCTCCGATAGCGCGGACAACGCCGTCACCCTGCTATTCAATGAAGGCACCGGCGTCTTCACGTCACCCACACCCGAAATTCCGGTCGGCACCGCGCCTTCCTCGATCGTAACCGCGGATTTCAACGCAGACGGCCTGCCCGATGCCGCCACCGCGGACAACGGCGCCGCGGAAGCCACCGTCATTCTCAACAGCGCCAGTCTCTTCCCAGGCGCCTCCAGTTCCCTCGGCACGCCGTTTCCTGGCGCGCAGTATCTCGATATCGGCCTGAAGGTGAAAGCCACGCCGCGCATTCATCCGAACAATGAGGTCACGCTCGATCTTTCCTTCGACATCAGCAGTCTGAGCGCCGAAAGCTTCAACCAGATTCCCGTAATCAACAACGAAACCGTGACGCAGACCGTCCGCCTGAAGCAGGACGAAACCGCCGCCGTCGCAGGCTTCCGCTCGACGCAGCTCACCAGCGCGATTACCGGCAATCCGGGAATCTCGCAAATTCCGGGCTTCGGCTTGCTCGATCAGGACACGACGAAGAACAACTCGGATACGCAACTGCTGATTCTCGTCACGCCGCGCATGGTGCGCTACGCCCCGCGTACCGATCACGTGATCTACGCAGGCCAGGGCGAGCCTGAAGGTCAGGGAGGCGCCCAATCCGCCCCGAATATCGTCGCCCCGCCCACGCCGCCAGTACCGGCGCCGCCCCCACCGGAGAGCGCGCCGCAGGCACAACCGCCCGCACAAGCTCCGCCTCGGCAGCAGCCGAATCAAAATGCGCCGGCGCCCCAAAATCCACCTGCGCCATTGCAGGCACCGCCGCAACAATGAAGTCGATAGGGAGAGTGCGCCGCCGTGTACGCCACGCCGACCGGTCGCAGCGGTTGGCCGGGCAATTGCGTCGGGACGTGCTCCAGGATGGAATTTAGGGCGAAGCTTCCAGTACCACGACTGGCTGGTAGGTGCGGGGAACCACCGGTTCGGCGATGGCAATCAAATGTCCCTGCTGGTTGAACACGCGCAGTCTGGACGGCTTCCAGTCGCCCGAATCCAGCTGCGCGGGAGCGCCCTGCGCGGCCACGGAATGCCCCGGTTGAATCTGCGCAATCGGCACATTGAACTTCGCACCGTGCCGCACGCGCTTCTCGACAATCGGGAGCACCGTCACCCTCGGCAAATCCGGCAGCATGTTTTCCAGCGCTAAAACGCGACCGTCAAAGGTCCCGGCCTTTGCATCCTCGATCAAGTCCGCCAGGCTCACTGCGTGATCGAGCGTAAATTCGCCCACAGCCGTCCGCGTGATCTCCGCCAGATGCGCGCCGCTGCCTTGCAGCTGCCCCATATCATGCGCCAGCGAACGAATGTAGGTGCCCGAGCCACACTCGACCGTAAACCGCGCGCAGAACCCCTCGACGCTTGTCAGCCGGAATTCGTTCACCTCGACCTCAACGGGCTCGAGCTTCACGGGTTTTTGCTTGCGCGCCAACTCGTGAGCCCGTCGCCCATGAATCTTTTTCGCCGAAAACGAAGGCGGTATCTGCTGAATTTTTCCGACGAAGCGCTCGGCCAACGCCTGGATCGCTTCGGCGTCAATGTCGGGTGCAGTGTCTTGGGAAAGCGCCTCGCCGTCCGCGTCATACGTGTCGGTGGCGAACCCGAACCGCACGGTGCAGGTGTAACGTTTTCGCCGGCTGCCATAAAATCGTGCCAGCCGCGTGGCGCGTCCCAGCGCCAGCACGAGAACGCCCGTGGCCAGCGGATCCAGGGTTCCCAGATGCCCGATCTGACGAAAGCCGGCCAGCCGCCGCACGGTCTCGACCATGTCATGCGAGGTCTTGCCACGCGGTTTATCGATCACAAGGATCCCGTCAATCGGCGCAGACTTGGGTATTTTGGGCATTTGCATTTCGCAGCGCCGGATTCGAGCCGGCCAATTCCGTAGGGCCTCGCGCCCCGCTACGATTTCTCCGGGTGATTCACTTTCTTCAAGAGTTCGTCGATGCGCTGCCCGTATTCTTCCGAGTGATCCGGAATGAACATCACTTCGGGCGCTCGCCGCAGCCGTAGCCGCTCCACCAATTCGTGACGGATGAACTTGGACGCGGCCTGCAATCCCTTCATCGCATCCTCCCGCTCGGCATCGGTGCCGTCGACTTGGACGAACACGCGGATGACCTTCATTCCCGCCGCTACGCGCACTTCGGTCACGATCAGCGGCACGGCCAGGCGCGGGTCCTTCAATTCCCCCGCCAGCATCAGCATCACTTCGTTGCGGATTTCCTCGGCGATGCGCTCCGACCGAAATCCCCCGACCGTCATGGTTCATCCTCGAAATACTCGATTTCGCGCGACACCAGATCGCGCCCCAGCATGCGTTCCGATTCCTCGGCGATCGCCTGCAGAGATTCTTCCAGATGCTTCCCATCGCCCGAAATGCTCACCACTCCGACGCGTGACCGCTGCCACAGCTCCTGATGTTCCAGCTCAGCCACCGCCACGTTGTAATGCGCGCGCAAACGGTCCTTCAGACTGCGCAGCACCTGCCGCTTATCCTTCAGCGACTGCGCATCGGGAATGTGAATTTCAAGAGTGAGGAGGCCGATCGGCATGCGCGCCCCATCGAAATCCAGCGGAGACGTTCTCAAAACTGCAAGGCCTATGGGCTTAGATGCGCCGCGCGTCGCCCGTGTCGGGGCGGCCGCGATCCGGCGGCAAGGCGGCGTCCAGCGGTGACGACTTCTCGATCTTGAAGCACTCGAGAATGTCGCCCACCTTCACGTCGTTGAAATTCGAAACGCCTACGCCGCATTCAAATCCCGCGCGCACTTCGCTCGCGTCATCCTTGAACCTCTTTAGCGAGCTGACCTGCCCGGTGTAGACCACCGCGCCGTCGCGCAGCACCCGCACGTCCGCATTGCGCTTGATGATTCCGTCCTGCACCGAGCAGCCTGCGATCACGCCCGAGCCCTTGACGCGGAACGTGTTCCGAACCTCTGCGCGGCCCAGATACACTTCCTTGATCACCGGCGCCAGCAATCCCGCCACGGCCTTGCGCAGTTCGTCGAGCAGCTCGTAGATAATCGTGTGCATGCGGATATCGACGCCTTCGCGTTGTGCCAGATCGAGAGCTTTTCGTTCGGGCCGCACGTTGAAAGCGATGATTACGGCGTTCGACGCCGAAGCCAGAATCACATCCGATTCCGTTACCGCTCCGACGCTCGCCTGCATCACTTTCAGCTTCACCTGATCGTTGGACAGCTTCGGCAGCATTTCATTCAGAACTTCCACCGAGCCCTGCACGTCCGCCTTCACCACGACAGGCAGCTCTTTCAGTTCGCCGGCGCGCAGTTGTTCGTGCAATTGATCGAGTGTAAGCCGGCCGGACGAAGCCGTCTTGGCCAGGGCAGCCTCGCGCTGCTTCGCTTGCCGGTACTCGACGATGTGTCGTGCCTTCGCTTCGTCGGCCACCTGGAACTGATCGCCGGCCTCGGGCACGCCCTGCAGACCGAGCACTTCGACAGGCGTCGAGGGTGCGGCCTTCTGAATCGCATGTCCGCGATCGTCAAACATCGCGCGAACTTTTCCGTATACCGCGCCCACGATGAAGACGTCGCCCACATTCAGCGTTCCGTTCTGCACCAGCACGGTCGCCACGGGTCCGCGGCCCTTGTCCATCCGCGATTCGAGCACCGTGCCGCTGCCGGGAGCATCGGGATCTGCTTTCAGCTCAAGCAAGTCAGCCACCAGCAAAATCATTTCCAGCAGTCGCGGAAGATTCTGTTTTGTCTTGGCTGAGACTTCCACCGTAACAGTCGTCCCGCCCCATTCCTCAGGCATCAATCCGCGATCGGCCAATTGCCGCTTCACGCGCTCGGGCTCCGCGTTCGGCTTGTCGATCTTATTGATCGCGACCACGATTTGCGTGTTGCCCGCTTTGGCGTGCGCGATGGCTTCTTCGGTCTGCGGCATCACGCCGTCGTCCGCGCCGACCACCAGAACGACGATGTCCGTCACCTTCGCGCCCCGCGCGCGCATGCGCGTGAACGCCTCGTGGCCCGGCGTGTCGATGAACACGATGCGGCGGTCGCCCGCGTGTACCTCGTACGCGCCGATGTGCTGGGTGATTCCGCCGGCTTCGCCTGCGGCCACCTCCGTCTCGCGGATCGCGTCGAGCAGGCTCGTTTTGCCGTGATCGACGTGGCCCATCACGGTCACCACGGGCCCGCGCGGCAGCAGGTTGCCCGTGCGCTCTTCCTTGATCTTTTCTTCTTCGACCAGCTGCTGTTCGTAGGTCACGACTTCCACGATTCCGTTGAAGGATTCGGCGAGGCTCGTGGCCGTCGGCACATCGAGCGCCTGGTTGATGCTCGCGAAAACGCCGCGATCGAGCAACGTCTTCAGCAATTCCTTGGCGCGAATGTCGAGTTTTTCGGCGAGCTCGCGCACGGTGATGCCTTCCGTTACGGTCACCGCGCGGGGTTCCCGCTGGACCGGAGCCGGAGCTTCCACATGCGCGCGACCGGCAGCCGCGCCCTGGCGCGTTCGAACGGGATGAAGCCGGCGCTCGCCTTCTGCGTAACGCTTTTCGATGGTCGGGCGTCCACGAGACGCGGGCGGCTTGCGCGCGTAGAGCGGCTTACCGGGTTCGGCTTTCGGAACTCCACCGGTCGCGCCAGGTCGCTGACTGCCGATTGGCTCCGATCCAGGGCGGCCCCCGCCGGGACGCTGCGGAAACCGTCCGGGAGG
>JBAVUW010000171.1:0-29479 GCA_049696975.1 Candidatus Acidiferrales bacterium | reverse complement strand
GTCGTGGATGGCCAGGTGATCGGAGCTGTGGGCGCGAGCGCGGGCTCGGAGGATCAAGACCTCGACGTCGCGCGGGCCGGCGCCGCCGCAATCGAGGGCGCGTGAAGCAGACGGCCGAGCGCATTTTTCGCGAGACGCTTGCGGCTATCGACATCCCCGCCGCGATGGAGCGGAAGCTTGGGCGCAGCGGTTCAACGATCGCCTCTGTCGACGGGCGAATGGATCTGCGCGATTTCGAGTCGATCGTCGCGATCGCATTCGGCAAAGCTTCGCACGCGATGGCGCGCGGTCTCGTAAACGTTCTCGCGGACGATTTTCCAATCGATGGGATTCTGATTGTGCCCGCGGCTTTGCCGGCCGAAATGCCCGACTGGGAGGTTTTTCGCGGCGGACATCCGCTCCCAAACGGCGAGAGTCTCGCGGCGGGCTGCGCCATCCTCGAACGGCTGGCGCGTTGCGACCGGGGCACGCTGATTTTCTTTCTAATTTCGGGCGGAGGCTCGTCGATGGTCGAGCAGCCGCTCGATCCCCACCTGACGCTCGGGGATTTCGACGAGCTGAACGCCGCGCTGATCACCTGCGGCGCCCCGATCGACGAAATCAACGCAGTCCGCAAGCATCTTTCCGCGACGAAAGGCGGACGCCTGGCCGCCGCCGCCCCGTTCTCAAGGAAGCTCACCCTTGCGATCAGCGATGTGCCGGCGGGGCAGGAGTCGGCGCTCGCATCGGGACCCACGTTGCCCGATCCCACGACGATTCACGATGCCCGGCGCATCGTCCGGCAATACGATTTGCTTCCGAGATTCTCCCCACTCCTGCGAGATGCCTTTGAGAAACAGTCCTTGCGAGAAACTCCGAAGCCCGGCCACGCGTGCTTCACTCTTGCACAGTTCGAGGTCCTGCTCGGTGCGCATGATCTGACCCACGCCGCGCATCACGCTTGTGAAGCGGAGGGCTATATCTGCATCTGTGACAATTCGACCGACAACTGGCCCATCGCAAGAGCGTCCGATTTTCTCCTCGGTCAGCTGGAAGCGCATGCGAGGGCACATCCCGGCCACCGCGTCGCCGTACTCTGTGAAGGGGAGTTGAGCAGTCCGGTGACCGGGAACGGGGTGGGAGGCCGCAACGCGGCATTCGTTCTGGCGTGCGCACCGAGGATCGCGGGGAAGGGAATCACGGTTCTCAGCGCCGGGACGGATGGTATCGATGGCAACAGCCCCGCGGCCGGCGCGGTCGCCGATGGAAAAACTCTCCGGCGAGCCCGCGCGCTCGGCCTGGAGACGGCTGATTTTCAGAGCCGCAGCGACTCCTACAACTTCTTCGCACAGCTCGGCGACGCAATACTTACCGGTCCGACAGGCAACAATCTTCGGGACCTCCGGATTCTCATGGCCGAGCCGGACGGCCGAGCCTAGCTACTTCTGGACCGGCTGGGTCTTGAGCAACCGTATCGCCAGCTGGATATAGGGTCCGACGGCCACCGTCAGCTCGCCGTGTTTCAACATCTCCTCAAGAGGAGCAATTGCGTCGGCATCGCCCCGCGCGCCGAGCGCAAAAATCGCCGCCAGCCGGATGTCGACATTCGGTTCGTGCAGATACGAAATCAGTGTTTGCGTGATTTCGTGGTTCGTCTTGTCGAGTTCCGCAATGGCTCCGATCGCAGCTTGGCGGCTGCCAATCGGCTTTCCTGGCTTTGACCAGTCCATCAGAATCGAAACGGATCGCTGGTCTTTCAGCGTACCGAGCGCTCGGAGCGCGGACTTCTGGATAACTTCGTCGGGCGATTTCGATTTCACCGCTGCAGCCAGAATTTCGAAAGCTTCCGGCGGCTGAAGTCTAGCGATCGCGCCAAGCGCTGCCGCTCGAACCCGGTAAGCCGCGTCCGTTGCTGCGATTTTCGTGAGCTTGTCCGGCAGCGAGATATCGTCTTTGAAGTTTCCAAGCTCAAACACGGCAACATCGCGCACCCAGGGAAGCGGATCGGTGACTCCCGCAAGCACCGGCTTCTCCGCCTCGGGACCGCCGATTCTGCCAAGCGACAGCAGCGCTTCCACCCGCACGCCCCAGAAACCGTCGTGCTCGACGGCGTCGCCCAGCGCGCTCACGGAGCGTGGATCGTCGCGCATGCCGCCCAGAGCCACCGCGG
This sequence comes from Candidatus Acidiferrales bacterium, assembly GCA_049696975.1. GTDB lineage: Bacteria > Acidobacteriota > Terriglobia > Acidiferrales > UBA7541 > Palsa-295. The sequence goes on along the minus strand of JBAVUW010000171.1, from coordinate 27,330 downwards.
CATCCGCCCGGTCCGGAGTCGTTTCGCCGTTCTTCAACTGATACGCCCAGAGCCCCGCGTCCTTTTTGAATTCGACCGACTTGAGGATTTTGTCCTCTTCGTCGAAGACCACCATTCGCGGAGCGCTATCGGCAGCAAAAGTGAATATCTGGCTGGCTTCGTTCGATTCGACGGTGTGCGTCGCGCGCCCGTCTGCGGTGGCAATCTCGATGTCCACCGGGACGTCGAACACGCCCACGCGCCCCTCCAATTTTTGGGTTTGCTTGACGGTCAGCGCGATCTGCCTGGCGTCGGGGTCGTAGGCATAGCTCACATCAAACTTCGGAGCGCCGGCGCCGTAGACCCACTGCTCGAAGAATTTATCGATGTTGGTCGCCGTGGATTGCTCGATGGCCTTCTGCAAGTCCGCGGTCACCACATTCTGTCCCCGATTGAGGTCGAGATAGTGATGGAGCGCGCCGTAAAACGCCTCCTCGCCCAGCTTCTCCCGCAGCATCCGCAGTACCCAGCCCGCTTTGTCGTAGATGTTGTCCTGATACTCGGTCGAATCATCGAAATTCCGGCTCACGATGGGAACGGTAAAATTGCGCGGTTCCCGTATCCACTGGTTCTGGTCGCGCCAGAAATCGAAGTCGGCTTCGTCGCGGCCGAAACGGTGCTCGCTCCAAACGCGCTCGAAAAAATCAGCAAAGCCTTCGTTCAGCCACAGGTTACCCCAGTCCTTGCACGTCACCAGATCGCCGAACCACTGGTGCGCCAGCTCGTGCGATACCACGATGTCGGCTCCGTTGCGGTCCTCCGCGGCAAGTGCGGGATTCACCAGAGAATTCGTGGTGATCGATGTGGCGCTCGTATTTTCCATGCCCTCGGCAACGAACTGGTCGAGCGCCGTCTGCGCGTACTGCGCCCATGGATACGGCACGCCGATCTTGCTGGCAAAAAATCCCAGCATTTCCTTGGTGCGGCCGAATGTCGGCTCGATCTTCGACTCATTTCCGCGCGGAACGACGTAGCGCAGCGGAATTCCGCGCCAGGAATCGTCCCGCTCGACGAATTCCCCGGCGACAGCGGAAATCAGATAGGTCGAAAGCGGCTCGCTCTGCTTCCAGTCCCAGGTTTTCTCGCCGTTCGGCTCGTTGGTCACGCTGATCAGCCTGCCGTTGGAAACGGTGATCCACGCGGCCGGGACCGTCAGGATCATTTCCGACGTGGTGCGATCGTTTGGATAGTCGTAGAGCGGGATGTAATAGCGCGTGTCTTCCGCTTCGCCCTGCGTCCAGACTTCGATCGGCTGTTTCGGGTAATTCCGGTCGGGCAGGATGAAATACAGACCCTTTTTCGGCTGGCCCTGATAACGAATCAGGATGTCGTGCATCTCGCCGGGCGCCGCGGGATGCTCCAGGGCAACGATCAGATTGTTCGGCGTAACCGAGAACTTTGCGCTCTTTCCGTCCAGCGCGACGCTCTGGATATCGAGGCCCACCGAATCGAAGGTGAGATCGGAAACACCTTCCCGCAGCGTCACAACGCTCTCGGTGACCTCGCCGCGGACCGCCCGCTGCTCAACGTCGAACCACAGATGCGTGCGAATATTTTGCAAATCATAGTCGCGGCTGCGCGCGTAGGGCTCGTCGGCACCGACGAGGGCCGCCATAGCAGCAAGCAACGAGATCAGAAGCAGCGCCGGGCGGATCATCACGGTCAGATCTCTGGCTCCCCTGCATTTCTCGGTCATGTCTTCTCGGACGAAATGACTGCGGTTTCGTAAGCCAGCCATTATATCCGTGCGCGCAAACTTCCGGCCGGCGCCGAATTCAGAAATAGGAAATGCCGCATTCGGCGAGATTCAACTAAGATGCGCGGGTGAGTGTCCCGGCCTGGCTTGCCGCCATCGTCTTGTTTCTCCAACTCCCGATTCCTCTGTATTGGTTTGTGTTGCATCCGCTCCGTGTCTTTTGGCGGCGATACCCGCGCGCGGTGTATGCCGCAGGCCTGTCGTGCTCCTGGCTTCCGGTCACGATCGCCATCGTCGCGTTTCACCGAAAACTGTTCGTGGACCAGTGGCCTTCCGCCATCCGGCTTGCAACCGGCCTGGCGCTCATCGTTTTTGAAGCGTGGGTCTTCGGGAGGGTGCGCCGTAATCTCGGCACGGCGCGACTGGTGGGTAAGACCGAACTGGAAGGTTCCGGCGAAATCGAGCGTGGCGGAATCTACTCCCGAATTCGCCACCCGCGCTACCTGGCCTCGTTTCTGGCAATCCTCGGTGCCTGCCTGCTGGCTGGAACACGTATCCTCTGTCTGGTAGCGGCGCTTTGGGTGGCACTCATGGCGGTCATCATCGCCCTCGAAGAGCGCGAAATGCGCACTCGTTTCGGGGCAGCGTATCGGGATTACTGCGGGAAGGTGCCCAGGTTTTTACCGAGATGGGATAGCGGTAGGTAGCTAGGACTGCGTAGCGATCAATTGCAGGGCGGATTCGAGCAGCTTTCCGTCTCCGCGATCCAAAGGCCCAGGGCGGTTCCGCCGACGATTCCGCCGATGATCGCAACCTCGGCCACGTGCTTCCAGTTGACGCCGGTGCCGCCAACGCCGTACTGATTCTGGCCGCCGCCAGGCTCTGGCGCCGCAATGGTTCCCTCGAGCGTTTCGCCCTGCTCGATCGTCCTGCGATCGCCGTTCGGAGCGATTGCCAGCAGAGTGCCTTCGTACACGCTAATCTGCATTTTCGTGGGACTTAGAACGGCAACCTGCGCAAACACGCGCTGATTGTCAGCTCCACGAATCACTCCCAGCGGGGTTCCGATTTCGAGCTGGTCGGGCGAGGGGGTGGAAAACCCCAGCGTGCCGCGCGATAGCTTTGCCTGAACCCTGTTTTCTACCGGCACGAGCGTCGCGTCGCTGGCCGACAGAAGATAGACTTGGCTCGCGCCGAGCTTCATTCGCAGCGAACCGCCCGAATTCGTAGACAGCGCGTCTCCTGAAAACAGATCGGCTCCGACCGCGGCGTTCGCGTGGTCGACCGTAGCCTTGTCGGCGATGACGATCATTCCGAGCGGTTTAGCGCTCGCAGCCATCGCCGGAATGTTGATCATGCCGGCTAACACAAAGCCAATCAGGCAGGACCGGGCGGCGGAGAGGACGTAGGGACGCACTGTTTCCTCCTCGGACAACACGGACAATTTACTCGGTCGATTTTGCGGTGTCAACACAATCCGCATACCACTCATAGGGTATCTCCTGCGCTCACCGCCGTTGGGGCGCACGTTTGCCGCGCGGGGCGGGGCGCCGCCGGGCGAAATATACCGCACCGCTCCGGTTGTGACGCTCCGTTTGGTTTGTTACTCTAAAACGCGGAGAGGTGTCCGAGCGGTTGAAGGAGCTCGCCTCGAAAGCGAGTGTTGGGGAAACTCAACCGTGGGTTCGAATCCCACCCTCTCCGCCAGAAAGCTGGCCTGGACGGCGACCCGCGGGGTGGCGGGCGAGCTCGATTTGCAGGGTTCAGTGACATCCATGACGATGGAACTGCTTCTCAATCTTCTCTGGTTGCTGATCGCCATCGCCCTCCTGTGCGTCTGGCGCACCCAGTGGCGTACTCAGCGGCGGGGGAGAGATCGCCGTCATCTCCAGGAATGGAGCGCCGTCAGCCTCGCGTTGGTCCTGCTGTTTTTCGCCGTGTCGATGTCGGACGACCTGCACTCGGAAATCGTCGCCCTCGAAGAGTCCTCCGCTAGCAAGCGCGATTCGATCCACTTGTCTGCTGCGCACCCATCGGTCGAGCCGTCCCGAGGCCATCGCCAGGCCCACTCGCCCGTTTCACCACGCGCACTGGGGCCCGGACAGTTCGAACCGGTCGGCACGGTTGTCGTCTCGCAGCCGGCTTTTCAATCACCGGCCTCTTACGGTCGGAAACCGAATCGCGGCCCACCCGTCTTTCTTTCCTGAAACAAATCGTTTTTTGTTCGTCGTCGAGTGCGCCGAATGTCGCGCGGGAAGTTCCACCACGCGCCGACGCGGCACGCAGTTCGTCTGACCGCCTGTTTCTTGTGCACATCGGGCGCGGGAGCCATCTTATGAAGTCAGCATTTCTGATTTTGGTCGCGGCGTTTGCCTTCCTCGGCTGCGGTTCAGGCAGCTCGAGTGACAACTCCGCCGCGCAGACACCGAAGAACGACTCGGCCAATACCGAAATCGTGGCTTCCGGTTCCAAGGGCCTCCAGACCCAGGTTGCGCGCTTGACCGCGATTCCCGAATATCTCGATCTGCCCGCGCACATCGAACCGGACCCGACGCGCGTGGTGCACGTATTTGCCCCGGCCGGCGGCCGCATCGTTGAAATGAAAGTTCGCCCGTGGGACCACGTGGAAAAGGGACAGACGCTCGCCACTCTGGAGAGCAGCGACCTGGCGCGTGCCGTCGCCGATTACCACAAGGCACGGGTGGACGATCAGGTGAAACAGAAGGCTCTGGCGCGCGCGCAGGATTTGCTCGAACACAAGGCCATCGCCGAGAAGGATTTCGAACAAGCGCAGGATGACGCACAGCAGGCCCAAGCCGAAGTCCAGGCGGCGCGAGAGCAGGTGCAGGTCTTCGGCATGGACCCGGACCACGCCTCGACGCAGCTTGTGGTGAAAGCGCCGAGGGCAGGATCCATACTCGACGTGGGCGCCGCTCCGGGGGAATTCTCGCAAGCGCTTTCCGCGCCGGCCCCGCTCGCAACGGTTGCCGACGTCACGACACTCTGGGCCCTGGGCGACATCTACGAACAGGATTTGGCCGCCGCTAAAATAGGTGAGGATGCTCAAGTCACCCTGAATGCGTATCCCGGTCAACACTGGTCCGGCCACGTGAGCGTCGTTTCCGGTGCCGTCGACCCCAATACGCGCACCCTGCGAGTCCGCGTGGTCCTCCCCAATTCCGACGGCCGGATCAAACCTCAGATGTTTGGTTCGATCCGCCTGGTAAAATCGTCGGCTCCCGGGATTCTCGTGCCGGCCATGGCGGTCATCCGCGAAGGCAGCGACGCCTGGGTGTTCGTCGCAAAAGGGAACGATCGCTTCGAGCGGCGCACGGTCCAGATCGGCCGCAGCGTCGACGGCTCGCTTGAAATTGCCGCCGGCGTGAAGGCGGGCGAGACGATCGTGACGGACGGGTCGCTGCTCCTGCGATCCGTCGGCCAGGACTAGCCCGACATGCGCGGCCTGGTTTCGTCACTGCTCCGCTATCGTCCCCTGGTGATCGTTCTACTGGCGGCGTGGATCGCGGGAGGCGTTTACATGTTCCTGCGACTCGACATCGAGGCATATCCCGATCCGTCGCCGCCGCTGGTCGAAGTGATCACGCAGAATCCGTCCTGGTCCGCCGAAGAAATGGAGCGCCAGGTTACCGTGCCGATTGAGACGGTACTGTTCGGCATTCCGCGCCTTGAATACGTACGTTCGACGGCGATCTTCGGTCTTAGCGACGTAAAACTCTATTTCGACTACGACAGCGACTATTTCTGGGACCGCCAGGAAGTTTTGAATCGCCTTCAGCTGGTTTCACTGCCCGGGAATTTGAGCCCGCAGCTCTCGCCGGAATCTCCGGTCGGAGAAATCTACCGCTACCGTCTTGAAGGACCCGGCTACAACCTGAACGAAATCAAAGCGACGCAGGATTGGCTCGTCACGCGTGAGATCAAGCAGGTTCCCGGCATCGTGGACGTAGCCGGATTCGGCGGCAGCACCCGGCAGTACGCTGCGGAAGTGGATATGCGGAAATTGCTGCAGCTCAACGTGACGCTTCCGCAGGTCGTGGCCGCTGTAGGCGCCAGCAACGCCAATGCGGGCGGCAACTACCTGACCATGGGAAGCCAAAACGTCAACATTCGCGGTGTCGGCCTGCTCCAATCGATTGGCGATATGCAAAACGTCCTCATCGCCACGCGCAACGGCGTGCCGGTCTATTTGCGCGACGTCGCCGAGGTAACCGAGGGCTCGCAGCCGCGGCTCGGACAGGTGGGCGTCAATCACGACGACGACGCAGTGCAGGGTATCGTGCTGCTCCAGCGCGGAGAAAAATCGCTGCCCGCCCTGCGGGGACTCGACGAGAAAGTGCGGGCGCTCAACGGCGGCCTGCTGCCGCGCGGAATGAAATTGGTCACACTCTATGACCGTGCGGACCTGATTCAAGTCACCACCTCGACCGTCCGCGATATCGTGATCGTGGGCCTTGCGCTGGTGACGCTTGTCCTGATCGTCTTCCTCGGCGACCTGCCGATTTCACTCATCGCCGCGCTGACGATTCCGTGCTCGCTGCTGTTCGCGTTCTCGCTGATGGTTCTGACGGGCAGCTCGGCGAACCTGATTTCGATTGGCGCGATCGATTTCGGGATCCTGGTCGACGCATCCGTAATCGTTCTTGAAAACATCTTCCGCCGCTTTCAGGCGGCCGCGTCGAGTGCTCGCACGTTTGAAATCATCGCCGACGCAACGGTGGAAGCGGTTCGCCCCGTTGCGTTTTCGGTACTGGTGATCATCGTCGCGCTGATTCCGCTCTTCACCATGCAGGGCGTCCCCGGCAAAGTCTTCGCTCCGATGTCACAAACCTACGGGTTTGCACTGATCGGAGCGTTCCTGTTCGCAATTCTCTTCGGCCCCGTTCTCTGTTCGTGGATGAAGCCGGAAAACGTCCGCAACCATCGCACTCTCGTGGTGAACTTTCTGAGCAAACGCTACGCCGGCGGCATTCGCTGGACGATGTCTCACCGCCGGGCGGTTCTCGGAATCGGCTTCGCGGGACTCGCCGCCACCCTGCTGCTCGCGTATCTGTTTCTGGGCGGCGAGTTCATGCCTCCCCTTGAGGAAGGCAATCTCTGGGTCCGCGCCACGCTGCCGCAGGACGCTTCCTACGAAACCGGGGCGAAAATGGCGCATGAGTTCCGCGAGATCCTGCTCGGTTTTGCTCCGGTCACGCAGGTGGTCTCCCAGATGGGCCGGCCCGACGACGGCACCGACGTCACTACCTTCAACAATATCGAGTTCATGGTCTCGCTCAAGCCGCCCGGCCAGTGGCCCAGGGACATGAGCAAGGCAAAGCTGGTCAGTCAGATGGATGCGGAGCTCGAAAAATATCCGGGCATCGATTTCAACTTCTCGCAGAATATCCAGGATAACGTCGAGGAGGCCATGTCCGGCGTGAAAGGCGAAAACTCGCTCAAGTTGTTCGGCGACGATATCGACACGCTGGTGTCAAAAGCCGGCCAAATTCGCGACGTGATGGCGCGAGTACCCGGCGTCGCCGACCTCGGCGTCTTCCAGGAGTCGGGTCAGCCGGAGTTGATCATCTCGATCGACCGCGCCGCCAGTGCCCGTTACGGAATCATGTCGGCCGATATCGACGCGGCGGTCGAAGCGGCGGTCGGAGGTCTGGCCGCCACGCAGATTCTTCAGGGCGACCGCCGGTTTGATTTCGTCATTCGCTTCCAGCCGCAGTTCCGCAGCTCGCCGGAGGAGATTCGCAATATCCTGCTGCCCACGCCGGCGGGCGGCAACGTGCCGCTGGGGCAGGTTGCGGACGTATCGTTGCGCCAGGGCGCCTTCATGATCTTTCGAGAAAACGGCCGGCGCTACATTCCCGTGAAATTCAGCGTGCGAGGACGCGACCTTGCCGGAACGATCAAGGAGGTGCAGGGCCGTCTTGCGCAAAGGGTCCACCTGCCGGAAGGCTATCATCTGGAATGGGCGGGCGAATACGAAAGCCTGCGGAAAGAACAGCGGCGTCTCGCCGTCATTCTGCCCATCACCCTTCTGATCATCCTCGGACTGCTTTTCACGGCGTTCAACTCGCTTCGCCACGCGCTGCTCGTGCTGGCGGTTCTCCCGTTCGCACTCACCGGGGGTGTTGTTTCGCTCTTGATCACCGGCACGCCGTTCAGCATTTCCGCTGCCGTCGGATTCGCTTCCGTAATTGGCGTCTGCACTCTTGGCGGAGTTGTATTTGTTTCTGGAATTCGGCGTAAGGAGGAGGCGTCGCAATCGTTGCACGCGACGATCGAACTGGCGGCACTGGCGGAGATGAGGCCGGTGGTAATGGCCTGTGCCGCAGCGTGCCTCGGCCTCCTACCGGCAGCTGTCTCCACCGGAATCGGGGTGCAGGCGCAGCAACCGCTCGCTCGTGTCGTGGTTGGCGGGATGATCACGTCGCCCTTGGCCATCCTGTTTCTGGTACCTGTCCTGGCCAGCTATTGGCTGCCGTCGAAGGAAAAAGCCCTCGAAACAAAGACAGAATAGGGTGCCGAAGGGGCCCGATTTATCGCCGCGCGGCGAAGAAATTCTGCAGCAGCCAGACCGCTTCATCCGCAAGCACTCCACTTGAAACGTCCACTCGATGATTGAGCTGAGGATGATCGAGCATCGAAAAACAGGAACGCACCGCGCCGCCCTTCGCTTCATCGGCACCGTACACTAACCGTGCGACGCGAGCCTGGACCATCGCTCCGGCGCACATGGCGCAGGGCTCGACCGTGACATAGAGCGTGGTGCCGAGGAGACGATAGTTGCCGGCGGCCTTCGCGGCCTCGCGCAGCGCCACGATTTCCGCGTGTGCGGAGGGGTCGCAATCGGTGATGGTTCGATTTCCCCCGCGCCCGACGATCCGATTTTCGGCCACCACCACCGCGCCGATCGGAACCTCGCCGCGCGTGCCCGCTGCCCGTGCTTCTTCAATCGCCGCACGCATGAATTCAAGGTCTGCGATGGGAGTTTCGGTCACCGAAGGCCAGCATATCACGCAGCCGACGAGCCGGATTTCGGAACGGCCGGCCCTTCAGCCTGCCGGTGCGGACTTTCCTCGCTCAGCGAGACAGCGGCCGGTGTGCCGTCGTCGACTGATCGACTTGTGCGACCGAACATGCGTGTGAGGAAGTACATCAGGAATCCCGCCGCCACGATGGCAGTACCGATCACCAGTTCGTTCGTACGGCCAACGGATTCCTGGCTGTTGCGCACCAGCGCCGTGATGATCAGCGCCAGTGGCGGCAGCCCGATCAGAATCGTGCCGATGATGCCGCCCGGCACGCGATACGGCCTGGGCAGGCCGGGCTCGCGAATCCTCAGCGCGGAGAGCGCCCAGAACTCCAGCAAAATACTCAAGCCGGTGAGCAGCACATCCAGAATCAAGCTGCGCTCGAATCCCAGCGGGTAGCACAGCGCCCAGAAAAGCGCGCAGGCGACCACGGCGACCCAGGGTGCACCCGACCGCGCAGACCGCTTCGTAAAAACTTTCGGCAGATATCCATCTTCGGCCATCACCACCGGCAACCGCGTGAACGACATCATCAGGGCCCCGAAGGATCCCACCGCGCCCAGGATCCCGGCAATCGTGATCGCCAGAGCCAGCGCCTGGCCGCCCACGATTCGGCCCACGTCGACCCAGCCGCCCGTGGTCCAGCTGTTGGGATCGAGTCCAAGCTGCGCGACCGCCGCTACCGGAATCAGGTATCCCGCCACGACCAGTACGACCGCGCCCAGCATCGCGCGCGTGTAGGTTTTCTGCGGCGACTCGACTTCCCCGGCGATGGTCGAAAGATTGTCCCAGCCCATGTAATTCCACATCGCGATCAAAATCCCGCCGAGAAAATCCGCGTGGCGGAGGGGCATCGCGCCCGCTCGGGCGGCGCTCGAGTGTCCGTGCGAAACGGCGATCACGACCAGCAGCGCAAACGGCGCGAGCAGCGCAATGTTGAGCAGCACCGATCCGTCACCCACGGCGCGCGAGCCGATGATGTTCCACAGCGCGCAAACGACGATCATCGCGAATCCCAGCGCCAACCCGCGATGCCCGGCCACCATGTTCGGCGCGAACCGTCCGATGTAGGCCACGAACAAGTTCGGATACAGAGCCATTTCGAAGACGCTGCCGGCCATGGTGAGCCACGTCTCCTGATAGCCCATCAGCGGGCCCAGCCCGCGGCGCACCCAAATGTAGAAACCGCCTTCTTCGGGAATCGAGGTCGCAAGTTCGCTGACCATCATCGCCGTCGGAATGCTCCAGACAAGCGGGGTGATCACAAGGATGAGGAGGGTGGCGGCGTAGCCGGTTTTCTGGACGATGTCTTCGAGGCCGTAGGGTCCGCCAGCCACCATGAAGTAGGTAGCCGCGATCATCGGCACTACGGTCATTTTGCGAATTCGGGGAAGACCGAAACCCTCATTCGCGGTAGCGCTGGCAGAAAGCGTACTCAAGTACTTCGAGCTCTCCTCGCCCGTGCCGCAGCCGGTGCCAATGCCCTCAGGCCGGCCGCTACAGAACGGTTGCAGCGAAGTGTAAACGAAATTTCTTGTACGTAAAGAAAATTACACGCATTTTTGAGCTTCTCCGGGCGCTTTGGGCACAGCCGCGACGAGTTTTCGGTTTTGATCCTGTGAGCGGGCGAAGCGGTGTTGTAAGATACGGCCTTCGAATTTCCGCCAGGCGTTTCGATGGAACTACGCAAAGACCCTATCACGCGCAGCTGGGTTGTGATCGGTCATCCCGAGCGGGCTAAGGACCGCGCCGAACCCTGCCCCATCTGCGGCGAGGCCAGTCTGAAGGGGCCGGTGCTGCTGCAACTGCCCGCTCAGGGCAACTGGCAAGTGCGCGCCTACCCGCATTTTCGTCCGCTGTATCGCATCGAAGGTGACCCGGCGCGGAACGCCGACGGGATTTTCGACCGCATGGCCGCGGTGGGCGCTCACGAAATCATCGTCGAGACGCCGGTGCACTCGAAATCGCTGACGCAGCTTACCGACGAGGAAATCGAGCGCGTGCTCGAAGCCTATGCGTCGCGCATCAACGATCTCAAACGGGACGCACGCTTCAAATACGTCGCCGTTTTCAAGAATCAAGGACAGAGCGCGGGAGAAGAATGGCCGCACGCGCACTCGCAGCTCTCCGCGACCACGTTCGTCCCGCGCCGCATCCTCTACGAGCTCCGCGCCGCGCGCGAATGGTATCGCGACCGCGACCGCTGCGTGTTCTGCGACATACTCCGCCAGGAAATTCGCCAGACCAAGCGCGTGATCGAAAGCATCGGCGATTACCATTCCTTCTGTCCCTACGCCTCCCGCGTGCCGTACGAGACCTGGATCATGCCGAAAACGCATTCCCACCAATTCGAAACGCTGCAGCCCGGCGAAAAGCGCCGCAATCTGGCCACGCTGCTGGGCCGCAGCCTCCGCCGGCTGCTTCAAATCAGCGGAAATTATCATCTTGTGCTGCATACCGCTCCCAACACGCTGCAGACCAAGGGCGAGCTGAGCGACTACTGGGCCACGATCGACGGAGACTACCACTGGCATATCGAGATCCTGCCGATCCTTGAGACGCGCAGCAAGTCCTACAGCATCAAGGAAGTCTATTTCAACGGAATCTTGCCGGAAGCGGCTGCCGAACGCCTGCGGAACCTCGATCCGAACACATGATCATCTCCCCGCAACGCTGTCTGAGCGGCACCACACCCGAGCGAGGCGGAATCATATTTCGGCTTTTGTTCTTGATCGCGTTCGCGGTGCTGGTTTTTCTCGTGTATCTGGCGCGGCATCCGCTGATGCGCGCGGCTGGAAACTTCTGGGTCGTCGACGAGGGCCCCGTGGCTTCTGACGCCATCGTGATTCTCGGCGACGACAACTACCCGGCCGACCGGGCCACGCGCGCCGCCGAGCTGATCAAGGCCGGATGGGCGCCGCGCGTGATCGCCAGCGGCCGGTACCTGCGTCCTGCGGCGAGCATCGCCGGGCTTGAAGAACACGACTTGATCGACCGCGGCGTTCCGCAGACCGCCATCGTCCCGCTGGCGCACCGCGCCGAAAATACGCACGAAGAGGCCGAAGCCATCAGCCAGTTCATCGCGTCAAAGGGCTGGAAGCGAATCATCGTGGTCACTTCGAATTACCACACTCGACGCTCGCGCTATATTTGCGAACGCATATTTCCTCCCGGCACCCTGCTGCGCGTGGTTGCCGCGCGCGACAGCGATTTCGATCCCGACAACTGGTGGCACACCCGCCTCGGTGTGAAAATCCTTGCGCATGAGCTCGTGGGCATGATCGTCGCCATGTGGGAGCTTCGCCACCAGGACGCGCAGACGTCGTCCGCGAACCTGCCGCCAAGTGTGGGGCCCCAGGGTCGCCAGGCCGTTGCCGATTTGTGTGTTTCGCCTACATTGTCTGTTTACAGCTAGTTGCGCGTGTACTATATTTTGCTCACCGCACGAGGATGGCTGCCACCCGCCGCAGCGTCTTCAGATCTGAGGAGGATTCAATGTGGCGAAAACCAGCAGAGGGAAAGCCGTCTTCGGAGTCCTATAACCAGCCCGTTGCAAGCGCTGCGCCTAACGAATACTCGCCTGCACCGCAAGCATTGGCCGCGCCGCCCGCTCCATCGCGTTCATCGGCCGAGTCCGCTCCCGTCGCGCTGGGCAACAACGCGTCGAAGATCACGTCGGGACTCAAAATTAATGGTGAAATCTCCGGATCAGCCGACCTATTTATCGACGGCGAACTGCAGGGCAAGCTGCGTCTGGCGAACGCGCGCGTCACGGTCGGCCCCAACGGTCGTGTCCAGGCCGATATCGAAGCTCGCGAGATCGTGGTCGAGGGCAAGGTGGATGGAAATCTCAAGGCGAGCGAACGCGCGCATTTCGGTTCCTCCAGCCGAGTTAACGGCAGCGTGATGACGCCGCGCATCGGCATCGACGACGGCGCCCGGCTTCGTGGTAAAGTGGAGACCGTTCCGACGGCTCCCGTTCGTCCGACTTCGTCAGGCATCAAGCAGGAAGCGACCGAGACCCTCCAGCCGGTTGAGGCCAGCGTCAAAGGCGAGTAACAAACGAACATGAACTGGATGGCAAAAGCCCGTCCGGCCGCACCGTCTTCCGCAGCTGGCGTTGCGCCGTCAAAACCGGGCCCCAGCGCTGCCGCTGCAACTGCGTCCAACAATGTCCGAGTCTCGAATGGCCTGAAAGAATTCCTTTGGCTGATCAGCGACGTTCCCCAGGGCCGCATCCTCGATCTCGGCCCGGTCTGGCAGTCGACGGTCAGTTTCTTTGTCGATAAAGGGTATCGTGTTTCAACCGAGGATCTGCTTCGCACCTGGAAGGATTTTCTCACCGCTGAGGAAGAGGGTTTTCGCAAAGCTCCGGTAGGGGCCACAGCCGAAAGGGTTTCACCCGCCGCACTGGCGGACAAATTCCTCGAGTCGGCACTGCAATACCCGGAGCGTAGTTTTCACGGCGTGCTGGCCTGGGATCTGCTCGACTACTTCGACCCGGAAGTCACACCCCGCTTGATGGAGCGCCTGGCGCAGCTGATTCACCCGGGCGGCGCGATGCTCGCCATGTTCCACAGCCGCGCCGCGGATCGCTTTCATCGCTATCGTGTTGTCGATGGCCAGACCATCGAACTGATTCCCGCTCCCACGCTCGCGGTTCATGCGCACGTCTTTCAGAATCGCGAGATCCTGGGGCTGTTCGCCGAGTTTCGCTCTTCGAAGACGTTTGTCGGCCGGGATCAGGTCCGCGAAGGGCTCTTCCTTAAATAGCAGGAACAGGGACCTTGCATTGCGCCCGGTCGAAGTTCACAGCCATTCCGTGTGACAACCAATTCCTTCTCCCATACATCTGCCTATTCCGGGTGCCGGTGGTTTGAGGAGTCCTGTAGCTTGAAATGCCGTTTGCTCCGGCGAAGTTTTCCACGAGAGCCGCGCGAAATAAACTGGAACCTTTTGAGCCGGCTGTGGAATCATGCTGAAGCTCTTATACCTTGATATAAGTCGGGAGATAACGATTCGATGGGTGTGAACGTTGCTGCGGCGGTTGATTTGGTTCAGAAGTGGATCCCCTTTCGAAGTGGCCGTCGTCCTCAAGTACCGCAGCGTTCCACGCATTCGATCGCTCGTTTGCTTGCGATTGTTTCGCTCACCATCGCGGCCGGTTGCCTTCTGTCAAGTTGTGGCGGAGGCAACGGCTCGACGACGGTGACCAATGTCACGATTTCACCGACCTCGATCACCGTACCGCTGAACACCCAGACGACGTTCACGGCCGTCGTGAATCTGTCGAACTCCACGGTTTCGACCACTACGACCGTCACCTGGGAAGTAAACAATGTTTCCGGTGGTGACATCAGCACGATCGGGTCCATCGCGGCGTCGCCGGACAATCAACTCGAGGGAATCTATACGGCTCCCAGTAGCGTTCCGAGCCAGACGATTTCCGGCGTCACGCAAGTAGGTCAGGTGGCCATTACCGCGGTCACGACGCAGACCACCACCGCGAAAGGCCAGTCGAGCACCGGCACGGTCACCTCGAATACCGCTGTTGTTACCGTAGGCGCCGGGTCGGGCCTTACGGTTTCGCCGACAACTCCGACGGTTCCCGCCGGGGCCACGCAGCAATTCACGGCCCTTCTGAACGGCTTGACCGACACGAACGCCTCCTGGACGGTGACGCCATCGAGTCCGGCGAGCACCTATGGTTCGGTCGGTTCGAGCGGTCTTTACACGGCGCCGCTGAATCCTCCGCCCGGTGGCACTGTCACCATCACGGCCACCGATCCAGCCGCGACGCAGCCAGCCACTTCGACTGTGACCATCTCCTATTCCGACCATTCGCTCTCCGGCCCTTACGCGTTCTCCTATACCGGTAATGATTCCCAGGGGTTGCTGACTGTCGCGGGCAGCTTCGTTGCCGACGGAAACGGCCGCATGGTCAGCGGTGTGGAGGACGTGAGCAGTTTCCTCACCGGCGTCAAGACCGTTGAGATCAACGGCGGTTCCTCAACCTATGTCATCGGAGCGGACGGCCGCGGTACCGCGAATATCGTCACGAACCTCGGGCAGAGCACGTGGGACTTCGTGATGACCACGACGGGCCACGCACAAGTCACGCGCATGGATGCCACCGCGAACGGCGGCGGGACAATCGACCAGCAAAGCCTGGCGGCGCTGTCGAACAACGTGTCCGTCGTGACCGGTCCCTATGTGTTCAATCTGTTGGGTGCGGATACGAGCTTCCATCCGCTGGGTCTGGCCGGAAAATTCACGGCGAGTGGTTCGGGAACGATTCCGGCGTCGGCCTCCATCATCGATGTGAACGATGACGGCATCGCGGGTGCCGTGGGGATCAAAACGAGCGACACATCTCTGAACGGCACCTACGAATTCGATCCGGTCTTCACCGGCACCGGTCGCGGCCTTCTGACTCTGACGAGTAACAGCACCGGCGCCAGCGCGCGGGAGTACGCCTTCTATGCCGTCAGTAGTCCGGTCAGCGGTGATACCGACTCGGTCGTTCGACTGCACCTCATTGAAATCGATAGCCTCGCCTTCGTTGCCGGAGACATGTACGCAGCACCCTCCGGCGCCACCGCGCTCACGGCCGGGACGTACGTTTTCACCGGCGGCGGTCAGGTCCCCGCGGGTGCCTACGCGGCCGGCGGAACTTTCGTTTCCAGCGGCAGCGGCGGAATCACTGGCGGAAATTTCGACGCCAATTCCGACGGCACCTACAACAACGGCCCGGCGATCAATGCGTGCTCGTCTTACACGACCGACAGTACAACCGGGCGCATCGACCTGAAAATGTACACCGGATCGGGCGCCTGTCCGGCCACGCCGAACTCGAGCACGAACGAGTACGCCGTCTACCAGACTTTGCAGGGTACGGCGCTTGTGCTCGAAATCGATTCGAACGCGCTGTCGACCGCTACGGCGTATCAACAGTGCGTTCCGCCTGCGGCGGCTTGCTCCACCTCTGTCTCCCTCGTCGGCAGTAGCTTCGCCATCGGCCTCATCGGCCAGGGCATCTTCCACAATGATTCGTCCTTCTACCAGCCCGATTTATCCGGTCAGCTTACGGTCAGCTCGGCTGTTTCGATATCGTCGGGCACCCTGGACATCAATTCGTTCGGCACGCCGTCGGCCTCCGATCCCGTCGGCACGAGTTCCATCGTCGCTCCCACTTCAAACGGCCGCGGCACGGCGACCTTGACGACGACGAATCCCTCTTCGACGTTCAAGCTCGTCTACTATCTGATCGACGACAACACGGCTTTGATCTTCGATCAGGACACCACGCCAATCGCCGCCGGCACAGTCGCTCGCCAATTCTGAAATCGTCGCTGGCCCGCCGGAGCCGGTTCGTCTGCGACCGCCGGCGGGTGTTTTTCCGGCTTCGCCGTACAGGACCTGGGGACGGAATTTTATCCTTGCGCGCATTCGCTTCCGGGCGTATGAGTGGGCTTGTAGGGGCCTATGCAGGCAGGGAGTCACGACTCTCGCGTGCATGGTTGGGGAAATGCACACCGCTCCTGCAACGCGAACCGCGCGCAGAGCTTTCAGCTTCGCGGCGGCCTAGCGAGTGAACAGAACGGGGAGCTGCCAGGCTCCCCGCTTTGCTTATAGTCCGCGGCTGGATTTTCCTTCGAAGGACCTACTTCGCGACGGCAGCGGTTTTTGCCGATCTCGCTTTCCAGGCGTGATACACCGCGGGAATCAGCGACACGACGATGACGCCGGCGATGATGAAGTGGATTTTCTTATCGACGTTCGGCACGGTCCGTCCAAGCGTGTAACCCACCAGCACCATGCTCCAGATCCACAGGAACCCGCCCACAATGTCGTAGGCCAAATACCGCCAGTAACTCATCCTCGCCGCACCGGCCACCGGGGGACAGAAGGTCCGGATGATCGGAACAAACCGCGCCAGGATAATTGTCTTTCCGCCGTAGGTCTCGTAGAACTCGTGCGCCCGTTCCAGATGCCTCTTCTTGAAGAATCGCGAGTCTCGTCGACGATAGAGGCTCTCGCCCGCCTTCCAGCCCACCAGATACCCCAGCTGGTCGCCGGCGATGGCGCACAGCGATACCAGCGACAGCAGCTCCGCGAGCTTCATATGTCCGGCGCCGGCGAACACCCCGGCCGTCACCAGCAGGGAATCGCCGGGCAGGAAAAACCCCATGAACAGTCCCGTCTCGGCGAACACGATCACGCAAACCAGCAACGTCCCACCCCATTCAACCAGTCCGCGGACGTTATAGAGCTGCGCCAACAGATGTCGCACGAATTCGATCATCGCCCTGGATTCCCGGCCCTTCCGCGCCACCGATCGCTGTAACTCTATTATTTACAATAAGAAACGGGGGGCGCTGCCCGATAGTACTTCAATCCTACCATTTCTAGTCCCCTGTACCATTGGTCAGGTTGGACCCTCATTCCAGAATGATCTCGCTGGCAGAGATAAAACTGAGGAGGGTCGAACGATGGAAGGCGGCTACGAAGTCTGGATGGGGCAACCGGTCATTCTTCGAGTGGTAGCAGGCAATCTCCGCGTTCCGCTGCGAGGTCGTTTGCTGTCGGAGACGAGCGATGTTGTCCGTCTGCGCATCGCCGATAGCTGGGACGTCGATATTTTCAAGACCATGGTTGTGGGTGTCGAGCACGACAACCCCGTGTACGTCCTTAATTAGGATTCCTGTGAGCACACTCACCGGCAACGACTGGCAAGCCGAAGCGAGTCCGGCCGCCGAGCACGAGCAGGCCGCGGGCCAGGAGCCGTCGCGGAGTGATACCTTGGCTGCCGTTCGAGATACATTGATCGTCTTCAGCATGCAGTTGTCGTTTCGAGTGACGATGTTTCTGCGGCACCTGAATTACTAGCGTTGGCGTCGAAAAGTTTCTGTCTTAACGAGGTTGTTGTCGGCCCAGGTTGTCCCTCTCAGTGCCCCGAGCCCCGGGTCTGGTCCTCCTCCTCCCCAGATCCGGGGTTTTTCTTTTCACCGAAAGTATCTCGATTGGTGCCATTCCCTTTGACTCTCCGCGATGACTCAACCACACTAGACCGCGCCTGCGCGAACATGAAACTCGCACTCGTCGACTGGCTCATCATCGCCGCCTATCTCGCCTTCACGCTCATTCAGGGCATCTACTTTCGCCGTCGTTCCGGCGGCAGCACCGCCGATTATTTTGTCTCCGGCCGCCGCGCGCGCTGGTGGCTCATCGGCACCTCCATGGTTGCCACCACCTTTGCGGCCGATACTCCCCTGGTTGTCACCGGACTCGTCTATCGCAGTGGCATCGCCGGCAACTGGATCTGGTGGGCCATGCTGCCGGCCGGCATGATGACGGTTTTTCTTTTCGCGCGCCTCTGGGTTCGCTCGGGTCTGCTGACCGACGTCGAGTTCGCCGAATTCCGCTACTCCGGAGCGCCCGGCGCGTTCCTGCGCGGGTTCCGGGCCATCTATCTGGGCCTGCTCGTGAACTGCGTGATCCTCGGCTGGGTCACGAAAGCGATGACTACCATCGCGGCCGTCGTGCTCGGCGTGAGCGACCGCACCGCTCTGGCGCTCTGCATTTTCTTTCTGATTCCGTTCACCGGCGTCTACGTCGCGCTCGGAGGCCTGTGGGGCGTTCTGTGGACTGATCTATTTCAGTTTATTCTGAAAATGGGCGTAGTGATCGCCGTTGCGTGGTACGGCGTCGCTGCCGCCGGAGGAATGCCCGCGCTTCTTACGAAAATCGCCGCGCTCCACTCCGCCGCCGGACCGAACGCGTCCGACCTCACTTCGTTTTTCCCCGATTTCTCGAAAGGCTTCGCCAGCGAATCGCTCTGGACCATTCCGGCCATCACCTTCTGCGTGTATCTCGCCGTACAGTGGTGGGCGTTCTGGTATCCGGGATCGGAGCCTGGCGGCGGCGGATACGTCGCGCAGCGAATTCTGAGCGCGCGCAACGAGCGGGATGGCCTTCTTTCGGTCCTGTGGTTCAATTTTGCACATTACGCGCTGCGCTCGTGGCCTTGGATTCTCGCCGCGATGGCGGTGGTGGTCTTGTATCCGCACCTCGCGCAGCCCGAATCCGGCTACGTCTTGCTGGCCGTCGATCATTTACCGCGCGCTGCGCGCGGCCTGCTCGTCGCCGGATTTCTCGCCGCTTTCATGTCGACGATTGCCACGCATCTGAACTGGGGCACGTCCTATCTGGTGTCGGACTTCTATCGCCGCTTCGTGAACCGAACCGCGTCCGAGCGCCACTACATCGCCGTCTCGCGCTGGGTGACGCTTCTGTTGGTAATTCTCGCGGCGGGCGTTTCCTGGGAGCTTTCGACGATCCGTTCCGGCTGGGAAGTGCTGCTCGAAGTAGGCGCCGGAACCGGCAGCGTGTACCTGCTGCGCTGGTATTGGTGGCGCGTGAATGCCTGGAGCGAGATCGCGGCCATGTCCACGGCCCTCATCGTCTCACTCGCCATCAACCTGACCGCACCGTTTCGCGGCTCCGAGCCCGTCGTCTTCGCCAAGCAAACGCTCGTTACCACCGCGATCACCACCGCCGTCTGGATCGCTGTCACGTTCCTGACGCGGCCGGAATCCGCCGGAACTCTCGCCCGCTTCTACACCCGGGTCCGGCCCGACGTCCGGGGCTGGAAGCCCGTCGCCGACCGGGCGCCGGACGTAGTGCCGACTTACGACCTCGGCCGCAATTTCTTGCACTCAATTCTGGGCTGCGCCATGATATATTGCGCCCTGTTCGGAATAGGAAATATTTGCTTGCTTTCCGGGCGGTTTGGAGTTCTTCTTCTCGTCAGTTCTTTGGGTTGCGCAGCGTTCCTTTACCGCGGCCTCTCTCGCACCCTGCAAGGCGCAGACTCGCGACCCGGTCCCAGACCGGACTGAGTTATGCGCTTGCTTCGCCGGCTGAAACAGCCGCAGGGAAGGGTGGACGAATGACCATGATGTCTGTGCTGGCGCCGAACGGGGCGCTCGATGCCGGCACGCTTGAGAAGGCGTTGAACCGTTTCAAGGATTCGTCATTTAAATCTCTGGGCCAAATTCAAGCGCTTGGGATGAAGATTGTCTCGACCTGCGTTTTAGAGTTTGATGCCCTCCGTACGGGCGGATGCCCGAGGAGCAGCATTTATGAGAATTGCCGGCGTCGGTAGTGCGTTCCCGAAGTATTACCACAAGCAGGAAGTTCTCGTAGGTGCTCTGAAGGCGTATTGGAAAGACAAGTTGCCGCAGCCGGGCATTCTCGACCGCCTGGACGAAAGCATGAAGGTGGACAGCCGGTTCACCGCGCGGCCCTTGGATTTTTATCATAACGAGATGCGGACGTGGGGTGAGGCCAACGACGTCTGGATCGAAGTCGGTTTGGAATTGGGCGAGAAAGCCCTCTGCCACGCGCTGGTGAGCGCGGGCGTTGAGCCGCGGGATCTTTCCGCGATTTTCGTCACTTCGGTGACGGGTATTGCTGCGCCGTCCCTCGATGCACGGCTCATCAATCGGATGGGCTTGTCGCCAAACATCAAGCGCATTCCGATTTTCGGGCTGGGGTGCGTGGCGGGAGCTGCGGGAGTTTCGCGCGCCGCCGATTATGTTCGTGGCTTTCCCGATCAGGCAGCCGCGCTGTTGTCGATTGAGCTGTGTTCGCTCACACTGCAGCGGGACGACGTCTCGATGGCGCATCTGATTTCCGCCATGCTCTTCGGTGATGGAGCGGCTGCGGCTGTGGTTGTGGGAGATGAAGTGGATTCCAACGGCCCGGAAATCCTGGCCACGAAATCCATTTTCTATCCCAACACCGAGCGGGTGATGGGTTGGGACATCTCCGAAAAAGGATTTCACATCGTATTATCGCCGGAGGTTCCGGATACGGTTGTGAAACATCTCGGCAAGGACGTGGACGAGTTCCTCACGGAACAACGGGTGAGTCGCAGCGACATTAAGAGCTGGATCATGCACACGGGCGGCCCGAAAGTTCTGGAAGCGACCGCCACGGCGCTGGACTTGACCGAAAAGGAGCTGGAAGCCTCTTGGAATTGCCTGAGAAAAGTCGGCAATATTTCCTCGACGTCCGTGCTCCTGGTCCTCGAGGACGTCTATCGCCATCGCCGACCCGAACCCGGCACTCTCAGCATTCTCGCCGCGATGGGTCCCGGATTCTGTTCGGAGCTTTTGCTGCTGCGCTGGTAAGCGCACCTGTCGAACACCCGCCGCTGGTGCGAATCGCGGGGCTGCCGAATGCAGCCTGACATTCTGGTCGTCGGAGGTGGGCCTGCGGGTCTGGCCTCCGCCATCGCCGCCGCGCAAAAGGGTTTCCGCGTAGCGGTCGTCGATTCCAGAAAGCCTCCCATCAACAAGGCGTGCGGTGAAGGCCTGCTCCCGGAGGCCACGGAATCCCTGCGCCGCCTCGGCGTCCCTCTCCAGCCTGGCGACGGACATCCCTTCGAAGGTTTCCGTTTCGTCGACGAGACACAATCCGTCAGCGCGCTCATACCGCGCGGACGCGCCGTCGGCTTGCGTCGTACGGCGCTGCATCAGATGCTGGTCGATCGCGCAGAATCCTGCGGCGTCGATCTGCTCTGGGGCGCGCGCGTTTCGGATTTCGAATCAAGCACCGCCCGGGTGGACGGCAGATTCGTTGGGTTCCGCTGGCTCATTGGCGCCGACGGCCAAAATTCGATCGTTCGCCGCTTCGCGCATCTCGGTTCGCGCTGGACGATCGAGCGCCGCTTTGGTTTCCGCCGCCACTATTGGATCGCCCCGTGGACCAATCTGTGCGAAGTTCACTGGGCGCACCGGTCGCAAATGGTTGTTGCTCCCACCGCAGCTGACGAAATCTGCATCTCCTGTTTCGTGGACGATCCTCAAGTGCGCATGGAACGCGCTCTGGCCCAGTTTCCGGACATCGCCGCCCGCCTAGACGGAGCAAAGCCGTCGTCGTCGGAAGCGGGTTCGATGATCCAGTTCCGCAAAGCCCGCGCAGTCGTCCGTGGCAGGGTTGCTCTGGTGGGCGACGCAGGCTGCACCGTCGACGCCGTCTCCGGCCAGGGCCTGAGCCTCGCGTTCCAGCAAGCGCATCTCCTCGCAGGCGCGCTCGCCGCGGGAGATCTCGCCCGCTATCAAGCCGCGCACGATCGCCTGACGCTCTCGGCGATCCGTGTCACCCGCCTGCTGCTGGTGATGAATTCCAGCGCCGCCCTCCGCCGCAAGGTTCTACGGCTTTTTGCCCTGCGCCCCCATCTGTTCGCCAACATGATCTCCGTCCACACGCAGTCGCAGCCGGAGCCGTTGAAAGCGTGCGAAATCGTAAACCTAACGTGGCGCGTCCTGTGGGCGTAGCCATCGTGGAAGCATCCTCGGCTTCCCGCCGGTGGATGGCGGGCGGCGTCTGCGCGGCCGCGCTGATGTGTGCCGTCGCTCTAACCGCGGGCGCCCAGCAAACGCGCGTGACGCTCGATCCCGCCACCACGCAAATCCATTTCACGCTGGCGGCCACGCTGCACACCGTTCATGGCACTTTCAAACTCAAGAGCGGCCAAATGCAATGGGATCCTGCAACCGGCCACGCCACCGGCTCGATCGTGATCGATGCGACCAGCGGCAACACCGACAACCCATCGCGCGACAAAAACATGCATAACCAGGTTCTGGAAAGTGCAAAATTCCCGGAAATCACCTTTACGCCTTCGCAGATCAAGGGGGCGTTCAACAGGGAAGGATCATCGCAACTGGAAGTGGCGGGAATCGTCCGCATCCACGGCCAGGACCACGACCAGACGCTGAAACTCGCGGTCCAGCAGGCCGCCGCCGGTACGGTCGAAACGGCCACGCAATTTCTGATCCCCTACGTGAAGTGGGGAATCAAGGACCCCAGCACATTCCTGCTCCACGTGGCCGACACGGTAGACGTAGAAATCCAGGCCACCGCAAGCATCCAGTAGCGCCGCCCCCTCGCGGCGTTTCTCGCGAATGATCCGGGATTGGATATCTGGCCGGAGACGCGGCATGTCCCGCAGGGTGATGACGCTTGGCCGGGCGTCGACGACCGCGGCGAAGAATTCATTCGCGGCTGAAAGGATCCGTCGAAATCTACAGAGGCTGATCGGGCCGGATGATCGTCCGCCACATATGCGCCACGGAGCTGCCATCGTTGCCCAGTCCCTGTTTCGGCTGTTTGAAGTGACGGCCGATGATGTCCGTGAACGGTTCGACGGTTACCATCACGTTCGGATCAAACGCGTACAGATCGTTCACCGCCACCATCCGCGGTTCCATATACCACTTGTGTTTCCGCACCATCTCGTAGGTAGCCTGGATGTAGGGCGGCGGCACGTAATCGGCGCCGAACAACTCGCGATAGAGCTCGGGGTACTCGTATCCAACGGAAGAATCGGCGTAATAGCGCAGCGCCTGGTGGTAGCGGATCGCGAAGGAAACTTTCTCTGAAACGTACGGCTCGAAAAGCTGCGCGCCCCACCAACCATGATCCGTTCGCATGATTTCCTGAACGACGTCGTGTAGCAGACACGCGAGAATCACTTCCTCCGACATGCCGTTCTTCATCGCCAGGTTCGCGCTTTGCAGCACGTGATTCGCGGTATCGGCGAACCGCAGCTTGAAAAAGTCCGCCAGCGTGGGATTCTCCGGCATCGGCGGCAGCTTCTTCACATTCCCCCCCGATCGCGGCACCATCATGAATCCCACTCCTGCGCGATAGGGACGCGTTTCGATCTGCGCCTCGACCTCCGCCGCCGTCGGATATGCTTTCGCCGGCGTTGGCTCGCCCGATTTCTTCTCCGCGATCGCACGGTTCAATTCCGACATCATGCGCGACTCGAGCGCATCCGCCCGAGCCTCGGAATCCATCCGAGCGACGCCTTCGGTCCCGCCCAGACCCTCAAGAAAAGCCTTCCGATCAATGTCCATATCTTTATCCTAGCCGCAAGTGCGCAATCTTTCCAGAATTCCTGTCTGAAGCCGCCTTTCGTTCAAACGGTCGGGCAGCCGGAGTGCGGTGGCTGGTGATACTCGTCTTTGGGATGGTAGATATCGCTTTCATAAGCCCATTTCCTCGGTCCGTAGTAATCTGATTCGGCTGGATCTCGGTGTCATCGAGAGATCGGACGATATTCCAGGGAGGCACGACATGAAAGTAGGGGCGCGCAACAGGATCGTCGGCAAGGTGAAAGACATCAAGAAAGGCGGCGTGATGTGCCTCGTGAAGCTGACGATCCCCGCTCAATCGTCCATGGCCTCGGTCATGACGATCGAGTCCTTGAAAGAACTCGGTATCAAGAAAGGCGACCATGTCGAAGTCGTCGTGAAAGCCGTGAACGTGCTGGTGATGAAAAGCTAGGCGCCCTTATCGGTGAGCAGCAATTCCTTCGCGCGCTCGGCCGCTTTCACCACAGCCTTGATCAGCGTCACGCGCAAGCCGCCTTCTTCCAGCTCCAAAATTCCGTCGATCGTGCACCCGGCCGGCGTAGTCACGGTGTCCTTCAACAACGCCGGATGATGCCCGGTCTCGATGACCATCTTCGCCGCTCCCAGCGCCATCTGTGCCGCGAGCAAAGTCGCGAGCTCGCGCGAAAGCCCCACTTTCACGCCACCTTCGGCCAGCGATTCCAGAATAATGTAAATAAAAGCCGGCCCGCTCGCGGACAGTCCGGTCACAGCGTCCATATTCTTTTCATCGACCACGACCGTTCGCCCGACCGCGTCGAAAAGTTTCCGCGCCGTCTCGATTTCCTTTGCTCCCGCAAATTTTCCCGGCGCCAGCGCCGTGATTCCGGCGCCCACCGCCGACGGCGTGTTTGGCATCGCGCGAATCACCGGAACCTTCCCCTTCAGGCGCTTCTCGATATATTCGGCCGGAACCGAGGCCGCAATCGAAATCAGCAGTTTTTTCTCGTTCAACTCGCCACGAATTTCATCGACCACTTGCCCCACCGTCTGCGGCTTCACGCACAGCAAAATCACGTCCGCTTTCTTCACCGCCGCGCGATTGTCGTTCCCGAGCGTCACCGAAAGTTTCGTGCCGCTCTTGCGTTCGGCTGACGCATGCTGCACCGTTGCGAAAATACTCGCAGGCGCGACAAGCTTCTGTTTCACGAAGGCCTCGATCAAGATTCCGCCCATCTTCCCCGCGCCCAGCACCGCGAGCCGCATCGGCTGTGCCATTTCCATCGCTCCTTTGTCGCACCCTGAATCGTAAATCGTTCGTAGGATTTTCGTCGGGAATCTTCAAAATTGCCGGCGGATTAGAGATCGCGCCCGCGCGGGCGCGGCGGGTTAGCCCGGCGGGTCGTGCGGAAGCGGCCTGCACGGTCGTCGTGTGAACCCCTGCATGGTGAAGTGCATCATACAAGACGCCGGGCAGCCGCGAAAGCCTTCCCTGAGCTTTTGGAACTATCGCGTGCCCTGAAAGGAATCATCCTTGTGCCGAGACGCACGCGCTCCGAGCGCCCGCCCGCTCCGCACAAGGTGCTCGATGCCGATGAATCAAATGACGATGTCAACGACGATAACGACGCGAGCGCCCCTGCCGGCAAAACAGTTTGATCGCCCACGCGATCGTGGATTCACCGAAATTTTCACCTGGTGGTTCATTCTCGCAGCCATCGCCGCGGCCGCTCTCTTCCTCCATGCAGCCCCTGCCGGCGCCCAGCAAATCGGCCCGCTTCCAGCGGCAACGCCTTCGGACGAGCCGCCCCCTCCTCCGCAATCCACGGCGCCAAAGCTCATCGGTGGCAAGCCCAGTATTGCCGGAACCTGGGCGCTGAATAAAGATGACAGCGACGACCCGCGCCAGGCCATGCGCGATGCCGCGCGCAGCGGCAGCGGTGGTGGTGGAAATAGCGGCGGAAATGGCGGCGGGAGCCCGCGCGTCGGTATGGGCGGCGGCTGGGGCGGCCGAGGGGGCGGAGGAAACGGCGGCAATGGCACTGGCGGCGGCCATCGCGGCGGTCAGAGTGTCGAAAATCCCGCAGATGATCTCTCTCAACTGACCATCGATCAGACCGCCACCTCCGCGACCGTTACGAACGAAGCCGGCCGGGTCATCGCGCAATACACGGCCGGCAGCACGCCCCCGTCGGGGCCCACAATGAAGAACCGCACGCCGGGAGCCTCCGGCAACTCGAGCTCCTCGGCATCGACCTCGACCGCGCCGCCGTCCTCGAGCGCTCCGGGAGCAGAGGGCGCACCACCATCGTCGAACTCCGGCAGCGATCCCGGTCGAAGCAACACTACCGACAGCGACGATCACACCGCTTCCAACGCCCAATGGAAAGGTTCGCAGTTCGTTGCCGTTACGCCCGGCCGCCGCCAGGGCAGCACCACGCGTACCTATGAGCTCTCTCCCGACGGAAAGCAGCTCTATGTGACCACCAAAATCGAAAACCCGCGTTTTCAGAATCCGGTCACATTCCGTCTCGTCTACGATTCCGCGCCGTCCACCGAGTAACTCGGCCTGTGCCACACCGTTTAAGAAAGCAGTTGCGGGCAAGTTTGAATCTCGTAAGCTGAGTACACGGTGCTGCACCGAGCGATCTACTCGAAAACGACTCGCCTGAATATGAGAGCGTGGCTCGTTGTTGTTCTGGTGGCGGCTGCCGCCGCGCACGCGCAGGATTCGCCGCCGCCCCGGCCGCAATCAACGGCGCCCGCGTCATCGTCGAGTGCCGGTCAACCGTCTTCGCAGAGTTCAACGCCCGACCAAACAGCCCCAACCATCGCCTCGGGCACTGTTCGCACTGCCGACGGCTCACCGATCCCCGGCGCGTCGCTGCGCCTCATCAACACGGACACGCGCAAAGCTTTCATCAGCTGGACCGACGAATCCGGCAAATTCCAATTCGCCGCGCTGCCGGCAGGGCATTACACGGTCGAAGCCTCTCAACTCGGGTTTCTGCCTTCCAGGCTGGACATGCAACTCGGCGGCGGACCACCCCCGCCTTCCCTTCAGCTCACCCTGCGCGTCGCCAGTCTCGCCGAGCTCGAGAACCCATCCGGTACGCAGCGTCCCGGCGGACGCCGCTTCGGTCAAGGCCAGGGGCCCGGTGGCCAGGCTGCGAACGGTGCCGGGAACGCCGGCAACCGTCAATCCGCGGGCAACGGAGGCTACGGAAACGGCCGTGGAGGACGCGGCCAGCAATTGCCTCCCGGTCTGCTCAATGCCATGAGCCAGGGCATGGGCGGTTTTCAGCAGACCGATTTGACCGGAGAAGCCGCGCAAGGAGAAGAGGCCATCGGGGGTGTCGGAGGCAGCGGCGCGGAAGCCAACCTGGCCGCCACCGCCGCGGCGGGCTCGGCAGATTCGTTTGTGCTTCAGGGCACGGTCGGTCAGGGCCTGTCGCAAGGCGGTTTCGCAGGCCCCGGTGCCAGCGCGGTTCTCGCCCTGGCGCAGAATATGGCCGGGGTTCCGGGACAGCCAGGACCGGGGCCCAGCAACGGCAATCCTTTTGCGGGAGCAACCGCGCCTGGCGCCGCCGGTGGCGGATTCGGCCTGGGTGGACTTTTCGGGGGCGGTGGAGGTTTCGCC
>JBAVUW010000170.1:0-7711 GCA_049696975.1 Candidatus Acidiferrales bacterium | reverse complement strand
CCGAGGGTCCTTCGCGGCCCAGAGGGATGCCGCTGGCGAGCGTAGCCGCGGTGCAGAAGAATTTTCCCACCACGGTGCCCAGCGTGATGACACCGTCGCGCGCGTAGAGCGCGGCCTTGGTTTGCGGCACGCCGCTGCCGCGCGCGTCCGGAAAATAACGGAAGAGCAGATAACCCATGCCGAGCGAGCCGAGCACGGGGATCAGCACGCGCCGCCACGCCGCGCTGCCGACCGGGTAGAGGCGCATGCCCAGACGCTCGGTGAGCAGAATGAAGGCAACCACGGCGAGGCCGGTGAGCGCGCCAATCACGATGCTCAGCACCAGCAGCAAGCGGCCCTGGCGCTGCGCGGTATGCAGGGCCCACCATTGCCATGGCGCCTTCCACCAGGTAATCGCGGCCGGCGGATTTGCGGCTTCGCTCATCGAAGAGGGTACCCCATCTCAAACATCATATCGAATTCCGCTGGGATTGAGCGGCCGGCGATTCGGCAGCGCTGACACTACGGAAGCAACTGCACGCGGCGGGTGACGATGGTGACGTCGCCATCCTGCGAAGGCGTCGCGGTCAACGGACGAG
Organism: Candidatus Acidiferrales bacterium; assembly: GCA_049696975.1. Classification (GTDB taxonomy): domain Bacteria; phylum Acidobacteriota; class Terriglobia; order Acidiferrales; family UBA7541; genus Palsa-295. The sequence goes on along the minus strand of JBAVUW010000170.1, from coordinate 7,133 downwards.
CATTGACCAAAAATGCCCCATCGCGCGGCAAGCCGTAGCTCTCATCGGCCGCCGAGACTTCCACCGGTTTTCCGAGCGGCACGGTGAAACTGATCTCGACTCCGGCGGCGGGCATGGCCGGACAGGCGTACATCGTCCAGCCGTTGAAATAGCGGCGAATCTCCGGCGTGACAGGCTCGAGAGGCTGCCCGCCCATGCGCGCCGATTCAATGCCTGAGCCCGGAGGAAACAGGATCGCGGCGTAGGGCGCTCCGCGCTCGGAACGCAACAGCGTGCGATAACTGCGTCGGCCATCAGCCTCGGAGGCTTCCAGAATCGTAAACGTGGGTGGCGCGAGATCGTTGTGGGGCGCTTCGGAAACGAACGAGGCGTGAAAATCCCACGGAAACGCGCCAGGGGTGGGGCCCCGGAACGTGGCTGCCAACCGAATCGGTTCCGGCAGCCGTCCGGAATCGGGTTGGACAATCCACTGCGCGTTTCCCGTGTCCGCGTCCTGCGCGAATTCGATATTGACGCGCTCGGGAGCTCTCGCGGAATACGCCGGGACAACGATGGCGGCGAAGACGGCCAGGGCCGTCAGCAGGATCGGCATCCACGGAATCGCCAGGCCCCGCAGGCCGGGCACGCCGCGGAGGTCCGCGCAGAGCGGTGCGAGCGGCGTGCAAGTCCAGCCGACGAGCAGGGCGACAAGAATCAGCCCGCGATTCCCGAGCGCGCTATAGAGCAACAGGGCCGGCGCGAAAGCGACGATTCCGGCAGCGGCGATCGGCAGGATGGCGGCGGTTGCAGCACCGGCGCCTTCGCCGTGCGAATCACTCGTGCGACGCAGCGTCGCAGCCAAACCTGCGAGCGAGGCGACGGCGGCTGGCACGAGCACGAGGTAGCTCATCGCCGGCGATTGCCAGGAAATCACGATGGCGATCAGCCCCCACCAGATCCACGTGCCGGCCCAAAGCCCCCAAAAATGCGCGCGAGGCGTGAACAGGATCGCGTGCGTGGTGACCACCGTGACTGCGAGCGCCCAGAACGCGGCTTCGATCGGATCGTGGTACGCGATCCAGTTCACCGGGGTGCCCCCGGCCAAATGAATCAGGCGCTCGACGATGAACGCCAGCAGGCCCGTGACGACCAGGGTGACCAGCCAGCCCATCATGCCCCAGAGAATTTCGCGCAGCGTAAGCCGATTATTCCGGATCAGCCAGGCGGTTTGCGCGATCAGCAGCAGCGCAACGACGAATGCGATCGGCAGCGAGCGCGACGCGGGCCAGTGAACGAGCAGACGCCCGAAGAGATCGAAGAAGGCCGCTTCGCGCTGCGGCGGATTCGCGAGATCGGAATTTGCGAGCGCGACAACGGCGGGCAGGGCGTTGTCGCCGTGGTGCTGGAGGCTCGAGAGGCTTAGGTTGGCGGAATTGTCGAGCGGAGTGTGATAGTGCGGCTCCTCGGCGATGAAAGCAAAGTTGAGACCTTGGTAGCCGGCGGCTTTGAAGATGGTGAAATCGGTATCATTCGGCAGCTGTTTGTAGAGAGTGTAGGCGATGGAGGTGGTCGCCGGGCGGCTGGCGTGTTGCGCGAAAAGGCGGACCGCCCAATCGTTTGCACTGCCGGTTTCAAACATCAGGCTCGGTCCGGAGGTGCCGCGCGCGTCCAGGTTCACGGCGGCGCGAACATTCTTAGCCCAGGGATGAAAATCGACGAACGCTCGCGCGCCCAGCAGTCCGGCTTCTTCGCCGTCGTCGATCAGCAAAACAACCGAATGCCGCGGCGGGGGAAGAGCTTTGAGAGCGCGCGCGATTTCAAGCACCGCGGCAGTACCGGCACCGTCGTCGGAATCGCCCGGTCCGGCGGGAACTGAATCATAATGCGCTGCCAGGAGAACGGCGTCGCTGGCGTCCGGGTCGCCTTCGGTGCCGCTGAGCCGCGCGACCACGTTGTTAACCGTCGCGCAGTTGACGAACGGGCCGCAGTCGAAGGCCGACTGCACCTGGGGATGGTAGCCGAGCTGAGTCAGCTCGTCGACGATGCGGCTGCGCACCGCTTCATTCGCGGCGCTTCCGATGGGGTGGGGCGTGTCGTCCTTCAGTACCCGGTGAAGCGTGGCGAGCGCGCGGACGGCGGAAAACTGCGTCAGGGGAGCGCGGGCGGGCTTGGGCGCGGGCGGCCGGAGGCCCATCAACGAGGCGGCCAGAATAACGGCCAAGATCACCGCGCTCGACAGTATTCGGCGCACTCTCGGACTGCCGGGCGAGTCCAAGCGATTCCCTCCTGTTCCGTGCGCGTCATGCTAGGCTGCGGCTCCGCGCAAGTCAATTCGAGACTCGCGGCCACTCGCATTTGCGATCACGCTGATGGCAGAGGTTTTGACAGCGATCTATTCCAAAGTTAACCTTACCGAAATGCTATTTGGCCTGAGTCACCTTTTCTTTCCGTGGGGCATCCTGCTGCAGGCGGTGGCACTGATCCACGCCATTCGCAGGCGTCCGGAGACCTATTGGTACTGGATCATCTTCATCGGTGGTTTTCTCGGCGCGCTCGTTTACATCGTCGTGGAAATGATCCCGGACACACGCCTGCTGGGGGAGGTCTTCAAGGGATTCAACCAGCGCTCGCGAATCCAGCAGCTGGAAACGATCCTTCTCGATAATCCCTCGTCGGGAAACTACGAGGAACTCGGCGATTTGCTGTTGGAGCAGAAGAAATACGCCCGGGCCCGCGACGGCTATGATCAGGCCATCGCCGCGCGGGCAGGTTCAGCCGATGCGTTCTACAGGCGGGGGATCTGCTCGCTCGAGCTCGGCGAGGCCGCACGGGCGATTCCGGATATCGAGTCGGTGGTGAAACACGAGGCACGCTACGACCACGACCGCGCGGCAGGGTTGCTGGCACACGCGTACGCCTTGCTGGGTCAGGTCGCTCAGGCCGACGCGCTTTTTGCGCAAACCGCGGCGCTTTCGAATTCACCCGAAGTGCACTACAACTACGCCCGGTTTCTGAAATCCCAGGGCCGCGTCAGGCAAGCTCGCGAAGAGGCCACGCGAATGCTCGAGCGCAAGCGATCCATGCCGCGCTATCTGCAGCGATTTGAAAGGCCCTGGTTCCACAAGGCGAAAGTCCTGCTGAAAGAAATCCCACAGACCTGATCGGCGCAGGTTACCAGCGCGTGAAATAAGGATTCGGGGCGGCCGGGTCCGCGCTTTGCGGTTCCAATTCTTCGGCTTCCGAATTACCCTAGTCGGCCATCCTCAGTCGTCTTTGGCGATTCGGAGGGACCGTGTCCGTCCTGGATATTCTGCTTGGAAAGCCGCTCGCCACATCGGACGAGCGGGCCGAGCAAATTGGAACTTCGGCCGGCATTCCAATCTTCGGCCTGGACGCGCTGAGCTCTGCGGCCTACGGACCGGAAGCGGCGCTCACGCTGCTGATCCCGCTCGGCGCGGCGGGTGTCGCCTACATCGTTCCCGTCAGCCTGAGCATTATCGTCCTGCTGACGATCGTCTACTTCTCCTATCGCCAGACCATTGCGGCCTATCCGGGCGGAGGCGGTTCGTACACGGTGGCTTCGGAGAATTTGGGGCCGTTTCCGGGTCTGCTCGCGGCGGCGGCGCTGATGATTGACTACATTCTCGTCGTGGCCGTGGGAATTTCGGCCGGCGTGGGGGCGCTGGTGTCCGCGGTTCCCAGCCTTCAGTCGCACACCGTGGGGATCTGCCTGGGCATCCTGGTGATCATCACGCTCGTCAATCTGCGCGGCGTTCGCGAGGCGGGAATCTTTTTCATGGTGCCTACCTACCTGTTTGTCGGCACCTTGCTCGCGGCGATTGCCATGGGCACCTTCAAGACCGTGTTCGCCGGCGGTCATCCGATGCCCATCGTGGCTGCCCCGGCCGCGCCCGGCGCCGTCGTGGCAGCGGCGAGCGCGTGGGTGCTGCTCCAGGTCTTTTCCAACGGCTGCACGGCCATGACCGGCGTGGAAGCGGTCAGCAACGGCGTCCGCGCATTTCGTGAGCCCACGGTGAAGAATGCGCAGCGCACGCTGACTGTGATCATTGGTCTGCTGATCGTCATGCTCGCGGGCATCGCGTTTTTGGTCCGCGCTTACGGCATCGCGGCGAGCGCTCCCGGCAGCTCCGGGTACCAGAGCGTGCTTTCGATGCTGGTTGCGGCCATCGCCGGCCGCGGATGGTTTTATTACATCACCATCGGGTCGGTTCTGGTGATTCTCTCGCTTTCGGCGAACACGGCTTTCGCCGATTTCCCGCGGCTCTGCCGGGCCGTGGCGCACAACAGCTTTCTGCCGCACTCGTTCGGTTTCCGGGGGCGGCGGCTCGTCTATACCGAGGGGATTATGGTTCTGGCGTTTCTCGCAGCCATCTTGCTGATCCTGTTCGGAGGCGTGACCGATCGGTTGATTCCACTGTTTGCCATCGGAGCGTTTCTCGCCTTCACGCTGTCGCAAGCTGGAATGGTAGCGCACTGGCGGCGAGTCAGGGGCAAAGGCGCCACCCACAGCATGGTCGTCAACGGTCTGGGAGCTGTGGCCACGGGGGTAACGCTGGTTGTGGTGCTCGTTGCGAAATTCACCTCCGGTGTCTGGGTCAGCGCCCTCTTGATCGGGCTGATCGTAGCCACGATGATGTGGGTGCGCCGGCACTATGACCGCGTCGCCGCGGAAACTGCCTGCGATTCCCCTCTTGACGTGGGGACGATCGAACCACCGCTGGTGATCGTGACGATTCAGAACTGGGGCAAGATCGCGCAGCGCGCCCTCCAGTTTGGGCTTTCGCTCTCGACTGATCTGCGCGCCGTGCATGTGGCGATGGAGGACGAAGTCGATATGCTGCGCGAGCAGTGGCGCACCGACGTTGAATTGCCCGTGACCCGGGCAGGCCGCGTCGCGCCGGAGCTGATCCTTCTGCCTTCACCCTACCGGCTCGTGCTGCGACCGATACTTGAATACGTCCTGAAGGTCGAGCAGGAAGAGCCCGGCAGGCAGATCGCCATCATCGTTCCCGAGCTAGTCGAAAAACATTGGTATCACTATCCGCTGCACAATCAGCGCGCCGAGCTTCTGAAGGCCCTCTTGCTGCTCCACGGCAGCCAGCGCATCGTGCTGATCAACGTGCCGTGGTACATCAAGGCCTGAAATGCCTACATCCTCCGCGTCGAACGTCGTAACAATCTCGATGCGCGCTGCCGATGGCCACGACCGCACCCTCGGCTCCTGAATCGAAGCCTACCTTGCCGAGCCGGCGAGCCAGCGCCTGGAATTTGCTATGATCGTGGCACACGCGGTATAGGAGTCCCTCATGCCACGCATCCGTCGTCGCGTCGTCTTCTGCTCGATTGCCGCCGTCGTTTTGTCTTTGGCTTTCGGCTCCCCTGCACGCGGGGATCACGGTTCCGACGAGCGCGTCGGCAATGTCAACTTTCCGACATCCTGTTCGCCTGCGGCGCAGCCCTCCCTCGACAAGGGCCTGGCGCTTTTGTATTCATTCCAGTATCAGGAATCCGCGCAGGCATTCGGCGATGCGGCGCAACGCGATGCACACTGCTCGATGGCCTACTGGGGCAAGGCCATGTCCCTTTACCATCAGCTCTGGGAATTCCCGGACGCTTCCGAGATCGTGGAAGGTCGCCAGGACGTCGCGCAAGCTGAAAAGGCCGGCCCGCAAACTCCGCGCGAGCGCGAATACATCGCCGCCGCCGCTGCGTTCTATCAAGACGATTCAAAACTCACCCACACCGCGCGCACGCAGGCGTATTCCGACTCGATGCAGAAGCTTTTTGCCGACAATCCGAACGACGTGGAAGCGGGCGCTCTTTACGCGCTGTCGCTGGTTTCGCTCGCGCAGGACGGTGTCGACGAGCTACCCAATCGCAGCAAAGCCATCGCCATTCTGAATCCGCTGTTTGCGCAGCAACCGAATAATCCGGGCGTTGCCCACTTTCTGATTCACGCATCCGACGTGCCGGAGCTCGCCGCCGAAGGCCTGCCCGCTGCGCGCGTGTACGCGAAAATCGCACCGGATTCCTCGCACGCCACGCACATGCCTTCTCACATTTTCCGCCGCCTGGGCCTGTGGCAGGAAATGATCGATTCGAATCTCGCCGCTATCGCCGCCGCTGCCGAAGCCACGCGCGCCGGCCGCGGCGACGCTAGCTACCAATTCCATCCCATGGACTTTCTCGACTACGCTTATCTGCAAAGCGGACAGGAATCCAAAGCCCGGCGGTTGGTCGAGGCGTGCACAGCGGTTCCCGGCGCAAGACCGGCCGGCATTGCCGATCATGAGGCATTGTTCGAGGCTCGCAATGCCATCGAGCTGCATCATTGGAAGGAAGCGGCGGCACTTGTGATCCACGAGCAGGGTCCTACGTCACAGGATGTGACCTACTGGGCGCGCGCGATCGGAGCGGCCCGCACCGGCGACGCGACGGGTGCGCGCGAAGACGCCAAAAGACTCGCCGGGATCGTGAAGACCCAGAACGAGCACGACAAAGAGATGGGCAATACGGTCACGCCCGGCGCCAACGTCGAGCAGCGCGAAGCAGACGCGTGGATCGCTTTCGCGGATGGCAAATTCGAAGAGGCCCTCGCGAGCTTGCGCGCGGCCGCACAGCGCGAAGAATCTGGGCGCGAGGATCCAGTCGCCGGGCCCGCCCGCGAAATGCTCGCCGACATGCTGCTGGAGTTGAAACGCCCGACCGACGCCCTGGCACAATACCGGGCGGTGCTGAAGGATTATCCGAATCGCTTCGACGCCCTCTACGGTGCCGCCCGTTCCGCCGAAGCCGCGTCGAACCACAAGCAAGCCCAAGAATTCTACGCGCGGCTCATCCATATCTCGCTGCCCGGAGCCGATCGCCCCGAGCTGCAAACCGCAAAGGCGATCGCGGGCGGACATTAATTCCCAATCGCGCCACAGGATCGCTTCCAGCCCCCGCAATCACCGTGGTCGGAATTGAATGTGCGTGCTCGGGAAACACCACACAAACTCGGAATCCCGCTGTTGTAGCAACGTAAAAATGTCACCCTAACAGCAACATAAAAATGTCACCCCCCTGGGATAGCCGTATGCTCCAAGCGAGTGTCGCCGTAATAGAACGAGAGGCGTCCATTGAGCGCTTGGTAG
>JBAVUW010000169.1:0-49069 GCA_049696975.1 Candidatus Acidiferrales bacterium | reverse complement strand
GGCATACGCACGCCATTTACCGATTTGGCCTCAAGGACGTCCTCCCGAGCAATATCGAGTTGATCCACGGTCCGGGCTGCCCCGTCTGTGTGCTCCCCATGGGCCGCATCGACGACGGCCTGTCGATCGCAGCGAAACCCGACGTGATCTTTGCCGCATTCGGCGACATGATGCGCGTTCCCGGCACGCACGGCAGCCCTCTGGAACACAAGGCCCGCGGCATGGATGTCCGCATCGTGTATTCGCCATCCGATGCCATCAAGCTGGCGAAGCTGAATCCTGAAAAGCACGTGATGTTCTTTGCCATCGGTTTTGAGACCACGGCTCCGTCGACCGCGCTGACGCTTCAGCGCGCGCGCAAAGAAGGCCTCGCCAATTTTTCGGTCTTCTGCAATCACGTCACCATCATTCCGGCCATCCGAGCCATTCTCGACTCGCCCGACATGCGCCTGGACGGCTTCATCGGTCCGGGGCACGTTTCAACCGTCATCGGCTGCCGTCCGTATGAGTGGATCGCGAAGAACGAAGGCAAGCCTATCGTTGTCGCCGGCTTCGAGCCGCTCGATCTGCTCCAATCGATCGTCATGCTGCTTCGCCAGCTTCGCGCCGGAGAGACAAAGGTTGAAAACCAGTACAAGCGCGTGGTGCCCTGGGAAGGGAATGGAGCTGCTCTGCGGGCCATGGCGGATGTTTTCGAGCTTCGCCCGTATTTTGAATGGCGCGGGCTTGGCTTTATCTCTCAATCGGCACTGCGTCTCCGCGACGAATATGCCCAATGGGACGCCGAGCGCCGCTTCGAGGTGCCGGGCATCCGCGTTACGGATCCCAAAGCCGCGCAATGCGGAGAGGTGTTGAAGGGCGTTCTCAAGCCTGCGAAGTGCAAGTTGTTCGGAAACGAATGCACGCCGGAACACCCGGTCGGTGCACTCATGGTTTCTTCGGAAGGATCATGCGCCGCATACTACAGCTACGAACACCGGAAAGCCGCGCTGGCGACGACTCTGACCGCCTCCGCCTGAAAAACGAGGCTGCAGCCGTCCCGGCTCCGCCCAAGGTCCGCTTTCGCGAGCCTCAGATCGAAATGGCTCACGGCGCGGGCGGCAAGGCCAGCCGTCGCCTGATCGAAGGCCTGATCGTCCCGCTTCTGTGCGGTGCGTCCGCTGAACCGCTCGGAGACGCCGCCCATGTGAAGCTTCTGAACGGCGCTCGTCTCGCCATCACCACGGACAGCTTCGTTGTGAAGCCACTCCGCTTTCCGGGCGGCTCGATCGGAGAGCTCGCCGTGAACGGGACGGTGAACGATCTGGCGGTTTCCGGAGTCAGGGCCGAGGCCCTGGTGGTCACGTTCGTTTTGGAGGCCGGCCTTCCCACGGAAATACTGCAGGCGGAAATCCGGGCCATGGCGGACGCCGCGCGAGACGCGGGCGTTCGAATCGTCGGCGGCGATACGAAGGTCGTCGAGCATGGTAAAGCCGATTCGATCTACATCTCGACCACGGGAATCGGCGCACCGATCGACGGAATCGAAATCAATTCCGCGTCGATCCGGCCGGGCGATCAGGTCATTGTCTCGGGTCCCATCGGCGACCACGGGATCACGATTCTTCTCGCGCGCGGTGAGCTGGATCTTGAAGCCGATCTGAATTCCGACACCCGCTCCGTCCTGCCTTTCGTCGAGGCCCTGGGACGCGCCGCGGGACCTTCGATTCGCTGGATGCGCGATCCCACGCGCGGCGGAGTGGCCACTTCGCTCAATGAACTCGCGCGAGACTGCGGCCTGGGGGTTGTGCTGAACGAGCACACCATCCCGGTACGCGACGCCGTACGCGGGGCCTGCGAGCTTCTCGGCCTCGATCCGCTGCACATCGCCAACGAAGGGCAATTCCTCGCCGTGGTGGCCGCCGAGTCGGCGGAGGCCGCCTTGCAGGCGATCCGCGGAACTCCCGGCGGCGAAGCAGCGTGCGTCATCGGAGAGATTCAGGAACAGCCGGCCGGCGCCGTCCTGGTTACCACCCAATACGGCGGCACGCGAATTGTGGACATGCTTGTGGGCGACCCGCTGCCGAGGATTTGCTGAGATCACCCCATGGCCACGCTTTGCACACTCGCATCGGAGATTGAACAGCGTCTGCTGGCGCGAAACCAGATCTACGAATCGTTCTTCGCCCGCGAAGCGAGCCGGCTCGCCGAGGCCTGCCGCGAAATGTCGGATCGTTTCCTCCGTGGCGGCCGGCTCCTCGCCTTCGGCCGCGGCCCGTACGCCACCGACGCCCAGCACGTTTCCGTCGAATTCGTTCATCCGGTCATTGTCGGCAAGCGCGCTCTGCCGGCTCTTGATCTCTCGACACTCTTTCGGCCCTGGGTCGATGCGATTGCCACCGCGGACGACATCGTCATGGGCTTCGGCCCTCCGGAAGGCGATCCCGAAGTGTGGGCGGCTCTTGAATCCGCGCGATCCCGCGGAGCCATGACGTTCGCGCTTCCCGGCGCCGAAGGTTCCTACGCCGTCGGCCCCCACACGTCCGATCCCTTCATGCACCAGGAGCTCGTCGAGATTCTCTATCACACGCTCTGGGAGACCGTGCACGTTTTCTTCGAACACCGCGAGCTCGGCCACGACGTGGGCCAGGCCGCTTTCCTCTATCCCTTTCTCGGACAGGAAAAGCAGGGCACGGCGGGGGCGATGAACGAGGTCGCAAACTCCATCCGCATGAAAGTCGGAGACGACGCGAGGCTGCGCGAACAGGTGGCGCACGAGGAATCGGAACGCATTGGCGATGCCGTCGCAGCGATTTTCGGCCGGGTGCGGCGCGGCGGCCAGTTGATTATTTTCGGCAATGGCGGTTCGGCCACGGACGCCAACGACTGGGCGATCGATTGCGTCGCGCCTCCTCCGGGGTACCTCCCGGTTCGAGCGGTGTCGCTCTCTCTTGAGCCGGCCAACATCACAGCTATCGCCAACGACGTCGGCACCGACGTTATCTTCCTCCGCCAGATGATCGCGCAGGCACGCCCCGGCGATGTGGCCATTGCCATCTCGACCAGCGGCGGCTCGCGCAACGTCGTCATGGCGCTCGAGGAGGCGCGCAAACGCAATATGCTGACGGTTGCCCTGCTCGGCTATGACGGAGGTGAAATCCTGCGGCGTGGCCTCGCCGATTTCCCGATCGTGGTACATTCCGACTACATCCCCCGCATTCAGGAAGTGCAAGCCTCGGTCTATCACGTGGTCCGCGAAGCCTTGGAGATCCTGGCCCGTGAGTAAACTCGAACTTTTCGGTTCCCCCGGGTGCCCGCACACCCAAGAAATGCGTGAGTGGCTCGAATGGCGTGGCACCGAATTCGTCGAATACGATGTGGATAGGGATCGAGGCGCGTGTCAACGCATGCGCGATCTTTCCGGTGGCCAGCGCACGGTGCCCGTACTGGTTGAGGACGGCAAGGTCGTCCAGATCGGCTGGCAAGGCCGTGGTTGCGTGGTCGGTGGGGAGTAGGTGAAATGAGCGCCCGTTCCATCAAGGTTCGTGGCGTCGTTCAGGGCGTCGGTTTCCGTCCCTTTGTTTTCCGGCTGGCTCGCGCCAATACTCTCGCGGGCTGGATATTCAACGGGCAGGAAGGAGTGGAAATCTTCCTGGAGGGTCCTGAGCGGAGCCTGGACGCCTTTGTCGAGGAAATGCAGGCCGCTCCTCCGCCCGCCGCGCGGATTGCCGATATCGAAATCCAGCAAGCCGAACCCGCCGGCCTCGGCGAGTTCACGATACGCGAAAGTGTGCGCCGCGACCGTCCCACGACTCGCATCTCACCGGATTTGCCGGTCTGCGACGCCTGCCTCGAGGAACTCTTCGACCCGAAGAACGAGAGGTATCGCTACCCCTATATCAACTGTACGAACTGCGGCCCGCGCTACACCATCACTCTCGCGCTGCCCTACGATCGTCCCCACACCACCATGCAGCCATGGCCGCTCGATGAGCTCTGCGCCGGCCAATATCATGACCCCTTGAATCGCCGCTTCCACGCCCAACCCATCGCTTGTGCGGCCTGCGGGCCCGGCTACTATCTGCAGATCCGCGATGAAGTCGTAGGCGGACACGAGCTGGGTATTTCGGCCGCCGCCGGACTTCTTGCTGATGGCAAGATCCTCGCCGTGAAAGGCCTGGGAGGCTACCACCTGGCCTGCGACGCGCGAAATGCCCCAACCATCCAAGCGCTCCGCGAGCGCAAATTTCGCAAAGAAAAACCGTTCGCCCTTATGGCCCGCAATCTCTCCGTGGCGCGTGAAATTGTCGAGTTGTCTCCGGATGCCGAGGCGCTTCTTTCATCGACGGCGCGACCCATCGTCATCGCGCCTTGCAAAACGGATTTCGCCGAGGTTGCGCCCGGCTCGAAGGAGTTTGGCGTCATGCTGCCTTACGCTCCGCTTCACCATTTGCTCTTTGACGCGGGCGCGCCCGACGTCCTGGTGATGACCAGCGCAAATCGCTCGAGCGAACCGATCGCCTACGAGGATTCCGACGCACTCGATCGGCTCGGCGCGATCGCCGACGCCTTCTTGATCGGAGAGCGCCCCATCGCCCGACGCGTGGATGATTCCGTGGCCCGCTCCGGAGCTTTCGGCCCCGTCATTCTGCGCCGCTCGCGTGGCTACGCTCCCGGCGCCGTTACTACAATCCCGACCGATCGCCCCATTCTCGCTCTCGGAGCCGATTTGAAAAACACCGTCACGCTCGTCGTCGACGGCCAGGCATTCGTCAGCCAACACCTCGGCGACCTCGGCGACTTTCAATCTCTGCGCTCCTTTCAGGAAACGATCGAGGACTTGCTCTCGATGTACGATGTCGATTCACAGGACCTGCTCCTTGTCCACGATCGGCATCCGCAGTACGCCTCGACGACGCACGCTCAGAGTCTCGCGACATTCGAGCGGGGAAGCATTCAGCATCACCGTGCTCACATCGCCTCCGTTCTCACCGAGCGTGGCGAATGGGAAAAGCGTGTCATCGGTGTAAGTTTTGACGGCACCGGCTACGGAGATGACGGAACGATCTGGGGTGGAGAAATCTTCCTCGGCAGCATCACCGGTGGTTTCGATCGTATCGCCCACCTGCGTCGCGCCGTTCTGCCGGGTGGCGATGCCGCCGCGCAGTATCCGGTGCAAGCTGCCGCCGGGTTCCTGGCGCAACTCGACACCTTGCCCGACCTGAGCGCGTTCCCATTCGATTTTCCCGAGCGATATCAGGATGCGCGGGCACTCCTCCGCAAGGGCCTTCGAAGCTTTACGACGACTTCGGCGGGCCGGCTATTCGACGCAGCCGCAGCGCTTCTGGGTTTTACGCGCGGCGTGAGCTTCGAAGGTCAGGCCGCCATGTGGCTCGAGCAGCTCGCGCGCTCGGCCGGCAACACCGATGGTTACAATTTTCCTTTCGATGGCCGCGAGCTCGATTTCCGGCCTCTGCTCGAGAGCGTTGCCGATGAGCGTCTGCGCGGACGGGAGCCATCGCAGATCGCCCGGGCCTTCCACCGCGGCATCGCGCGAGGGCTCGCGAATGCGATTGCATCGCTTTCCGAGGCCGGCTCTATCGACACGGTCGTGCTTTCCGGCGGTGTTTTCCAGAACGAGCTTCTTCTCGAGGATCTGCACTCCATCCTGAAATCCGGCTCGCTCGCCATCTGGATGAACCATGAAGTCCCGCCGAACGACGGGGGCATCAGTCTGGGCCAGGCTGCACTCGGAGCGTTCGGTCGTTTTGCGAGTGAGGCCGCCGATGCATGAGCTTTCGATCGCCATGAGTATCGTGGAGCTGGCCGAGGAAGAATCCGAGCGTCGCGGCGGCCTGCGGGTCACCGCCGTTCATCTGCGTCTTGGTCTGCTGGCCGGCGTCGTGAAGGATGCGCTGCTCTCGTCCTACGAAATGGCCTGCGAAGAAACGTCCTTGGCAGGTTCGCAGCTGGTCGTCGAGGAAGTTCCGGGAGTGGTCTATTGCCCGGCCTGTGACGCTCAGAGGCCCGTGCGCTCTTCGGAGTGGTTTTCGTGCTCGGCGTGCGGCGGAGTCGCTTCTGAAATCGTCGCGGGCAAGGAACTGGAAGTAGTTTCACTCGAGGTAGAGCCATGAGTCCAGGAACGCGCATCATTGAAGTTCGCCAAAATGTTTTCAAGCAGAATGATCTGGTTGCTCGGGCGCTTCGTGAGCGTTTCCGGGACGCCGGAGTCTTTGTCGTCAGCATGGTCTCAAGCCCTGGATCGGGCAAGACCACGCTGCTTGAAAAAACCCTCACCCGTCTTCAGCCTCAGTTTCGCGTCGCGGCGCTGGTGGGTGATCTCGCCACGGAAAATGACGCCGTCCGTCTCGCTCGCAGTCAGGCCCAGGTGAAACAGATCACCACGGGCACGCTCTGTCATCTGGAAGCCGCGATGGTGCAGCAGGCCCTGGAAGGCTGGGATCTCCACGATCTCGATTTCCTGTTCATCGAGAACGTCGGCAATCTCGTTTGTCCGTCCTCCTATGATCTCGGCGAAGATCTTCGCCTCGTCCTGATGTCCGTGACCGAAGGTGAGGACAAACCGCTGAAATACCCGACGATATTCAACAGCGCCGATGTGGCGATACTCACGAAAATGGACCTCGCCGCGGCGGCGGAGTTCGACTCTCAGGCGGCTATCCACAGCATCGAGTCCGTTCGCCCCGGCATGGTGATCATGAGCGTGTCCGCGAAGTCCGGCGCAGGAATGGACGACTATCTCGAATTCTTCCGCTCATGCCGCGCTGCCTCACGCCCCGCACCGGCTCGCGCGGACGCCGCTCGTCAGGCCTGAAGGTGCCGGCCATGAGGCAATCATGATCAGTCTGCTGTCCATCATCGCGCTCGGCTTTTTCCTTGGGATGCGCCATGCCACGGATCCCGATCACGTCGTCGCCGTCTCTACCATCGTTTCCCGCCATCGCTCCGTGAAGCACGCCGCGCTCATCGGAGGCCTCTGGGGAGTCGGTCATACCGTTACAATCCTGCTGGTCGGTGGCGGGATCATCCTGTTCGGATGGGTGATTCCTGCGCGCATCGGCCTCTCGATGGAATTCTCCGTCGGCCTGATGCTCATCCTGCTCGGCATCCTGAATCTGACAGGCATTCTGCGCTGGATCACGGATAACCTCTCGCCCTTGCAGTTCCGGGATACGGAGGAAGCTCGGGTGCATTCGCACGCGCACGGCGCCGGCGACGCCATCCACGCCCGCGAGCAACTGCACGATCCTGAATTGTTGCCCGGAGATTCGGATCACACCTCGCTCGGTTGGTTCGATCGCCCGTTCAGACATCTCGGCCTCTACAACGCCGTGCGCCCGCTCGTTGTGGGGCTCGTTCACGGGCTCGCAGGGTCGGCGGCCGTCGCGCTGCTTGTCCTGACCACGATCCAGAATCCGAAGTGGGCGGTCGCCTACCTTCTGCTTTTCGGCATAGGCACCATCGCCGGCATGATGGTCATCACCGGCGCCATCGGCGCGCCATTCGCCTATGCTGGAAAGCGCTCTCGGCTAAGCAATGGTTTGCGCGTCGCCTCAGGAGTGATCAGCCTCGTGTTCGGTCTGATCGTTGTCTACGAGATCGGTTTCATCGACGGCCTCTTCACCCACCATCCCCACTGGATCCCGCGCTAGCTCGCTCGATCGGAGCACACGGTCCTGGCGGCCATCGCAAACGTTTGATAGGCAAGGCGCGACGCCCCAGCAGCCAACACGTCGCCCGCTGTCTCCCGAGGTCGTGTCGTCGTCTGCGCGGTGCTCCGCCCAGGCTTCTCGTGGAAGCAAGCGATTGATCAAAACGAACATGCGGGCTAAGGCCGCGGAATGTCGCGTCCCACGAATGAGTACAGAACTGGCATCACCAGAAGCGTGATGAACGTAGACAGGAGCAGGCCGCCGATCACGGCGAGCGCGAGTGGCTTCTGAAGCTCGGCGCCCGAACCGATACCGAGCGCCAGAGGGAGCAGGCCGAAGAGCGTGGCAAGAGTGGTCATCAAGATGGGCCGGATGCGAATTGTTCCGGCCGCTACGAGAGCTTCCCGCAGCGGCATTTTCTCCTCATCGCGGAGCTTTTGAACGTACTCGAAAAGTATGATTCCGTTCTTCACCACGAGGCCGACCATCAAGATGATACCCATGAAGGAGGAGACGTTGAGAGCGGTTCCCGTGACGAAGAGCATCGCGAAAACACCCACGAGTGAAAGCGGTGCGGCGGAAAGAATGATCAGCGCGGGCATGAAAGCGCGGAACTGGATCACCAGGATGACGAACACGGCGCCGAGTGCGAGTGCCAGCACGTACAGCAAATCGTGAAACGAGGATTGCTGGCTTTCATACTGACCTCCAATCTCGAACGAGGTACCCGTCGGCAGGGAGATTCCAGCCATCATTTTCTTGACGTCGCCGATCGCGCGGCCCAGGTCGTTGGGATTTTCAAGCCGCGCCGTGAGCGAGACCATCAGGCGCTGGTTTTCGCGCAGCAGCTGATTGTCTCCGCGGACCTGTTCGACGTGCGCGAGAGACGAAAGCGGCACAATTTCCTTTGAGGCGCTCAGGATGGGATATTGCAGGACGTCGGAATAATCGTAGCGGTAGGAATCAGGAAAGCGGACGCGGATCCCCACGGAGCGGTCCGCTTCGCGAAGATCGGTTTCCGTGAGGCCGAGCAGCCCGGCGCTGACCTGTTGAGAAACCTGATCGGTCGTAAGCCCGGCCCGTCCGGCCAGGGCGTCCTCGACGTGAAAGACGATCTCCGGATTGCCCTTTTGCAGTCCTTTGAAATCGACGATCCCTTTGATCTTTGTGAGCTTCGGTTCGATTTCATCGGCGACCTTCTGGAGCGTTTCCATATCGTTGCCGAAGACTTTGATTTCGACCGGCTCGGGAGAGCCCTCGAGATCACCGAGCATATCCTGCAAGATCTGCGCGAACTCGACGTCGACGCCTGGGACGTTCTGAGCGATCTGCTGGCGCAGGTCGTCCATCACCTCCTCGGTACTGCGTTTGCGCATCGAGAGGGGTTTCATCTTGACCAGAATGTCGCTCTTGTTTTGCTCGGTGGCATAGAGTCCCAGCTCCGCCCCGGTGCGCCGGGAAAACGCATCCATTTCGGGCATTTTGGCAATGCGCTGCTCGATCTGCTGAAGGAATCGATTCGTTTCATCCAGTGAGGTGCCCGCCGGGGTGATTACATCGAGAACATAGCCACCCTCGTCCATTTCGGGCAGAAAGCCCGTATCCACATTGAGATACAAGACAATCCCGAGCACCACACATGCCAATGCCGCTCCCAGAGCAAGGACCCGATGCTCGAGCGCCCAGCGAACCGACCGCTCGTAGGCGCGATTCACGGGACGGATAAACCTTGCGGCCCCTTCCGCATGTTCGGTTGAGCCCGAAAGGTAGCGCTGCGAAAGAAGAGGGATCACCGCCACGGCGAAGAAGAACGACAGAAGGACGGAAATGCCGAGTGTCAGGCAGAGGGCGGAAAAAAATTCACCGACGACGCCTTTGAGCAAACTCAGAGGCAGGAAAACGATGAGCGTGGTAGCGGTCGAACCAACGACCGGACCTAGAAGTTCCTGTGTGCCGCGCTCGGCTGCGATGGCCACCGGTTCACCCAGTGCGCGATGGCGGTAGATGTTTTCGATGATGACGACTGCGTCGTCAATAATGAGTCCGATGGCAATCGCGAGTCCTCCGAGCGACATCAGGTTCAGCGTGCCGCCGAACATTTTCAGGAAAAAGAAGGTGCCGATCACAGACAGTGGCAGGGAGACGGCGGCGACCAACGTGGTACGGCCATCGCGGAGGAAGAGAAACAGAATTCCCACGGCCAGCAGCGCGCCGACGACAATGGCGTCGCGAACGCCGCCGATCGATTCGGAAACGAACTCCGCGAGGTCATAGACGACGGAGATGTGCAGCGTCTTAGGAATCACCGAGCCGAGATCGCGGACGTCTTCCTTAATTTGCTGGGCAAGCTGAAGAATATTTCCGCCGATCTGGCGCGAGATATTGATGAGTGCGGCGGGCCTGCCGTTGCCGGTGATCAACGTCTGGCGATCAGCGACGCCGTAGCGAACCTCCGCCAGATCGCGGACACGAATGGGCGCGCCGCTGTCTACGGCGACGACCGCGTTACGGACATCGTCGAGGTTGGCAAACTGGCTCGTCGCAAGTATCAGGTACTGCGAGTAGTCCTTTGAGAGGCGACCGACGGATGTAACCTGGTTGGTGGCACGGAGCTGGTTTGCGATATCGACCACCGTGAGCCGGTGAGCGAGCATCTTCTGAGGATCGACGATAACTGAAACCTCGCGAGTGTCGGTTCCCTGTACCGAAATCGCTCCGACACCCGGCACGCGGCTGAAAAGCGGACGCAGGACGTAGTACGCGTCGTCGCGAAGGTCGGCGTCGGGGACATTGCCATTTAATATGAGGCTCAAAACCGGAAAAACGGCGGGAGAGACGCGCTCAACATCAATTTCCGTGTCTTGAGGCAGTGCGGAGCGTGTTTCGCTGACGCGCGCTTGCACCAGCTGCAGCGAATACTGCATATCGGTATCGGACTGAAATAGAACGGATATTTCCGTATTGCCACGGATGGTTTTGGAATCTACCCGGCGGACGCCGGGAGTGGTGCTCAGGGATTCTTCGATTGGCCGAGTGACCGTCAGAAGCATGGCATCGGGTGCCAGATCGCCCGAGCGGGCCAGGACCACGATCCTGGGGAAGTTCAGCTCTGGGTAGATATTGCTTGGAAGCTCGAAAACGGCGGCGGCACCGGCAATGGTGAGAAACGCGGTCAACAAATAGACCGCATAACGATTATCACGGCAGAAGCGGACGAGGTTCATGGATTCGATTGCGGCTTGACCTGGATTTTGGCCTGGTCGGGAAGGCCGTAGCCGCCTGTCAGAATGATGGTCTGGCCTTCCTTCACGCTCGTGTCAGCGAGCTCGACGCGATCCTTGGCTTCGATCCCCAAACTTACCGGCACGGCGGTGGCGGAGTCCTGCTGAACGACGTAAACACGTGGCTGGCCGGATTGATCACGATAGATCGCTTCGACCGGGACCGTCAGAGCGTTCGCATGCGTGTCGACGGGAATCTCGGCGCTGAGGAAGATTCCCATCCGCAGCATGCCATTCGGATTCGGCACACGAATGCGAACCAGGCCTACGCCCGTAGCGGGATCGACGGCGGGAGAAATGGCCTCGATGCGCCCGGGAAATTTCTGGCCGGGCACCGATTCGGCGGTCACGTTCACAGATTCGCCAACATGAAGCTTTGGCAGGTACATGGCGGGAGCGTTGCCCAGAAATTCGGCATCCTGAAGATTCGCGATTTCGACGATGGGCTGCCCTGCGGTGCCGTCGACCTGTTCACCGACGCTCACAAATCGTTTTGCGACCGCGCCATTGAGCGGCGCGACGATCATGCAACGCGCCACTTGCAACTTGGCAATCTCAAGGGCTGCTTCGGCCTGCTTCAGCGCCGCCGCGGCGACGCTTTCCTGCGTGCGCGCGTCTTCCAGTTCCTTGCGAGCCACGATTCCGCGTTGAAAGAGATCCTCATCGCGCGTGCGCGCGAGCCCGGCGTTATCGACATTGGCTTTGGCCTGCTGCTCACCGGCTTCCGCCTGCTGTAACTGCGAGCGATAGGAACGGTCGTCGAGTTTCGCCAGAACCTCGCCTGACATTACGCGGTCTCCCTCGGCAACGTTTAACTCCGCGATCCGTCCCGGGACTTGCGCGCTCACTCGGACATCATCGTTGGGAAGAGGGGAGGCGGTTCCGTTGAGCGTAAGGGTTTCGGATATGGCGGCCCGGGTAACTCGCGTGAGCGTCACTTCGGCCTTGGCATTGGCATCCGGTGCCGAGTCGTCATCGTCGGCGGCCTTATGCGAACAGCCCGTCACAAGGAGGGCGAAAAAGCCCATGGCGAGTGGAAGAATGAGGCCGCGAGTTCGATAGGGAATCATGTCGGATAAATTCAGTCGAGCGGAGTGCCGACCGCCTCCTCGAGCTCGGAGAACGCGGATTCGACTGCCACGAGACTGTCCAGATAGTCGCGCTCGCCTTGCTGAACGTCGCGCTGAGCGCTCAGGACGGTCAAGATATTGGCCTTGCCGGCGCGATAACTCTCTTCCGACATTTCCTCGAGCTTCCGCGAGGAAGGAAGAATCGTCTCGCGATAGAGCTGGGCCTGCGTTTGGCGGGCCTCTAGCTCCAGGTAGGCGGACTCGACTTTCGCGTCGACCGCGCGGCGTGCGGCCGCCAGGGCAGCTTCCAGTGCGTGCGTGTTCGCGATGGACTGCGCGATTTCGCCTTGGTTGCGCGAAAAGATCGGAAGTTCCATGGAGAGTTGACCGCGCGCTCCGACCTCGTAGCCTCCCGTGGCGACGGCGCCGGGCGGGCCCGGGTTGTTCAAATCGGCTCCGATCTCTACGCCGAGGTTCGGAATCCGTTCGGCTTTCAGCAGGGCCTGGCGGCTCTGCTCCAACTTCACTTCCCGGTCGGTCTTGGCGATCTCGGAATTCGACCCCTGGGCGCGCTCCACGAGCTCGTCCAGCGTCGGCAACGACGGCAGCACGGCAAATGGATCGCCGAGGTCCCAGTCAGCCGAGGCCGGTTCGTTCAGAAGAGCATTGAACTCGCTCAGCGCGACCTTCTCCTCCTGCTGCGCGACCTGTTGATCGGCGCGGGCGCGAGCGGACTCAAGCTCCGACTGCGTCACTTCGAGCATCGGAATGTCTCCTGCGTCGAATCGGCTCTTGGCGATCTCCAGTAGCCTGTCGGCGAGCTTGAGGATGTCTCCCTGCTGGGCGGTCGCGGCGCGTGTGCGCGCGAGAGCAAAGTAAGCGTCGCGGACATTGTGGCGAACCTGCTTTGTGAGTGCGGCGATGTCCGACTCCGTCACGGCGGCTTCCTGCCTGGCTACCTCGATGCGACGCTCGCGCTTCGGTCCGATTTCGAGCGGCTGATCGATCAACACGTTTTCGTGCGGCGCATCGCGAGAGGCGCCAGCGCTCAGCGTCGGATTCGGTCGCTCGCCAGCGGTACGAACGCCGGCCTCGGCGACCGCGCGCTGCGCGCGAGCCGCGGCCAGATCGAGATTCTGCTTTTCGGCAAGGTCGATCGCCGCGGCCAAGGTGAGCCTCTGCGGCGCCGGCTGTGCTTGCTGCGCCCAGGCGCAGGAAATCCCCATCCCGACTAGCAGCGGCACCGACAGCATTCGACCCGGCGTCACCCGTCGATCTCCCCAAATTCTCCTAGAGCGGAACAGCGCGTCCTCGGCAACCTGGACGTGGCTCCGATCCGGTTCGCATCCTGAAAAGCCTACAGGAAGCGGAATCCCGGGGGGCTAAATCGACCATTAATTGTTCGTAATGTGGAGTTTCTGAATCGGCGCTTGCCGTCCTGACGGGCCCCGGGAGTGCGTGAAGTTCAGGCCCGAGAGGCGGATGTTTCACTGCTGGTGAGTGGAATCGTTACGGTGAAGGTCGAGCCGTGTCCCGGCGTCGTTTGGCATTCGATCTTGCCTCCGTGAGCGTTCGCGATCGCCTGTGCGATGGCCAGTCCCAGGCCGCCGCTGCGCGCCTCGACGGCGTCCGATCCGGCGGCTCGATAAAAGCGCTCGAAGATGTGCGGGACGTGTTCCGGAGCAATACCGATGCCTTGGTCCTGGAATTGCACTCTGGCGTGTCCGTTGACGCGGCTCAGATTCACTTGTATGCGCGTGTTTGGCGGAGAATATTTCACGGCGTTCTCGAGAAAAACAAGAAAGAGGTCCCGTAAGAACGTTTCGTCACCCGTCGATGCGATGTCCGGTTCCAGATTCTGGTCGATGGAAATGTCTTTTGAGCGCGCCAGAGGCACGGCAATCTCGCACGCCTCCTCCAAAACCTCATTCACGTAGAGAGCGTCGTTCGCTACGCGCAGTTGCCCGGCATCGGCCATCGAAAGCGTGAACAGGCTCTCGACGATCCGGCTCAGATGGCGCAGCTCCCCATGGATGACCTCCAGGGCCTGTTGGTACTCCTGAGGTTCCCGGCGCTCGGACAGTACGAGTTCCGTCTCGCCCTGCAAAACCGCCAAGGGAGTCCGCATCTCATGAGAGGCATTTGACACGAATTGCCTCAATTGCTGAATGGCCGCGACGACGCAAGAAAAGAGCTCGTTGAATGTCGCCGCAAGGTGCCCAAGCTCGTCGCTCGAGTTGGAAACCAGCTGAGGGCTTTTTAGATCTACCTGGCCCGGTGCGGTGATCGCCCGTGTGAGTTGCGCGGCATGTTCGGTCAATTCGGCGATGGGAGCGAGGCTTCGGCCGACGTACCAGGCGGAGATGGCGCCTGTTAGCAGCAGGCTCAAGGGAAGCAGAATCATGAGCACGCGGCGGAAATTCAAAAGAACGGTGTCGATGTCGCGGGTGTGGCCGGCAATGGCGAGCACGACCGGTTGCCCTTGAAGCTGAAACGGTATCAATTTCATTCGCAAGGGTCCGCGCTCTCCCCGAACGGTGCGGAAAATCGGCTCGTGGTCCTGAAAATTCAGGCTTCCGACGTCGATGGGATGTTCGCGCCAGTTCCGCGACATGTTGAGCGGCTTTCCCGAGGCGGTGAGCAGTTCGAGATACTGGTCCGGGAGGTCGAGTTGAAATACGTCCTCTTCCGGGGCATTTTTCGCCAGGTCCGCTACCATGGGGCCCGACGCCTCGCTCAGTTGGCGGTCCAGTTGGGCCCGAACTTCGTGGGCAAACATCGAATAGATAATCGCGTATGTGCCGAGCAACAAACTGCCAACCACCACGCAGAACAGAAGCATCATTCGAAATCGCAGCGAGCGGCCGGGCACGGGCTATCGCTCCGGCAAACCGAATCGATATCCGGTTCCGCGGACGGTATGAATCAATTTTACGGCGTGCTCCTGGTCAATTTTCTGGCGCAGGCGGTTGATATAAACCTCCACGATGTTTGTTTCTGTGTCGAAACCGTAGGACCAGACGTGTTCGATGATCTCCGAACGGGGAACCACAGCGGGAGAACGAAGCATCAATAGCTCGAGCAGCGTGTATTCCTTGAGCGTGAGTCCGACCCGTTGTTCCCCTCGCTTCACCGTGCGTCGCGGACGGTCGAGCTCGAGATCGGCGGCCTGGAGTTTGGCTCCGCCCTTGTGAAACCCTCGACGAGTCAGCGCACGAATACGGGCATGCAACTCGGTAAGAGCGAAGGGCTTTGTGAGGTAGTCGTCCGCTCCGGCATCGAGCCCTTCGACTCTCTGCTCCACAAGGCTCCGTGCCGTCAGCATGAGCACCGGAGTCTCGTTTCCGGAATCTCGGATCTCCCGGCACACTTCGACTCCACTCAACTTCGGCAACCGAATGTCGAGCAGGACGAGATCGTAGTTGAGGCGTGACAGCAGATCCAGGGCTTTCTCGCCAGTCTCCGCCACGTCCACCGAATAGGATTTCTCGCGAAGGGAGCGCGCAATAAAACTCGCCACCTTCCGCTCGTCTTCTACCAAGAGGAGACGCACTTTACTCTCCTATTCACCTGAGTCGTAGTCGACGACCGTCGACCCGTGCGCCGCGCTTGGGTCTAAAAGGTCCGCGACCAACCGACCGACATCCGTCAGGAGGCCTTCGGCTCGCCTGGTTGCGAGTGCAGCGTCTTCAACAGCCCGGGAGAGTCTATCTCGCTCGCCCACAATGGCGGCCGGTACGACCAAACCCGTCAAAGTTTTCTCCGGGACCCTCGGATGATGTCCGCCCTCCTGCGAAGCAGCCAAAATCTGTTGGACCCTGTCAGACAACAGGAACGCCACAAGGTAAGCAATACTTTTCCCGTCCTTAGAACGAAGGACGTAGAATTCGGTGCTCGCAGTGACAATTCCGAGTCGCGCCAAGCCTTCGTCGACGAATCCCGCCTGCCGCAAGTAGGGCCGTAGCCGCGATATGATCACGTCTCCCGGCTTGAGAACCTTCTTCGCGCTGCCTACGCCCGTGTGATCGTCTGCGGCCTTCAATGAAATTATTCCATTCTTAGCGTCTCCGGTGTCGAGGACGACGTAGCGCAGCCCTGCACCCGCCTTCTGGGGTTGTAATGTTTCTCGCGACAGATTGGCAAGCTCAGAAAGCGTCCTGTCTTCCGCGCCGGCGCTTGCGCTTTGTCGAGTCCGTGGATCGTATCTCTCGGGAGACAAAACGAAGCCATTGTCTAATTGACTGGTCCAACGAATCGAGACAACGGCCATCAAAGCCCCCAAGCGATCGATTCGCTTCCGCAGAATTCCCTGAAATCGCGACCTATTTCACCAAGGTCGTGTCTTGACTGCCTCCAAAGCGCTCGATCCGGGTCCGCGGCGACATCGAGCACATATTGTCCCCGGGAATCCTTGGCATCGTGTTCACTGACACCGAAAAAGACTCGTTCTTTTGGCAGCTCCATCAGGGGGCGCCTACGTTTGACCCCTACTAAGATTGCTGTCTTTTGATGTGTGTGTGGGAGGAACGAATTCCGACCAAGTCCGATGACAGCCACGACTCTGAGTTGCCTTAGAAGCCATTCACGGACGTAGGACCATGCTTGGGACCCCACTTTGTTATGAGGAAGCACGATTGCGATTCTTCCGCCGGGCTTCAGTAGCTGAACACATCGTTCGACAAACAGGACATCACGCTCCATGCGTCGGTCTGCCCGATGCAAGGTATAGGTCTTCAGAATGCGCTCCTCCTTGATTTCGCCCGCGAACGGAGGGTTGGTAACAATGACATCGAATCCGCTGAAACTCTTGGAATGGCTTCGGAGAACATCTTCGATGGTTAAGAATGGCGCACTTTCCGAGGCGTCCTCTCGGTCAAAAAGCATCGCCGTATTGTTCGGGGTCAGTAGACTGTTAATCCGGTAAATATTACTGCTGCCATCGCCGGCGAGGAGCATCAAGGCCTTCGCTACTCTCATGGCCCTCGCATCAAATTCAAAGCCCCACAGTTTGGTCGATGCATAGTCCTTCGGAACGTCACCGTGACTTGCGACGTGATTGAGAACATGAACAAGGAATCCGGCCGACCCGCAAGCCGGGTCACAAACCGACTCAGTGGCCTTTGGATTGATCAACGATACGCAGAAGTCTACGATATGCCTGGGTGTGAAGTATTGACCTTTTGCGCCTTTAGACGCCTGGCTGATCAAGAATTCAAATACACCATCCATCACCTCATAACTCGAATCAGATAAGCTGAGTTCACTCAAGACTTTCACGCAGATTTCCAGATGTTCGTCCAACAGCAGAGAGGCGGGGAGATCGCCGAGAATCCCACTCCATTGCGAATTTGCGCGGGCAAGCAATCTATTCAGGCACTTCGTCGTCTCGGCCGCAGTTGCACGTACCTTGAATTCCGAACCGCCGTCTCGTTCATCCCATAGCTTCGCCATCAAAAGCTTGAAGATTTCTTCAAAGGCGTCCTGCCCAGAGTTCGCAAGCACCAGCTCCTCGAGGCGCAGAAATACGGATTCCCAGTCGTTCAGATGGATCGAGTGCCGTTTGGCCATGGCGTATGGCCAAGAACGTACTCCAGTTTGAACAGGGAAGTCAAATGACGCTGTCATTGATACAATGGAATATCCCGATTCGGGTTGTGACCCTCCCGTATGAGAGGGTCCACAGCAAGCTGGGAAAACCCGAATGAGGATGTCAGGCAAAGTATGGACCCGTGCTACTTGGAATTTGCTGCTCGTCTTAGGGCCGCAAGGGCTTCAAAGAAGTTAACCCAGTTACAGCTGTCCAAGAGTCTGGGCAAACCCCAGTCCTACATCTCCAAATTAGAGACCGCCGAGCGAAGCCCCGACCTGATCGAGACCCTCCGTTTGTGTCGGGCCCTCAAGGTCTCGATTGATTGCCTCATCCCAGCGGAATTTGGACAGGCGATTGTCGGGTCGACGTCTGGATTTCACCGGAGGCGAAGGCGTGAGTCGAGATAAGGAGCCCGTAGCGGGAAGCGCCGCACCTGAAGAGATCAGCAGTGCCGAGCTTGAGAAACTGCGCCAGGCTCTTCAACCTCTGATCGATGTTCAAGTTGGAGTGCTTCGCCTGCCAAAAGACACCTTGGCAGGTTTCGAGCCCTCACAAATCGGAACACTTGTTGGCGTAATTATGGACGCCTGCATACCTCAATTGGACCTCGTTATTGAAGGGGATAAGCGGCTGCTTCAAAAAGTCGGCCTCAAGAAACATGCTGGAATACTGAAAGACCGAGAAGGATATCCCGACTACATTCATGATTCAGGCTTTCGAGTCGAACTTAAACTGCTCTACGTTGACCCCAGCGTTGTGAAAATGAAAAAGCCTTCGACCCCTCGAGAGCCTTCGGCCCGTCTCAGCCAAAAGGTGACGATCAAGAATGTCGAACCCCAAAAAGATACCCTCTTGGTCATCGCCTACCAGCTACAACCGGAAAAGACCGACACCGCCCTATATGTCCCGACGGTAATCGATTTGGGAGTCTTTTCCATGATCGAGTGCATTCGGGCCCGTGACAAAAGACTAATCGATGGCGGTGGGCGGTGGTTTGGAAACTACGAAACACCCTGCGTGCTAAGCAAAGCAGGGCGTAAAGTCGGCCGAGAAGGTGGCGAATCTGACTGCAGCAGTTATGGTCGCAAGGAGTCCGAAGGAAAACACTACAACGAAGATACGAACTTTGGAAAACTCAAGCGCATCCCATACGCCCCACTTCAAGAATTCGTGAAGAAGCACGGACTGGACAAAGGCACAGCAGGCGAGAGCAAACTAAGCTCGTTATTTGATGGTGTGGGCAAATGACATCCCAGGGGTTTATCGGAAGCTGAGCCGGTACCAATCGCCAGCTCAAAGCTCACTGACAGTTCTACATACCTCAGTCACACGCGCTGAGTTGTCGAAACTGACCGAAGCCTCGCCAGCTTGCGGCCCAGCGACGTCCTGGTTATCAGCGTTGTCGAGGAAGCCGGCGCCGAAGCAGGAACTAAACCGCGACGACGCAGCAATAGTTTTTGTTCCACAAACAGCTTTTTGTGAGAGTAGCCGACTTTGAGTCTGCGCCTACCGGAAAGCCAGAAGTACCAACAGGCGGAAAGCAAAACA
Organism: Candidatus Acidiferrales bacterium; assembly: GCA_049696975.1. Lineage (GTDB taxonomy): Bacteria > Acidobacteriota > Terriglobia > Acidiferrales > UBA7541 > Palsa-295. The sequence goes on along the minus strand of JBAVUW010000169.1, from coordinate 29,928 downwards.
CAAGCTTTGACGTTCTCGTTCTGGCGCCATAGCTTGACGTTCAGAAGGCTCACAACACGCCATTCTCGTCAGAGACGTTTCGATGAAGGGGCTGCCGCTGGGAAGCTAGCCGGGCCTGAAACTGAAGCCGATCAGTAAGTTCCTCGGTCACGGCGAGTACGCATCGCTGGCCTTCGAGCTCGAGAATCTGAGCTGAAAAGACTGTTTCGACCATCTCGCCTGAACACTTACGGATCCGCGTCGAGTGATTACGGATGCAGCCGTGCTCACGAATTTCACCCAGCATGCGGGAACGGTCCAGTGGATCTCCCCAGATACCGATCTCGAGAATCGTGCGGCCAATGAGGTCATTCCGTGAGTAGCCATATCTGAGCTCGAAAGTTTCGTTCACGTCAAGGAAGCGTTCCTCGTCCAGGGTAGTAATCGAGAATGCGATGGGGCTAGCCCGGAAGACTTTGGAGAATCTCTCTTCCGAAAATGCGCGATTCTCTTCGGCCTTTTCGAGTGCGTGGTGTGTCCGTTCAAGATCGGCAAGCTGCTTTTCAAGTTCAGCACCGTAGATCTCCGCCCGCTCGTAAAGCCGGGCATTTTGAATGGCAACCGCGGCGGGTATCGCGAGCGATTTCGCCAGGCGCACGTGTTCTTGTCCGAACACATTCGGTTTCGAATCACCGAGACACAGCAGTCCCAGAACCTCCTGTGAAGCAATCAGCGAGATGCCCAGCCAGGAACGGAAGTGCGAGTGTCCTTTGAACTGTCCCCAGCCTTCCCGCTCGGCGGTGTCTCGCACAAGCAAAACATTTCGAGTGGCCAGGATCTGAGTGAGTGGAGAGTAATCGGTCGCGTTCCAAGTCATCGGAGGCTTCTGAGTCTGGCGGCCATTTCGCCGGGGCTGACGCTCCCTTGCAAGAAACAGCCGATCGGCCGATTCGGCAAGCAGAACCTGGGCCGAGTCGCACGGAATGAGGCTGAGCAAGGATTCCAGAAGGGTATCGAGAACATAATTCATACTCAAATTTTGAGTCAGTGCGAGCGTCGTCCTGCGCAGCGCATCCGCCTCGGCCCGCGCTGACTCTGTCAATCGAAGGTTCCTGGCCATCTGTTCTTCGGCGGATTTCCTGGCAGTGATGTCCTGAGCCGTCCCCACGAGACGACGAATTGCCCCCGACGCGTCCCTTACAGGAAATCCGCGAACCCATATCCAGCGGACGGCATGGTCTGGTCGAATGATCCGAAACTCCTCATCAAGCTGACCCGTGCCAACAGCCTCCTCCAGGCGAGTCAAAACACGAACCCGGTCCTCGGGGTGAAAGAGCTCCTGATACGACGTCGGATTCGCTCGCAGAGAGTCGAGGGAGCGGCCGGTCAGAGCCTCGAAGGCCCGGTTCACGTAATCAACTTCCCTTGTCTTCGAGTCCAGCATCCAGAACGTCTCGAGGATATTGTCGGCCATCTGGTGAAAGCGATCGTCGCTTTCTCGCAGCGCCGTCTCGGCTCGTTTTCGTTCTGAGATGTCCCGCAAAGCGACCAAGTGGCGTCCCGGCATGTAATTCGTCTTGACGCCATATTCGATGTAGATGGTTTGTCCGTCCTGAAGGACCATCTGCATCTCGCCCTGGCCGTCTCTGCGACCAAGCCTCGCCTCACCCTCGGCTGGCGATTCGGGCGATGCGTAAAAGCTGACGATTGCGCGGTCGACAAGTGCATCCCGCCTGACTCCGAAAAGTGCCAGCGCCGACGGATTCGCCTCTAGGCACGTTCCTCGGTCATCAAGAATCAGCAGAGAATCGAGCGCGCTGTCAAAGATGGTTTGAAACTCACGCTCGGTCGTCGACAGTGCGCGGACCGTGTCGCGCTGCTCGCGCCGGGCCATAACGAGAAATCGGACGTGGAGCGCGATTGCGCCGGTCAAGGTGACGAGAACGAACATCAACAGCAGGGAAGAGAATGGGCGCGCGTAAAGCCGCGGTAGAAACGCAGCCACCAGTAAAATCAGTACGGCAAGAGAAATCAGAATTGAACCGGCATATACTCCGCGTCGATGTGAGCCTTGCCAACGGACTGAGCGAGGAAAATTCACGAAGCCGCCACCGCTTGAAGTGCTAAAAAGCTCATACCGGGAAGCCGTTCACGCCGACCCGGCGTGATTACGCCTTGATACATTCATCGTTGATGGATGCTACGCCCGCGTATAGGGTGAGTCAATACGCCGGGCACGGATACCGTGTGCGAGAGGGCGAACAAAGACAGGTGAATCTGGCCGATTCTAGAAGATTGGCAGGCGGCGTAGGGAAGACCGCCCGGAAATGAATGAAAGCTCAGGACTGCTGCGTAGCTCTGGCTTTGAGTACCAGAGGGGATTTGCTCTGTCTCTCGGCGAAGCGGTGTTCATTTTCTCGATCGACGTAAGCACGTTCGAGTCTCTCACCGTCTATGTAGGACAGTGGCCAACCGGCGATGGCACCTCGGCCGCTGGTCTTTGCCGAACTCTTTTCGTTTCTCGGGCATCGCTCGTCAAGTCCTCTTGAACGATATCGTAATAGCGTCACGGTTGGCAAACGGCAGAATTCCCCGGCCGTACCCGGAATGGGCGGTCTGCGTCAGGATCTCCCAGCCGCTTTCCAACATCCTGGCGATGTGGGTGTCCAACCGCTGCATACTGAAGACTCTTTGCCGATGGTAGGTTCCATACCAGCTCTTCTCATACGTGAAAGACTTGACCTGCATCCTCGATCAGCCCCGGAAACTCAGTATTCCGGTATCGGTCAGTCTACGCAGCGCGCGCGGCTGTTGTACCAGCAGGCGGGGATTTTGGACCTAAAATCACCCGCTGCGCCGGCTAGAATTGTGCGATGCCGGACAGAATTTCCGTGGTGCCCTCTGGATTAGGATTGCTGAGTTGAGTCAAGAACCGAGCTTGTCGGTCGGATGTCAGAGTCAGCGAACTGTTATTACGCAAAGTGCGTAAATGCTTAGGTAATTTGAGCAAGTCGCGCATTTCAAATCCACGATTCTTTGAACTTCCGAGAAGCACTTGCCGTTACTGCATTTATCCTTGCGAATCGAAGATTGCCGCGAGGATTCGATGAATTTGCCCGAGCTGTTTTGCATCTCGTCGCGCGAGGAATTGATTCAACTTTTTCCGCAACACCTTAGGATCTGCTTGATACGGATCGAATTCGAAGAATTTGGCAGCCGAGACATCCATTGCCTCGGCCAAGGCAACGATTAACTCGAACGAGGGCTGTTTCTCGCCGCGCTCGATCCTTCCCAGGTGTTTAACTCCGGTTTCGGCCCTTTCCGCTAGCTCTCCGATCTTCAGCCTGTGAGCTTTGCGAATCTCGCGAAGACGACGCCCGAATTGTGCTACCGGAGTCATAAAGGCCGCTAGAAAAGGGACAATAACCGGCAGACCTGGATCCCGAAACGCTCTGTTAGAGCACTTTTCTATTGACTAAAGCCTCCAATGGGGGTAGATCATCGGTAGAATCGAGATTTTTCCATTCGACGCATTACGGTGGAGGGAAAGGTATTGATCGCCTTGCATAACTTCACGATGGTCTCTAACTTTGAGCTGACTAATCCGCGCTCTACCAGGCTTACGGTAGTTCGGTCGCAGTCCGCGTCCTGGCAAACCCGCTCCTGCGAAATCTTTCTCTCCTTTCGGATTGCGCGAAAGGCCTCTCCAAACGCCTTTTCAGGTCCGAGTAGAGGCTGAACGTGTTTTCCGCGAACCGCCATGCCGGACCACAGCGTCCTATAATGATGAACAGATTCCCACGGAATGCATTCCTCATTTGTAAAGGACGGAGTGGTCCGCAATTGAGCTTGGCGGAGGGCCGTTGAGTTCACCGCTTGCGAATGGATTCCCGGTGTCTCTACTCGGCGGCCGACGGGTACAGCCGACGTTTGTCAAAAGAGAGTCAACCGACTTCCTAGGGGACCTGTCGGACGAAGCATTGATCACGGGTATCTGTTCAGGCGACAGAGAAGCTCTAGCTTGTCTGTTCCAGCGATACGCTCTGCTCGTCCGTGGTGTGGCGATCCGAATCTTACGAGACGCGGCTGAGGCCGAGGATTTGGTGCAAGACCTCTTCATCTACCTTCAGCGGAAGTGCGCGGTGTTCGACAGTTCAAAGAGCTCAGCCCGTTCATGGATCGTGCAGATGACTTACCATCGAGCGATCTCGAGGCGCCGATATCTGACCAGTCGACGGTTCTATTCGCAGGTGGACGCGGACCGAATGCGTGATTCGATGGTCGGAGTTCCGACCGACGAGCACGATTATTCCGCCGAGACGGTATTCGGGCGTAATGGTCTGGAGAAGGTATTCGAAACGCTGTCTGAGGACCAGCGCGAGACCCTAAAGCTCTACTTTTTCGAGGGATACACGCTTTCAGAAATCGCTGTGAAGCTGGGTCAGCCGCACGCGAATGTGAGACATCACTACTACCGAGGGCTCGGGAAGTTGCGAAAACAGATGTTTGGGACTACCGTGCCAGTTGTCGAGCCGCATGAGAAATAGGGACCGAGATCGCGAAGCCGAAGAGCCGCCGAAAAGGGAACTGCATGGGGAGTTCCTTGAACTGTGTGCTCTTTCTACCTCGGGCGACCTGACTGATGAAGAGCAGCATACGCTTCAATCTCACGTAGCACGATGTTCGGAATGTCGCCAAGCTTTGGCCGAGTTTGAGGCCGCGGTCGATATCGGCGTACCTCTACTCTCCTCAAAGCTGGCCGCAACACCGACCGGGGAAATCGAATTCGGTAACCCGGCTCGGGTCGCGTCAGTTCGCTCAAGTGTCACCGCGTCGGACAGAGTGTGGACGGAGGAGACAGCCGACACCGCCCCCGGCTTGCGCGTCTTCGCCTTTGCGCACCAAAATGGCCACCGGCTAACGCCCGTCAATTGGAACTACGTCTGGTTGCCTTTTGCCGCCTGCGTCGTGCTTGGTGTGGCGCTAGCCACCTACACATATCGAGTCGGAAAAAGCCGCCCCCCTGAAGTCATTTCGACAATTTCTTCTACCCGTACGAGCGCAAACGCGGAAGTTCTCGAACAGCAGATCAGCGACGCCGACCACGAGCGACAAAGCTTGAAAGCACAGCTTGGGGCGCGCGATAAGTTAATCACCGACCTGCGACACCAGATCGACGAACAGTCATCCTCGCTTGTGCAAATGAAAACGGATGAGGCGAACTTGGAGCAGTCCGTTGCGACGGACGAAGCGGAGAAGCAGCGCGTCGCCCAAGAACGGGCGTCTTTCGCGGAGAAACTCGATGCCGCCCAAACCTCCGTTCAAAAGATGCAAGCGGAGCTCGAGTCGGTCCGCCGGCAGCGCTCCGATGGCGAGTCACAGGACGCGAGCTTGCAGGCCGAGATCATGGATTTGAACGGTCAGCTTCGCGACCGCGAGCAGACAATCAACAAGCAGGACGACCTTTTGTCGCACGATCGGGACATACGCGACTTGATGGGCGCACGGGACCTTTACATTGCCGAGGTCTATGACGTCGGACGCGACGGCGCGACACAAAAGCCGTGTGGACGCGTCTTCTACACCAAGGGCAAATCGCTGCTCTTCTACGCCTACGACTTGGACCAGCAGCCCGACGTGCGGAATGCGCGAACGTTTCAGGCTTGGGGACGCCGCGGCGCCGACATGCAGGAAGCCGTGAACCTGGGAATCTTTTTTCAGGATAGCGCAGCGAAGAAACGGTGGGTTGTGAAGTTTGATGACGCCAAGTCGCTCGAGCAGATCGATGCTGTCTTTGTGACGGTTGAGCCCGCGGGCGGAAGCCGCAAGCCGAGCGGCAAGCCGCTGCTCTTTGCTTATCTGAAGGTTGATCCGAATCACCCGTAATTCCCGCCGCGCGGCAGTCTCCGATTATCAATCTATGAAAGTGCAGTGGTACAACCGCGGAGTCTCCTGCGTAGACCGAGGGAACGTGTGCCAACTCTTCGGTCGGAGGAGATATCGGGTGCGATTGCGCGAGATCGTTTTCACATTGATGGTAATTCTGGTTTTGAGTCTCCCTGTTCTTGCTCAGTCCCCCAACGGTTCGATCAACGGCCTGGTGCTCGATCCGTCCGGCAAAGTAGTTGTCGAGGCCGACATCCTGATCGTGAGTGACACCACCGGAGTGCAATATCCCGGGAAGACAAACGCCGAAGGCATCTATGTCGTCACGAATCTTCCTCCGGGACCGTACCGCATTCAGGTTTCCAAGATCGGTTTCAAAACACTCATCAAGCCCGATATCGTTTTAAGCGTTCAAGACGCTTTGGCCATCAGCTTCACCCTGCCGATCGGGGCCGTCTCGGAAACCGTTACGATTGAAGGTGGCGTGTCGCTGATCAACACGGAGAACGCGTCGGTCAGTACCGTCATCGATCGGCAGTTTGCTGACAACCTGCCGATGAACGGCAGAACTTTTCAAACACTGATCACCTTGGCTCCCGGAGTAACGACCGTGCCTCATGCCGTCACGGGAACCGAGGGCGAGTTCAGCATCAACGGACAACGTTCGGAAGAGAATTACTTCACGGTGGACGGAGTCGCTGCGAACACCGGCGCCGGTGCCGAGGCGGGCGGCTCGGGAGGCGGAGCGGGAGGTTCGCTTCCAAGCGAGACCGCACTCGGCACGACGCAGAGCTTGGTTTCGGTGGACGATCTGCAGGAATTCCGGATCAACACGTCCAACTATTCCGCCGAGTACGGCCGGACGCCAGGGGGGCAGATTTCGTTCCTGACACGTTCCGGCACCAATGACTGGCACGGCTCGGCGTTCGACTACTTTCGAAATGCCGTGCTCGACGCGAACAACTGGTTCAACACTCACGCCGATCTGGCCCAGACCGCGGAGCGGCAGAACGACTTTGGAGGAACTTTCGGGGGACCGATTGAAATACCCGGGGTGTATGACGGCAAGGACAAGACGTTCTTCTTTTTCTCGTATGAAGGAATGCGTCTGGCCGTCCCCCAACCCGCGCAGACAACCGAGGTTCCCGACACTTACCTCCGACAGAACGCGCCGGCTGCTGTCCAGCCGCTCCTGAACGCTTTTCCCGTCCAGAACGGGGCCGATGACCCGAAGTGCCTCGCGCCGGGACCGCCCGCACCGGGCGCAACGTGTTTTGCTTTGTTCACCGCGGCCTACTCCGCGCCTGCGTCGCTTGATGCCACGAGCATTCGGATCGATCACACCTTCGGCGACAAGCTTAAGATCTTCGGACGCTTTGGCGACTCGCCGTCATCCAGCGTCACCCGCTTTCCGAAGGATCTCGCTGAACGCGAAGCGACCCGTATCGACGCCAAGACGCTGACGCTGGGGGCGACCAGTGCCATTGCGCCGGCCATCAGCAACGATTTTCGCTTCAACTACACTCGGGATAACAGCGCATTTGTTCTCTCGCTCGACAATTTCGGCGGTGCACAGCCCGTGCCGCCCAGCCAGTATTTCACCGTGCCCGTCCCGCCGGCCTACGAATTCGCGGCCTTTTTCTTCTACGGAGGCGTTCCGGAGTTCAACGTCTCGCCCTTTTTTGCAAACCAGCAGCAATTCAACTCGAACGACGCGATCACGGTCGTCCATAGCTCGCACCTTCTGAAGTTCGGCGTCGATTACCGGAGACTGAGTACCGAGCAGCAGGCAAATCAGCTGGTGAACGGAATCTTTTTCACCAGCCCTGCAAGCGTGCTGGCAAATTCCGCGCTCGCAACAGTTCAGACACAACTCGAGAGCGAGCCGGTCTTTACAAATTTCTCGGCGTATTTGGAAGATGAGTGGAGGGTCACCAACCGGCTGCATCTCTCACTCGGATTGCGATGGGACCTCAATCCGCCTCCCGGAAACGCCACAGGGAGCGTGCCCTATACCCTCGATGAGATTTCAAACCTTGCGACCGCGGTGGTCGCGCCGAAGGGAACACCCATCTGGCAAACGGACCATCACGGGTTTGCTCCCCGCTTCGGGCTCGCGTATCAGCTTCGCCAGGCCCCGGGACATGAGACCGTACTGCGGGGCGGCGTCGGTCTTTTCTACGACCTGGGGAACACATTCGGCGCCTTCGGGCTGGGCCAGATTGGCTTCGAGGCCCAGCAGCTGATTTTCGGAGCCAGTTATCCCCTTACACCGGCACAAGACGCGATTTCGGTGCCGAGCACGAGTTCACCCTACAACAGTCCGGTCGTTGCGTTTTCCCCACATCTGACGCTGCCCTATACGCTTCAGTGGAACGTGGCCGTCGAACAGTCGCTCGGAGCCAACCAGTCGCTGACCGTGACCTACGTGGGAGCCGGCGGGCGGGACCTGCTCGATGCGCAGTTCTACAATCCGAGCGCCATCAACCCCAACTTCTCGGCAGGAAACGGCCTGTTCCTGTTCACTAACGGAGCGAATTCGAATTACAACGCCCTTCAGGTTCAGTTCCAAAGGCGTCTTACACACGGGCTGGAGGCTCTCGGGTCCTACACCTGGTCGCACTCGATCGACAACCTGTCGTCAAACTTCTCAAACAACGAGCCTCCGATCCGTGGCAACTCCGATTTTGACGTCCGCCACAATTTCGCAGGCGGGCTGACCTACACTCTTCCCGGAAACTATCGAGACACGATCGCTCAGGCCCTTTTGGAACACTGGTCGCTCGATGGCCGGATCACGGCACGTTCGGGTTTTCCGGTCAATATCATCGACGGAGTAACGCTTCTCTCGAGCGGCTTGCAGGAAAACGTGCGGCCCGACCTGGTGCCGGGCGTTCCGGTCTATGTGTCCGACCCGACCGCTCCCGGTGGACGCCTGGTGAACGCGAGCGCTTTCGAGGCACCTTCGGGAGAGTTCGGAGATGCACCGCGCAACTTCGTCCGTGGTTTCGGCGTCTGGCAGAACGATCTGGCCATTCAGAGGGATTTTCCGATTCACGAGAGGCTGGTGCTGAAGTTCCGCGCCGAGGCCTTCAACCTCTTCAATCACTCAAGCTTCGGTAATATCGACAATAACCTGCCCGACGGTCCGGCGCTGTTCGGCCGAGCAACCAACACGCTGAACGTGCAGCTCGGCGGCCTCAATCCGCTCTTTCAGGCCGGCGGACCGCGATCCATTCAGTTTGCCCTGAAGCTCACATTCTAGGCGCTGCTCATGCCCGGAATCGTGAAGCTCGCGCTCGTGGTGAGTCTTGTTGCAGGCCAGATTGGTTCGGGCGCGTTGCGCCCGATCACCGTAGAAGATTGCGTCCGCACGCGGCGAATCGTGTATCACGAGGTTCGCCTTTCGCCGGATGGATCCGAAGTCGCCTACGTCGTGAAGGCCCCCAATCTCGAGACGAATCGCAACGATTACGAGCTCTACGTTCGCGACCTGCAAGAAACCGGCATCCGCGAAAACGGGCGGATGCTGTTGCAAGCCGATGAGGTTTCCGGGGTTCGCTGGGTAGCTTCGGGGAGACTGATGGCCCTCGCGCAGAGCAGATCGCCGAGCCAAGTAGCGAGCGAAAACCGCCTGGTGACCATAGACACCGCGACCGGAACAACCGAGACGGTGGGCTTAGGAGAAAAGATCGAAGAGTACAGCGCCAGTGCCGACGGAAGCACGATTGTGTTCTCTGTAAATGCGCCGGCCGACGACGGCGCGTTGACGGCTGAGAAAGAGAAGGTCCGAGAGGAGCGTGGATTTCGAATCGCTTTTGGCGACGGTGCGGTGGAATCAGCCGAACGCCTGCCCAAAGACGAGATATTCGTGGCCGCGAAGACACCCGAAGGGGAATTCGCTCCCAAGCGACTCGATTTCTCTCAGTCGACAGGCGCTCCGGGTGAACCGTTTCTGCGAGACGTGTCCGGGCTTGATCTGTCACCTGACGGCAAGTATCTGCTCCTGAAGTACAGCTCGGACGCTGTTCCGCGTGACTGGGAAGGCCAGCCGTACTTCCAATACCTGAAGGCGTACGGCACTACCTCCTACACACATGTGCTCGGCTTGTATGAAATGGCCACGGGTCGGTTGCGGCTTGCCTTCAATTTTCCGGCCAGCTTTCTCGATACGACTTGGTCGGATGACAGTCGATCCTACGCAGTTGTCAGCCCGCCGCCCTTTGGCACCAGCGAAGCAAGAGCAGCAGAGGAAAGGTTGAGCCGCGCGCCTGACATGGATCGACAGATGCTGCGCCTTGAACACGTATTCGCCGTCAACGCCATGGATCGCGAGTCGGCGAAAGTCGTCGACCGTCAGGACAACAACCTCGAGGGAGACCTGCCTTTGTACTGGGAGCGCGGTGAAGGGACGATGCTTGTGCGGACCGATGCCCGTGGCTTGGCATGGATGGGGTTCGAGGAGGGGGGGTGGAAGAAGACGGCAAGCATCGGTTTGCCCGACCACGATACATTTTTGTCCTCCCTTGTGAGCAACGGCAAAAGCGTGGTGGGCGTCGACCAGGCCACCATGGTTCCTCCGGATCTTTTTCTGCTCGATCTCAAGACCGGCAAATGGATTCTCTTGACGGACCTGAATCCCGAATACCGCGGGATCCGTCTTGGCCAGGTGGAGGAAATCGCGTGGACCAACCGATACGGCTCAAAGTGTGCCGGATTTCTGATCAAGCCCGTCGGATATGAGCCTGGCAGGCGATATCCGATGGTCCTGCTTTCGGCGCCTCCGCGCGAGGTATTCATCAGCGACGCCGTGTACACGACTTCCTACGCGCCGCAGTCGCTCGCAAACGCCGGGCTCGTCGTGGTGATCTCGCAATACCCTCTCGATAATCGCATCCCTCGCGGACGGTTCCCGGGTCAGATGAGCGACGCGTACAACTGGATGGCCATGGTCGAGAGCGCCGTGGACCTGCTCGCGCGGCGCGGGATCGTCGACCCTGGAAACATCGGTCTGGCAGGCTTCAGTCGCACCAGCTGGCTGACGGATTTCACGCTCACGCATTCAACCTACCATTTTACCGCTGCGTCCTCCGCCGACAGCGGCATCTATACGTACGGGGCATACTTTCGATACAACAGCCGGGGTCTAATAACGGCCTCGGAAACGCAGGTGGGGGGACCGCCCTATGGTTCGAGCCTGACAAAATGGCTGAAGTACGCGCCGCCGTTTAGCGCCGACAGGGTAAACACGGCCATCCTGATGGAATACCACGGCACTGCGGAGGATGGGTTCGAGTTCTTCACCGCGCTCAACCGTCTGGGGAAAGCCGTCGAACTCTATCGATATCCAACTGGAAGCCATCCTCTCGATACTCCGTTCGAACGCGCGGCTTCGCTTCAGCGCAACGTCGACTGGTTCCGCTTCTGGATGCAGGGATGGGAAGGAAAAGCGCCGGACTACGATCCCGGACAGTACGATCAATGGCGAGCGCTGCGATCGGCCCGCAAGAAGCACGTCATCTGGACTGGCAATTAGTAGACTGAACAAACCCTGATCTACTCCTGTGGTCCGCACTGACTATTGCGGAAAGCATACTCCACGCTTGAACCTCCGTTCTCTGGAATAGCAGGACAGCGTGAAGGCCCGCTAAATCGCCAAGGCATTCGTCGCCAACTTGGTTTGTGGCCTTTTCTTTGTTCGCGTTCCGTAGCTACATGAAACTCGAATTGCGAGAAGCGAGCCAGGAGTTCTCCAGACTCGTGAGGGCCATTCGCGCCGGTCAAGAGGTTGTATTGACTGACCGCGGCGAAGCGATCGCCGTCGTGAAGCCACTCGAGCGTCGCGGGTACGAAAAGGCGTTCCGGACCATGGTGGTGGACGGACTGATCCGGCCCGCACGGCGGCGAGGACCAATGAAATTGTCGCGTTTCCGAACGCTCAAGGTAACCGGAAGACCCGTTGCGGAGACGATCAGTGCAGATCGCGAGGAACGCGTCTAATGTGGGCTTATTTCGTGTCGAGCTCTACCTGAAGCTCATTGGCAGTCTTAGATGATGTGCTGTTTATAGGTAATATTCGACCGATTTGATTTGTGTGTTGAATTAAAAGGTCTATTTCTACCGTTTACGTGAAAAGTATCAACAGAATGACCACCGGCTAGATTATTCCGCTTATGGCTAACTTCATATCATATCGATGACGTTAAAGCTTTTAAGAGATAGCACTTTCTGCGGCTTCAGGCCTTCCACGTGACGCGTCTGGGCACGCCTGCGTCTATTCCGAGTCGCAAGGAAGGCACTCGATGGGAGCCACGCCGGGGCGGAGATTATGCGGAGGTAAGGGCCTTCCGCAGATCGTCATGCTCAAAAGCAGGCGACATATCCTCGATCTCACCTGCCGTAATGCGCTGCTTCTTTGCGACGGATCGCCAGCCCGAGACCGCCTTTCCTACTTCGACGGCTATTTTGCGAGCTTCCTTTGTGCCTATGCCGAAGTGGTCAGATACGGCCAAGGCGGAGTCGAGCGATGCGGTTCGATCGCTGAAATCAATCGAGAGTGACAGGACGCGTGGGCCGGCGACGGGATTTAGGTCATAGGCGGGCGAAAGCCGCCATCCGTTATTGCCGGCATACAGAAAGCCGTGATTGCGGAGGTGGTCGTCAGTGTTCGAAATGAGGATATTCAGTACCATTCGTCGCCAAAGCTGCCGCAGATCGTCGACGGGCGCAGCGCCGTGTTGCCGGATTGCGTCGGCTAGTTCCAGGTAACTGTGCTCCTCGTTGTCGTTGGCGGTGAGCATACTCATGCCCGAGAGGAACGGAATGCGAATCTTCGCCCGTCGATCGAACCGGACCAAAAGAAGAACGGGCTTATTCGCAACCGATTCGATCCGCCACTCCGAGACAGGCACTCCGGCTTTTTCCGCGAGGGTGAGTGCGACAGCTTCCCAACGGGTCGTGCTGATGGTGTCGTTTCTGCTTGGGAATTTCGCGATTGCCAAGCGTCCCTGCCGATCTTCGACGGAAGCCTTCGGTCGAGCGCCACCCAGCGATGAGCCGGGCGCCAGGAGCAACTGAAACTCTTCGGCCGTTTCTTTGTCATCCTCCAGATGTTCGGCCGCGGCTAGCAATTCGGGCAGTTTGACGATCGACGGGATTTTGTGGGGCTCGGCCCGTGCGAGGAAAGGTCCTCCCATCGTGTTTGCAAAGCGCAAGGCTCCCTGACGCGCCAAGTCATCGACGTGCAAGAGGTAGTCGACTTCGCGAAGGCTACGGCGTGAGCGCTTCTCGGTCTCCGCCGCGCGTCTTTCGGCGCGGGCCATGAGAGTCCGCCCCCATCGGTCCGGTGCTGAGTCACCAATCGCTCCGAAGAGAGCCCTTCCGGCGGGAGTGTGATGGGCGCCCGATGTCAAGAGCAACGCGGGTTCGAGTGAGAAGCGAGCCGGATTTTTCAGCCAAGTTTGGTCGTAGGAGAAGGATGCGTTCTCATCTCCGGCTCGCCGTGTACGCGTCCAAAGTTCTCCCGCGAGGACCGGCTTGCCCTCCAGATCGACATAGACGTAGACGTGTTCTTCCATTACGAGCTCCGCTTTCCGGGTGGGCGGTTGGTAACATTGCGAACACGCTTAGGAAGCCTTTCCTCATCGAGTGACAGGCCGACACGATCGTTCCGCACATCGGCTAGGTTCGCGAGACCCTCTGTCATTCCGAGAATGAATAACAATGTGGCGTATGTCCCCATCGAAACGGTAGGGTCTCCCTGCTCGGCCTTCGTAACCGTCTTTCGGTTTACAAAAGCCCTTTGCGCCATCACTTCCAGGGGAATGCGCCGACGAAGGCGCCCATCGCGAATATCGCTGCCCAACTTGCGCAGAGCCCTCTGTACAGGAAGAGGAAGAGCGGGGAGGATTGAGGCACGATCTTTCATAAAGACCACTATAGTACCCGCTATAAATTATATAGTCCACAATAAAGGACTTAAGTCACTAAACCGGAGGAATCGGCCCCTGAACGCGGGTCGGTGCCAACCGAGACTCGAGAAGCGCTTACACAGGCGAACTCCTGCGTGAAGATCCGATTGACGCCAATCGCCGACCTTGCGAAATATCGGCGATCACATACTTTTTAGATTGTCGCCGCTCGGCGACTTTCGCATAACTCACACCGTGGAGGGATCATGCGAATCCGAACCCCTGCCGATATCGGAGCCACCATCCGCGACTGCCGAGTCAAACTGGGCCTGGACCAACGCTCGCTTGCCGAAAAAGTCGGCGTGAGCAGGCAATGAATTGTCGAGATAGAGAAGGGGAAAGCGCGGGCACAAGTTGGCCTCCTCTTGCGCACGATCAACGTCCTGGGTATTTCACTCGCGGTCGAAGCACTCACCATGCCAAATCCGAAGATGGACTCCGGCCTACCACCCGTCAACCTTGACGCCATTGTCTCGGCTGCCCGCACCAGGAAACCATGAGCAAAGAACTCGTCGCCTTCCTGGACGGGTAGGAAACCCGGCGCATACCCAGAGCGTGAAATTTGCGATGAAGATCGGCGGCGACTACCGCCGGCGTAACATTGATGTTCGTAATTGGTAGAAGCTCGCCGGTGAGTTGGGACTCGACCGGGAAAGGAGGGGCCCGGTGACCCGGGCCCCTTCCTGTTTGGTCCAGGGACTACTCGTCCGCTTCATACGCACTGCCGGTACGCGAGCCGGGGCCGTCGAGCGACCCGTCTCCCTTGCCGTTGGTGTTCTGGACGGCATCGATTGCCGGTCCGAGAACCAGCACTTCTGGTTTCAGGTACGTCATGATTTTGTCCTCCTTTCCTCAAGATTTTTTCTCAGCTGAGATTGAAGCGCTCCCGGGAAACCGGTCGCGCGTGTTTTGCGACCCTCGCGAGCGGTGGTCCGGGAAACTCGTTTCCCGGTTCTTCCCCGACGATCGCGCGGGCCTGCCGGAGCCAGGATTCCAATTCGAGCGTGCGTAAGAGTGGAACAATCGCCACAGGCCTGCCGCATCTGGCGTCCTCCAGAGCTTCAGAAAGCCGCTGGGAATTGACAATTCCAAGTGAGACCGAGACCATCTCGCCCCCGATCGCCATAACACTGTTCGCCTGCTCGAGGATCGAGACCCTTGGACTTCGGGCGATGAAGGCCTTCCGCTTTCGGTCCAGCACGGCGTCGGGCACGATTCCCCGCAGTGCGCGCCGCATCAAGGATCGGCGCTCGCCCGGCCTTACGAGTTGTTCTCGCGGAATGGCGAACAGGAACTCCAAAAAGTCGCGATCGAGATACGGATAGCGCCTCTCGCAAGGTTGCCCGGATCGAGAACCGGCGCAGCCAATCTCCCTGCGCATGGCATCGAGCGTTTCGAAATTCGCCTGAAAGCTTGGCGGCGGACCGCAGAGCCTGAGCCGGCGCGGGTAACCGGCGAGCGCGTGCGCGCGCCGCTTGACGAAGCGATCCTCGAGCCACGGCGCCGGCTTTCGTGGTATCGGAACACTCGCGAAAACCGGCGGGGCGAACTGGCCGAGCGTTTCGGCTAACAGATGAAACCAAGGACGTCGTTTCACAAGCGCCCACTCCTTCAGCTGAAGCGCGAGTGTAAGGAAACGCCCTCGCGTCAGAAGGTCTGCGAGCTCAGGCACCGGCGTCGGCACGCCGCCCGTGAATTCGTCGCCGCCGATTCCCGAGAGAATGATGCGGTTGCCGTGAGAACGCATGTGCGCCTCAACTGCCTTCGTGATTTCGCCTGTGCGGCCGTCCGAACCGGGCGCGGCCTGAAAGCCGGTGCTTCCAGTCCCGAACTCGCACGCCTCAATCGAGCCGACATCGATGTGGCAGCCGACGCGACCGCGCTGCCGCTCGATGAGAGTGAAGTAGGGGCGCTCGTTCCAGCCGGGCTCCGAGTCATCGTAGTAGGACACGGTCTCAAGGGGGCCAAGACCCGGGGGGCAGCTTTGAAGGATCGTATCGGCCATGCACACGACGGAGGAGGAATCCATTCCGCCGCTAAGCTCGGCCAGGACCGGCGAGTTCGAACGCAAGCGACGCCGGACGGATTCCCGAAACACCGTGCGGAAATGCTCCTCGTACTCGTTGTCGGAGCCGTAGCGAATCCTCTCGCGAGGCTCGAAGTCCCAATACCGCGTGGTGGTGCACCTGCCGGCTCGCAACCGCACGAATGAGGACGGCGGAACGGACAGAATCCCGGCGTAGGGCGTCAGATGAGCTGCCGGGTAGAAGGAGAGCCACCCGGCGAGATATTCCTCCTCGAGTGCGAATCTCGTTCCGGTGAGCTCGACGAGCGGTTCAAGAAGCGTGCTCCAGGTGATCCCGTCCTTGGTGAGTGAGTAGTAGAGCGGGCGTGTGCCGATGGGATCTTTGGCCATGACGAGCGAGCGGTCTCTCGGGTCCCAGGCGGTGAGAGCCCAATCTCCCACGAACAGCGAAAACGATTCAATGCCCCGTGACTCGTAGCCGGCCGCGACGACGGCCGAGTCGGTTGCACCACGTTCCGCAGTGCGCGCGATTGTTCGAGCGAGATCGCTCGGGTTATCGAGACGGCCGTCGAAGGTCAGCACCGAGCCAGTTCGGAGAATCTCTGGCTGAATCTCTCGGCCGGATTCAGGCGTCGTGCGGAAGGAGCGATACAGGACGTGCACGCCGTCGCCCAGATATTCGCCTCCGCCGTCGCGCCCCCCTGGCCCGATTGCCGCGCGGACCTTTTCAAGATATCCCTGCTCCGCCGGCCTGCCATCGAAGTTCCAACGCCCGAACTGAACACTCATGGTTCGCACTCCGCATCCGACTTCCGTCCGCTCACTAGCACCGGTCGAGGACGGCATATATTTCCGGGGTATAAGGTTTGTCATTCACCACCCGCCCCGCCACCTCAACCCACGCATGCGCCCGGAAGGGCAGCTGCTGCGCTCCGATCACCATCTGAGCGTGCACGCCGTGCGCCTTCAGCAGACAGGCGGTCGCGGCCGAACGCTGCAGACACAGCACCTGTTTCGGATACCAGATCGAGGCCAGGTCAACGGCTGACGAGATTTGCTCAATGATTCTCGTCTGAGGCGGTTTTCTTCCGAGCGGGCAATTGCGCACCCTGTCGCAGAGGCCTTGAAAATTCCCGCGTCTGAGGCAGATTTCAAATCGAACGAGCTGGCGGTACGCCTGGTAGAAGAGATGTGTCATGATCGGGCTCCCTTCGGTTCAAATCTTCAATTGCAACTGCTCGGTGAGAAACGCCATGCGATCGGTCAGCGCCTCGATCCGCTCACTCAGCGGAAGCACGGGTGCATGCCCCCGAAACGTGCTGTAGTCGAGAATGATCGGGAGCGCTGAACTCGTGGCCGCCTGCAGTCTCGCCGTCATTTTCCGCGCGTGCATCGGATTGCAGCTCGTGTCGCAATCACCCGACACCAGCATCGTCGCCGGATAGGCGGCGCCCGCTCGCACCCGGTGGTAGGGTGAATAGTTTCCCAGCGCCTGGAAATCTTCGGGATCTTCGGCCGTGCCGTACTCATCGCTCCAGACGAAGGCCTTGTCAAACAGGTGGTAACGGAGCATGTCGAGCAAGGGAACCATGCATACGGCGGCCCGAAACAGTTCCGGCCGCTGCGTGAGCGCCGCGCCCACCAGCAGGCCGGAGTTTGATCCCCCGAAAATCGCCAGTTTGTCCCGTGCGGTTTTCCCGGACTCGATCAGCCACTTGGCCGCCGACAGAAAGTCATCAAACGCTTTCTGGCGGTTTCGCCGTTTGGCAGCGTTGTGCCACTCGGCTCCGAACTCCGAACCCCCGCGGATATTGGGCAGCGCGAACAGGCATCCTCGTTCGACCAGAAAGGCAACAAAGACGCTGAACTGCGGAGTCATGGAAACGCCCGAACCGCCGTAGGAGGTCAGGATTGTCGGGTGCGGGCCGGAGTCGAGCACGTCCCGTCGGCCCATCAGGAACATGGGAATGCGCGTGCCGTCGCTCGAGCTGTACCAGACCTGCGTGTGGCCAAAGCTTGCGGAATCGAACGGAACTCGCCTTTGCGCCCACGCGATTCGTTCGTCCATTGACGGTGAGTAGCAGGAAATCGCGATCGGCTCGGTGAACGACTCTTCTTCCACGATCAGTTCGTCGCTCTCGATGCGGGAGGGAGAGATCCGCATGGTCGAACCGTCTTTGACCGGCACTCGGCTCCACTGTTTCCCCGATGGGCTGAAATGGCGTACCTCGATCCTGGTCCGCCGGTTATAGGAGACAAAAATTGAATCCTGCACAACGGCCCAACGGTCGATGGCCGCGTCCGTTTCCGGAACAATCTCGACGAGCCGCGCCTGGCCGCCTTCAACCTTCAGGGCTTCCACGATGCGGAGGTTGGGAGCGTCGAGATCGGTCAACGCCAGGATGCGGTCGTTCGCCAGCAGTGGCTCAAACCGGTAGCTCACATTCATCAAAACCGGCTCAAAGGAGTGTCCGAAGGCAAACGGCCGTACGTGGAAGTCCGTGTACGTCTTGTCGAGGAACTTGCAAAGCAGCACCCCGAGCCGCACGCGGTCGGAGAAAAGAATCAGGCGGTATTTGGGATTCTCGCCGGCGAAGAAGATCTCCCGGTCGTCGCTTGGGAGCGTGCCTAGCACGTGATGATAGGCCGCGCGGTAGGAAGATGTCGTCGAGTCCAGACCCTCGTGAACGTAATAGAAGCTCTTCAAGTCCGGCGCGAAAGCGAAGCCGCGCAAAAATCCCCGGGGAAGGGAATCAGGCAGTACCGTTCGGGCTTCGACATCGAGAAGCGCGAAACGTCCGCTGCGTTCTCCTCCCTCCTTGATCTCAAACAGCAGAAGCCTTCCGTCGGCTGAGGCAAGACGCGGTCCTACGGCGACATGAATTCCCCTACCGAGCTTGCGGGGATTGATCAACAGCTGGTCGTCGCCGTCCCTGCCTTCCCGCATGTAAATCGAGGGCTGCTCTTCACCCGGCAAACGTTTGCGGAAGAAGTAGCGGTTTCCGGCTTTCTGGAGGGAGTCGCAGGTTTCTACGTCCAGGAGTTCGCGGATACGATCGTGAATACGCTGGCGTCCCGGAATGGCGTCGAGATAGGAGCGCGCGTAGCGCGTCTGTTCGGAAATCCATTCTCGTGTGCGCGGCGCATTCCGGTTCTCAAGCCAGCGGTAAGGATCGGTGACCGCCACCCCGTGAAGCGTTTCGGTCACAGGCTCCGGGTGCGTGAATGGCGGCGGCTGCGTCACGAGAGGCACGTCAACCTCGCTTCCTCGAGCAGCTTTGCTTCGCGATGCATGCGGCGGGTCATGCTTCGAAGGTAGGCGGCCGCTTGGGAATCGCAGAAAATCTCCGGTTCTCGCCAGTTTCGACTTTCAACGGTGTAGGCAAAGGCCGCGATCAGCGGCGCCATGGCGAGGCAGGAGGAAACGCTCTCCTTCGCGCAGATCTCTTCCCATGGTTCCGCGTAGGCCGATTTCAATCTCGATTCGAACGTTACCCCAGGCGAGTGCCGCCGAAAATGCTCGACCAGATAGGCGAAGCTCAGGAAAGGATGTCCCCAATATGTCTCGGCCCAGTCGAGAAAGACCACACCGTCGCGCGAAACGACGATGTTTCCGGGATTGAGGTCGAAGCGTCCCAGGGAGTCCGGCATCCCGAGACCTTCCAGGCGCCAGCAGGCCTCGCCAAGCTGATCGCGGAGAGAACCGAGCTCGAGGGGTGTGAGAGGAGCGGCTGATGGTTCTTCCTCGACCCGCATCAATCCGCTCATGCACTCGATAAAGGGGTCGACCAGTTCCGCGAGCCTTCCTGTACCCAGATCACGGACCTTTGACTCTCGAAGTTCGCTGCCTTTCTCAATCGAAGCAATCTGAAGCCGAGCGAGCGTTCGAGCAACATTTTCCCACGCGGAGTGGTTCTCGAGTTCGCAAAGCAATCTGCCTGGAACGTGCGACGAGAGCCAGCCGTTCCACGACGGGTGGACGCCGAGGATTGGTGGCACGAACTCCGGTAACAGGCGCGCCACGGTGAGGGAGACAGGGAGTTCGCGTGCGTTGGGCTCACCCGTGGCTTTGAACCAAACAGGCGCTCGGTTGGTCTGAAGCCTGATGAGGCTGAAAGTCGGACCGGCGTTGAGTTGCCAGAATCCGCCAGTAAGCCGCAGGCCGCATGGTTCGAGATGCGCGCCGGCCCAGCTGAGAAGCTTTTGAATCCACGCTGGTTGCGCGAAGGGTGCGTTCTCGGGAGCGGCACTGTAGCGCTCGAGACCCTCGATAAAACCACGAATCGCGGCTCCGTCGGCACCGCCGACCCTCGAGGCTGCGTCGCTCGCAAGAGCCCAACACATTCCCGTCGGCGCTGGTACGTTCGGCTCAAGAATTTCCATAACCGCGTAGTCCCCGGAGACAGAGTCGCCGCCTGGAACGGTGTCGTGATTCACCCAGAGACAGTAGGTTTCCAGGCGGTATTTCCGCTCGATGCCGCATATGAGTGCTTCGGCAGGCCTTGCTCCGCACGGCAAGTCGAGCGAGGGAAGTGACGGAGGGCTTGAGCCAAGCAAGACCTCGCTTCCGCCGTATCGAGTGACGATCAGCCTGTACGGGTGAGTCTCAAATCGGGTCGGAGCCGTCATGGTTCGCTACTTGCTTTCCACTTGTGGGTCGCTGATTCGGCTGAAGGATGCTGTGCCGACTCAAGGCTTCAAGAAATTCGCGGACGTCCGCACGCACGATATCGATATCTGCGCCGTAGTCGGCGCTGACCTGCCGAGCGATCTCCTGCTCGTCACATCCGGATGCAATGAGTTCGAGAATCTTCGATCCGACGGAATTGAGGCAGAACATCTGGCCCCGCTCGATATCAAGCAGGACCGCGCCATCCTGCGTTTGGGTTCGTCGGAGCGTGCGGGAGATCGTGACCATCGATTCAACCGTCCTTCGCTGGGAATGTCTGGTGGTGCGGTTGGTATACGAGAAGTCGCGACGGATGCGGGAAAAATCGCATCTGTGGCCGCAATTGCGACCATTCGAGCGGTTTTCACAACGGCGACGGATGCCTAAATGTAAGCTAGATCGTCACGTAGTTGGACATTGACTGGCTTCAAGAGTAGGATTCCCGCGCATGGACCCGAACAGGCCGAACCTCAGTGCTGGTCAGCGGCTCAAGGCGGTGAGGGAGCGCCTGGGTCTCTCCACGCGGGACGTGCAGCGAAAGAGCGAACAGATCGCCCAGGAGAAACACAACCAGGAGTACTACCTTTCGCACGCCTGGCTTACCGATGTCGAACAGGGCAAGTTCATGGTCGGCCTCTTTAAGCTGTATTCGATCAGCGCCATCTATGACAAGAGCTTCACGGAAATCGCTTCGTATTTCGGGCTCCGCTTCGCGGACCTGAGCCGGGACCGAGCCTTGATCGGAGTGCCGAAAACGCATCTCGTCGATCGCATGGGCGACGCAGAGGGCCAGAGCGTGTCACTCCCGATCGAATTCAAGCCCGAGTTTCGCTTCGAGACCACCAGCCTTCTGGCGCGGGTCGTCGAAAAGTGGGACGAAGTGCCCATTGGGTTGCTGCAACACCTTGATCTGCGTAAGTCCGTGTATGGCTACATTGGACTTGAGGATACGACTCTGTATCCGTTGATCCGGCCCGGCTCGCTCGTTCAGATTGATCCCACCCAGAGAAAGATCAGCACAGGGTCGTGGAGAACCGAGTTCGAGCGGCCAATTTACTTCATCGAGCTGCGGGATGGGTACCTGTGCAGTTGGTGTCAGCTCGAGAAAGGGAAATTGATCGCGATTCCCCATCCCCAGTCCCGACTGGCGGTCCGCCATTTCGACTTCCCGTCACAGGCGGAAGTCGTCGGCCGGGTCACGGGCGTGGCCATGCGGATTGTGGAGGAAGATGCCGAGGGTGAGGTTGCGCCGCGGTAAGTGTCTTGGAATTGGTGGGCGATGCAGTCCGGTGCGAATCGCCCTCAACTTGTGAGACGGTTGCACTTCGTTGGGACCAGGGTGTACGTTATTGGCCGGCTGGGAGTCAGTGGGGAGATCCGATGTCGAGTGACTCGACAGTGTCAGTGGAAAAACAGCCAGCACCCCTGACCAGAGGCAGAACACTCTTGCGACTGGGCAGCATTGGAGTTGTTCTTCTCTGCGTTGCGTTAGGATTTTTCTATCTCGGCGGCTGGTTCAGCCCGAACGCCCTGACGCCCGCGCGGTTCGTCGACGCATTTGAGCGGGCCGGCGGAGTCTTTTCCGGTTTCCGCCGCAACCACGCCAAGGGCGTCGGAGTCAGCGGCTACTTTGACAGCAACGGTCAGGGGGCGCGGCTCTCAAAGGCCGCAGTGTTCGGTACCGGGCGTGTGCCTGTAATCGGACGGTTCTCGTTTGGCGGCGGCGATCCGAACGTTGCCGACGCGCCGAACATGGTCCGCGGCCTGGGGCTTCTGTTCTGGCTCCCGAATGGCGAACAGTGGCGGATGGCAATGGTCAACCTGCCCGTATTTCCGTTCCAGACGCCGCAGGACTTCTACGACAACCTGGTTGCCTCTCAGCCCGACCCCAGGACGGGGAAACCCGATCCGGAGAAAATGGCGGCATTCGGCGCGAGCCATCCCGCAACGGTGCGGGCGATCGGTATCATCCAGAGCCACATGCCCTCGTCTGGCTTCGACAACACGGAATTTAACAGCCTTAACGCTTTCCGGTTCATCGACACGGCGGGCACGTCGATCCCGGTGCGCTGGTCGCTTGCGCCCGTACAGCCTGTTGTAGCCGTGACCGCGGCAGGGACAGCTCAGACAGACAAGAACTACATGTTCGACGCGCTCATCGCCAGCATCGAGCAGCATCCTTTGCAATGGCACTTGATCGTCACAATTGGGAAACCGGGGGATCCCACGAACGACGCTACGATCGCGTGGCCCGACGGGCGGGAGCAGGTGAATGTGGGAACGTTGACCCTCGATCATATCGAGAGCGAGGAAACCAGCCTTGCCAGAGACATCAACTTCGATCCGTTGGTTTTGCCAAGCGGCATGGCGCCATCCGACGATCCTTTGCTGAGCGCGCGATCGGCAATCTATTCGCAGTCCTTTACGCGGCGCGCGGGCGAGGCGAAGACGCCGAGCGCGATATCGGCCGCGGAAGTGGGGAAGTGAACATGGGTGTGTCGGGCGAGCGGCGGCAGTTTCCAGTCCTGATGCGGATTCTGCACTGGCTGATGGCCGCGATGGTGCTGACCATGCTGGGGATCGGCGTTGCGATGGTCGCGTCGCTCGGCGACTACCATCGCCTCGTTTCGATTCACCGCCCGTTGGGAATCGCCATCCTGATTCTGGTCGTGATTCGTTTCGTGAATCGCCAGTTCAGTACTCTGCCTCCCTTTCCGCCGAGCATGTCGTCGCGGGAGCGCTTCGTCGCACACGCATCGGAAGTCTTGTTGTACCTGCTGTTGTTTCTGCTGCCGCTCGTCGGTTGGGGAATGTTGTCGGCGGCGCGCTTTCCGATCGTGCTCTATGGGCCGCTGCATCTTCCCCCGATTCTTCCGCACAGCGTGATGTTGTACGCGTTTCTGAGAAAAACGCACACCGTTCTCGCCTACCTTTTGTTCCTGGCGTTTATCGCCCATTTTGGAGCGATTTTATTTCACACGCTCGTCGTGCGAGACAGGTTGTTCAGCCGCATGGCGCCGTGGAGGGCAGACGCGCGCTAGGCGGATTCTGGTCGGAAGCGCGCACCGGAATCTTTCCCCACCTATCCTGTGCCGCGCAGGACCGTCAACTGCCTCAGAACGGGAGTCGACAATGAGCGAAGGGCATTCGGGGGAATTTGCGCTCGCGGCCGGCAATAGCGGCAGATCGGAGCCGGTTGTAAGCGTCGCCTCCCTGGAAGAAGGCGCGACGGTCGGTAGGTATCGAAGTTTTGTGCCCTCTAGCGTCACTGCGAGTAATGATTGAATGGCGTTGGGTTCGAGAGCGGGCAGCCGCTAGGAACTACCTTCTTTCGACCAGCGCAAGCGAGGCTTGCGCGCCGCAGTAACCTCATCGAGGCGGCCGATTCGCGTTGCGTGCGGGGCATGTGCCACGAGGCCAGGTTCCGAGGCAGCTTCCTCGGCGATCGCGCGCATGGCCTCAATGAAAAGGTCGCACTCTTCCTTTGACTCGGATTCGGTCGGCTCGATCATCAGTGCACCGGGGACAATCAGCGGGAACGCCGTCGTATACGGATGAAACCCGTAGTCGATCAGGCGCTTGGCAATATCCATGGTGCCCACGCCGTTGGACTTCTGAGTGGCGTCGCTGAAAACCACTTCGTGCATCGACGGCAGGGAGTATGGGAGCGCGAAGACACCCTCCAGATTCTTGCGGATATAGTTTGCGTTCAGGACCGCGTCTTCCGTCGCCTGGCGGATGCCCGGACCATAGGCGAGTGTGTAGGCAAGAGCGCGCACGAGAACCCCGAAGTTGCCGGAGAACGCCTTGACTCTGCCGATCGAGTGAGGGCGGTCGTGTTCCAGAGCCAACTCGCCACCTGCCTTCTCGACAAGTACGGGAATGGGGCGGAACGGATCGAGGAACTTCTTCATGGCCACGGGGCCGGCGCCAGGGCCTCCGCCGCCGTGGGGCGTCGAGAACGTCTTGTGCAGGTTCAGGTGCATTACGTCGACACCGAAATCGCCAGGCCGCGCGACACCGGCGAGCGCGTTCATGTTCGCCCCGTCCATATAGAGCAACGCGCCCTTCGCGTGAAGAATCGCGCCAATCTCTGCAATGCGCTGCTCAAAAATGCCGAGCGTGGAGGGGTTCGTGATCATCAAAGCCGCCACATCCTCGGTCACGAGCTCGCGCAGTCTTTCGATATCGACCTGTCCTTCCGGGTTCGACTTGATGTTCTCAACCTGGTAGCCGGCGATCACGGCGGTTGCCGGATTCGTGCCGTGCGCCGAATCCGGGATGAGCACTTTCCTGCGGGCATTCCCTTGGCTTTCAAGATACGCGCGAATCAGGAGCAGTCCGGTTAGTTCTCCCTGCGCGCCGGCTGCGGGCTGCAGGCTGAGCACATCCATCCCGGTGATTTCGAGCAGGCACTGCTCGAGCAGGCGCATGATCTTCAGGCAGCCCTGCGAGAGGCTTTGCGGCTGAAACGGGTGCTCGGTGGCAATGCCGTCTAACCGCGCGACCAGTTCGTTGACCCGCGGGTTGTACTTCATGGTGCAGGACCCCAGCGGATACATGCCGATATCGATCGCGTAGTTCCACGTCGAGAGCCGCGTAAAATGGCGCAGGACTTCTATTTCACTCACTTCGGGAAAACCGGTGACACCGTCCGCGCGGTGATTTCGACCCAGCGTCTTTGCTGGGGGAATCGCGGGAACGTCCAGCGGTGGCAAATCAAAGGCCCGCTTGCCGGGAGAGGATTTTTCAAAGATCAGGCCCTCGTTCCGGCTGACGTGACGTGAGGCGTTTCGGATTGTCTGGGTCATCGCGGCTCCCGCGCCAAAGCGACGGCCAGTCGGAGTTCGGACACAAAGTTTTCAATCTGCGCTCGCGTGGTTGTCTCGGTGACGCAGACGAGCGCATGGTTGGCGAGCTCCGGGTAGAACGCATCGAGCGCGAGCGGGCCGATGATTTTTTCGCGCAACAACTGCCGGTTCACGGAATCGACTGATCGCGGAAGCTCGACCGTAAACTCGTTAAAGATGGGGCCCTCAAACGCCCGGCGAACGCCGGGAATCTTCTCAAGCTCGGCGAGTGCGAAATGGGCCTTCGAGAGGTTTTGTTCGGCCATCTCGCGCAGACCTTCCTTCCCAAGGAGCGTCAGATGCACGGTCGCGGCCAGTGCGCAAAGCGCTTGATTCGTGCAGATATTCGAGGTGGCCTTCTCGCGCCGGATGTGTTGCTCACGCGCCGCAAGCGTCAGCACAAATCCACGCCGTCCACTCCAGTCGTTTGTCTGGCCCGCAAGTCGTCCGGGCATTTGCCGAACGAATTTTTCGTGCGTTGCAATCACTCCGACAAACGGCCCGCCATAACTGGGTGCCAGGCCAAAGCTCTGCCCTTCCATCGCGACGACGTCGGCCTCGACGGGCGGCCGCACGACACCGAGTGAGAGCCCTTCCGTCACGGCAACGACCAGAAGCGCTCCGCGCGAGTGCGCGCGATCGGCGAGTGTCGCGACAGGCTCGATCACGCCGAAAAAGTTCGGCGACTGCACGACCACGGCCGCAACGTCATCCGCAATGGTGGACTCGAGAATCTTCTGGTTGAGGGTGCCGTCCAGACCAAAGGGAATCTCCTCTACTGTAAGCCCCGAGTTTCTGGCGTAGGTCTCGAGCACCTCGCGATATTCCGGGTGCAGTGAGCGCGCCACCAGCACGCGTCGTCGTCGCGTGATCCTTTCGGCCATCAGCACCGCTTCCGTCGTTGCCGTCGACCCATCCCACATCGAAGCGTTGGCGACGTCCTGTCCGGTGAGCTGACACATCAGGGTCTGAAACTCAAAGATCGCTTGAAGCGTGCCCTGGGAGATTTCGGCCTGATAGGGCGTGTAGGAGGTGAGAAACTCACCCCGCTGAATGATCGTGTCGGTCACGACCGAGCGCAGGTGGTTGTAGACACCCGCTCCCAAAAAGCTCGTGTAGCCGACGGAGCTCTCCTTGGCGCGCTCCTTGAAGTACTGGATGATTTCCGCCTCCGAGTAGGGCCCCGGGAGTTTCAGGGCCCCGCGCAGGCGGAACGCTTCGGGAATGCTCGAAAAAAGATGGTCAATCGATTTGACGCCGATCGCGGCGAGCATCTCATCTCGTTCGGCAGGGCTCTTGGGGAGATAGCGCATTAGTGCGTGGATTCCCTCGAAGGACTTGCGGCATAGGCCTCATAAGCTGTCGCGTCCATCAGTGCATCGGTTTCCGTCGGATCTTTCAGGCGCACTTTCACGAGCCAGCCCGCCCCATGTGGGTCGGAGTTCACTTTCTCCGGAGCATTCTTCAGCTCGCTGTTGACGTCGACGACTTCTCCCGATACCGGAGAAAAAATCTCGAAAACGGCCTTTACCGATTCCACGATACCCAATGGTTTGCCCGCTTCGAGAGTCTTGCCCGCAGGCGGCAGGTCCAAAAAAACGATATCGCCCAGCCGGCACTGTGCCTCGTGCGTGAGGCCGATTATGCCCAGATCACCTTTCACGTCGACCCATTCATCTTCTTTCGTGTAGCGATACGTTGGCGGATAGACCATGAATTCGCTCCTTAACTGGTTCCTGATGGTGCTTGGGTTCTTCTGGCCCTCTTGTAAAACGGTGTCGCAACGACGCGGGCCTGCGAGCGCTGGCCGCGTATTTCGACGTAGATCGTCGTACCCAGCGCGGTCATGGCGGGTGGGACGAAAGCGAGCGCGATGTTCCTGCCCAGGGTCGGTGAGGGCGAACCGCTTGTAATCACGCCGATTCCGTCGCCAGCTTCATTCAAACAGCGATATCCGTCGCGCGCAATGCCTCGATCGATCATCTCAAGGCCCACAAGAGTGCGACTCAGGCCGGATGCCTTCGCACGCTCGAGCGCTTCGCGGCCGATGAAGTCGCCTTTTTCCATCTTGCAGAACCGGTCAAGACCCGCCTCCCAAACGTTGATGCTTTCGCTGATCTCGTGACCGTAAAGAGACATCTTTGCTTCCAGGCGAAGGGTGTTGCGGGCGCCCAGACCGCAGGGAATGATTCCGAACTCACGCCCGGAGTCCATCACCATCGCCCAGACTTCCTCGCTTGTCTTCTGTTCGGCCGGTACATATATCTCAAAGCCGTCTTCGCCCGTATAGCCGGTGCGCGCGATGAGAATATTCTTTAGGCCGCACAACCTGCTGTGCGTGAACCGGTAGTTCCCAAGCTTGCTCAGATTTGCATAGGTCAGTTTTTGGACCAGTTCGACCGCGCGGGGACCCTGAATTGCAAGCTGGGTGTAGGCATCGCTTAGATTGGCGACCGAACAATCGAAGCTCTTCGTGTTTTCCGTCACCCAGCCGATGTCTTTTTCGCGCGTGCCGGCATTGATGACCAGCAGGAAATCGTCCTGCCCCAGCCGGTGCACGATCACATCGTCCACGAACGTCCCTTCCGGATAGAGCATCGCCGAGTAGTGCGCCTGGCCGACGGCGAGCCGCGAGGCGTCGTTCATGCTGATGTGCTGAACCGCGGCCAGGGCTGCATCGGGAGTCCGTTTCGCGTGAATTCGAATATCGCCCATGTGGCTCACGTCGAACAGGCCCACACTCCCGCGCACCGCCTTGTGTTCGGCAACCAGGCCACCGGTGGAAGGGTACTCAACGGGCATATCCCAGCCGCCGAAATTCACCATTTTCGCGCCCAGGGCACGGTGAACGGCGTTGAGAGGTGTCTGGCGCAATCTAGTGGGGGCAGAATCGACCAAGGCTCTCCTCGGTTCCATGAATCAAGGCGCGGATGCCCCAATTCGTTGTTGATAGGGGATTACCGCGCGCCAGAACCGCTTTATCTTTAACAAATTCCATCGCAAGGGTCTTTCGAGATCAGAGCCTGGTTGCCTGAAATTAGCGGCGCCGGACTCGATCCAGTTGCGCAAATCCCTTTGTTATCCGCCAATCGGAACTTGACTTGGTTTGGCCACTTGCTACCATCGCTCGAAGGACCGCGACAGGGAAGCCAAGCGAGTGCCGCTGATGGAACGCAAGTCATCGTTCTCAAACATTCAGGGAAACGTGAGCCGGGCCGAAGAGCTCGGCGATCTGACTCTGACCGATACGTTTTATTCGCCAGGACTACGGCTCTATCCGCATGCTCACCAACGAGCCTGTTTCGGCTTCGTGCTGGCGGGAGGGTTCTTCGAACAGTTTCCGGTCGGGAATCTCTCCTGTGGCGGCCGAGTGGTCTTCTTCCGGCCGCCTGAACTGGTTCATGAAAATCGTGTCTCTCGTGCGGGTGCACGCTGTTTTTATCTGGAGATGTCCTCTCGATGGCTGGGACACGTCGAGGAATACAGTCCGTTGCCGAACGAGCCCATCAGCCTGGAAGCGGGGACTCTTCGGAGGCTGGCGAACTGCCTGTATGAGCAGTGGCAAGACATGGACGATGTGGCTCCCCTGGCGATCGAGGGCCTGGCGTGCGAAATGGCCGCTCAGTTCTGCCGCAGCGTGCGGGTGAGGCGTGCGCCCAGCCCTCCGCGTTGGTTAAGGCACATCAACGAAATCCTTCGCTGTCGCTTCAAGGAATCCCTCAGGCTAGGCGAGATTTCTCGCGAAGTGGGAATGCATCCGGTTCACGTGGCTCGCGAGTTCCACCGGTATTATGGGACGACCATCGGTCAGTTCAGGCGTCAGTGTCGGATCGATTTCGCCTGCGACAGGCTGGTTCATTCGAAGTTGCCGATCGTCGAAATTGCCTTCGAATCCGGGTTCGCTCAACAACCGCACTTCACGAACGTGTTCAAGCGGATCACGGGGCTAACGCCGTGTCGCTACAGAAAACTCCACGCGACCTACACCGTCGACTGAAGCATAGCCAGCAACCTGTGTTCGGCAGCCACTAATTAAGGCCTCGGTCCGCTCCGTTGTCTAAACTCGCGTATTTCCTGGGACATGCGTTTTGCGTTGCATTCTCAAAGAAATAATCTGCCTTCGCGCGCTTGTTTCAGACGTCGCAGTTGGTCGTCCGGCGGCGCCTCCGGGTGCGCTTGTATGCGACTCGCCCGGGACTCCTAACCCCCATCTTCTAGGTGAATCTGCCCGAGGGCCTGCTCATGGGTCGGACACCGGGCGAAATGCGCACCGGCGCGTCGCAAGACTGCCGATAATATGAGCAGAAAAAGAATTCAAAACGGGAAGATTAACTCGTTATCCGCTATCGTGATTCAAAGGACTGATCCGAAGAACTCGGAGAATTTGTTGATCTTGAGCCGGTGGATGCAACGTCGGCTCTCTAGTTGACTGTAACAACCATTTGTAGACTATAATGGCGTCCATGAGCGACGCTATCACGCTGACGAATTCCGAGCTTATGGAACTGACACGGCGAGCCAATAGCCGGACCAACCGGGCCGAAGATG
>JBAVUW010000168.1:0-42509 GCA_049696975.1 Candidatus Acidiferrales bacterium | reverse complement strand
GCGCTACCGATGGCGAGCTCGAAGCGATGGGCGTCGCCGCAGGTGGCGGCGGCATGGGCGCCACCGTATGTCCCGGCGTGCTGGCGGCCGCGCGTGCAGCTACGCTGGCCATGGGCTTTTCGGGCTCATCGGCTGGCAGTGCGGGCAAATCCGGGAACGACGCATCGGGCACGTAGCCTTCCACCCCGCTCGCCGTACGCACCTTCACATACCCGCGCACCCGTGACAGAATCTCCACCGCCTCGCCGCACTTCAAACGCGTTTCCACGTCGAAGCTGTTCAGCGATTCATAGACCCACACGCGGTCCTGATTGGGTCCACATTTCACCGCGCCGATATCGGACGCGGCAGCAGGCAGAGCCGAAGTAGCAATTGCCAGTGCGATAAGAAGTGACCGAGCCACGGCATCCTCCTAAATACCCACGGAAAGAAGCGCCGAAAATCGGCCCCAAAACTATGAGGCATCCCGCCCGACGCATACAATTGGTCGAAAGGACAGAATTAGTTCAGGGAAAAATAGAGCGAACGACCGTTTTTTCTTCGCAGGGGCGTCGCGTCTTGAGCGGGCGAGGACCCGTAGGCCACGAACCTAGGATCGCCAGCGCAGCGTAACCGGCCCGGAAACCGGATGCCGCATGGGCTCCCGCGTGCGCCGCGATTCCGCGAGCGCCGCTTTCAGCTCGAAATACCATCGTGCCTGCCGGTCCGCGTCATCGATGAGCATCATGCGGTCCTCATATTTCAACCCGAGCCCCTGCTTCTCGATCACCTCGGTATCCTGGCGGATAAATCGCGGTCCCAGCACGTGAATGATGAACGAGACCAGCGGGAACCACGGCAAAATATTCCACGCCGCCACGAAATCCAGCCGGCACAGATCGGGCTTCACCGGCGTCACCGTCGTGCGGCTCGAAAGCCAGTATTTCCCCGCGCGAATCTGCTCGAACCGCTGATTGGGCAGCACGAAATCGATCGTCGTGGTCGCCGGCTCACCGGTGATCAGTTTCAGCAGTTTGTAAGGCGCGCTGTTTGCCGAGGGTGCGTGCGGGCTCATTCGAAAACCGTTCGGAATCGGTTCAAACTGCTTCGCCTTGTCGCGAATGCTGCGTCGGCTGCGCCACCACCACGCCTGGTGCACGAAAGGCCCGTGCGCCGGATCCATCAATCCGATGATCCCGGTGTCCACGCTACAAGGCAGGTCCGCCGCCAGTCGCGCGGTTTTGTAGCTCGGACTGAACGTCGGCAATTGGGGCGCCGGCGGAATCTCCCCGGCAGTATCCGCTCGCCCTTCCGGATTCGTCAGGAACACCCAGACGTACCCGTCGCGCTCCTCGCACGGAAAGCTTCCGGCGTAAATGCGTTCGCATCTCAATTTCGAATCCGCGGTCAGCGAAGGAATGTGCCGGCACTGGCCCGTATGCGCATCGAATTGCCAGCCGTGATAGGCGCACTCGACCGACGCTCCGTCAAACCGCCCAAACGAAAGCGGAAACGCCCGATGTGGACAAACATCGCGCAATGCAAAGGGTTTCCCCACCGCATCGCGCCCGATTACCAGCGGTACCCCGAGCAACTTCGCCCGCTCGAGCCCCCGCCCTCGCACCCGCTCGCTCGGCAGGGCCGGATACCAAAATCCCCAAAGCATTTCGCTCGCGGAATCGCGCGGTTTTTCGTCAGCAGAGTCGTTCATCGAAGGGCGCTCATCCTAGTACATACCACGTGCAAGCCGCAAAGCCTCGCCAAGGTTTCGCCATCGGGCCGTTCGCATTACCCGTGCAGCCACGGCAGCTCGCCCTTGTGCGCCAGCGCGAGCAGATCCATGGTCATTGCCACCGCGCAGTGGACGCACACGCCGCCCCAGATCGACTTCGTCTTCCAGGCCAGATATCCCAGTACCAGCCCGGCCACCACCGACGCAGCCGCCTCCGGCAGCAACTTCGAGAAATGCAGCATCATGTAGGGCAGCACGGCTACGGGCACCGCGAAGATTCCCATGTGCCGCCCCAGCCCGCCCACTAGAAATCCCCGGAAGAAAAACTCCAGGGCTATGAACTGGCCCGCGTACATTCCCTCCCACATCAGCAGATCGGCCCACGACCGCCCTGCCTGTCCATACATCGGATAAAACGCCGTGAAGGAAGGCGACAGCGAAACGATCCAGACGAGCGGCAGCACCGCGCCATACAATCCCACATAAACCCAAAAATGGTCGCGAAAGCCGCGGAAACCGAGATTGCAATCGCGCAGACGCGCGCCGGGCAGGATCGCCATCACGAGTCCCGGCAGGGCCACAAATCCGACCAAGATCGAGCCCACCCACCACGCCTTCACGCGCAGCACCCAGTAGGGATCGACATACTTGGGCGGGAAAAACAGTGCGAACGTCTGCTCGCTGCCGCCGTACTGATTGATCAGCAGGCCCGCACAAGCCGTCACGCAAATCGCAGCAACCGGCCAGAATCCGGGCGCGGCAGCAGCATCGCCCAACGGGCGGAGTTCGACCGGCCGCGTATCGCCGGATGATGACGGCGCGACCGAAGACGTCCTGCTGACGCGCCCGAGGGAGGCCTGTGCCGGATTCGCCGCCCGGTCGCGTTTCCTCCGCGAAATCTGCGGAAAGCGCGCGCGCTGCGACAGAACCGTCGGTCGCACGGCGCTCAAATCAGTGCGGCTTGCGCTTCGGTAATGCTGGGGTAGATTTCAAACAGCGGATCGACGCCGGTAATCTGCAGAATATTCTTCACGCGGTAATTCAGGCCGACCAGCACAAGTTTTCGCCCGGCTTTCTGGCACGAGACATAGGCGCGCACCAGCGTCCCGACGGCCATCGAATCCAGCGACGGCGTCTCCGAAAGGTCCACGATCAGCCGCGGCGCAGTAGCCCCTGTGAGTGCCTCCTGAAATTGCGGCGCCGTGGTAAACGTGATGGAGCCCTTCACGCTGATAATCTGCACCGTAGCAAGCGATCCGGGCCGCTGCGAAACCTGGAAAGGCTGGGTTGACATGGCCCGCATTCTAGCGAAAACCCCGCCGCAATAACACCGAACTCTCGCCCCCGCGCACCTGCCGCCTGCCCGAATCGCCCAGGGCGAAGACCGATCGAATCCTCCGGCCAAGTACGAAGGTACCGAACGGATTGAACCACCCAGCCTATCGACCGTCCCGCGCTTCGCAGGCATCCTGATTACGGACTCGGGGATTAAGCCCCGAGTTGCTGCACCTCTATCACCCCCAATGCCCACGAGCGGCCGGTCCCCCCGCCGGCCGCTCCCCCCTTCTCATCTCCCCTCCTTCGCGATTCTGGTGCGAACGCTGTCAAACCGATGCGTCAACTTTTTCGTGGACAGAATCAGGGATTCAAAGCTGGAGCTGCGGAAGAATTACACAGCGGCAATCAAGTTGCGGTAATTTCTCGGCGGTTTGAGCACGCGACTCGATCCGATCGCGGCGCTACAAGCGGCCGGTCCCCCCCGAGCCGACCGCTCTCCCTATCTCCATCCCGAATCGGTGCGATTCCTGCGTGGAAAAGGCCCGAACGGCGCCGATGGATTCGAAGCCGTTCGGGCCCGGTCTGCCTCTGCCTGTGTTCTGAGGGCGGCGGGGACGGGACCCCTTCGCGCGCATCGAAACGATCCAGCCGCTGCCATGGGTAAATTCAGCGCGGGCGCCGCGCCGGGCGATAGCTTGCCAGCGGACGCGGGCGCATGCGAAAGCGCGGCGCGAGCGGTGGCGGCACGTTATGAAGCGGGGCGCCGCAATTGCTGCAAATCTCCTGCGGCGCATCCTGCACGCGGAGCCAGTGGCCCCGCGCGGGACATTCCGGAGTCAAACACTGCACCGTCCATCCGGGCAGATATTGCATCCTTGAGCCTCGCAGTTCGTGTGAACCCGATGTTTCGAGGGTAAGAACACCTCGTAAAACAGGCGGGATTGTGCGCCCGGGAGCCTAGTGTGTCAAGGAAAATATATACTATTAGTAGGGGTGCCGTTTCCGAGCGGCGCGACTTCGAGCTAGTGCGGGTTGACGGTGACGGAATCGGAAATGGCGGGAGGTTTCGGTGCGGGCGGTGTGGGATTAGTGGCCTGATTCTGCGCCGCCTGGTCCTGAACGGACTTATCCTGCGCGGCTTTGGCGGCTTTGCCGGCTTCATCAGCTTTCGCCTGCGCGGATGCCAGCAGTTTTTCCGCAGCGGCGACGGCATCGGCTTTCGCGTCGATGTCGGATTTTTCGGCGGCGAGCGCGGCGGCGCCGGCTTTGTCGGCTAGGAAATTGGGTTTGCCGTAGTAGGTCTGCTGATCGAGCGCGTACTTGCGCTGCGCGACGTCGAGATCGGCCTTGAGATCGGCCATGCGCTGTTTCGCCGCGTCGAGTTCGGAATTCAGTTGCGCCATTTCAGCAGCCGTAGGAGCGGGTTTCGCATCCGCAGCCAGAGTGGTCGAATTGGTTGTGTCCGTGGCGCCCGATCCGTTGGCGGCGGGTTCCTGCCCGACCACGCTGACGGGCGCGCTCGTCGGCAGGTTGCTGTTGTCCCAGACCTTGGCGGCCTTGGGCTGTTCTTTCTTTTGTTCCAGCGCGCGGCGAGCGGCGGCGGCCAGGGAGTTATCCTGATCCTGCGCGTGCGCAACTCCCGCGAGCAGCGAGGCGGTCAGCGGCGTCAGCAATAGTATCGTGAATGCCCAGCGTACAATTCTCATGCTACCTCTCCCATGGCGAGAGCGCGATCCACAGCACCATAGTAGTCGCGCTACACAGCGAGTGGCAAACCGCTTGGCCCGCGGCGTCGAAAGAGGCAACTGGCCGCCCAGTCAGGCGAAAGTGCTGTGGCGATTCCTGAGCGGTGAGTCGCGAAGAACGGCGCGTGGCGCTCCCGGTTCAGGGTCGAGTCGACTGGCCGTTGCTTGGGGGCGTCGCGCGGAGGCGTGATCGCTGTGGGTGATCGAGGGCGGGGACCGTCAGGGGCGTTGCTGAATGTTTGCGAACCATGCCCAGGAAGGCAGCCGTGGAAATAGCCGTTCGGCTTGGTGCCAAACAGATTCACGGACGCGATAGACTAGCGCGGCATCTGACGGCTGGCGAGGGATCGATGAGAAGGATTGTGGTGATTTTGGCGATTTGCGGGTTCGGGATGTTGTTGCGCGCGTCTCTGGCGGCGCAGGCGCCGCCGGGACCCATGGTCGCTGCGCCGCAGGATCAGGCGGATGCGACCCAACATTTCTCAAGAACCGTTACGGCGTATACGCTGCCTCCCGAACTTTACGAGAAAACCAGGAAACTTGAAAAGCTGAAGCTGATGTTTTTCGTGCTCGAGCCGGTCTACGGACTCGTTGTTTTGTGGCTTCTCCTGCGATGGAAGCTCGGGCCGAAGTATCGGAACTGGGCCGAAGGCGGTTCGCGCAAACTTTTCCTGCAGGTTCTGATCTTTGCACCGCTGTTCGTGCTCACGCTTGACGTCTTGAGCCTCCCGGTCGATATCATCCGCCACCAAATCACGCGCATCTACGGACTTTCGGTGCAGGGATGGGGCTCGTGGAGTTGGGATTGGGCGAAGGGCGAGCTGGTGAATGTGGTCGCTGGATTTATTTTGATCCTGATTCTCTACGCGGTGATCCGCGTGAGCCCTCGGCGGTGGTGGCTTTACTTCTGGCTGGCGTTGCAGCCGCTGACGGCGCTGATCATTTTTCTTCAACCCGTGGTGATTGATCCGATGTTCCACAAATTCGTGCCGATGCAGCAGAAAGATCCGGCGCTGACCGTCGCGCTGGAGCAGATGATTCACCGGGCCGGGCAGGACATTCCGCCCGAGCGCATCTACTGGATGAATGCGTCGGAAAAAGTAAACGAGGTGAACGCGTACGTGACCGGGATCGGCGCCTCGAAACGCATGGTGGTATGGGACACGACGCTGGCGAAGATGGATACGCAGCAGGTCGTCGCCGTGTGCGGACACGAGATGGGGCATTACGTGCTGAACCACATTCCGAAAGGAATGCTGATCGAAGCGATCGCCTCGCTGATTTTGTTTTATCTCCTTTACCGGCTGGTCGGCGGTTTTATCGCCTGGCGGGGCGCGGCCTGGCACATCCGCTCCGCAGGCGATCTGGCTTCGCTGCCGGCGCTCTTGGTTTTGCTGAGCGTAGCGGGTTTTATGGTGACTCCGGGGGCCAACGCGTTGAGCCGCTATTTCGAGCATCAAGCGGATCAATATGCGCTGGAGGTGACGCACGGGATGACGCCGGATTCGGGGCAGGTGGCGGCGCAGACGTTTCAGATTCTGGGCGAAGTCGATTTGGATTATCCCGATCCCAGCGCGGTGGATGTTTTCTTGACGTATGACCATCCGGCTACGAGGGATCGGGTGGCGTTTTCGTTGGCCTACGATCCGTGGGCCTCTGGCGGGACGGGGGAATTTGTGCATTAACGGTGCGGCGAGCGGTCGCGATTCTCAAACGACCCGCGTTCGCCAGGCATCTGGGCCGGGCATAACAGGCTGTGCCCCTGTACGATCGAAGCGACCGCGCTACCTGGCGTGGATCGTCATTTGGATGGCATTGCGGGGGCGGAGGGTGATGAGCGGTTCGGGGATCACGGCGGTGCCGGGGACCAGCCGGAATTTGAATTTTTGAGCGAGCGTGGCCGTCACGAGGGCGGCTTCCAGCAGCGCGAAACCCTCTCCGATGCAGCGACGGGGGCCGGCGGAGAATGGGAAATAGGCGCCCGGCGGCAGGCGATCCTGCAATCCATCGAGCCAGCGCTCGGGGCGGAACACTTCGGGATCGTCGTAGTAGCGCGGATCGCGATGCATGATCCACTGCGAGATCACCACTGTCGAACCTTTGTGTATTTCGTACCCGCCAATATCGCAAGTTTCCATGCTTTCGCGCGCCAGGATGTAAGCCGGCGGATACATGCGCAACACTTCGTTCATCACCGCCCGCAGATAGGGCAGGCGCGGAAAATCCTCGGCGCCGGGCGCGCGGCCGCCGAGCACTCCGTGCAACTCCTCATGCAGCGTCGCTTCGGCTTCGCGATTTCCGCTCAGTGCGTACCACGTCCAGCCGAGCATCTGCGCGGTGGTTTCGTGGCCGGCGAGAAAGAGCGTCATAGTTTCGTCGTGCAGCTGCTTGGGGGTCATCTGGCTGCCATCCTCGTCCATCGCACCCATCAGCAGCGCCAGCAGATCGTTGTGATGGTTCGAATTTCCCTCCGCGCGACGCTCGTTAATGATGCGCATGACGAGCGAATCGATGAATTCGAGCTCGCGATCGGCGCGGCGATTGGAAGGCGTGGGCCAGGTTTCGGGAATGCGAAAGGGCATTCGGTTGCGCCGCAGCGAGTAGCGCATCAGGAAGGTCATGGCCTGCCCGATCTGCCGCGATTCGCCAGGCAGCGTGGTGCCGAACAGAGTTTTTACGGCGATGTCGAGGGTGAGGCCCATCATCTCCTGCGAAATGTTGCGTTGCTGTCCGTCGCGCCAGTCGCAGATGTGAGCCTCGGCGAGCTCCCGCATCGTGGCGCCATAGTCACCCAGGCGCGCGCGATGGAATGCGGGTTGCGCGAGGCGGCGCTGGCGGCGCCAGAAGTCGCCTTCACTGATCAGCAGACCCTGCCCGAGGATGCGGGTGGTAATGCGACGCGTGAGCTCGCTCTTGTGGAATTTCGCCTGCTGCATCACGAGGACTTGGTTGATCAGGTCGGGGCGGTTGACGAGCGTGCGTTCCTGCATCATCACGTAGAAACGGACCACGTCGCCGTATTCCCGCGTCATTTGCTGCATACCCGCGAGCGGATCCTTGCGCAGCGAGAGCGCCATGCCGACGACGGGCGCACCTTTCGGCCCAGGCGGATTGGGTTTGCCGTTTCGAGACATTTTCGCGATTCTGCTGCGTAGTATTCTACAGCCCCACCGACCCCTTTGGGGCGTGAAGGAATTCGGCACAGGAATCCGGTAAGATGCTTCTTTCCGGTTCTCCGTGCATCCAATGGAAGGCCATGGAAATAGAGATGCAGCGCCCTGACTGGCTCGTCCAGATGGAAGACGTCCTCGAAACGCTCAACGAGGGCGTGATGATCCTGGACGACTGTCGCAAGATTCTCTACATCAATTCCTGCCTCGAAAGAATGTTTGGATTCGCCGCGTCGGAAATCGTCGGGCATCTCGGCTCCGACTTTTATACGAAGGAAGAGTACGACGTGATTCTGCAGCAGACGGAGAAGCGGCACGAAATGGGACAAAACCGCTTCGAGTTTGTTTTGCCGGTGAAGGACGGGCATCGGCTGCCGGTGATCATCAGCTCGCGGAATTTCGAGGATCCCGAGGGGCTACAGTTCGCCGTGGTGACGTTTACGGACATCTCGGAACAGAAAAGTGCCGAGAGCAAGCTGCGGAACGCGAATGCCCGGTTGAAGCAGAGGCAGGCGGAAATTGACGAGGACCTGTTGCTCGCCGCACGCGTACAGCAGTCGCTGGCACCGCAGTCGCTGGTGTGGGGCAATATGCGGGTGGATGCGTATTACCATCCCGTGCGGACGATTGGCGGCGATTTCGGGCTGGTGAATCCGCTCGACGACCGGCATTTGAATCTTCTGGTGTGCGACGTTTCCGGGCACGGCATCGGGTCGGCGCTGGTGGCGAATCGGATTTATAGCGAGACGATGACGCAGCTGGGCAGCGGGCGTCCGCTGGCGGAAATCTTGCGGCACCTGAATCGTTTCATGATGCAGGACCTGGGCAGCTCGGCGCTGCTGTTTACACTGGCCGCGGCGCGGATCGACGTTGGCGGGCGCCGGATGATTTTCGCAGGCGCCGGGCATCCGCCGGCGATGATCGTGACGCCGGGCGAAGAGCCGCGGCTGCTGGAATCGCGGAGCATGGTGCTGGGTGGACTGCCGGACGCGGTGGCGAGTGAGGCGGCGATCGAGGTCGACTTGAACAAAGGCGATCGCGTGGTGCTTTATACGGACGGCATCAGCGAGGTCTTCGACGCGCGCGGCGAAATGCTGGGCACCGAAGGCGTGCAGAAAATCGTGCGCGAGACGGCGCTGCTGCCCTTCGGAGACATGCAGCAGGCCCTGCTGAATCGCGTGGCGGCCTGGCGCGAGGGCACGCCCACCGACGATATGTCGCTCGTGCTTCTGGAAGTCCTCTGACGCCCGCGCACTGATCACCCGGAAAATCGAAGTGAACGCGAAGTTCGCGGCGGTGCCGCGGATCGTGTACACTTTCCCCGTTTTGAGTCCTTTTTCCAATCTTGCGTGAGCTCACATGGACCCAATCACTCACGGCATCACCGGCGCGCTACTTGGTAAAGCGTTTTTCTCAAAGCGCCAGGAACGGGTAGCCATCTTCGCCGCGACGCTCGGCGCGATTTTCCCGGACGTCGACATCAGCTGCGAGGTATTTTCGCGCGATCCCCTGAGCATCGTGAAATATCATCGCGCGATCACGCATTCATTCGTGGCCATGCCAGTGTTTGCGGTGTTGCTGGCGCTGCTGACACGGGCGTTGCTGCCTTGGGTACGGCGGCGCTGGCCGCGATTCACGGATTGGGAGGCTCCGCCGCTGTGGCTGCTGTCGGCGATCTACGCCGTGGGAATCGTGAGCCACATCCTGCTGGACGGGATGACGTCGTTCGGCACGCGGATGTGGTATCCGCTGTCGACGCGGCGCGTGGCTTGGGATTTGCTGTTCATTGTTGATTTCAGCTTCACGACGATCATTTTGTT
The DNA here is from genome assembly GCA_049696975.1 of Candidatus Acidiferrales bacterium. GTDB lineage: Bacteria > Acidobacteriota > Terriglobia > Acidiferrales > UBA7541 > Palsa-295. Next base: position 32,785 of record JBAVUW010000168.1, on the reverse strand, counting down.
GCCCCAGGTAATGCCATGGATCAGCCGGTTTCCTGAGAGAGAGCGCGCGCGGGCGCTGAAGATGTGGGTATTGTTCACGGCCGGGGCGCTGGTTTTCTGGCTGATGGCGCGGGCGGCGGCGTATCCATTTCATTTTTGGATCGTCGTGGCGGCGAGCCTGCTGTTTGCGGTGTTCTTTTTCGGCCTGGCAAACGGCGGAGTGGGCTCCGGGTGGTCGCGGGCAGGGTGGGCCCAGATCGGGGCGTTTGGGGCGCTGGTATATCTGTTTTCGTGCTCCGTAGCGCACCACGAAGCGATCCTGCAGGCGAAGGCCTTCGCGGACGCGAACCACATCGATGCGGAGCGCCTGGGCGCGCTGCCGATTCCACCGTCGCTGCTCGATTGGGGCGACGCGGTACGCTCGCCGGACGCACTGTTTGAATCGCAATTCGATCTGCGGCAACCGGGACCGCGAATCTTCCGATACATTCCCGATTCGCCGCCCGATCCTTACATTGCCAAAGCGCTCGAAATGCCCAACGTGCGGCTGTATTTGAGTTTTGCGCGGTTTCCCTCGATCCAAAGTTTCCGCGATGGCGATCAGCATGTGGTCGAGCTGGGCGAGAACCGCTTTCAGGACGGGCGGCGGCGCGGGCCGCAGCCGTTTACCTACGAAGTGATTTTCGACGCGGACGGCCGGCTGGCCGAGGAAGGCTGGCTGACGAACGGCATGCTGCAGAGCCGGTTGCGGCGGTTGATTCCGCAAATCAACAACCCCGCGTCGCATGCACCGATTAAACCTTCGTGAAAGTCTTGATCTTCAGCGATATTCACGGCGACGTCCGCGCCATGGCGCGGATCGTGGCGCAGTCGGCGGATGTTTACATCTGCGCGGGCGATCTGGCGACATTCGGCAAGGGCCTTGAGAAGTGCGGCAAGGCGCTGGAATCGCTGGGCGAAAAGCTTTGGGTGCTCCCGGGGAATCACGAAACGCACGACGATATTCGCGCATTCTGCCGCCGCTTCGGCTTCGTGGATTTTCACCGGCGCGTGCTAGAGACCAGCTCGACGCCGTGGGCCGGGCTCGGCTACAGCAACATCACGCCTTTCAAGACGCCGGGCGAGTACACCGAGGAGGAAATTGCGGGAGCGCTCGCGGCGTTTGGCTCGATCGCGGGGCTGCACCTGGTGATTCATGTGCCGCCGTACGGCACCCGGCTGGATGAATACGCTCCCGGAAAGCACGGGGGCAGCACGGCGCTGCGGGCTTGGGTGGAGCGTGAGCAGCCGTCGTATCTTTTCTGCGGACATATCCACGAAACAGCAGGCCTGTCGGACAGGCTTGGCGCGACGCAGTGCATCAATGTCGGCAAGGAAGGTTTTACACTCGAGATGTAGCGCCGAGCGTGGGAATCGACCGGTGACTGACTTTGCAGCCACCCTCTGAAGCGGCGCAGCCAGGAGCACCCCTGCCGGAAAAAAACAGCTATCTCTTGGGAGGCGGAGTCGCGGGATAAATTACGAGCTGGCGGCGGTCGCCGCTGCCTTCGCTTTCGGTGCGGACGCCGGCGGAACCGCTGAGCTCGAGGTGCACAATGCGGCGCTCGCGCGACGACATCGGGTTGAACTGGAACGGCTGCCCGGTTTCACGAACGCGCTGCGCGGCCACGCGCGCCGAAAGCTTTAGTTCCGCAAGGCGCGCGGCGCGATACTCGCCGCAGTCGAAACGGACGCGATCGTGCAGGCGCGGATCCAGCCGCAGCCAGCGGTGCGCGATGTGTTCGAGCGCGAGCAGCAGCTCCGCATTTTTTTCCAGCAGCAAATCCTGATCGGCGCCGCTGAAGATCGCCGCCACTTCCACTTCGTTGCCGCTCGTGGAGGTGATCTCTACCTCGACGGCGAGCCCCATTTCGTGCATGGCGAGATCCAGAAAACGGCGCAGCTCCGCGGCGGCACGCTCGATATCGAGCGGCGGCGGCGCGGATTGTTCGCGGCGCTGAAATGGCCGGCTGGGGCGCCGGTTCACCGAGGTAGGACGGTTTCCGTTCATTGCTTTTTCTTACCCTTGTTTTTGAATGGGCTGTTGGTCGGCATCGGACGTGTCCGGTTCAGATAATACTGCTGACCCGTGGCGATCAGGTTGCTGGTGAACATATAGAGGTTTAATCCGCTGGCATACCGGAAAAATAGAACGACGAACATCAACGGCATGAGCCGCATCATGCGTTGCTGCGCCGGATCGATGGCGGCTGTCTGCGGCGTCATGGCCGTCGAAGCGTACATGGTGATGGCCATGGCGATCGGTAGAATATAATACGGGTCGCGCACGGAAAGATCGTGCACCCATAACATCCACGGCGCGTGCCGCAATTCGATCGCGCCGGTGAGAACGCGCCACAGGGCCCACCAGATGGGCATCTGGAAAACCATCGGCAGGCATCCGCCCATCTGCGCCAGCGGATTGATGCCGTTGCGCTGGTACAGCTCCGTCATCTCGTCCTGCATGCCCTTGCGCCGCGGATCCGTCATCGAATATTTCTTGTACTTGTCCTGGATCTGGCGCATTTCCGGCGCGATTTTCTGCATGTGCTGCATCGATCGCCAGCTTTTCATCTTCAGCGGGAACACGGCGACGTTAATCAGCAGGGTGAGAACGACGATCGCCCATCCCCAATTCGGGATGTAGCGATGCAGCCATTGCAGCGCGAAAAGCAGGGCCTTTGAAATTGCACTGAACCAGCCGAAATTGACGAGCCCTTCCAGTGAGGGCTGCACTCTTGTGAGCAGGCCCAGATCCTTCGGCCCCACGAAGACGCGGGCTTTCAAGGGCCCCGCGGACATTGCGCCCACTGCGATTTCCGCGGCCGGTTCGCTGGCAGGCTGATTGTCGGAGCCCGTGAAGTGGTGCCATTGCGTCCAGTGCCAGAGCGACAAATCGGTGCCGTCCGGGATGAAGGCCGCGGCAAAAAACTGGTCCATGATGCCCGTAAACTGCAGCGGGCCGGACTGCTGGAATGCCTGGATCTGGTTACCGGGGACGCCGAGCTTCTTGTATTGCAGCAGGTTGAGGCTGTCGCCTTGTTTGTAGAACGCGGTTACGAGCTGGGAGGCCTGGTACACCTCTTTATCACCGAAGCCGCCGCGCCAGGCGATCGCAGGCGCAAGCGGCTGCCCATTGAGCGACGCGGTGACCTCGATCGACAGCTGATACCCCAGCTCGAATTTCAATTTCTTGGTGACGTCCAGGTGGCCGTCGCTCCAGTGAAAATCGATTTCAGCCGGCGCGGTGAGGTTTGCGGAAGCGGGAGTGACCCGATAGAGCGCGGAATTCGCCTGCGATTCAAGCTGCGGATCGGACAATTTCAGCGAAAGAGGCCAGCCGAGCTCCTGCGCGGAATCAGGATTCACCAGATCGAGCGGATGCGGCGGCTTCTGATCGTCGAAATATTGCTTCAGAGTCCAGCTGCGCACCACCGCGCCGCGGTTAGAAAACTCGACGCGATACAGCGGGCTTTCGACGACAACGGTTTGTTCGCCCGCGGCCCCGACAGCGGGAATTTTAGCAGCCGGAGCGGGCGCCCGAGTCGCGGTCGTTTGCCCCGCAGAGGGCACCGCGGATGGCTGCGCGGAGCCTGCGCCGGGATTTTGGCCGGCAACGTTTTTGCCGGTGACGGGCGCCGGATTTTTCTGCGGCGGCGGGGGCGGTGGTTGGAAAAATTTGACCCAGACAAACGTGATGACCACCACGATGACGACAAAAACGATTCCCCGAGTCTGGTCCGACATCTCCTTCACTTCGTTTCACCCTGGCTTTGCGTCAGCGGCGCAGCGGTCGCGGGCTCGATTCGCTCCGGCACAGGATCGAATCCGCCTTTATTGAACGGATTGCAGCGCAACAGGCGCCGCAGGGCGAGCGAGGTGCCGCGGCACGCGCCGTGTAGCGCGATCGCTTCAGCCGCGTAATTCGAACACGAAGGATGAAAACGGCAAGCGCCACCGAAAAACGGCGAAAGGAAAGTGATGTAGATGCGAACCAGCAGGAGCAGCGTCCAGGCGGGGGCAGAGTTGCCGCGTCGGTCTTCGACGCCGCTGGCGCCAGAAGGAATCACGGTTTGTGGGCGCGCGGGATCAGCTGTAGCAATTCCCGGGACAACGCCGCAAAATCCGCCGTCGCCGTCGAGCTGCGCGGGTGAATCACGATGTCCCATCCCGGGGAAATCTCCTGTCGGTGTAGCCTGAGAATCTCGCGCAGCCGTCGCCGGATGCGGTTACGCCGGACGGCACTGCCCAGCGCCTTCTTGATGCTCCAGCCGAACCGGCTCAGCTCGAGGCCATTGGGGCGTAGGAAAATAGTGAACTCGCGGCTCGAACGGCGCCGGCCCTCACGATACACGGCGTCGTATTCGGCGCGGCGCGCCACGCGGCATTCGCGCGGAAGGCCACCAGCGGCCACGTCAGACTCGCGTGAGGCTATGGCGTCCCTTTTTGCGGCGTTGCGCAAGGACTTTCCGTCCACCCTGACTCTTCATGCGTTTGCGGAAGCCGTGCTTCTTGTGACGGCGGCGCACATGGGGCTGAAACGTACGTTTCGGCAACGATTTCTCTCCTCTATTTTCGCGGTCTGGCCTGCATTAGCGGCGGATTTGGCGTATCGGATGCCCCTCGCGGACCTAAGCGAATTTCCTAGTGTATGCGACCACCGTAGCACGGTCAAGGAAGGGTACGGGGGCGGAATTGGAAGCGGCGCGCCGCCACGCGCGTATTTTCCCGTCGTCGTTCGACGACACCACGGTGACGCAAACGGCGGAACCGCAGCGAAACGATCACGCAGGAGATGGGGGCGCGCCGAGGGTCGGCGCGGCTCATTTATTTGGCGGGTACCGGGGTCGCCGCCTGAGCCAGCCACGGCTCCAGGATTTCTGCCGCTACCTGGTCGCCCCGCGCGGACCAGTGGCCATCACACGGCAGGAAGTAGGAAATAAAGTCACCACCGGAATCGGCGTCCATCGGGGGCAGCAAATCTTTCACCGGAATTCCAGCGTCCCTGCCCCAGGCCTCCATCACGGGCCCCAAGCGGTCTGCGCCGCTCTGATGCAGCCGCAGGAAGTCGTTCGCGCGCGGAATTAAGAAAACACGTTCCTGGGCCCCGTGCGCGCCGGCGGTCGCTTTGATGTCCTTCAACGCGGCCTGCAAGCGAGCAAGATCTGTGTCGTCATAGTCGTTGTAGCCCGAATAGACTCCGCGCGTCCGCCAGTAGAGCCGGGAGTACAGATACTGCCCCACGTGGTACGACGCGAGGTAGGCCCGCAGGATCGCCTCGACGTGATCCCAAGCGCCCTGGCCGGCGTTTGGATCGAAGTGTCCCGCGTAGAAGACGGAAAGATCCGGCGCGTAATAAGGCCGGTAACGGTTGCCCTCGCCGATGGATTTCCAATACGCGTAGTCCATATCGTGGAAATCATTGTCCGGCAACACCCCCACGACGACCATCGTGTGATCGAAACCCGCCGCCAGGGTTTTATAGAGCAGGGCATACTGCAGCGGTCCGAAATTTCCGCCCGTACCGAAGTTCAGGTTCTCGCGGCCGGTGTCCCGCTCGAGAATGTCGCTCAAGCGCTCGCTGTCGGGCAGCCCCAAGCCCTCGACAAACGAATCCCCCAGCAGGATCGTGCGCGGCTGGGTCGAGTGCAGCGATCGTTCGCGGTCGCGCGCGCCGTAGCGGTTGGTCGTATATTCCACGCTGAAGCAGCCCTCTTGGTGCAAGAAGCGGCCGTTCGGGCGGTGCCAGACTCCGAAGGCGGGATTGGTGTCCGCCCAGAACTCATTGTAGTTCAGATGGTAGGTTGGCTTGCTGGCCGGCCAGCTCTTGCGGTGGACCAACACGATGGAAACAAGTTCCGCAAGGAGCGCGAAAATCAGGAAATTGACGGCGATCACCCGCAGCGCGTAGCCCAGAGCGCCAGGGAAGGTGCGCTTCAAAGCGGCCGGGGCCGCCGAGTTTGTTTCCCCGCTCACGGTTTTTCGATCAGGAAATCGCCCAGCACCAGGCAGTCCATTTCGCTGCGGGAAAATGTGCTGAACGCATTGGCCGGAGTGGTCACGATCGGCTCGCCCCGCAGATTGAACGATGTGTTCAGCACGATGGGTACTCCCGTCGCCTGGCCGAAACGTTCGATCAGTCCGTAATAGAGCGGATTGTGTTCTTTAAAGACCGTCTGGACACGCGCCGTCCCGTCCACGTGGGTGATCGCAGGAAGCGTGGCGTGGTGTTCGGGCTTCACCGGCATCACGTACAGCATATAACGCGCCGGATATTGCCGCGCGGCATTGTCCATCTGAAAATACTTCGCCACACATTCCGCCGCGGCGGAGGGCGCGAACGGCCGGTAGGGCTCGCGAAATTTTATTTTCGCGTTCACAATGTCCTTCATGGCCGGGTTTCTGGGATCGGCCAGGATGCTGCGATTGCCCAGCGCCCGGGGACCCCATTCGAAGCGGCCCTGATACCAGCCCACCACTTTCCCGTTCATCAGATACTCGGTCACGCGGTCCAGCAGCGCGTCCCGGCTGTCGGCGTGCCGGTGCGCGATGTTCTCGCCATCGAGAAATGCCTTGATCTCGCCCGGGCCGTATTCCTGGCCCCAGTAGGCGTGCTCCATGCGGAAGCTCCGCGGCTGGCCGAGCACGGCATGGTAGGCCCATAACGCGGCGCCGAGCGCCCCGCCGGAATCTCCCGCGGCGGGCTGAATGAAAAGCTCGTCAAAGCCTGACTCGCGCAAAATTCGCGTGTTCGCCACGCTGTTTAGAGCCACGCCGCCGGCCAGACAAAGAGTCTTGCGTCCCGTTTGCTTTTGCACCGCGCGAGCCATGCCGACCAGCAAATCTTCTGTCACTCGTTGGATGCTCGAGGCGATGTCCGCGTAATGCTCGTTCGCCCGGCACTGCGCGAGGTAATCGGACGGTTTTTCGCCGAAATAGCGTGGATATCCGGTGGACTCAGTGAAGAACGGCATATTCGGCAGCCGTGGCTCGCCGAAGAGATCCACGAATCTCCGGTTGAACATCTTGTCGGTCGAATGCTGGAAGCAGAAATAATCCATGTTCAGGGCGAACGAGCCATCGCTGTTTTGCTCTACGACCTTCCATACTTTATCGACGTAACGCGGCGTGCCGTACGGCGCCATGCCCATCACTTTGTATTCGCCCTCGTTCACCTCGAATCCCAGGAATGCGGTGAACGCGCTGTAGAGCAGTCCGATCGAGTGCGGAAATTCGACCTGTTTGGTCAATTGAATATGCGTTCCGCGGCCCACCCCGTATGCGGTGGTGGTCCATTCGCCCACGCCATCCACCGTCAGGATCGCGGCTTCCTCATACGGAGAGCAGAAAAAGGCGCTCGCAGCGTGTGAAATGTGATGGTCGGAGAAAAGAATTTTCTCGCGGTCGATCGCCAGCTCCGATTGCAGCGTGCTCGCGACCCAGAGCTTATCGAGCATCCATCCAATCATCGACTCACGAAACACTTTCAACGATTGTGGATAGGTTTGCAGGACGCTGGCCAGGATGCGGTCGAACTTGCGGAACGGCTTCTCGAAAAAAACCACGTAATCCAGATCCCGGCCGTCGATGCCTGCCTCGCGCAGGCAGAACTGGATGGCATTGGCGGGGAAATCAAAGTCGTGCTTCTTGCGGGAAAATCGCTCTTCTTCGGCCGCAGCCACCAGCTGCCCGTCGCGCAGCAGCGCCGCCGCGGCGTCGTGGTAGTAGCAGGAAATTCCGAGAATATGCATCAGCTACTGTTTCTGGGCCCAGCTGAGGTCGTGAGTCTCGGGCGGCGTGGCGGTCCATCCCGTGGGACGATGTTTGATTTTCATCGAGTCAGAAAACAGCCGCGCGGCGACGCCAAACGGCAGGACCACGACGGCGTACAGGATCGTAAGGAGCACCCGCGCCTGAAAATTTCCGATCTTGTGCGCCAGGCGCTTCCACGCGCTCCAAAGAGACTTCACATTTTGCACGAAGCCGTTGGCCATCGAGTCTTGCGTCGCCTAGAAGAGGGTATAGATGAACGGAGCCAGGGCCGAGCTTTGCGCCACCACGATGATCACGCCGGTCAACAGCACCACGAAGATCACCGGCAGCAGCCACCAGCGCTTGTTGCGCGCGAAAAAGGAAACCAGCTCGCCGGCAATGCCGACACGCCGGGCTGTGGTTTGGACAAACTTCATTTCGGCTCCCTGGCGATGAAAAACCACGATAGCATCTAGCTCACGCGGTCCGCAAGCGCCGGGGAGTTCCTTTTGCACGGCGGATTCCTGGAATTACGCGGGAATTTCGCCGGAATCGACGGCCGTCGCTCCAAAAGCGATCAAGAACAGCACACCGAGCAAAAGGTCGATGCAGCCGAGGGCCATATCGCCGGCGCTCAGCCGCCGCTGAAGATACAGCAGCACGCACGGCGCGCCGAATCCGACTTTCTCGAGCACGGCGGGAATCATCATCGCGCGGAATCGCTGCGGATTGCCGGCAATCACGAAGAAGGCAAACTGCCAGGCCAGCGCCACGCCCACAAAGCCATAGTAAAACCCGGGATGCGTGATCGGAGGAGGATCCTGCCGTCCGATCATGTCGTAAATAAAGTAGAGCGGGGTGAGTGTCAGCACGCCCCAGATGCCCGCAACCCCGAAAGCGATCTTGGCGAATTTCATCTCGACGTCTCCGGAGCGCTGCCGGCGGCCCTTAGAATCCGGTGGCGCCAAACGCCTGCTTCACGTGGGGTTTCAGCAGATACAGGGCGATCCACACGTTGATTCCGATGACGATCAGGCTCCAGAGAACGGCGAGAGGATGCAAGTGGATCAGCGAGCCCAGCAAGGAAAGCGCATTGAGAAAAGCGCCCAGAAAGCTCAGCACGATCACCAGTATCCGCGCCCAGTTTTGAAGCTTGAACATACCCGTCCCGATCACGGAATACAGCGCCGCAATGACCAGGAAAAATACTCCCAGCGCGACCCCGCCTACCCCGGCGATCATTCCCATTCCCGGCCGCGCGGCCATATTCGCTAGGATCGCGCCGCCCAGGAACATGCCCAGCGCGGCAAGGATCGATAGTCCCGCGCCGATAAACGCCAAGACACCCAGAATGGTCACGCCCGCTGGACGTTCCATGAACTCCTCCTGTGCGCCGTACGTCTTCTCGGCTCATTCCCTGCGAGCCGCCGGCCTTTCGCCTGGCCGGATTTCGCGCGACGGTACGCCAAGCCTTTCGCCTGGTCAAGCGGAAAGAAAGCTCAACCCGCAACGTGAGTTCGATGTAAACTCCCCCGAGTTGAAGCGACCGTCTTACCTGGTGCGGTGGGCGCCGGGCCGTCGTGGGAGTTCCGAATGAAAGCTCCGTCGGCAGGGGTTCTGCGAACAGGTGCCGCCATTTTTCTGGGAGCCCTGACGATATGCGCGGCCACCGCCCCATGGACCCTGGCGCGCGGTCAGTCTTCTCAAACACAGTCCCCACTACCGTCCCCTTTGGCTTCGGCCTCTCCTGCGCCGGACTCCGCCGCCGCTCCCGCGACGCAAGCCGCTCAGGCTCCCGCAAACTCCGATGCAGCGGAGATGACCAGTGAGGAATCGTCCGTTCCGTTGCGCGTGATGGTCAACCTGGTTCCGGTCCGCGTGATCGTCCGCGACGCAAAGGGCAAGGCCGTCACCACACTCCGCAAGGACGATTTCCAGCTCTTCCAGGACGGCAAGCCGCAACTCATCTCGAATTTTTCCGTGGTGCTGCCGTCACCAGCCACGCCGGCGGTCGCGGCGGACAACTCCGTATCCGCCGCCGGGAAGCCCCCGGCGTCTGCCGCATCGGGATTTGTGCCGCCGGCGCGTTTCGTGGCGCTGTTGTTTGACGATGCCCACTTGAACATCCAGGACGCCATGCAGGCCCGCATCGCCGCCACGAAGTACCTGGATGCGTCGCTCGGACCCACCGATCGCGCAGCGGTCTTCACCATTTCAGGCCAGTTCCAGATGGATTTTACCGATGACCGCGCAAAGCTCCGCGCCTCGCTCATCAGTATCCAGCCCCGCCCGGTTACAGCGGAAGCCGAGGTAACGGACACCGATTGTCCGCCCATGGATGTGATCGAAGCGGATGCGATTCAGAATCGAAATGACTCCCAGGCCATCGGCATCGCGACCCAGGACGCCCTGAACTGCGCAAACAATCAGTCGAATAATCCGGTCACGGGCGGTCCGACTCCCGGCCAGGTTCAACAGGCCCAGGCGCTGGTGATGGCCGTCGCGCTGCGAAAAGAGCAGGAAGCCGAGGAGCAAACCGAAGCTGTCTTCCGGCGGGTTCGCGAAATCATCGGACGCATGTCCGCCCTGCCGGGGCAGCGCAATATCGTGTTGATTTCTCCCGGCTTCATCTACGTGAATCGCGAAGTCGAGTACTCCGACCTGATCGATCGCGCCATTCGCCAGAATGTTTTCGTCAATACGCTCGACGCCCGCGGCCTCTACACCTCCGAGATTGGTCCGGATATCAGCCAGGCGACCAACGATCCCAACCCCGCGTACGCGGGAAATCGCACGAGCTGGCGCCTGGACGGCCAGCAGCGCCAAACCGAAACGTTGCTGTCGTTCGCGGCCGATACGGGCGGCTGGGCCTTCCACAACAACAACGATCTCGGCCAGGGGTTGCGCGAAGTCGCCTCCGCCCCGGACGCTTACTACTACCTCGCCTACGTTCCCTCGAATCTGAAATTCGACGGCCACTTCCACTCGCTCAAAGTGACGCTGGCGGGCAAGGAGAAGTACACGATTCAGGCGCGCCGCGGATACTACGCGCCGCAGCACGGCGAGACCCCGGAGGAAGTGGCCCGCCGCGACATCGACGACGCGATCTTCTCGCAGGAGGAACGCCACGGCTTGCCGATCGGACTTCAGACGCAGTATTACAAGACCGACGCGACCGATGCGAAGCTCTCCGTGCTGGCTCACGTGGATCTTGCGCGCGTGCACTTCGAGAAGTCTGGCGGACGCAACGTGGACGACCTGACCGTGGTCGCCGCCGTGTTTGATCGCGACGGCAACTTTCTGAGCGGCGAGCAGCGCGTCCTTTCCATGAAACTGCGCGACGAAACGTTCCAAAAACTCGCCCATTCCGGTGTCACGGTACGCACGAGTTTCGATCTAAAGCCCGGAGACTACGTGGTGCGACTGGTCGTTCGCGATTCCAACGCCGCGCTGCTTTCGGCGGAAAACGGCGTCGTCGAGATTCCGTACTGAGATCCCGAGCAAGCTCGTACGGGAGTCGTCATTTTGAAGCGCTGGGCCGAGACGCCCAAGGGTCCTGGAATGTTGTGTCGGTTCAAGGGAGGTGAATGATGAGCGTCCGGAAATTCCAGCTGATGCTTTGCGCGGCCATGCTCTTGCCCGCGGCGCCCTCGATCGCCCGCGCGCAACAGGGCGCGACGCCCTCTTCACCCGCCGACGTGCAGCAACCCGCCGCCCCTGCGTCCGGCCCCGTGCTGCGCGCCGAATCCAGCGTCGTGCGCGTCGACGTGATCGTCACCGACAAGAAAGGCAATTACATTCACGATCTCTCGTCGAAGGATTTCCACGTCTTCGACAACAATCAAGAGCAAAAGGTCCTCAATTTCTCCTACGGCAGCTCGACGAACTCGACCGGCGCGCCCGAGCGCCGCTACCTGGTCCTGTTCTTCGACGACTCCACCATGGAAATGGGAGATCAGGCTCGCGCCCGTGACGCCGCGCAGAAATTCATTGACGCCAACGTCGGCCCTGATCGGGTGATGGCGGTGGTCGATTTCACCGGCGCATTGCGCGTAATTCAGAATTTCACCGCAGACGCAACTCGACTGAAGCAGGCGGCGAAAAATATGAAGCCCTCGGCGGTGTCTCCCAACGGCGCCCCCTCGCTTGCCGACACTTCGTTCGCCACGAATATGCCCGGCGCACCGGCCCTGCCTGATTCCGAGGCCGAATTCGGCGTGCACACCCTGCTTCTTGGGATCCGCAGCCTGGCGAAGAATCTGGCGAACGTGCCGGGCCGCAAGAGCGTCGTGCTCTTTACCGCGGGGTTTCCGCTGACGTCGGAAGCCGAAGCGGAGCTGACCGCGACCATTTCCGCGTGCAATCAGTCCAACGTCGCCATCTACCCGCTCGATGTGCGCGGGCTGATCGCCGCAGCGCCCGCAGCCCCCGCCACGCAATTGCGGCGTGACGACGGATCGAGCACCGGCGCTCCCGTTGCCATGCGCACTTCGCAGCCGCACCTGGTGCTGGCATCCTATCCGACTCCCGCGGCTTTCGAACCGCCCGAGCCTCAACACGGTGGAGGCGGTAGTGGAGGCCACGGAGGAGGAGGCGGCGGCGTGGGGGGAGGCGGTGGCACGGGCGGTGGTAGCGGTGGTGGACACGGCGGCACATCCGGTGGCGGCACCAGTGGCGGTTCGGGCGGCGGCAGAGGTGGCCCTCCGTCAGGGGGCGGCGGAATGGTGAATCCGCTGACAGGAAATCCCGGCATGAATCCGCTCCAGCCCGGCGTTGATCCCACCACGATCATGCCCCAGATGCCCGAAACCGGCTCGACGAATCAATCCGTGCTCTACGCGCTCGCCGGAGGCACGGGCGGGTTTTCGATCGTCAACGACAATGATTTGCTCGGCGGCCTTTCAAAGATTGCGCACGAGCAGGACGAATATTATTTCCTCGGCTACGCTCCTCCCGAAGGCAAGGAGGGAACCTGCCATGCGCTCAAAGTGAAAATGGATCGCAGCGGCATGCAGGTTCGCGCGCGCAGCGGCTATTGCACCGCGAAATCGAAGGACATGCTCGCGGGCAAGCCCGAAAGTTCCGAGCTGGAAGCTCGCGCGACCGGCGCGGAAAAAGGCACGATTGCCGGCACGCTCGAAGCGCCCTTCTTTTACACCTCACCCAATGAAGCGCGCGTGAATGTGGCCATGGAATTCCCCTCCACCTCGATTGGTTTCGCGAAGGACAAGGGCAAATACCACGCCGACATGAAAATTCTGGGCATCGCTTACCGGCCCGACGGCTCGGTCGGGGCGCGATTCAGCGACGATGTTCCGCTCGATCTCGAAAAGGATGAATTAAAGCAGTTCACCCAGAAACCGATGCGCTATTCGAATCAATTTCAGATCGCGCCGGGGAAATATCGCCTGGAGGTCGTGCTTTCGGCCGGCGGCCAGGGCTTCGGCAAGTTCGAGGCGCCGCTGTCGATCGATCCCTACGATGGGAGATCGTTCAGCGTCAGCGCCATCGCGCTCAGCAACCAGCTCAGCCAGGTTGAAGGCCTCGGCGGCGCGGTTGCCGCCGATCTGCTTTCCGATCGCACGCCGCTGATCGCCAACAACGTCGAGATCATTCCCTCACCGAGCAACCATTTCAAGAAAACGGACATGGTCGCTTTCTACGCGCAAGTATACGATCCGCATCTCATCGAACCGAATCCGCCTGCGCTACGAGTTTCGTTCAACATTGTCGATTTGAAGAGCGGCCAGGTCGTCCTCGGCAGCCACGGGCTCGATCCCGCGCTGTTCATCGAGAAGGGCAACACCGTCGTGCCCCTGGGCATGAAGCTTCCTCTTGATCAACTGGCGCCCGGATCCTATCGCCTGGATTTCCAGGCGACGGACGCGAGCGGCGCAATTACGCCCATCCGCTCGGTGGGATTCGACGCCGAGTAGCGAAAAAGGCCGCGCCGCTGTGCCGGTCTGTAGCTCACCGCGCCTGATAGGGGTGAAGCCCTTCGGCCCAGTTTCTTGTGGTTGCTTCTGCCGTTCGTTCTTGTTTGCGGCTTTTTCCCACGCGTGGGGCGAGCCCCTCGTTACAAAATCGCCGCAGCCGCGTCTAAATTCACCTGAATCGGCATTCGGAGGCGCCCATGAAGAATCAAGTCGCGCTCGTGGCAATCCTCATCGCATTCTCCGCCGTCGCGATCCCGTTGCGCGCCCCCGGCGAAACGAAGGAGCTCAAAACCGGCGGATTTCAAGTCGAGCAGGAGCTGATCCTGCCTGCCAGCCCCGAAGCCGTCTACGACGCCATGACCGGCGATATCAGCGGATGGTGGGACCATTCCTTCTCCCCACATCCCAAACGTCTGTTCATCGAGCCCAAACCCGGCGGCGGTTTCTGGGAAATTTTCGACGATGCCGGCAACGGTGTCCTGCACGCCACGGTGATTTACGCCGACCGCGGCAAGGCACTTCGCTTCACCGGCCCGCTCGGTTTCTCCGGCCAGGCGGTCACGTTCGTCACATCGTTCGATTTCGCGCCCGACCCGGCAGGCACCAAGCTCCGGCTCACCTGCAACGTCGTCGGCCAGATCGAAGACGGCGAAGACAAAATCGTTGACGCCGTGTGGCACCATTTCCTGGTCGAGCGCCTGAAGCCCTACATCGAATCCGGCGGCTACAAGAAAAAACTGCGAAACTAGGAGTGTTCCATCTCCGCAGCCGCGCGCCAGTTTTTCGATAAGAGGCCCGCGCCCTCTGATACGATGAGCGTTTGTCCGGAGGCAATTTCATTGGTCAGATCGCGCCCAGTGCCAAAGTCAAAGACGGTGAAGTCCCGCGCGGCCCGAAGATCCGCGCCCGCGGATCGGCGCTTGAAGATCGCCCTGGTCGGTTTCGGCACCGTCGGCCACTCGGTCGCGAAAATCATCGCCCAGGATTCCGGCGGCCCGCTGGTTCTCACGCATATTTTCAATCGCGGCATCCAAAAGAAAAAAATAAGCTCGCTTTCCGGCGGGATTCGCTGGACGGAGAATATCGACGACGTGCTTTCCTCCGACGCGGATGTGGTCGTCGAACTGATCGGCGGCCTCGAACCGGCCGGGGAATGGGTGCGCAAGGCGCTGCGCGCGGGGAAATCCGTGGTCACCGCGAATAAGCTGCTGATCTCTGAACACGGCCCCGAGTTGCTCGACCTCGCGCGCAAAATGAGCAAGCGTCTCGAATTCGGCGCGTCCGTCGCGGGCGGCATTCCCGCGATCATTGGCATTCAGGAAGGCCTCGCGGGCGACCGGCTTTTCAAAATCGCCGGAATCCTCAACGGAACCTGTAACTTCATCCTCACGAAAATGGAAAAGGACGGCACCAGCTTCGACGCCGCTCTGAAAGAAGCACAATCGCTCGGCTACGCCGAAGCCAATCCCAGCGCCGACGTCGACGGCATGGACGCGCGCGCCAAGCTCCTGATCCTCACACAAGCGGGCTTGCGCCTGCGCGTCGGCAGCAAACAGATCGCCTGCCGCTCGATCAGCTCCGTCGCCGCGGTCGATTTCATGTACGCCGCGGGCCTGGATTGCACCATTCGCCAGATTTCCGTCGCGGAAAAAGAAACGAAGAAGGGCGTGCGCCTGGCCGCCGCTGTGCAGCCTGCGCTGATTCCCTCCGCGTCGCTGATGGCCCACGCGCAGGGCAGCCAGAATATCGTCACGGCCACCGGCCAATTCGGCGGCAAAATGATTTTTTCCGGTTACGGCGCGGGCGGCGATCCCACGGCCGTCGCCGTCATTTCCGATCTCTACGCCATCCTTCGCAGTTCCGGCGCTCCCGCTGAGGCGCTGCCCGGGGCGGCGGAAGTTCCCGATTCCGTGAGCGGCGATTTCACGGTGCCGCATTATCTGCGTTTCGTGGTGCGCGATCGCCCCGGCATCGTCGCCGCCATCGGCACGATTCTTTCGAAATACGAAATCAGCCTGGACGCGCTGCTGCAAAAGCCCCATTTCCCGCATTCGGCGCTGCCCTTCGTCATGACGCTCGAAGCGTGCGACAGCGCCGTCCTTGAACGCGCGCTCGAAGAAATTGCCCGCCTCGACTTCCACGTCGAGCCGCCGCTCTGCCTGCCGATCTTCCTGGATTGACGATGCGAAGGTAGCGCGGCGGACTTCAGCCGCGGCGAACGAGCTTGACGTTGTCTGGGAATCTCGGGATGCTACCTGGAGGTCGCAGGAAGCGAGGGAGCCGTCGGGCGTCAGCGATCCTGAAAAAACATGAACAATGTCTGCAGAGCCCGCTCATCCGCCGCGCGCATCAATTTATAGGCGATGACAAGCGCGCGCTGGGCCTTCAGCAGCTCCTCGCGGCACACCTCGGAAAATTGTTGCAGCAGCATGGGGAAATCATACGAGGCCCCCGGTGCGCGGGCAACGGAATATCCATCAACCGTTGCCGCCGCCGCAAGGCCCGCTCGGCGATCGGGACATACCGGGCGTCCGCGGCCCGACCTAAGCCGACGCGCGTTTCCCCAGAAACTGCGGCGCGAATTCCTGCTTGACGAAAGTCTCAAACGAAGTTGGCGTTGAATTCCGCGTGGTTCGTTTTTCGAGTGAAGCCATGTGTCCCGAGTTCAGAGCCTCGGTCATCTCAATCATCAGTTTCGCCATGCTCTCTGACGCTCCCATCTGCTGAAAGGCCTCGATCACTTGTTCGTTCGGCACACGCACGTAGGAAAGCTGGGGTCTGCCGATTGCTCGCCCGATGATCCCGGCGGCTTCGGCCATGCTGATGTTGCGTTCTCCCAGCAGCTCGTGCGTCTGCGGGCCGCTGAAATCAAGCAGCGCCAACCGCTCCGCCGCAAATGTCCCGATGTCGCGCGTGACGATCATGGGAAGCTCCAGCTCCGCGCGCAGCGGACCCGCCGCCACGCCCATCGACTTGATGATCCCGATTTGCGCCAGCGTGTTTTCCATGAAATATCCGGCGCGCACGTGCAGCACGTTCAGCCCCGCAATCGCGTTTAATCTTTCTTCGCGGAGATGCAGCCCCAAGACGGGTCCGGTCTTGTCCGCTTTGTCCGCACCGAAGCTGCTGAGCGAGACCACGTGTGTCACCTTGGCTTCCGTCAGCGCCTTCGCCAGCGCGTCCGTAGCCCGCTCCTGCAGGCCCCGATAATTCTGCGCAGACATATCGGGCGGAACCATGGCGTATACACCCTCGGCACCCGAAAATGCCTTGGCCAGCGCCGCAGCGTCGGTCAAATCGCAAACAAACGGCTCCGCTCCGCGTGCTGCCAGCGCCTTCAATCTCTCCTCGCTCCGTCCAAGCGCACGAACCTTCTTCCCTTTCGCCAACAAACCTTCCGCTACCACGTGCCCGCTCTTTCCAGTTGCTCCGGCGATTACGTACATGGATATCTCCTGTACCGACGAATATGGGATGAATTTATCGAGGGCCGGGATTCTCGAATCTGCGCTGCTGTTGGCGATCGATTAAGAGACGGCTGACGCTCGGCGTGAGGGGCTGGGTGAAACGCAGTTTTCTGGCCCGCGCGCCTTTCCCTGTCGAAGGCTGGAAAGACCTGAGGCGGTCCGTGCGTTTTGCATTCTGTTTTGCTTACGCCCGTGCCGGTTTGCTCGCCGTGGTCGGGGCCACTCGAAACTGCTTGCTCAGCGCCAAACCCTGCTGCTGGTACGACGATCCGATTGCCTGCCCGTACAGCTTGTCCGGCACACTCGCCATCTTGTGGTACATCAGGCGGCCCACCACCTGGCTGTCCTCCAGCAAAATCGGCACCTCGTGCGCGCGCACCTCAAGCACCGCTTTTGTGCCCTTGATTTCTCCGGCCAGCCCGTAGCCGAATCCCGGATCGAAAAATCCCGCGTAATGCACGCTGAACTCCCCGATCGATGGGTCGAACTGCGTCATCTCCGCCGCCCAGTTCGAAGGCACGCTGATCCGTTCGCGCGACGCCAGAATATAAAAGTCGCCCGGGTCCAGCACCAGTCGCCGCGATTCTGGCGCAGCGATGGCGTCCCAGAATTGCGTCGCATCGTGCGCGCCGGCCTTGCTTAAATCCACGGCCGGGCAATTCCGCTTCGCCTTGTACGCCACCACACTCGATGGCCCGCTCCCCTGCAAATCGATCGACATGCGAATGCCGCCGCCCAGCGCCGCCTTCGCCGGCGCGTCGCCGTTTTCGTAGTAAACGAGCCCTTCGGTCACCTCGTATCGCTCGAGCGCGTTGTCCGATGCCGCCGGAGGATTGCCGCGCACGAACCGAAGCTGCGTCAGCTTCGCGCCGGCGCTCAAAATAATCGGAAACGTCCGTGAGACGATCTCCACGTACAGCTCGCCCTTGTAACCCTTCGGCACCTGCTCGAACTCGTCGCCGCCGTCGGTCACCAGGCGCGTGAAAATGTCCAGCCGTCCGGTCGTGCTCTTTGGATTCGCCGCGCCGCTGATGTCGAACGGCAGCGCCAGCGCCTCGACCATCGGAATCACGAACACCGCGCCGCGCTCCAGCAGCGCCGGCCGGCTCAAGTCGATTTCCGCCAGCTTCAGATCGTTGATCTTCGATTTAATCGACGAGGCGCGCCCCGGCAGGAAACTCGCCTGCACGCGGTAGGCGATGCTCCCCAGCCGCAAATCCATCGAGGCCGGCTGGATCTGCGCATCATCGATCGGAATATTCGGTTGAATCTTGCGGTTCTGAATCAGCTCGCGAATTTCCTGCGAGGGCAAAATTCCCGTCTTGCGCGGGTCCCTCTTCAAATCCGCAAAAAGCGCGGCATCCTGCGATGTTTTGCTCGTCCCCATGGATATGCATTCTCGCAGCGGCGCGAATCTTCCGCAAGCTCTCGAATTTCAGCCCAAACGCGGCGCCGCGACCCTGGGCGCGGCAATCGGGTGATCTCGCCGTCCGTCTTGGCCGAACCGATGGCTGTCAGGAAGCGTACGGAATCTTTCGTCGATTACTTCCTGAATCAGGCCGGCCTCACCGTCGATTGGAAACTCGATGAGCGGACCGGGCGCGCCGCAGGCTGCGCCTTTCATGCCTACCCAGCGGGTGGCCGAAGAGATTCCGGCACAGGCCCGCGGCGTATTCCCGCGGACTCTCTGAGAGGTGCGCGCGCCTTGCGCCGCAGTGATGGCTTGCCGGCGCTCGACACCGGCATCGACCAATCAGCGTTCCCCCGCCTCACGGTCGTCGGTGTCTGCATTCGGCTTTCTCTCCGCGCCTCCCCTTCTTCGTGGCAAAATAGACTACCCGCCAGAAATGGAAAATCCATGAGCCCCGCGCAAGCTGAAAAAGCCCTGAAATTCCGCGCCCTGCACAAGCTTCCCGCGAAGGTAGGCGCTCCCATTGAATCGGCGGCGCCCGGCGCATTCATCATCCCGAATCCCTGGGATGCGGGCAGCGCCCGCATCCTTTCCGGCCTCGGCTTCGAGGCCCTCGCCACCACCAGCGCCGGCTTCGCCTTTACGCTCGGCCGTCGCGACGGCATGGTCACGCGCGAGGAAGCTTTCGCGCACTGCCGCGTGATCTCGGAAGCCGTTGATCTACCCGTCGCCGCCGACCTTGAAAATGGCTTCGGCGACTCTCCCAAGACCGTCGCGGACACGATCCGCCTCGCGGCCGCCACCGGACTCGTCGGAGGTTCGATCGAGGACGCCACCGGAGACCAAGCCAGTCCAATTTACGATCACGGCCTTGCCGTCGAACGCGTCGCCGCAGCAGCCGAAGCCGCCCGCTCGCTTCCGTATCCCTTCACGCTCACCGCCCGGGCCGAAAATTTCCTCTACGGGATAACCGATCTCGACGATACGCTTCTCCGACTCCGCGCCTACGCCGAAGCCGGCGCCGAAGTTCTCTACGCCCCGGGCCTCCCGAGCCTGGAAGCAATCAAGGAAGTGTGCGCCGCGCTCGCTCCGCATCCAGTCAACGTCCTCGCGGGAATCAAGGGGTTGAATTTCCCGGCAGCGCAGCTAGCCGAAGCAGGCGCCCGCCGCATCAGCCTCGGAGGCGCACTAGCCCGCAGCGCTCTCGGCGCCCTGTTAGCGGCCGCGCGCGAAATGCAAGACCGCGGCACATTCACCTTCGTCGAACGTGCGGCCCCCACATCCGAGATCGCCTCCTTCATGATTAAACCAAAAACCGACGCAGGGGCCGCCTAGCAGGCTCGGGATTCCTGGAAACTCGAACACCGCGCTCGCTCGGCGAGCTAGTCCCATTGCCGCCAAAACCCAGGGCTCGAAAAGCGATGTAACTTGCAGAAAACAAACCCCGCGCCCAGGCCCCAAGCGCCAAGAAACTGCAATATTCCCGATTCCCGTTCAACCTCGCGTTCAAGCTCATTTGACCAGTTTCAACGCTGCAACTAAGATCAATCTGCTGCGCGCGCCCCTTCACCGGGCACGAGTCGCAACCGACAGGTCACGGACATGTTTGAAACGCTAACCGAAAAACTACAGCGCACATTCAAGAACCTGCGCGGCCAGGGCAAACTGACCGCCGAGCATCTCGACGCCGCTCTCGCTGAAATTCGCGAAGCATTGCTCGAAGGCGACGTCAACCTGGGCGTCGCGGACGAATTCATCGCGCACGTCCGCGAAAAGGCGCTCGGCACGGACGTGCTGCTGCAGCTCTCTCCCGATCAGCAAGTCGTCAAAATCGTGCGCGACGAACTCGCCGACCTTCTCGGCAAGGAAGCGCGCCCGCAATTCGGCTCTCGGCCTCCGTCGGTCTGGTTGATCTGCGGCCTGCAAGGCTCCGGCAAGACCACCTCCACCGGCAAGCTCGGCAAATGGCTCGGCGAACACGGCCATCGGCCGATCGTCGTCTCAACCGACGTCTACCGTCCCGCGGCCCGCGAACAGCTCGCGCAGGTCGCCAAGGCCACCGGCACGCCGATCTGGCCCGGTGCCGGAACCGACAAGCCCGTCGAAATCGTCCGCGGCGCGATGCGCGAAGCAAAACTTTCCGCCTGCGACGTGATCCTGGTCGACACGGCCGGCCGACTGCACATCGACGACGAGCTGATGAACGAATTGCAGACGCTGAAGCGCGAGCTCACGCCCACGGAAATTCTGTTCGTGGCAGACGCGATGATCGGGCAGGACGCCGTTCGCTCGGCCGGCGAATTCCACAAACGGCTCGGCGTCACCGGCATCATCCTGACGAAAATGGACGGTGACGCGCGCGGCGGCGCGGCGCTCTCGATTCGCAAAGTCACCGGCGCGCCCGTAAAATTCGTGGGCGTGGGGGAAAAATACGACGCGCTCGAGCCGTTCGTCCCCGACCGCATCGTGGGCCGCATTCTCGGCATGGGCGACGTGCTCGGCCTGATCGAGAAGGCACAGAAAAATATCGATGAGAAAAAAGCGCGGGAAATGGAGCGCAAGCTCCGCGAAAACGAGTTTACGCTGGAGGATTTCCGCGACCAGCTCCAGCAGATCCGCAAAATGGGCTCGATGGAACAGCTGATGGGCATGCTGCCAAAAATCGGACCGTTCGCCAAGATTCCCAAGGACGCACAGATCGACGAAAAGATGCTGAAGTCCACCGAGGCGATCATCAATTCCATGACCGCCGCCGAGCGCGCCAACGACAACCTCATCGACGGCAAGCGCCGCAAGCGCATTGCCCGCGGCAGCGGCACAACCGTCCAGGAAGTCAATCAGGTGCTGAAGCAATACTCCGACATGCGCCGCATGATGAAGCAATACGGCAGCATGGCCAAAATGAAAATGCGCGGTCTGGGGAAATTCGCCGGCCTCAAATAGAGAACCTCATGGCGATCGTGATGGACAACACGCTGAATCAGATTCGCGCCGCAGCCGCAACTGGAGGCGGCCGTGCGGAGCGCGCAAAGCGCCTGGCGGAACTCATCGGCAAGCTCGGCGACTACCGCTGGGTCGGCGTGTACGACGTCGGTGCGGAAAACGTGTCCATCATCGCGTGGAGCGGGCCGAGGGCGTCGGAATATCCTACGTTTCCCATGACCAAAGGCCTGAGCGGCGCCGCGATCCAGCGCAGAAAAGCGGTTGTCATGGGCGATGTGCGCAACGATCCGCGCTACCTCACCGCCTTCGGCAGCACGCTCTCGGAAATCATCGTCCCGGTTCTCGCGCCGGGAGAAGACCGCGTGATCGGCACGATCGACGTCGAAAGCGAACAAGCCAACGCCTTCGGCCCCCGAGATCAGCAAATGATCGAGCAGTGCGCACAAGCCGCGTTGCCCCTCTGGCTGCTCCGATGAGCACGACTGGATCCCGGCAGTGATTCGTCGGACCTTCCCGCTGGAGCTGTTCGTAGCTGAAATCGCGCCGGATCTCAGAGAAGTTTCAGCGGGCGCTCGGTCCAGGCTACGTCCCAGTAGCGGCCGAATTTGCGACCGACCTCGGTGTAAATTCCGACGGGCTTGAATCCGCAGCGGGCGTGCAGCGCGGCGCTGGCGTCGTTCGGCAGCGTGTAGCCGGCCACCAGGCGGTTCACATCTTCGTTTTCGAGCGCATCAAACAGCGCTTCGTAAAGCTGCGAACCGATGCGCTTGCCGATCGCTTTCTGATCGCAATAGATCGTGGTCTCGACAGTGGTGTCGTAGGCAGCCTTCGCGCGAAATTGCACGGTTCCGGCATAACCGAGCACGACGCCGTTTTCCTCGGCCACCAGCAGCCGGTGCCTGCCCGCAGCGCTGAATTGCTCGAACCACGTAGATCGCTTTTCAATTGTGCAGGGCTCGAGGTCAAACGTCACGGCGGTGTGGATCACGTAGTAGTTGTAGATTTCCGTGAGCCGCGGCACATCGCGGCGTTCAGCGGGGCGAATCGATATCTCTAACATCGGCAGCCTCTTGACGAAAATGATAACGTCATCGCAGGCAGAATGGAGTAGCCAATATGGCCTACATCGAACGCGGAGAGGAGTCCACGATGAAAAACGATGTTGACGATCTATGCCGAAGGACTCGGAACGTGAAGTTGACGGTCAAGAAGTAGTCGGGAAATGGTCGCTATATTCTCATCGAAGGGGATCGTAAGGCGTTCAGGTTCCTAAGCGATCTTTTTCGAGCGCATGCAGGGGAAAAGGACTGTGGGTTTCAGTTTGCGCCGAACGCTGCCGGAAGCGCCCTTTTCAAAAAGAGGTCCAAATGGGGCCTGTACTTGCACCGTTTGCCGTGCTTGCACAGCCCCAAACCGACGTTCTAACTGTCCAGATAGCGATTGGTGAATCCCGCCAGCTCCGCTATACTGTTTGAATTGAACAGGGGAGGAATTTGAAGTGTTGACGATACGCCTTGCCCGAATCGGCAAGAAGAAGCATCCATATTATCGTGTGGTGGTGACGGAGAAGACGCGGCCGCGCAACGGCCGTTTCGTGGAGATCGTCGGGACATACGATCCGCTCAAAAAGCCCGCAGCAGTGCAGCTTGAGCACGACCGGGTGCAGTACTGGCTCGGCAAGGGCGCCCAGCCCAGCGACACCGTACGTAGCTTGATACGCAGCAACCCGAAGCCCGCCTGACGCGTCCTACCACAGGTGAACCTGTTGATTACTCTTGTACACGCTCGAGCGAGTTTCCCCGCTGAGCAGGTCAAGCTGTGGAGGAAACGCCATGAGGGAGCTTGTGGAATCCATTGCGAAGGCTCTTGTTGATCATCCCGACGACGTCATCGTAAACGCTGTGGACGGTGAACAAGTAACGGTTCTGGAACTTAGGGTGCATCCTGAGGATCTCGGTAAAGTAATCGGGCGCCAGGGGCGGACGGCGAAGTCGATCCGCACGCTGCTGGGCGCTGCCGGGATGAAATTGCGGAAGCGCTTCACACTCGAAATTCTGGAATAAGTGGACAAGCAGAAAGCAGCTCAAAGCGACAGAGTGACCGTGGCGCGCATCCTGCGCCCCCACGGCCGGCGCGGCGAAGTGGCTTGCGAAATCCTTTCGGATTTCCCCCAGCGGTTCAAGAACCTCAAATCCGTGGAGTTAACCGGTCGACCCGGCGATGGACGTGAAGGAGTGCGTGAAAATGTCGGGCGGCGGGTCGCCGTGCGTTCCTGCTGGCTCAGCCAGAGCCGCGGCGGCCAGGCGATCTTCCTTTTCGAAGGCTCCGATTCGATTCACGATGCGGAAACGCTTGTGGGGCTCGAAGTGCAGATTCCGTTTTCCGAGCGCGCGGCGCTTCCCGCCGGCAGCTACTACATCACCGATCTCGCCGGCTGCGAAGTGCGCGAATCATCTATCCGTTCGCCCGGCGGCGAGCCCGGCGCCATGATCGGGCACGTGCGCGACGTGCAGATGACAGGCGGCACGCCGATTCTGGTGGTCGATGCGCCGCAGGGCGAGCTGCTGATTCCCCTGGCGCAGGATATTTGTGTGCACGTGGACACCGCGGCGCGGGCGATCGACGTGGTTCTTCCCGAAGGCCTTCGCGATTTGAACACGTAGGCCGCAATTCCCTCCTGCGGTAGGATTAGCGCGATGCGTTTCGACATTATTTCCATCTTTCCCGAGTTTTTCGCCGGGCCGCTCGATTACGGGATCGTGCGCCGGGCGCGCGAGGCGCGTTTGATTGACGCGCAGTTGCACGATTTGCGCGCTTTCACGCACGACCGGCATCGCAGTGTCGACGACCGTCCGTTCGGCGGGGGTGAAGGCATGGTGATGAAGCCCGAGCCGCTGTTTGACGCTGTGGAATCGCTTTTCGACCTCCGCGCCGCGGGCGACAATTCGGCCATCGTGCTGCTTTCCGCAGCAGGAACGCTTTTCCGACAGGAAACCGCACGGCGATTTGCGCAGCTCGAACGGATGGTGCTGATTTGCGGTCGCTATGAAGGGATCGATGAGCGGGTCGCCGAACATCTAGCGACCGATGAGATTTCGATCGGGGACTTCGTGCTGTCGGGAGGCGAATTGCCGGCGGCGATGATTCTGGACGCGGTGACCCGGTTGATTCCGGGCGCCCTGGGCAATGAAGATTCGGCGGTGAATGAATCTTTCACCCTCGCCGCTGGTGAATCCGAAGGGGCGCGGCAACCCTTCGCGCCTCACGGTAAACCCGCGTCCCTGACGAAGCCGATTTCGAACGGGCGCGGGATCCTGGACTATCCGCATTACACGCGGCCGCAGACGTTTCGCGGATGGGCTGTGCCGGACGTGCTGGTCGGCGGGAACCACGAAGAGATCCGCCGTTGGCGTCGCGAAAAAGCGCTTGAAAAGACTCGTCGCAATCGCCCCGATTTGCTTCAGCCATGACAATTGACTCCGCGCCGTGATTCAGCTAAAAGATGTGGCCTTTCAGGATCATGGATCGACGGGTGGCGTTCAGGCGGTCCGGTGGAATTTCCGACAGGGAGCGCTCAAGTGAATAACAAATCGTGGATTGCCGCTCGTTCGTGCGCGATCGCCGCAGCGGTGTGCGCTGCGCTTCTCACGGCAACCGCCGCAGGTGCTCGGGCGCAGGCGGCCAGAATGGCGGCGAAGCCGGCGTGCGACCGTGCGTGCCTGGAAGGTATTGCGGGCAAATATCTCGATGCGATGGTGGCGCACGATCCGTCGAGGGCGCCGCTCTCGGCCGACGCACGATATTCGCAGGACAACGTGCCGCTGAAAATCGGGCAGGCGCTGTGGGCCACGGCGACCAAGCGCGGCAAGTATGTCCACTATTTCGCCGATCCGGAGCAGGGCGATGTGGGCCTGATCGGCGTGCTCTACGAAGAGGATGTCGCGGGAATCGTGATCGTGCGGCTGAAGGTCGTGAACGGCCAGATCACGGAAGCCGAGCAGTTCATGGCCCACGATCCGCACGGCGCTGCGCTGTACGAAAAAATGGGTGCGCCCGAGCCGCTGTGGCTCGAACCGGTCCCGATGGACCAGCGCGAAACTCGCGCAGCGCTCGATCAGGCCGCCTACATGTATTACGAAGGCCTGGCGCTCAATGACGGCAAGGGCGTTTACGCCTTCACGCCGGATTGCCGGCGCATTGAAGACGCCGTACCCACCACGAATCAGCCGGCACCGACGAACTACGGCCATGCCGACAACGATGTGGGTGACTTCACCACCATGAATTGCACCGATCAGTACAAGCTGGGTTTCCTGGGATTCACGACGGGATGCCGCCACCGGCGATTTCTGGTGACGGATGTCGAGCGCGGAGCCGTGCTGGCCAACGCGTATCTCGATTTCGACGGCACCATCACCAACGTGAAGCTCACCGACGGGCGCAACTGGAAAGTGCCGCCTTATTTCATGACGCCGCGCACGAACCAGTCCAACGAGGCTTATCGGATCGAAAAAGGAAGCATCCGGTTGATCGAAATGACGATGTACGAGATCCCCTTCAACATGGAGCCGGCGTTTTAAGAGCCGCGACGAAACCAGACAATGACACGGACGAACACAATCTCCAAACGCCTAATTCGAAGTTCGATGCTGGGCCTGCTGCTCGTGGCACTTTGCAGCGCGCCCTCCGCCACATTGGCCTCGCCCAGGGGGGCCGCTCCAGACGAGGGGAAAAATCTGACGCGCGCGCAGTATCCCCTGGCACCCGCCGTCCCGGGCGAATGCAACCGCGAGTGTCTCTACCAGTTCGTGGACAACTTTTTCGACGCGATGCTTTCGCGCTGCTGGTGCAATCTGGCCGTTGGCCCGGATGCAAAATACACGGAAAACGAACTGCCGGTGAAGCTTGGTGAAGGCATGTGGAAGACGTTCTCCGGACGCGGTACCTATCGTGTGTATCTGGCCGATCCGGCGAGCGGCGAAGCCGGCTACTACGGCACCGTCACCGAAGACAACGGTCTGTTGGAAGGCGTGATCGCGCTGCGGATGAAGATCAAGGACCACCGCGTCGTGGAGCTTGAGACAATCACTGTGCGCGAGCAGAAGCGACCGAAGGGCGGGCTCGGCTTGAATACCGCCGGGATCATGACTCCGAGGACTCTCGACGAGCTCGATCCGAAGGGTTTCGTGTCACCGGATGCGACGCTGCTGGCGCCGATCGGTGCGGCGGAAACGCGCGATCAGTTGATCGGAGCGACGAAGGAATATTTCGATGCGTACGCGCAGGGCAAAGGCTCGGCGGCCCCACTCGGCGCGCAATGCGTGCGGCGGGAGAACGGCTTCGCCGCGACGAACAATCCCGACGGTCCGACACCGGACAAAGCCCAGCCGTCGTTTCACATGTTCAGCGAAAGCTGCGCGGGAGAAATCGATCGCGGGTACTTCCCGTCGCTCGAGAAAGTGCGGGATGCGCGGCCGCTGGTTGTCGATGAAAAGCAGGGGCTGGTGCTCGACCTGGCGTTTTTCGACAACCAGGGCGACGTGAAGTCGGTCGCCGTCACGGGAGTCGGTAATGTTACGGTGCCTGCGGAGTATCGCCGCGCGTTCAGTTTCATGGCGCCGCAGCTTTTCAAGATTGAAGGCGGCAAAATCCGGGAGATCGAGGGGCTCTCGTGGGCGGTGCCCTTCGGAGAGCCGCCGGCGGGGTGGTAGATGAGCTGGATCGACCGCTAACCACCCGCCCGCTGCGCTCCGGCCGGGCTAGCGACGATCGCGCCTTGCGGGGCTTTTGCCAACGTTGGACGCGGAAACGGCCGCAATTTCGGGTAGGCATACTCCTGCGGATTGGATATAATCTTTGATTGTGCGTTGTGCGCTGGCCCCACCTGAGCGGGTCTGCCGGGAACAATAGACATGAAGCCGATCATCGCGACGGTGCAGAAGTCACAAATTCGCAAGGACCACCCCGTCTTTCGCCCCGGGGATACGGTGCGTGTGAATGTCCGCCTGAAGGAAGGCGAGGGCGACAAGGAACGCATCCAGCCGTTTGAGGGCGTCGTCATGAGCCGCCGCGGCGAGCTGAGCGGCGAGAGCTTTACGGTGCGGCGGGTGAGCTTCGGAGTGGGCGTCGAGCGCATTTTCCCGGTGCATTCCCCGATGATCGGGTCGATCGAAATCGTCCGCCAGGGGCGGGTGCGCCGCGCGAAGCTGAACTACTTGCGCCATCGCAAGGGCAAGGCCGCGCGAATCAAGCGCGTTGAGACCGCGGTCGCAGCGACCCCCGTGGCGAGCAGTTCGAAGGATTGACACAGCGCCGTTTCGGAATTGCGGCCCGCATCGGATTTATCGGTGCGGGCTTTTTTATTGGGGAGTAGAACCGCGATGCAGCCCGCGACGCGTGTGTTAGAATTCCCGCCGATGGCGAGACTTTGCTCGGCACGGTACGAGCGCGACGCGCGGCAGCGCGGGTGGATGCGCATCGCAGGACTCGACGAGGCGGGGCGCGGATCGCTTTTTGGTCCCGTGGTGGCCGGCGCGGTGGTGCTGAACCCGCGGCGCCGTATCGTCGGGCTGGATGATTCGAAGAAACTGCCTGCAGAGCGGCGTGCGGAGCTGGCCGAACGCATTCGCGAGCACGCGCTGGCGTGGGCCGTGGCGGAAATCGATGCGAGCCGGATCGACGCCTGGAATATCTATCAGGCGAGCCGGCAAGCGATGGTCGCCGCGATCTCGAAATTGGATCCGTTTCCCGACTACCTGTTGCTCGACGCCATTGAGCTTGATTTGCCGATCGAGCAGAAGGCGCTGATTCACGGGGACGCGCGCTCGATTTCGATCGCGGCGGCGTCGATTTTGGCGAAGGTGGACCGCGACCGCCGCATGGAGGAGTTCGATCGGCTGTATCCGCAGTACGGGCTGGCGCAGAACAAAGGGTACGGTACGCCAGACCATCTGGAGGCGCTGAGGCGGCACGGGCCGACGCCGCTGCACCGGTTCTCCTACGCTCCAGTGCGCGAGGCGCGCTGCTGGGCGACGGGCGCGCAACAAACGCCGCTGCCGTTGGACGTTCCCGCCATTGCATTCGGCAACTGAACGATTTCGATCCCCTACGAGAGGAAACCACGATGATCCGAGTCGGCGTGTTCTACCCGCAAAAAGAAGGCAAGAAATTCGACATGAAATACTATTTGGAGAAGCACATGCCCATGGTCAAGCAGAAGGTGGGTCCGGCGCTGAAGGCCGTCACCGTGGACGCGGGTGTGGCCGGAGGAGCTCCCGGCGCGCCGATTGCGTTCGTGGCCATGGCGCATCTCACGTTCGATTCTGTCGAGACGTTTCAGGGATCGTTTGGAGTCCATGCTCAAGAGATTTTGGGCGATATTGTGAACTACACAGATATCGAGCCGATCGTACAGATCAGCGAACTGAAGATGTAAGTGG
Source organism: Candidatus Acidiferrales bacterium (assembly GCA_049696975.1). GTDB lineage: Bacteria > Acidobacteriota > Terriglobia > Acidiferrales > UBA7541 > Palsa-295. The sequence goes on along the minus strand of JBAVUW010000168.1, from coordinate 3,819 downwards.
ATGACCAAGGAGTCTCGCCTCGGTTGAGTATGCGGTGAATGCCGCACACGAAGACGGATTCCGAGGCCGGCTGAACCGCGCCAGGCTTCGGAATGACGACCGGCTTGCTCGGCCGCCCTTTAGAGCGAAGGGTTTCGCCTGCTGAAAATTGCCCGGTAGTACCCGGGTACTCCCTCCTGTTATCCCCTTGCGCACTGGCACCGTCTCGGTGCATAGACCCTTGTTTTCCGCGCGTGCTAACCTTCGTTGTTGGCCGATCTTCTCGCCAGAAATGCGGTCTGGCATGGGCACGGCCCCGGGGACGCAGGACCATCGATGGCCTTCAACAAAAACAAGGCGCTCGAAAGCGCGCTGAAATTTCTCAACCAGGGTAAAGTCGCCCAGGCCATCGGCGAATACCAGCAGATCCTGCGTCACGATCCAAAAGATCAGGCAACACTGATGACCGTCGGCGACCTGTTCGCTCGCCAGAGCGACATGCCGCAGGCCATCGAATATTTCGAGCGGCTGGCGCAGGTCTACCTCAACGACGGATTCAACAGCAAAGCCATCGCCATTTACAAAAAGATCGCCAAGCTGGCGCCCGCGGAGCTGGCGCCGCTGGAGCGGCTGGCCGACCTCTACGTGCAGCAGGGCGTGCTGAGCGAAGCGCGTCCGCTGTTCCTGCAGATTGCCGAAGTCCACTTGAAAGCGAATCGCGCGCCGAAGGCGGTGGAAGTGCTACACCGGCTGCTGGAAGTCGAGCCGGATAATCCTCGCGTGCAGATGCGGCTGGCGGAACTTTACAACGTGATGGGCCAGAAGAAAGAGGCGGCTCAGGCATATTTAGGTTACGCGCAGCGGTTGTTTGACCGCGGCGAGGGCGAAGAAGCCGAAAAGCTGATCGAGCGGGCGCTGGGAGTGGACGGCGCGAGCGCGCCGGCGTTGCTGCTGAAGGCGAAGATTCTGGCGTTGGGGCAGAAGGACTCGCAGGCCATCGCGCTGCTGGAGGAGCACCCGGAAGCCGACGCAGGTGGCGAGGTGACCGACATTCTGCTGGAGCTCGAGCTGAAATCCGGCCAGGAGGATAAAGCCGCGGCTCGCGCAGCGAAACAGCTTTTGCGCGGCAGCGCTCATTCTAAGCCGCTGCAAACGGTGGTCGAATCATTGATCGCGAGCGGGCAGGCAGAAAAGACCTTGCCGCTGCTGGCGCAATTGCGCGATCCGATGATCGAAGCAACCGAGCAGGACAAATTTGTGAAACTGCTCTCGAGCGCCATCGAGAAGCTGCCCGGGAACACGGACGCGCTGGAGATGCTGGCGGATTTCAGCCGGCACACAAGCGATCCCTTCCACCTGAACGCCGCGCTCAGCCAGCTCGTCGACGCCTACGCGGGGTCAGGCGATCAAGCGCGCGCAGAACATTTGATGAAGGAACTGATTGACCGCAACAAGGGCGACGAGCGGTTGATCGACCGCTACAACCAGCTGCGCAAGGCCGGCAAGCGCGAAGCGGCGCCGGCCCGTGAACTGCCCGCCGAAGCGATTGCCGAGGCGGAAATTCTTGCCGAAGCGCCCCGCATGGAGGCCCCGGTCGAATCCGGATCGGCGTCCGCGTCGATCATGGAATCCGTGCCGGAAGCGCCCGCGCGCGCGGCGGACGAGGGATACGACGAGGAGACCCAGCGCTACATCGCGCAGGCGCTGACCGACGTCGACCTTTTTTCGAGCTACGGACTGACGCAAAAAGCGACGACCCTGCTCGAAAACGTGCTCGTGCGGGCCCCGCGGCATACGCCGACGCTGGAGCGCCTGCTGGACCTCTGCCTGGGCGCCGGAAATGAGCGCCGCACCGCAGAACTCGCTGCATTGCTCGAACAGATTCATCGAGAGCGGCAGGACACCGTAAACACCGAGCGGTTCGCCGAGCTGCGGCAGAGATTCCAAAAGCTCGCGGGCGTTCCGGTGGAAGAATTACCGGTGGCGCCAAAGACACCAGCTCCGGCGGCGGTTACGCCTGTTCCACCCGTTGCCCCAGCGGCACAAGGTTCGCACGAACCGGCTACGATCGAACTCGATCCGTTGGTCGAGCCGGAGACGCCATCATCGGCGCCGACGGAATTCGAGATTCCGCTCTCGACCGTCGAGACCGAGGAGGCGGCAACCGAGCCGCTTGACCCGCCTGTGGCGCCCGAGCCGGCCGCCGTTGCGGCATCCGGACCGACCGAAGAGGTCGATCTTTCCGACGAGTGGGAGGCGATGGTGCAGGAGGTGGCCGAGCCCGCCGCTGCCGCGCACGCGCGTGAGCCGGAGGAGATCGCGATACCCGTTCCAGAGCCAGTGTCGGCGGAAACTCCAGCGACAGCCTCGATGGAAGAGGATCGCCTGGAAATCGAAGCTCCTGCGGAAGAAATCGTTGTTGAGCCGGTGGAAACGGCACAGGCGGCGGCCGTGCCGGTCGAGATGGAGTTTGAGATTCCCGGGGCAGTGATCGTTCCGGAACTGACGATTGAGCCCATGCCGATGGACGCCGCGGCCGAGCCGGAAGCGATCGAGGCGGGCGCCGATCCCGGGCGGGAGGCCGAGGCCGTCGAGTTGGTTATCGAACAGGCGGGCCAAGAACCAGCGGGTGAATTCGCGCTCGATCCGGCCTTCGAAGTGATCGAGGAAGCAGCCGCATCCGTTCCCACACCCGAGCCAGAGCCTGCGGCTGCACCGAACGTGGACTTCGAGCTGGAATTGACGCCCGACCCGGCAGCCGCCGGGAAAAACGGCGCGGCGACCACCGAAGATTTTCTCAGCGAACTGGCGGCAGAAATCGACGATCTAGAGACGCCCGCGGCCACTGTGCCGAACGCGGCAGCGCCGGCGGCCCCTGTTCACACACCACCGCCTGCCTCCCATTCCGTACAACAAGTGTCCGTCTCGGCGGCGGCGAACGTGCCGCCGGCGGAAACGGCTCCTGCTGCGGCACCGACGGCCGAGACTTTGAACGAACTGGCCGAGGTGTTCCAGGAATTCCGGAGCGAGCTGGGCGAAATCGACGACGGCGATGAGGACCTGGAGACGCACTACAATCTCGGCATCGCCTACCGCGAGATGGGTCTGCTGGACGAAGCCATCGGAGAATTTCAGAAGGTCGCGAAAGCCGTACAGAAGGGCAAGCCGTTCCCGTATTCGATGAACTGCGCGACGCTGCTGGCCATCTCGTTCATGGACAAGGGCGAGCCGAAGATCGCGTCGCTGTGGTATCAGCGTGCGCTGGACATGCCGGGCCTCGATCAAGAGGCGGTGATGGCGCTGCGCTACGATCTGGCGCTGGCGCTGGATATGGCCGGTGAAGCCGACGCCGCGCTCGACAGCTTCCGCCAAGTGTATGCGATGAATATCGATTATCGGGACGTCGCCGACCGCATTGCCACACTTCAAAAGCACTAAACCCGATTGCCACTCCGCCCATAATCTCCCATAATCCTAGCTCGACGATGAGCCAGGTCGCCCGCATCATCATCCTTCTGCTGTGGCTCACGCTCGGGCTGGCGCTAATCCTCGTGCCGTGGACGGACTTCTGGGAAACCAATTTCTTCATGTACCAGTATCCGGCGTTCGGGCTGCTGCTCAAGAATCTCTACCTGCGCGGGGCGATTTCCGGGCTGGGATTCATGGATATTCTGATGTCGCTCGAAAGCTTCCGCCAGCGATCGTCCGCCACCGCGGAAACCCGCACGTAGGAATCCTGCCGTGAAACCCATCGTCTGTTACGTCACCGGCCGCAAATCACTCGCCGACGCCGATTCCCGCGAAGTCCTGGTCGCATGGATCCGCGCAGCTGCCGAAGCG
>JBAVUW010000167.1:0-23691 GCA_049696975.1 Candidatus Acidiferrales bacterium | reverse complement strand
CATCGAAGCCCGTGAAAAGGAACGCGTACTGCCCGCTGAAGAGCGTGTTGTTCTGCGTCCCGGCGACGATCTGAATTTGATAGAGCTGTGACGCCGTGGCGGGAGCGGGATTTCCCGTGCTGGGATTCACTTCCGAATCCGCCACCTGGACGGTGAATGTCGAGGTGCCCACCAGCACCGGCGTTCCGGAAATCGTCGCCGTGCCGTTGGGATTGCTGAAAATCGTCAGCCCGGAGGGCAGCTGGCCCTGCGCGACGGTCCAGACATAGGGCGCAACTCCGCCGGACGCGTTCAGGGTGACACTGTAGGCGGGCGAGGAGGCCGTCTGACCCTGCGCCAGGATTTCGGTGGGCAGACCGGTGGGCGAGATTTGCAGCGGCTGCACGCCCTGAATCGTGATGCTGAACGCCGCCGGAGAAGCCGGCGCCTTCTGCGGCGTCGGAAGAGCGGAATCGGCGACCTGCACGGTGAAGGGGTAGTTGTGCGGATAGAAGTTAACGTTTCCGCCGGAGTTGTTGATCGGAACGCCGGAGATTTGACCGGTCGTGGCGTTCAGCGACAGTCCCGGCGGTAGGGCTCCGGACGTGATCGTGAAGGTCAGCGGCGCGACTCCACCCGTGGCGCTGATCAGGCCGTTATACACCCCGTCGACCGTGCCGGGCGGCAGCGGACCTGGCGCGAGAGACAGAGCCGGCGGCGCAGCAACGGTAATGACGAACTCCTGGCTGACTTCCGTGGCGCCCCCGCTGTCGAGTACCTGGATCGTGAAGGTGTAAGTGCCGGTGGCGGTATTGCAAGGTGTGCCGATGATCTCACCCGTTGTGGCGGTCGTCGAAGACTGCAGTTTCAGGCAGGGCGGCAGTGAGCCGAGCAGCGTGTAGGTGTAGGGCGAAACTCCGCCGGTGAAACTGAACGTCGCGGTATAAGGCACCGCATTGTTCCCGTTCGCCAGAGTGCAGGGCAGCACGCCGGATGGATTGCATTCCGTTGTGGCGAACACGGGCGGCAGAACAATCGATATCGTGATGGTTTTCGTGACCGATTGATCGGCCACCGATTTCGCCTCGATGATCACGGAAAGCGCGGTCGTACTGGTAATGGACGGCGCGGTGTAGGTGACCGAGAAGGGCGTGTTGTTCGTGAGCGTTCCGCAGCTCGGCTGAGTGGACCCCGCACTGCCGCAACCGGCTTGATTCGTCTGAAAGAACCAGGTAACGCCCTTGCCGGTCGTGTCGCCCCCTACGGAGGCCATGATGTTCAGCGTGCTCGGCGTCGACGGGGCTGGCAGGGTCTCGTCCATCGTCGTCAGTCCGTTGGCCGTGGCGAGAACGATCGAAATCTGGTTGCTGCCACCACCACATGCCGATAAACCCATCAGGCCGGCGCATGCTGCGGCGAGCATCGCGGCGAATCGCAATCTCTTCATCGACCCACCAGAAAAGCCATATTCGAATTTGCTCCCTCGTACGCTGTCGCTTGCAGCTGGGGCGTGCGCCGCCACAACCGCCCCGCTACCTCGGAGTTTCCCTCGATTGCCGCCCGGGCGCATGCTCTCAAGAGGCTCCCGGCGCATTTAGGGAATTGAGTTGAATAACAAAACGGCTGGGGAGAGTCAATCGACATCTCCACGCCGGCCAAATCCGCCCCAACCCTAGGTCGATGCAGCGCATCTTAACAGAGCGGGTAGGTCCACACCCCCGGGCCGAAATCGACGGCCTAAGTCAGCACTGGTGGATGCAGGCGGGGCGGGGCTCGTTGCCTGAAGGTCGCAGGGTCTGCGTGCGGCGCCGAGATCGCTCGATCGGAAAGAGTTTCATTCCGGCGCGCGATTTTCAGTTTTCGACGCTTTTTGGTATAAGAGAGTGCTCGCCAGGGTTCGGGCAGAGTATTTTTCCTCTTTTTATCGTACGGATCATACGGAGGAAGGCATTGATTGAAGTTGAGAATCTGACCAAGGCCTACGGCCCGGTCACGGCCGTGGACCACGTTTCGTTCCGCGTTCAAAAAGGCGAAATTCTCGGTTTTCTCGGGCCCAACGGCGCCGGGAAGACCACCACCATGCGCATCCTCACCGGCTATATGCCGGCGACGTCGGGTACGGCGCGCGTGGCGGGCTTCGACGTGTTCACGGATTCCATGGAAGTACGGCGTCACATCGGATATCTTCCCGAAGCACCTCCCGTGTATCCCGACATGTCCGTCGGCACGTATCTGGATTTCGTCCTGCGGATCAAGAATATCCCGGCCGACAAGCGCCGCGCCCGCGTGGACGACGCGCTGGAAAAGACCAGCCTCGTTGACAAGCGCAACGAGCTGATCAAGCGGCTTTCGCGCGGCTACAAGCAGCGCGTGGGACTGGCGCAAGCGCTGGTGCACGATCCGGACGTGATCATCCTCGACGAGCCGACCGTGGGACTCGATCCCAAGCAGATCATCGAAGTCCGCCATCTGATCAAGAATCTCGCCGGCAACCACACGATCATTCTCTCGACCCACATCCTTCCGGAAGTGAGCATGACGTGCGATCGCGTGGTCATCATCAACAAAGGCAAAATCGCGGCGGTAGACACGCCGCTGAATTTGACCACACAGCTCAAGAGCGGCCAGAGGATTCAAATTGAAGCGAAGGCGCCCGAAAAGGCGCTCGCGGAACTTCTCGCGCAGATTCCCGGTACCGGCAAGGTCGAGCTCGGGGCGCCGCGGGCCGACGGGCACATTGCCGTGACCGTCGAGGCTGCGCCCGGACAGGATCTACGCAGTGTGGTCGCCGCGAAGATTGTCGAAAAGGGCTGGCCGCTGTATGAGTTGCGCGGCGTCAGCATGAGCCTGGAAGATATTTTCCTGGAGCTGACCACCGACGAAGCCGCGCAGCCGCAGGCAACAAACTAATCGGAGGAATCGATGCGGGGTTTGTACGCCATCTATCGCAAGGAGCTCGGCCAATACTTCGTCTCACCGGTCGCCTACGTGGTCGTCGGACTGTTCCTGCTCATCACCGGCCACTTTTTCATGGTGTACGTCAGCTATGCGAGTGGCGACCAGCCCGACGCCCCCACCTGGGTCCTGCGCGCGGTGCTGCAGCTGTTTGCGCTGATCTTCCTGTTTTTGCTTCCCATGGTAACCATGAGCGCGTACGCCGAAGAGAAAAAGCGGGGCACGCTCGAGTTGCTGATGACTTCGCCGATCACCGAGGTCGAGATCGTGCTCGGCAAATTCCTGGCGTCGATGACGCTGTTCGCGGCGATGCTGCTTCCAACCGCCGGCGCGACGGTGTACATGTGGATGCACAGCGACCCGGCGCCGCCGTTCCGCATGGTACTCGGCGGCTATCTGGGTGCGCTGCTGTTCGGCGGAGCGCTGCTCTCGCTCGGCACGTTCCTCTCATCGCTCACCGAAAATCAGATCATCGCGGCGGTACTCACATTCGCAGCGTTTCTGCTCCTGTGGGCGATCGATTTCGGCGTGCAGGCGGCCAGCGGCCCCACCGGCCAGGTGCTGCAGTATCTCTCGGTGATCAATCATTACGACGATTTCACGCGCGGCATCATCGACACCGCCGGCGTGACCTATTACGTGAGCTTCATGATTCTTTTCCTTTTCTTGACCGTCCGCTCGGTGGACTCGATGCGCTGGCGGCGGGCGTAGCGCGATCCGGATGATCGCGGAGGACTGATTCGGATGAAATTTGATCGGAACGAAATGGCGCGATCGCTGGCTGCGGTCGGCGTCGCGTGCGTGGTAGCGGGATTTTTGCGGTACTCCATTCAGAATGAGATGCTGCGGACCAGTGAAATCCTGCTGATCGGCGGCGGGGTGATCCTTCTTGCCTCGGTCGTGCTCGGATTCAACCAGCTGTTGACGTTTTTCTCCCGGCGCTCGTCGCAGATGGGCTCGAACACCGTCATTTTATCGATCGCCGTGCTGGCCATCCTGGCGTTCCTGAATTTCCTCAGTTTTCGCCACTCCAAGCGCTTCGATCTGACCACCGAGAAGCTGTACAGCCTGTCGGATCAGACCCACAAGGTCGTCGGCGGCCTGCAGCGTGATGTCACCGTCGTTCGCTTCGCGCGCCCCAACGACATGACTCCCGACGCCCAGCATTTCGAAGACTTGATGATCGAGTACAAGCATCTGAGCCCGCATTTCAAGTTCCAGGATGTGAATCCCCAGGAAAAACCCGAAGTCGCGCAAGAATACGGCGCCAAGCGAATCAACGACGTGATCGTGGCGTCGGGCAGTCAAAAAGTTCCGCTTGAAGGGGGAATCGAAGGCGGCATCTCCGAAGCGGACGTCACCAACGCGATCCTGAAAGTCACGCGTGACAGCGTGAAGAAGGTCTGCTTCGTCACCGGCCACGGCGAAAAATCCATCGACGACAGTGGCGTCGAAGGCTACGGCCAGATCGCCCAGAACCTGAAAAAGGAAACGTACTCGACCGATACCATCAACCTCATCAGCGGCAACGGCGTCCCGTCTGACTGCGATGTGGTCGTAATCGCCGGTCCCACCAAGCCGTTCTTCCCGCAGGAAGTCGCGATGGTTCAGAAGTTCTTGGACGACGGCGGCAAAGTCCTGGTCGAGCTCGATCCGGACACCGAATCGAAGCTGGATCCGATTTTTCAGGAATGGAACATCAACGTCGGCAGCAACGTCGTAATCGACGCGAGCGGCATGGGCCAGCTCCTCGGAGCCGGGCCTGAGATTCCGCTGGTGGCGCAGTATGGCGACAGCCCGATCACCAAGAGCCTGGCGCAGCAGTTTACCTATTTCCCCATTGCCCGCACGGTTTCGATCGCCGAAAAATCGAAAACGGAGCCTTCCGCCGTCGAACTGCTGATGACCTCGCCAAAAAGCTTCACCAAACCGAAGCTCGAGCACAAGGTTCAATACGATCCGAAGACCGACCAGCTCGGCCCGCTCTCGCTCGGCGTGGCGGCCAGCGAAGCCAAGGGCGATCACCAGAGCGCCCGCCTGGTTGTCATCGGCGACTCCGACTTTGCGGAGAATCAAGTCCTCGGCGGCCCCGGCAGCGACGGCGATCTTTTCCTGAACACGATCAATTGGCTCGCTCAGGACGAAAACATGATCTCGATCCGCCCGAAGCCGGAATCCAGCCGCCACCTCACGCTCACGCTTTCCCAGGCCACCGGACTTGCATGGATCGAGCGGTTGTTCCTGCCTGGCCTGGTGATCCTCTTCGGGATTTCCGTCTGGTGGAAGAGGCGATAGAGGGCACCCGGGCGCCACAATGGTTAAGAAACCAACACTGATCGTTCTCCTCTGCGCCATCGTTCTCGGCGCCGCAGTCTATTATTTCGACTGGAAAAAAGGCGAGACGAAAAAGCTCGACACCGTGGATACCTCGAAGGCGGTTTTCACCGGTTTTCAGGGTTCCGATATCAGGTCGATCACGATTTCGCATCCGGCCCAACCGTCCACTCCTTCCATTCAGTTTGAAAAGCGTGCCGGCGACTGGCAAATCGTCCAGCCCCTGGCGACCGAAGCGGATCAATCCACCGTCGGGGGGATCGTGGACCAGATCGCCAGCGCTCGCGTCGCGCAGACCGAACCCGGCTCCGAGGATCGCCGCAAGGCCTACGGCCTGGAGCCGGCTCAAATTTCCATCGATTTCCAGCTCGCGAGCGGAGCCAAGCACTCCATCCTTCTCGGCAACCAGGATTTCACGAACGAATACGCCTACGCGATTGTGGACGGCGGTGAAAGCGTTTCGCTGTTGCCGCAACTGCTTGCAACGAGCGCGAGCAAATCGCTCGACGACATGCGCGATCGCGCCGTCCTCCACCTCGCGACCGAGGACGTCCATTCCATCGACCTCGAAAATTCCAGCGGCGACGTCACCCTGTCGAAAGCAGACGATCAGTGGAAGATCGAGAAACCCGAGGCGGTGGGCGCCGGGCACGACGCCGTGGATTCGCTGCTGCAGGCCGTGAACAACGCAAAGATCGTTTCCGTCGCCAGCGAAACGCCGGACAACCTGGCGAAGTATGGCCTCGCGTCGCCGGCCATCACCTTCTCAGCAGCGAATGCGAAGGGTGAAAAAGCCACGCTGATCGTCGGGAAAAAAGACGGCAATGCCTACTTCGCCCGCGACGATTCGCGGCCCACGATTTTCCGCATCGACGCAGACCTGGAGGGTAAGCTGGGGCAGAAGTTCGGCGATCTGCGTGACAAGCAGATCCTCCACGCGGACACGGGCGACCTGAGGCGTTTCCAGCTCCAAGGCGCCCGCGGTTCGTTCACGCTCGTCCCCAAGCCCGGCGATCCGACCGATTGGATTTTCGACTCTCCCGCCGACCAGAAGGGCAAGGCGGCCGCGAGTTGGAAAGTGCTCGATCCGCTGGGCACCATGCAAGCCGAGGACGTCATCGATCATCCGTCGCCGGCCCAGCTCGCGCAACTCACGAGTCCCGCCGTGCAGGTGACGCTCACGGGCAAGGACGGCAAGGCCCTGAATTTGCGCGTCTCGAACCTGAGCGGTGATACGGCCTACGCGCAGGTGGACGGCAATCCCGTTCTCTTCAAGATCAAGAAGTCGGATTTTGACCAGTTGAATGTGACGGCGGGGGATCTTTCGGCTGGAAACGTGACGCTTCCGTAGGAGCGCTACGCCGTGGGGCCCGCCGGGACGTTTTCATTTTGCCAGGTAGCGAGCAGCAGAATCTTGCCCGACACCGGCGATATGTGGATGTAGTAGACGGTCGAATCGCTCTCGATTTCATAGAAACCGCGGCGCTTGGGGTCCGCAGTTGTGCTCGCACCACCGGCCAACAGGCAGCGCAGATCCGCCACGGCTCCTGCCGGGTGATTTCCGACGTCTTCGATCTGGATGTTGCCCCTCAGATTTGCAACCATTGCCCGCTCCTTCCCTACCTCCCATAGTACGCACTCCCGAGCTGAAAAGTTGCACCCGGTTTGGCGCTTGTTTCCATTTGACGTAGCCGGAGGGGAAAATATTCAGGCGGGTGGAGACTTGTCTTCGACTACGCGCATCGAAGTGGGGACGGGAGAGCGGAGCGAGGGCTCGTATTTGTTAAATAATAGGATAGTTAACCCTTATCTTGCTACTTGCGCAGCCGAGATTAAATTTTTATAGTCCGGGGCATTGAGGGCCACTCCACCGTGAAAAAGAAGAGTCCCAAGTTAAAAGCGAATAAGGGTTCCAGCAGGTTTCAACGCGATCGCAGACGCAAGCATCGCCATTGGCAGGTCACCGTCTATTACCACGACGGGGAGAAGTTCGGCCGCGTCTATATTGATCGCGAGCGCGCCGAGCGTTTTGCCGAGCGCCAGAAGAAATCGCCCGTCGTTAAAGCCACGCGTATCATGGAAGTTGATTAGCCGCGCAGCTAGTCTCTCGCCAAAAAGCTGAATCCTTCGCCGCGGCAGGCGAAATCCGTCCGCTCGCGCTGTGAAACGCACGGCGCCGCCGCACTTGTCGCTCTTCGACCGGCGTGCTATAAATGCCTCAGACAGTAAAAAGAAGGCGGGATTCGTATAGTGGTAGTACGCCACCTTGCCAAGGTGGAGGCGAGAGTTCGATTCTCTTATCCCGCTCCATTTTTTCCACATCCGGTCTCAAAATCTAATTCAATCTCTGTGGCTCGATCCGTTTCTGCGTGCTAGAGTCTTGCCCGTCCAAGCCCATGCTGGCCTACCTCTGCGGTCCAATCGACTTTTCGCACGAGAGCGGAACGCTCTGGCGCCGCAAGCTTTCACCTTTCCTGCGTGATCAGCTGGGCCATCGCGTGTATGACCCCATGGAGGACGCTCGCAAGGTTCTCACCGACGAGGAAATCGCCAACTTCCGAATCTGGCAGAGAACCGACCTCGAGCGCTTCCGTCGCACGATTCGTAAACTGATCGCGTTCGATATCGGGCTGCTCGAAAACCGCGCCGACTATGTCGTCTGCTACTGGGATGCGGCCACCGCCTCGAGCGGCGCGACGCCCGCCGGGCTCACCGCCGCGTATCGGAAAGGAATTCCCGTCTACCTGGTCACGACCTTGCCTGTCGAAGAAATCGATGCCTGGATGCTCGCCTGCTCCGATCAGGTGTTTTCCTCGATCGAGGGTTTGAAGGAATTTCTAGCGGCTCGCTTCTCGCGCGAGAAGCAAACCCAGCTCTGGAAGGATTGAACGGCTCGCGCGCCATGGAACCGATCCTCGTCGCCGTGGGCAGCTTGCGCAGGCCGAAGATCGAAGCGGTGCGGGAAGCGCTCGCGGCCATTTCCGAACGCTTCCCGCCCCACCCATCCTACAAGGTCGTCGGCGTCGATGTCCCGAGCGGTGTGGGTCACACGCCTCTTTCGCGCGACGAAATAATCCGGGGAGCCCGCCAGCGCGCTGAAAATCTGCGTGCGCTCGCCCACCAGAAAAAGGACCTCTGGAAGTATTTTGCCGGCCTTGAAGGTGGCCTCGACGTCATCGATGACCGCGGCAGGCGCCGTGTCTTCCTCGAAAACTGGGCCTGCGTCCTCAACGCGACGGGCCAGGAATCCTACGGACAGTCGGGCGCCGTCGAGCTGCCCGAGCCGCTGGTGAGAAAAGTCGTCGACCAGGGCGTCGAGCTCTCGGTGGCGATCGACGAATTTGCGGGCGAAACCGGAATCCGCGACGCGCAGGGCGCCTGGGGCGTTCTGACCGGCAATCTGATTACACGACAGGACGCCTTCCGAGTCTCCTTCATCAACGCCTTCGCGCCGTTCTGCCGCTAGCTACGCGCGCGCCAGTTTCTTTCTCTTTCGCGTCAACAAAACAACCGTGACGGCGACCGCGGCGAGCAGCAGGGCGACCACGGCCGCCACCATCACGTGCCCATCACTCGTCAGATATTTCAGGGTTCCGCGTCCGTACCGGGCGGCCAAGAATCCCAGGATCATATAGCGCGCAAACCGCCCGACCGCGATGGCCGTTGTGAATTGATACGGAGAATACTGCAGCGCTCCTGCCGCCAGCACGAACGGCAACAGCGGTATCGGCGGAGGCAGCAGGGCAGGCACGGCGATCGCACCGAATCCCCAGCGCTCGAACGCGCCATAGACCTGCTGGAGCCGGCGCTGCGAAAATTTTCTCGCCAGCATGTCCTTTCCGCCCCGCCGCGCGATCCGATAGGTCACGAATTCCCCGATCACCGACCCGATCGTCGCCATCACCGTGTAGTAGAACCACAGATCGGGGCGCCGCGCGGCCAGAATGATCGTCAGCACGTCCATGCTGCCCGGCAGCGGAATAATGGACGCATCGAGCAGCCCCAGGGGAATAAAACCCAGCGCGCCCAGGTGAAAAATCCAGCGTCGCGTTGCATGCACCACGCTGCGATGCGCGGTCTGCAGGAGCAGCTGGTCGATCATGCTCGACCAGCCCGACAAAGCCTGCCGCTACGCACGTAGCTCATTCAAGTATTTCGATGCGCGACGCCGAGCGGTCGGGTACGGGGACTTGGGCCGGTCCTGCTTTCGCCCTGCGCCGCTCCCGAAGAGAGCGCCCGGCCCCGCGCTGAACTTGCTATTCACCCAGGACTCAAATCGCCGTAGAATGGCCCCAATCGGCATGGGCGTTCAGGTCACGATCGCTCTTTGGATGGCGCTCGCTCTCGGCGGGGACATTCCCGGTGCGAGCACCCTGCGTCCGTTGCCTGCGAGCGCAGGCACCAGCGCTCCCGCCACACTGCCGGGTTCCGACGTACACACTCCGGCGCCTGCCTCCGACCCTGCGCAAACATCGGCCCAGCAGGCGACCGATCACTCCGCCAAAGAATTGCAGCCGCAGTCGCGCCTTTTGCTCGTCCGCTTCGTCGACGGTGAATTCGCGCACGTCGTTCAGCCGCTTCCCGGCGGCAAGAAGGGCTACAAGGTCCCGGCCGGAAAACCGCTCGATATGAAAAAATTGAGCGACGCGCTGCGGCTTTACGGCACCGCCGCGGGCCAGGGCGACACCGTACAGATCACCGGCATCGATTTCCATTCCGACTCGATCCTGGTTCGCATCAACGGCGGCGGGAAGAAGCATTTCCACTTGCGCGACCATCTCACGATTGGAATGGGCAATGTGGGAACGGCGCCGCCTCCGGAGACGCAATCCTACGCCCAGCAGCAGTTGCCGGGCGCCACGCTTGTGCTCGATTACTCGCGCGGCGTTCCGGACATGAGCCCGGATGACCTGAAGCGCGACCTTTCGGTGTTTCTCGATTTCTCCAAGCAGCACTCGACCACGGTCAACTGGATCGATACGCTCGCGCCGCAGTTCCAGGAGGCCATCAAGGACGAGCGCGCGATTGTGGGCATGGATTCGGAAATGGTTCTCGCCGCCCTGGGCCGCCCCGAGCACAAGGTGCGCGAGCGCGATCAGGAAGGCAAGGACACCGAAGACTGGATTTACGGCACGCCACCGTCGAAGACCACCTTCGTCACCTTCGAAGGCAACACGGTGATCCGCGTCAAAGAGTACGACTAACCCGTCACCCGCGCCTTGCGCGCGACACAATTTTCTCCCGCATTAGGCCCTCGCAGGATGCCCGGAAACCACCCGAAGCGCCTCCTCAAACTGTTTCGCCCGCATCTCGACCAACGCCTGCTGCATATGTATCCTGGCGTAGTCGATCTTCGCCTCCGCGCTCACAAGGTTCCTGTTCCCCGCGAGAATCTGATCGTGAAATCCCCTGAAACCCGGCGGCGGTCCGCCGGGCGCAATGGGTTTTCCCGAAGATCCGATGAGCAGAAACACCGCCGCATAACCCATGTGCACGACCTGCCGCATCAAGTAGAAGCGCGCCCGCCGATATTCATCCACCCTCTGGCCGAAGTAAGCCCGCAGGAAAACCTCCTCCTCGGCTTCATTCCTCACGAAAAAATTCGCCACCACGGCCAGATCCAGGTATCGGTCGTTCAAAAAAGCCGCCTCCCAATCCACCAGCCACACACGCTCGCCGTCGAACAGGATATTTTCGGGTTTCATGTCGTTGTGGCTCGACACGAGATCGGCATCGTGCCGCGGATAGACGCTCGACACGCGTTCGTAGAATCGACAAACCTCGTCGGTCTCGTTTTCCGGCAGAATCTTGGCGGCCTGGAATTTGCGAACGTATCCGTCCATGGATTCCAGATAATTCACGAGCTTCGGGAAGGGCGGCAGCGCGTGCACCCGCCGCACCGTCGAACCGAGCTCGGCGACTCCGGATTTGCCGGCGGCCAACGGCCGCACCGGCACAAAATCGGTGATCGAAATCCGGTCTTCCGTGCTTGCGTACCAGATGCGTGGCGCGAGCCCCGCCTCGGCCGCGGCTCGCATGCAGGCGAACTGCCGCGTCGGATCGTTCAGGGCGTCGGTTTTCGTAATGATTCGCAGCAGATAGGGTCGCCCGCGCACCGCGATGCGAAAAACAAGCGCCGAAGACATCCCTTCCGTCAGCATCCGGATTTCCTCGAACTCACCTACGCCGAACGCTTCGCGTAGCGCGCGGCTGACCGCCGCATTCTTGGCCTCGGGAATCATGAAACCTCCTGTCCGTGCTGGATTTTGCCCGGCCTTGTTCGATATCCGGACCTTACGCGAAGAAGTGCGCAAGAAACAGTCTGGTTTTTGACGGGCGGGACCTGCTGGACGCGAACCAGCGAGATGTTTGGCACTCCTGAAATTTCCTCCCAATTTCTGTCAACCGGGCCGTCTACGTCCGACTGGATTGCTTCGAACGGCCGACGGAAGCCCATATTCAGCCACCTACGGTTTCGCGTTTTGAAGTCCCCCCGCCGGCCGGTGGGCCTGCCATCCCCGAACCGCGTTGACGAAACCCCAGCCCCGTCAGTACCATAGAACTTCTACTGGCTTTTCTCGCTGGCAGTCTGTTCTCGATCATTTTCAGGAGGTAGCATGGCCGTAAAAGTGGGTATCAACGGGTTTGGCCGCATCGGACGCAACATTTTCCGCGCTGCTCTCGGCGACCCGGCCATCGAGATTGTCGCCGTCAACGACATCACGGACTCGACGACGCTGGCGCACCTGCTGAAATACGATTCGATCCTCGGCAATCTCACCCATAAAGTCACCCACACGGACGACACCATCTCCGTGGACGGCAAAAGCTTCAAAGTTTTTCGCGTGAAGGATCCCGCCGAGCTCGATTGGGCGTCGGTCGGCGCGCAAATCGTCGTCGAATCGACCGGCTTGTTCACCAAGGGCGCCGACGCGCGCAAACACATTCGTGGCCCGGTGAAAAAAGTGATCATCTCAGCCCCGGCCACCGATCCCGACGCTACGATCGTCCTCGGCGTGAACGACAAGACCTACGATCCGGCGAAACATCACGTCGTCTCGAACGCCTCGTGCACCACGAACTGCCTCGCGCCTGTCGCCAAAGTTCTCCAGGACACATTCGGCATCATCGTCGGCACGATGACCACGATTCACGCCTACACCAACGATCAGAAGTTGCTCGATCTGCCGCACAAGGATCTCCGCCGCGCGCGCGCCGCGGGTCTTTCGATGATCCCCACGACGACCGGCGCCGCCAAGGCGCTGAGCCTGGTGATTCCCGAGCTCAAGGGCAAGCTCGACGGCTACGCCATGCGCGTACCCACGCCGAACGTCAGCGTCGTCGACCTCACGGTCATCGTCGAGAAGCCGGCGACGAAGGAAAGCGTCAACGCCGCTCTGAAAGCCGCCGCCGACGGTCCGATGAAGGGCATCCTCGAATACACGACCGAGGAATTGGTCTCCATCGACTTCCGCGCCAACCCGAATTCATCGATCGTCGACTCCGGATACACGATGGTCGTCGGCGGAAACTGCGTGAAGGTTCTCGCCTGGTACGACAACGAGTGGGGTTACTCCTGCCGCTGCCGCGACATGATCAAGCTGTTCGCGAAGACGCTCTAGAGACGATCGAACGCGCGCGCACATCCAAACAAGGCCATGAGCAAACTGTCGATTCGCGATCTCGAGCTGAGCGGCAAGCGCGTCTTCATCCGCGTCGATTTCAACGTACCGCTCGACGGCACTCGCGTCACCGATGATACGCGCATCCGCGAGACGCTGCCGACTCTGAAGCTTGCTGCTGAAAAAGGCGGCCGTCTGATTCTGGCGTCGCACCTCGGCCGCCCCAAGGGCAAGGTCGATCCCCGATACAGCCTCGCGCCCGTCGCCCGAAGGCTCGGCGAGCTGCTCGGCAAGCCGGTCGCGTTCGCGCCCGATTGCGTGGGTGCCGATGCGGAATCGAAAAGCCGCGCGCTGAACAGGGGCGAAGTGCTGCTCCTGGAAAACGTTCGCTACCATGCCGAAGAAGAAAAGAACGATCCCGGATTCTCCAAGCAGCTCGCCGCCCTGTGCGATCAGATCTTCGTCTGCGACGCTTTCGGCTCCGCGCACCGCGCGCACGCCTCCGTCGTCGGCATCACGAAGTTCGTCGCGAAAGCCGCCGCCGGTCTGCTGATGGAAAAAGAACTCACCTATCTCGGCAAAGCCCTCTCGAATCCCGAGCGACCCTTCGTTTCCATCCTGGGCGGGGCGAAAGTCTCCGACAAAATCGAAGTCGTGCAAAATCTGATGAAGCTCGCCGATGCCATGCTGATCGGCGGCGCCATGGCTTACACGTTCTTGAAATCCCAGGGCCTGCCGGTGGGGAAGTCGCTGGTCGAGAACGACAAGCTTGATCTTGCCCGCGGACTGCTCGACGAAGCGAAGAAGCGCAATTTCCGCCTGCTGCTGCCGCGGGACCATGTGCTCGCCGAGTCCCCCGACTCGACCGCAGCCGTAGAGACCACCGACATCGCGGCGACGCCGGAGCGCCTGATGGGCCTGGACGTCGGCCCCAAGACCATCGCCGAATTCAGCAAGGAAATCGCGAAGGCCAAGACCATCGTCTGGAACGGCCCGCTCGGCATGTTCGAAAAGCCGGCTTTCGCGCAGGGCACTCTGGCCATGGCGCGCGCCGTCGCCCAAGCCACCGAGGCAGGCGCCACCTCCATCGTCGGCGGAGGCGATTCGGTCGCCGCCGTCGAGCAATCCGGAGTCGCCAATCAGATTTCCCACATTTCCACCGGCGGCGGTGCCTCCCTCGAATTCCTCTCGGGGGAAAAACTCCCCGGAGTGGAAGCATTGAGCGAGCGGTAGTCCTCACATGCGACGCCCAGTCATCGCCGGCAACTGGAAGATGTACAAAACTCAGGCGGAAACGCGCCGGTTTTTTGCCGCGTTCAAGCCGCTCGTGGCAAGGTCGGCGCACTGCGACATCGTGGTCGCGCCGCCCTACACGTCGTTGGCTGTCGCGGCGGAAGCCGCGAAGGGCACGGAAATCGCCATTGCCGCCCAGAACGTTCACCACCGCCCTGAAGGCGCGTTTACCGGGGAGATCTCGGCGGGGATGCTGATCGAAGCCGGGTGCACGGCCGTGATCATCGGGCACTCCGAGCGCCGCAAGTATTTCAACGACACCGACGCCACGGTCCTGTTGAAAACGCAGGCAGCACTCGAAGCAGGCCTGACCCCGATCGTCTGCGTCGGTGAAGTCCTTAGCGAGCGCGAGAGCAACCAGACCGAGGGGGTCCTTAAGCGCCAGGTCGAGAGCGGCCTGGGCGCGTTGACCCCTGCGGAGTTCTCGCGTATTCTGTTGGCGTACGAACCGGTTTGGGCGATCGGCACGGGAAAGACAGCGACTCCGGAATTGGCCTCCCAGGCGCACCGATACTTGCGGGAGCTTGCGGAGGCACAGTTTTCGTTCGAGTTGGCCTCCGCACTGAGGATTTTGTACGGCGGCAGCGTCAAGCCCGACAATATCAAGGGGTTGATGGCGCAGCCGGAAATTGACGGCGCGCTGGTGGGTGGAGCAAGCCTCGATCCGCAATCGTTCGCATCGATCGTGAATTATTCAGCTTAGAATTTTACGCGCGTTGATCGGGCCGCAGGTAGCCCGGCGCGAAGGAACGAGGAGCGGAAATGCCGGCTTGGGGAAAATGGGTGGTGGCGATGGCAGTGGCGGTCGGCCTGATCTGGATCGGCTGGCACGTCTCGGCCGTGCTCGTCACCTTGCACATCATCGTGTGCTTCGTGCTGATCGCCGTCATCATGCTCCAGAGCGGCAATGCCGCCGATCTCGCCGGCGCCTTCGGCGGGGCGGGCAGCCAGACGGCGTTCGGCCCGCGCGGCGCGGCTACGTTCCTTTCGCGCGCGACGACCTGGTGCGCCATCGTTTTCATGATGACCTCGCTCACTCTTTCGTTCAAACGCTCCGCGCCGACCTCCGGCGTCAATTCCATTCTGAACGAGACGTCCACCCCCGGCGCCGCGCCGGCTCCGTCCAAGACGCCTCCGATTCAGGTTCCGGTGCAGCCCGCGCCGCAATCTTCCGCTCCGGCGCCGAGCCCGACTCCCCAGAAGTAATCGCTTCTGTTACAATTTCGAGGTGGCGTTTCGTTGGCGCCCCGGCAACCGAGCGAGAAAAAACGCCACGGTGCTAGCCTCCAGAATCGGGAGGGATGCGGCCCGTAGGGGGCAAAAACCCACCTTGCAGCCTTTCCCCGACATGCGATTCCTCTGGCGGCTTTCTCTGATACCTGGAGAAGGCAGATGGCGAGTCGCTTCAGCAGCGCAAAGCGACTACTCAAAGAACCCCCTCGAACTGTACCTCTTCGTGAACCATGCCCGATCGACATCAGGTTCGAAAACCACGGGAGCATTTTTCTCATTCGTGGAATTTCGGGCGCAGGCCACGCATGGCTTAATGAAAACGTAGGCGACGACGAGACGTTGTTCTTCGGAAACGCCATCGTCGCAGAGCCTCGTTACGTTGCAGCTATCGCTCAAGGTGCGCTTGATGACGGATTGGTCGTCGGATGAGCACGCGCTCCGTAGTTGCACGTGTCGGCAAGAATGAAGGTGAATTCGCGGGTCGTTATGTCCACTGGGACGGCTCACCAACTACTCAGGGGCCGCTGCTCTGGGAAATCATTCGCAAGGAATTCAAAGGCGATCTCAGGGCAGCTCTTGCGTACTAATCGACCAACACCCATCGGGCTAGTCATCACTCGAAAATCGAAACTGCTACTGCCACCCGCGACGTTCTAAGCTGTCGGAGTTCAGGAGAAGGAAACCCGAGCCCGCGCAACTATTTACACATGAAAGCGTAGGAACGAAGAATTCCGACATCGAATATTGCTTTATCTTCGATGAAGAACGCAATCGCATGTTTGTTCGAGACGTCGCCAACGATTCCGAATACCTAATCGAACTGGCCGAGCCGACGCAACCTAACTGAGGCGTAATCGAGTGCGGCGAGAATTACGAACGTTGTCACCATTATGCTTGGTTCCACCAGCTGACGCAGAAGAATTCGAACCTCTCGACACAAACATGGCCCGGCAACAGACCGCTGACTTTTCACGACGCCATCGCGCTCGTGATCAACGGTGAGCGCTGGGCTTCGACAATGGACCTAAGCTTGCGACAAGTCGCGAGCTCATCGCGGGGCGTCTTCCACTGCAAAGTGATCAGCCACGTTCCGTCGCTTATTCGGATGACGCCTTTGCACCATGGCGCGGCCGCCCACGGAACCACCTCGTGGCTCGCGCGAACAAGAACTGCTCCGTGCCCTAGAACAAACGCTTGCAACCACGGCTCGTTATCGGCCGAACTTCCCGACGTAAGTGGATTTCCCAATCGCGTGCCCATCCATGGCCTTCAGAAGTTCAGTGCGGCTGGACTCGGCCGGCAGGTCAACTCTTGTATCTAGTGCGTAGATCTGAAGCATGTAGTGGTGTGGAGGCGCACCAGGAGGCGGGCACGGCGGTCGATAGCCGTTCACCTTGCGAGAGTTCTCGCCTTGTGTGATTCCGCCGGGCGAGGTGCCCGGCTTGACTCCAGCCGGAACCGAGGTCGCGTTCCCAGGCACGTTCCAAAAGATCCAGTGGGTAAAGTCCATTGAGCTCTTGGCCGGAGCGGCATCGGTATCGTACATGATTGCGGCGAAGCTCAAGGTGCCTTCTGGAGGATTGCTCCAGGCCAGCGCGGGTGAGCCCGCATTGGGATCGGCGCATGAGTACTGGGGCGGTATCGCGCCGCCGTCGGGATATGCCGATATCATTAACTTGAATTCTGATGGTGGCTGCGGGGGCGGCTGTTGTGCCGCCGCGCCGCCAAAACCTACCGCCACTAGTAATGCCGCCACTGTGAGCTCAGCCACGGCGTTCGTTCGCATTATCTCGCTCCTCCTCGTTTTCTTGTCCTTGTGGCGCAAAAGCAAATTATAAGAAAATGTCGACATCTTCGTGGCGCTTCTACTCTCCGGCGCGTCGTGCAGCGAGGGATCCTAGCATGAATCTGCTATTTGTTATTTTTGGTGGTTTGCGCGTTCTGGGAGAGCGCGGAGCACGTGTCGTTATAGCTAGATTAAGTGATTCAAAGCATTGGGCTAAGGCTTAGCAGTTTTTCAGGAACTACAATCTTTTCTTAAGAATTTATTTATCAACGCTAAAGGACGCCGGTAGCTGCCTTTGTCAGAGTGCGGTTTGTGCATGTTTGGGACGGAACGCACAATAGGATTCGGGTATTCAAACTGGACGTCACACGTCGATGAGATATTCGTTGCGAGAGAGTAACGGGCGCTGGCGCGACGGACCGTGTCGCGTTCTCGGCAGATACAGAGCAGAAGTACCTGTATGTTCCGGATGGTACCGACTAACATGTCTGGACTCTTGATCGCAAGACATTTCAAGTGGTTGGAATGTTCGGACACATGTGGTACCCCGCGAGACAACGTGCCATTTGCACGGCAGGTCGACCGACTGCAGAGGTTCACTTTTAATGGATTTGCGCCTTCCGCCAGCTGGAAGGGACCGATATTGAGGACGCCGAACTAATACTGGAGAAACCATAGCCGGTGCGACAAAGAACAAGAGCAATTCATTTGACCTGCGGAGTGACAAAGTTGGCATAAATGATGGATAGGAGAACATCAGGTGAAAAGGCGACTCGATCAGAGGTTTGCAATGTTGATGATTATGCTGTTTATCTGTTCGTCAGGGGTATTCGCTCAGGAGTACCCTCCGTCATTTCCCAGCCACGACGCAAGAATGGTCTTGGACAACGAGGCTGTCACCGTTTGGGATGTGACCTGGAAAAAGGGCAAACCCACGTCCATGCAAGAGTGCCCGCTTGACCAACTTTCAGTAACTCTGAATGAAGGCGCTGTAAAAGTTACTAAGAGGGGGGGGGCATGGGCTATTGAAGAAGAAAGGTTTGGCTCGGTTCGGCTCGAATCAAAAGGGACGGTAGAGGCAAAAGAGGGCGTCAGCGAGCAGCCGAGCCGACAGATAATTTTTCAGTTGAAGGATTACGCCCCACACAATGAACCAATCATAAAGGGCGTTCCGGGTCAGTTTCCGCGCCCAGGAGCAACCAAGCTGTTTGAAACCGACCGAATAATCGTCTGGGACACGACTTGGACGGACTTATCACAGCTGCATGCTCATTACACTCACACAGCGGCTGTTTTTATTCAAGGAGGAACGATCCATTCTTTTTCCCCGCAGGGCGAGGGTCACCGCAACGTCACACACAAGGCAGGTGACGTAATTATGGGTAGTCTCCGGAATGTTCCTCATCAAGAGCAACAAATAGAGGGTTCGCCTCGCGCGATATGGATCGAATTCAAGTAAGTAGAGTGTGATTAAGCAGCTCATATTATGTTTAACGCGCGTCATCTGGGCTAAGTGAGAGCTGGAAATCCAAGCCAACTTCGCAGATGAGGGCAAATTGAATGGAACTATGATGGACGCGGTCAACGCTCAATCTCCTGGAGCGAAGCTGCGCGCATTGTTGGCTGAGCCGGGCATCGCGATTGCTCCAGGCGTCTATGACGGGTTTAGCGTGCGCCTCGTCGAGGAGATGGGGTATAAAACCGCTAACATAAGCGGCGCGGGCCTCAGCGAGAGCGGTCTTGGCTGGCCCGATGTCGGCATCATGGGATACGCCGAAAATCTGCGCGCCTCTGGGGCGCTCGCAGCCATTACCTCAATCCCGCTCTCGGCGGATGGCGACACCGGCTACGGCAATGCCTTAAACGTCCATTTCACTGTCCAGGGCTTTGAGCGCGCGGGGCTGGCCTGCCTGATGATCGAAGATCAGGCGTGGCCCAAGCGTTGCGGCCATATGGAGGGGAAGTCAGTCATCTCCGCCGAAGAGGGGGCAGAGAAAATCAGGGCCGCCGCCAAGGCGCGCAGCGATCCCAACTTCGTTATCAAGGCGCGGACGGATGCCACGGCTATTTACGGCGTTGGTGAGGCGATCCGCCGGCTCAACCTCTACGCCGAAGCGGGTGGCGACTTATTGTTTGCGGATGCGCTGCTCAGTGCCGAGGACATTGCTACGGTCGCGCGGAACGTCATCCGGCCGCTGAGCGTGAATATGGGCTTCGGTATCCGCCAGCGCTCGACGACGCCTTTACTCTCTACGCGGCAGCTCGAGGACATGGGCGTGAAGGTGGTGTCGTACTCGCGCATGCTCACCGCGGCCGCGATCCAGGGCATGAGAAACGCGCTTCAGGTGTTCGGCCAGTCTGTCGCGGAAGGGCGAGTGATCGACCGCCCAGACCTGCTGGTGTCGTTTGACGAACTCAATGAGCTTATGGGGCTCAAGCAGATCCAAGCGCTCTGGCGGTCCTTTGAGGTAAGGAATCGCAAATGAGCGCCCAACATGTACGACGTTTTGCGGTTCCCGTATCCGGTGCGAATGTGTGTGGTTCGGTAGCCTCGCGGCGGCGCTCGCAGACGTGCTCGGTTTCGATCTCGATCGCATGCCGATCTCGCTTCACAGGGATTACAAGAGTGCGAGAGAAGAAGTCGCGGAAGGTAGGCGGAATAAACAGTCGCTCAAGCAAATGTGTTTGAGAAGGTACACAGGAGGTTAGGAATGGACGTGGTGGTGGGTCGCGACACGTATAAAGCGCTCGCTTTGCATCGCTGCCGGCATTCGACTGGGTGGCTGAAAATTGTGGCGTTTGGTGTGATGCTGGTGGTGACGCTGCCTGGCGGTCCGGCGAGCGCAGGTGTATCGCCAAACGGCGAGGTTGGCGGCCTCAAAGCGAAGTTCATTGACGTCAAAGGCGTGAGGACACGGTACTACGAAATGGGCCGAGGCGAGCCGCTGGTGCTCCTTAGCGATGGCAACTGGTCCGCTAACGGGAGCGCAAACTACTGGTCCAAAAACATCCCGGGTCTCGCAAAGCGGTTCCACGTTTTTGCGCCTGATGCGCTCGGTTGCGGGATGACGGGCAATCCCCTGAACGATAAGGACTACAATATCGAGGGCATAGTGGAGCACGCGTACCAATTCATCCGGACCCTGAAGCTGGACAAGGTTCATATCGCAGGATCGGAACGTGGTGGAGGAACCGCGTTCTACTTTGCCGTGGAGCATCCGGATATGGTCAGAACCCTTATCATTGCCGATAGCATCACGGCTGCGCCCGAGGGGTCCACAGGGAACCGTGCGGCCACTGCCGACAAATGTGCGAACCTACCTGAATTAGAGGAGGCGAAATGCTTATGTCAGGCCCTCTCCTACAACTGTGCCGCGACTTTCGACGACGAATATTGGGAGGCGACAAAGTATATGGCGAGCCTTCCGAAAGCGCAGGTGACTCGGGAGAAAATTAAGGCCGGCACTGGCGGGCCGCTGGGATTCTCTGTTCCTCTGGGAATCGTCGGTGACCCTGGGCACGCAGGATTCAATGCGTTTAGAAAGACGTGGATTGAGCGCGTGAGGACCGAAGATGTCCTCCAGATGCCGGTACTGCTGTACTGGGGATTTAACGATCCGTCGGCCCTCGTGGCGCGGGGCTTGGAACTGTTCGACGTCATCGGGGCAAGAAACTCGAGGACAGAGATGATCATTATTGACAAGGCCGGCCACTATAATGTTCGGGAAAAACCGGAGGAGTTCAATTACCACGTCATCAATTTCATCGAACGCTGGGAGCGTCAACCAGCGACCCGTTCCCATTAGATCGGTCGCGCTGGCAATTTAAGATTTCAGGATTTGACCGGATAGTTATTTGCTGTTTGACTTCTGGCAGTACCTCTCTTATTTTCACGCGCCAGAAGAAACAAGGAAAAACGAAAAAGGAGGACCCAATATGAAGTGCACCACTATTAGAGGATATTGCAGCGGGCGAGTAGGCGCGAGTTTATTGCTTGGAGTGCTGCTGGTAGCGCTGCCTTTGGCAGCGGGTACCGGCCAAATCTATGTTGCGAACAACGCTGGAACCACCTTTGATGTGATCGACATTGAGACGAATAAGGTCGTGAAAGTGATCGAGAACTTCGAGGCGCCAGAGTCTGCTCGATTCTCTCCCGACGGAAGTCGGGTCTATCTCACTCAAGCGGACGTACACGCCCTCTCTGTTATGGATCGAAAGAGTGGAAAGGTTATCAAATCTGTGCCCCTCAGCGGTTGGCCCAACGACATAGGAGCAACCAGCGACGGAAGGCTGGTTGTAGTTTGCATCCGTAATACTGACACTTCAGCCGACCAAGCCAATGGAATGCTGGATATCATCGACGCGACCTCCCTGGAAAAGGTAAAGAGTATCCCGGTCAAAGGAGGGCTGCATGACGTAGAAGTAACGAGGGACAGCAAGTATGCGGTCGCTGGCTCGCCGTCCGGACATCTTCTAACCGTCTTTGATCTCCAGAGCATGGAAATCGCTTGGCAGGTTCAGTACGACCAGGGAGCACAAACCTTAGCAATTGAGAGCAACCCCGACGGCTCGGGCCGCCGGATATTTCTACAGCTTGCCAATTTCCCCGGATTCACGGTGGTGGATTTTGCGCAGCACAAGGAGGTGGCTAGAATTAAGGTCCCCGACGAGCCCACCGGGTTCGGCAAAGCGAGCTACCACGGCATCGGCATACCCCCGGACAATAAAACTGTGTGGGTTAACAGCCGAAACGCCAATTCCATTTTCGTGTACTCGCTCCCTGAAATTAAACTGCTGGGACGTGTCGCTTTGCCCGAATCCAACCTGCCGGGAACTGATCGGACGTCGGGACCGGCCTGGATCACGTTCAGTCCCGACAGCAAGACGGCCTACGAGTCCAACGCCTATGCCAGGTCGGTAACCGCCATCGATGTGAAGACAATGAAAGTTGTGGCTGACATTCCGGTTGGCGAGTACCCCCACCGGATCACGACACTACAGCTGCCCTAAGTTTGCCGGCATTCTTTGCACACCCCAAAAGCCGGGTCAGAGCGGCCCGGCTTTTGAGTGACAGCAGAGGTTCGACAGCTCGGGGGTGAAGGTTCCCTTCTGCGATTCTGTCTTCAGATACTGCGGTTAATCACTGCCGCGCTTCCCGTCATTCTGCTGTGCATAGAGTCGATCAAGTTTCTGCTCATAAGCGTCGTAGCCGAGCACCTGATACAAATCCGCGCGCGTTTGCATGAGATCGAGCACGCTGTTTTGCGTGCCATCGGCGCGAAGGGTCCGATAAACTTTGAGCGCCGCCGCGCTCATAGCCCTGAAAGCTGAGAGAGGGTAGAGCACCAAGCTGACATCAGCTTCCTCGAGTTCCCGAAGCGTGTAAAGCGGGCTGACTCCGAATTCCGTGATGTTAGCCAGGACGGGAACTCTCGTTGCAGCAGCAACTCTCCTGTATACGGAGAGGTCAACTACCGCTTCAGGGAATACCATGTCGGCTCCCGCTTCAACGTAGGCCGAAAGACGATCGATAGCCGCGTTCACGCCTTCGATCGCTAAAGCATCTGTGCGCGCCATAATGACGAACTCGGAATCCGTTTTGGCGTCGACCGCGGCCTTAATTCGGTCCACCATCTCGGCACAGGAGACAATAACCTTGTTCGGTCGGTGACCGCAACGTTTCGTCGCCACTTGGTCTTCGATGTGTAGGCCGCCGGCACCAAATCTAATCAGAGATTTTACTGTGCGGGCGATGTTAAACGCGCCGCCCCATCCCGTATCAGCGTCTACTAGGATCGGCAGGTCGCTGATTTCGGCGATCCGGCGGACGTCCGTCAGTACATCATCGAGCGTGGTAATGGCGAGATCGGGGATTCCGAGAGATGCGACAGCAACGCCCGCGCCAGATACATACAACGCTCTGAATCCGGCGCACTCGGCCAGTCTCGCCGCGTATGCATTGATCGTACCAACGATCTGGAGCGGTACTTCTGCGGCTACGGCACTACGTAATCTGTAGCCCGCCGATTCAGTTTGGCCCATTACGAGGCTTTCATATCGAGCGATGTGAGATTGATCTTCCGGCTGGAATCGCGGCCTAGGACGCAGCCAACCTTAGAAGACACTTCACTTCACGGCCGCCGAGTCTAAATCTCTTGCGATTACGTGTCGGACTGGTCCAGCGATTCAACGTGAAGCCATACACCGCGTCCCGGAAATTCTTCTCAATCGTACTACCATCTGTCGACATCATACTCCCATTGCTTCATGGGTCCAAGGCTCGGAGCAAATTCTGGCACGCTGCCTCGACTCCAACCGACACGCTTCAAAACATGTCAAGAAACACCTTCAGCCACAACCTGCTAGCCCGCCTTTCTCACCAGGTGTAGCGTGAGAGAGCGATTCTATGGTTGGTGGGTTTATTTTTCTTCGTTTGGGTTCTCGGTGCTTTTTTTCCGCCTCGAGGATCGCTGGTATTCATCCGCTCCA
>JBAVUW010000166.1:0-51618 GCA_049696975.1 Candidatus Acidiferrales bacterium | reverse complement strand
GGCCTGGAGCGCGCGGCTCACTTGTCGATCTCCTGCTGTACGCGGGCGAGCTCGACCAGGGCGTCCGTCAGCTGTTGCTTGTAATCATCGGGCGCCATCGCGGCCTTTTGATATTTCAGGATGTCTATTTTCTGTTCCAGCTCCTCTTTCTTGGCCAGCAGATCGCGTTTGGCCGGATCGGCGAAGGCTTTCTGTGCGCTGCCGAGGCGGACGAGCGTGAAATTGGAGAGGAACAGACCTTCGCCGGTTTGGGTGGATGCAGCACGCACGGATTCGTGCTTGCCGGTGTCCTCGAAGACGGCATGTTCGGTGGCCAGGCGCTTTTGTGAGTCGTAGAACGCGGCGGTTTTCGCGGAGGCGTAGTCGAAAGCCTCGATGGCGCTGATGGCGTCATTTTTGTTTACGTCCGTAGTGGGATCGCGAAGCGCTTCCACCCAATAGCGCGCAAAAATCGTGGCGTTCTTTTCGGTGCCGGTTTTCGTGGCGGCGATCACGGCGCGTCCGGGGCGGTCGAAGGCGGCGATGGAACCGCCGCTCGAGCTGGTCGTGTTTACGATCAGCTGGCGCTTTGCGGGGATGCGATCGCACCAGGCGGCCAGTTCGACGGCGGAAACATCCGGGCCGGGCAGATTGAACTTGTACTCGACACCGTCGAAGGTGCCGTGGCCGATCAGGATCAGGACGAAATCGTCGTTGGGCTTGGCTTCGCGCGCGACCTGCGCCAATGCGTCTTCCACATGCTGACGGGTAGAACTCACGCCGGTGAGGGTGACGACGTGAATCTCGCCGCCCGAAGATTTGAGGATGTGGTCGAGATCGGTTGCGGCTTCCGTGAATCGCTGATCGTAATCCGGTTCGCCGCCGAGGCCGGCGACGGTGAGGAAGAATGTTCCCGCGTGCGCCGATAGCACGGCAGACAGGAACAGCAACGCGACCGATGCCATTTTGCCGAGCGCACTCACACGATCCCCCAGCGACGACGCAACAGCCATTCGGTCGAGCGTGCGAGCAGTATCAACAAAAAGATGATCGGCAGATCCCACAGCGTCTTCGTTTCGCGCATGGTGATGCCGGCTTCGGAATAGGGAATTTCTTCGGCGAGTTTGCCGAGATCGGCCGGACGCCAGTAGCGCCCGCCGGTTTGCTGCGCGAGGCGTTCGAGCAGATCGCGGTTCTGCTCGGTGTGAAAATTCTCGGCAACGTCGTCGGAGCGCAGAAAGGTGACTACATCGCGGCCCAATTCTTCGGTGCCCCGGCCGGCGGTTACTTCGGCGACATAGGAACCGGCTTGATCGGCGGTCCAATCGGCCTGAAAGCTTCCCGGCGTGTCAGGAACCGGAACCATTTCTACAGTCGATGAGATGCCGCCGGGGCCGAGGACGTGAGCTTCGACTTTCGCATCCGGCGCGGGCTGATATTCGTCGTCGCGAACCTCGGCGGAGAAATGCACGTGGCCATCGTCGAGAAGCGTCCGGTTCGGGATTGTCGCCAGGACCCGGCCGGGCGTGTCGGCCACGAGCCAGCGCAACAGCTGCTGCCAGAACATTGTATGGCTGGTGTCACCCAGCGGCATGCTCATCTGCCATCGCCATGTGCCCGAGGTCGCAAGCACGGCCGTTCGCCCGCGCCCGTAATTCTGCGTGATGAGCATCGGATACTTGCTGCCACCCGCGCGCATTTGGGCCAGCACGGCGGCGCCGGGCTTCGGCGTGCCCGCTTCCTGGTAATCCATCAGATACGGGAGTTTTTTCCAACGCTGCGCGTTCGCACTCGGGTCGTCGGCCAGGCGGCAGATCAGGCTGTCGGCGCCCGCAGCGGTGAGTTCAGCGTAGGCGGGCGCGCGGTGAAAGGTGTTCTTGTGCGTGGGCAGCACGACGGGAAGCAGATCGACGAGACTCGATCCGGTCCATACGCCGTCGGCGAGCGACGAATGTCCGCCGAGAAACAGCACGCCACCGCCGCGGCGGTCCACGAATTCCCGCAGCAAATCCTGCTGCACGGGCGTGAAATAGCCCGCCTCGACCGAGCCGATGATAATTCCGGAGTAGGCGAACAGATCCTCGGGGCGTACCGGAAATCCGTCCGCCAGTTCTTTGGGATCGTCGATGCCCTGCCGGTAGATTTTATTTTCCGTGGTGCGAAGCATCGAGACGATCTGGACGGTTTTGTCGTCCTCTTCGGCGCGCCGAATGAATTTGTATTCCCAACGCGGCTCGCCTTCGACGTAGAGGATCCGCCGTTGCGCGGACTCGACGTTCACCGGTCGGGTCACGCCGTTGTTCAGGCGGTTTTTCTCGTCCGGTTGCGGGTCGATCGAAAATTGCAGCGATTTCGCTCCGGCTGCGCCCGCATT
This sequence comes from Candidatus Acidiferrales bacterium, assembly GCA_049696975.1. Taxonomy (GTDB): domain Bacteria; phylum Acidobacteriota; class Terriglobia; order Acidiferrales; family UBA7541; genus Palsa-295. Next base: position 49,265 of record JBAVUW010000166.1, on the reverse strand, counting down.
GAAAATGAGCTCCTCGGACTGAATGTTCCCCGCGCCTGCGAAGGTGATTTCGCGCGACGACAAGACTTTATCGCCGTCGCGCACGGCAAGCGTGGCTTTCCGCCCGTCGTATCCGTGCTGGTGGAAACTGACCTCCGCGGAAAGGCGTGAATCGGCCATCACCCGCGGTGCAACCACGGCGTCGTCCACTTCGACATCGGGCGAAACGATCTTGTCGCCGAAACCGACGGTGTACACCGGGATATGCCGGTTGCGTAGCGCCGCGATCGTGTCGCGATCGATGCCCCGGGAATTGTCGGAACCGTCGGAGAGCAGAACCACGCCGCCCACCGGCAGATCGCTCGTTTCTGCCAGCAGCCGGTTCAGGCCGTCACTGATGAGCGTGGCCGGTGCTGCCGCATCGCCGATTTCCTGAAGATTGTTCACGCGGGCCACGCTGCGATCGAGCCGATACAGGCGCGTCTGAAATTTCCCCTGCAATTGGACGAGCACGCCGTTCTGAAGCGCCTGCTTCGCTTGCTGCTCGCGCGTAGAGCCGTCTTCGCTGATCCCCATACTGCGCGAATCGTCCAACAGAACCGCAATCACATTCTGCTGCGGCTTCAGTTCCGCGACCACCATGGCCGGCTGCCACAGCAAGATCAGAACCAGGCAGACCACCAGGGACTCCAGCAGCCAGATCACCGCCGCCTGCCAGTGTTTCAGATTGTAGGCGGTGCGCCCGATGCGGGAATAGATTCGCCAGCCGAGCGCCACGGCCGCGCCGAGCAGCAAAACGCACAGGATCCACTTCGGCCAGCCGCTGAGCAGCACGAAGTCACCCTGTGAAAAAACTCTCGCCGGATACCTGAAGAAAAATTCAAACATGGTTCGCACAACCGCGAGCCCCGTTTCGCGGTCCCCAGCCCGCTTAGTGCGTCATGCCATACATGATGTAATCGAGCCCCACGCGAAATGCCATCGATGCGAAAGGCTCTGGGTATCTTGGATCGTCGGCCCACTCCCAGGCGTCGCCCAGGTGCATGTTGTGGCAGATGGCGACCATGACGCGGCCTTTGTCGTCGCGGATCGCGCGCCACTTCGGGACGTATCCGTCTTTTTCATACGTCCGCCCCGACCACACATATTGTTCCCCCGGGATTTGAAAACGAGCGCCGATGTCGAACAAAACGTGAAAAATTTCGTCGTCATCTTTCAGGTCCTCGACAGGTCGGTCCGGAAACACCATGCGCATGCCGATCATGAAGCGGTCCCAGTCGGCGGTGCCGTGAAAATCGTCGACCATCAGGAAGCCACCCTTCAGCAGATAATCGTGCAGGCGCTTTGCTTCGGCGTCGGTGAACGTCCAGTTCGCAACCTGGACTGCGTAGATCCACGGGTAGTTGAAAATGTCGTCGCTGTCGAGGTCTACCACCTGTTCGGTCGGTCGCGCCTCGATTCGCGTAAGCCGCTTCAAGGCCATCAGGAACTGGCGATCCGCTTTATAATAATCGCGCGACCAGCTTCCGCCATATCCTCCGTAGCCGCCATATCCGCCGTACAGGTCCACCCTCGAGGTGTAGCGCAGGCGCGACCAATAAAATTCCGACGGCTCTTTGCTGGCCGATTGTGAATCGTCGTAGGAATAGCCGGGAGGGAAAAACGAGCCCGGACCCTGGGTACCCGAAGAACCGCCCGGGAAGGCAACCACACCACCGGCCAACCCCAGGACGAGCACCATCGCGGAAATAGGCCGAAGAGATCTCACCGAATCGATCCTTCAGAATCATCGAGCGTAACAGATTGGAATCATCGTCTTCAACTCAGCGGGATGCGCCGCCCGCAACAGTCTTTCCGCAGATTTCGCTGCGTCCGCAACCTTCGCCTCACTTGTGCCTTCCAATCTGACCGTGAGACGATTTCGCTGCGACCCTATACCAGTGTGCATGATGCGCCAGCCGCGGGAGGAGTTGTGAAGCGCAGAGATCTATTGAAATTGGGAAGCGCGGCGGTCCTGGGCCCTATTGCCGGGGCGCGTATTTCGGCGCAGGGGCAGGCTCCCGCGATGCCTCCCCTGCCGGCGCAAAATCCCGTCACGGTTGGTTCCCCCGGTCAGGCTGCGCCCGCCGGCTTCACGCTTCGGATCGCGCCAGTGGCGCTCGAAATTGCGCCGAGCCGCTTTATCAGCACGATCGGGTATAACGGCACGTCTCCCGGGCCCGTGCTGCGGATGCGCGAGGGCCAGCCGGTATCGGTTGACGTGATTAATGACACCGACGCGGCGGAGTTGGTGCACTGGCACGGGCTGTTGGTGCCTTCGGAGGTGGATGGCGCCGATGAGGAAGGTACACCGATGGTGCCTCCCGGTGAGCGCCGCCGGTATCAGTTCACTCCGAAGCCTGCCGGCACGCGCTGGTACCACTCGCACGCGATGGCCCGCGGCGACCTGCACCGCGGAACCTACACGGGGCAATACGGTTTCCTGATGGTCGAAAGCGGAAATGAACCCGGGCAGCACGACCTGGAACTTTTTCTCGCGCTGCGCGATTGGGAGCCATTCTTCACCGATCAGATGGAGAACGAGGCGGCCGAAAGCGGCGGATTCGGGCCGCCGCTTGAACGCCCGGCGCAGCTCGATACGCGGCCGAATGGCCTGGAGGTTACCTCGCAGCTGTTCTCGATCAACGACAAGGCTCTGGGTGCAGGCGAACCGATTCGCGTGCGCGCGGGCCAGCGCGCGCTGATACACGTGCTCAATGCGAGCGCCATCGAGATCCGCACGATTGCGTTTTCCGGCCATCAATTCCGCGTAGTCGCAATGGATGGCAACCCGGTGCCCTCGCCGAAACCGGTCGATGTGCTGATGCTCGGGCCGGGCGAGCGAATCGACGCATATGTGGAAATGAATCAGCCCGGGGTGTGGATTTTGGGCTCGACCGACGATCCAACCCGCACCGCGGGCTTGGGCGCGATCGTCGAGTACGAAAATCAACACAGCGAGCCGCGATGGATTCCGCCCGCCAAGCCTCTGTGGGATTACACAGTGTTTGGGGCGGGCGCCCCGGCAGGACGTCCTGCGCCGGATCACACCTTCGACATGGTTTTCGAGAAAATTCCCAGCGGTGCCGGACAATTCAATTTATGGCAGGTGAACGGGAAGCCGTATCCGCACGACCGCGAATTCGTCCTAGAGCAGGGAGCGCGCTACCGACTGGTTTTTCGGAATCGCACGGACGATTCACACCCGCTGCATCTGCATCGGCATCGGTTCGAGCTTATCGACGTAAACGGGAAACCGACCGCCGGCGTGATGAAAGACACGGTGATCGTGCCCGTCTACGGCCGCGTGACGGCCGATTTCGTAGCGGACCAACCGGGTCTGTCGCTGTTCCATTGCCACATCCAGCAGCACATGGACTACGGATTCAAAGCGCTGTTCCGTTACGCTTAAGCTTTCCCCGCTGACCTATCGCCCCCAGCCCAACGGGTGCGGATCTCCGGCGGGTGCCGCAGGGTCTGCATCACCACGCAGTATTGTTCCGTCTTCTCGCGCAGTGCCTCGAGTTGCCCCGGCGTAGCCGTGGGAGCGACGACATCGAAATGCAGACGGATGTTCTCGAAGCCTACGGGCACGTCTTTCGAAATTCCGAGCGTGCCGCGCAGGTCCATCTCGCCGTCCACCGTTACCTGAATGGATTCGGTGGGAATCGCCATGGCGGCGGCGACCATCTGGCAGGTAATTTGCGCGCACGCGGCGAGGGCGCCGAGCAGCAGATCGCCCGAGCACGCGCCGCTACCGGCGCCCCCGACCCCTTTGTGCGCCTCGGCCTGGTACACCGCGCGCCCGATATCGATGGAGCAGGACACCGGCACGTCGGCCTGTGCACCCTTTGCGCGGATCGTAATTCGCGAAGCTGTCGGATCGCTGCGGTATTGCTCCTTCAGCGGTTTTTGAAGTGATCGAATATCCATGGCGACCTCGCGTTACGGTAAACTGCAGGCCCAGCATACTTGAAGCGGCTTCGGGGCCGTGTTAGGATTCGCACTCACCAGCAAAACCACAAGCCAGTATGCCCAAATTCGTCATCGAACGCGAAATTCCGGGAGCCGCAAATCTTTCCGACGCCCAATGGCGGGAACTCGCCCAGAAGTCCGTCACCGTCCTGAAAGGCATGGGCCCGGAGATTCAGTGGCTTCATAGCTACGTGGCCGGAGACAAGGTGTACTGCGTTTACCTTGCTCCGGACGAAACCACGATCCAGGAACACGCCAAGCGCGCCGGGTTTCCCGCCAACCGAATCACTGCCGTGCGCCGGCTGATTGATCCATCCAGCGCCGAATAACGTCCACGCTAGGAGGACAGCGGCGCGGCATCGGGCTCGAGAGCTACTTCAATCGCTTCGTCGACGGCCAAACCCCATCCATCGAGCCATGCCTCGGAGCTGGCCGCATTGCTCAATCGTTCTCGCGCCGAATCGAGAGTCGCTTGCAGCTTTATCTGTTCCGCCGGTGAAAGCGGCACCCCGATATTTTGCCGCAGAGACGCGGCCGCGCCCGCCAAACGCAGGGCGCGCTCGGCATTGTCCTGAGAGGCCGCGGAGCAGGCGAAGCTTTCAAGCAGGCGCGCGATTCCCCGTTTGTGGTCCAGTTCCTGAAAAATTGCGAGGCTCTCGCGGTAGAGTTCGCGCATCAGGGAATAATCGCGTTCCTCCATCGCCAGGCTGCCGAGGTCAGCGAGCGTGGTCGCGATGCCCCAGCGATTGTCCAGCTTTCTGAAGATTCCCAGGCTTTGCTCATTCAGGGCGCGCGCCACGTACTCTTCACCCTGGTCGCGCGCCACATCTCCCTGATAGTTGAGCGTCCATGCGAGGCCCGTATCGTCCCCTAAATCGCGGAAGATCGCGATGCATTCGGCGTACAAATCAAGCGCGCGGTCATACGCGCCTTCCAGTTTGGCGACATTGGCCAGATTGCTCAGGGTGCGGGCAATAGCCGTCTGATCGCCGAGTAGGCGCCACTCCGCCAGGCTCTGTTCGAATAAGGACTGCGCGCCACGAATATCGCCGCTTTCCCGGGCAGAGACTGCCAGCGCATTCAGGTCAACGGCTACGGCTCGTTTGTCGCCAAGCGCGCGTGCGATCTCGAGACTTTCCCCGAGCAGGCTTTTCGCGGCGGCATAGTCACCCTGGCGGTCCGCTAAAACTCCGGATGCAAACGCAACGCGGGCCCGCAGCTTATTCGCGCCTTCCGCGCGCGGGAGCCTCAACAGTTTGTCGAGCCACATTCTTCCTTCGGCGAGGTATTCGCGAACTTCCCAGAAACGAAATAGCGCTGCCCCCAAGCGCATGCCCCATTCTGTCTCGCCGTTGTCGAGCAGCCATTCAAGGCTGGCCCGAAAATTATCGTGCTCCACGGCAAAGCGCGCCAACCACTCCGTCTCCATCGCGCCGCTTTTTTCCGCTGCGCCTTCTTCCGCCAGCACGAGCGAGTAGGCCGCGCGGGCACGCTTGGTCAGGGCTTCCTCGCCGCTGGCGGCCAGTTTTTCCAGCGCGTATTCGCGAACGGTTTCCAGCATCATGAAGCGCGATTCGGCGTTCGGCTGCTCGACCTGCCGGAGCAGGCTCTTGTCCACCATGGAGGACATTCCGTCAAGCAAGTCGATCCCCAGGTCGGCCTTCGCGTCGCAAACAGCCTCCGCACTTTCCAACGTGCACCCCCCGACGAAGACCGATAATCTACGGAGCAGCTTCTGCTCGGCGGCGCTCAATAACTCGTGGCTCCAATCCATCGCGGCGCGAAGCGTTCGCTGACGTTGTGGCAGATCCTGTGCGCCACCGGTCAGTAGTTGCAGCCGGCTTGCCAGCCGGGTCCTCATGGCGGAGGGAGAAAGAACTTTCACTCGTGCCGCTGCCAGCTCGATCGCAAGAGGCAGCCCGTCCAGTCGCGCGCAGATTTCGGCGACCGCCGAGGCATTTTCCGCGTTCAGTGCGAAGTCGGGTTTCGCGGCGGCGGCGCGTTGCAGGAATAGCGCTACGGCGGGACATTTTGAGAGCGCCTCGATCGGCAGTTTCGAGCGCGATTCCGGCACCGCCAGCGGCGGAATAGGATACTCGCGTTCCCCGTACACATGCAGCGCCGCGCGGCTGGTAACGAGGATTTTCAGGTTTGGCCCCGCCGCTAAAATCTTCGCGACGGTGGGAGCTGCCTGGGTCAGATGCTCGAAATTGTCCAATAGCACCAGCAGCGGGGCGCGCAGCGAATCCCGTAGGCTTTTTTCGAGTGTTTCGAGTGGAGACGGACTGCCGCCCTCCCGGATCTTGAGGGCCTGCACAATCACCGAAGCGATCTGCGCCGGATCGTTCAGGCCGGCGAGTGCGACAAAATGAATTCCGCCGGGAAAGTTTTCTACCAGGCCGCTCGCCGTTTCCACAGCCAGGCGCGTCTTACCGATTCCGCCCGGGCCTGTGACCGTGACCAGCTGCACGTCATCGCGCAGCAGCAGTTCCTTCACGGCCGCAACTTCCTTTTCCCGGCCGACGAATCCCGTCCGCTGCACCGGCACGTTCATGCGTGGAGTTTCCGGGGCGCGGAATAGCTTCTCCACAAAGCTGTCGCGAATGGCGGTGAGCTCCCGCGCCAGATCGCGGGTTGAGACGTAGCGTTTATCGGGCTCTTTTTGGAGGCATCTCTCAATCGCCCAGCAGAGCGGGGGCGGAACGTCCGTACCTTGCCCGGCGATCGGGTCGGCGTGCTCGCGGATGATCGCGAGCATCGTTTCCGCCGCGGTGTTACGCCGGAAGGCGCGTTTGCCGGCGATGATTTCGTACAATACGAGACCGAACGAAAACTGGTCCGATCGATAATCCGCCGGAAGACCGTCGGCCTGCTCCGGTGACATGTAGCCTGGCGTTCCGAGGATCAGACCGGGTCGAGTGCCAGAGACCGTTGGCGTGCGGCCGTCCTGCGTCCGTTCGTTCGCCGGCGTGTTCTTGGCCAATCCGAAGTCGAGAATCTTGACGAAGCCATCCTGGGTCACCATGAGGTTTTCCGGTTTCAGATCCCGGTGAGCGATGCCCGCTTCGTGAGCTTTTGCCAAACCTTCGGCGATTTGCGCCGCGATCTCGATCGCTTTTCGAATCGGTAGGGCGCCGGCGCTGAGCAGATGGCGCAGCGTCTTGCCCTCCACCAGCTCCATGGCGATGTAATGAATCGAGCCTTCTTGTCCGAGCTCGTAGATGGTGATGATATTCGGGTGGTTGAGAGCGGATGCGGAGCGCGCTTCGAGCTCGAAACGGCGCAATTCGTCAGATGTTGCTGAAATCGGTGCGGGTAGAATCTTGATCGCGACGCTGCGTCCCAGGCGAGTGTCGCGGGCGCTGTAAACCTCGCCCATTCCGCCAGCGCCAATGCTCGCGAGAATCTGATAGGAGCCGAATTTACTGCCGGGTGCGAGCATGGCGATTGACGAGACAAGGCGCTGTGGATGCGGTTTCCGGGGCCGCGCAGCGTTTCATGGACATTAGCAAACTTGGTGTCGATAGGACAATGCGGCCTTGCTGCGGCGCACCGCCTTTCGAATAGAGGCGGTACGCCGCGAAAGAATTCTGCGGCTGCTTCCGGGCTCTACGATTTCGGAGGAGCCATCGAGGCCATCATTTGGCGCATGGCATCGAGCGACCCGGGAGCGTTCTTCTTGCGCCAGGCCTCTATCTTCTTTACGTGCTTTTCGAGGTTGCCGTACATGTGTGGGTTCTTGCTGCGCTCGCGCATGGCGGGCACAAACGGTCTGATGCGCTCGAAAACGAACCACTGCTCGCCGGTGTTCTCGAAGAAAAACGCTTCGTCGATCAGCCCGCGATTCACCATGCTGGCCGCCATTTCCCAGTAGCTGATCACCATGCGCATGTAGGCGCTTTCCGGGCTGCCCATCGGCGCCTGCTTCTGGATGTCTTCGAGCGCCGCAGGATGAAACTTCGAAAAATACCAGTCGCGGGCCTCGCGCATTTTCGGCTCGCGCCGAATTTCGTAGAGCCTCAACAGCAGGTCGGCTTGATCGTGCGTCACTTTCGGCATTCCACTTCCTCCTTGTGTAAGGTCGGATGCATCGACTTGAATGAAATGTCCGTGCGCGTTTCCCGCACTATCCCCGGTCGGGGCTCGGGACGGCTTCCTTCACCACGAGTTGGTGCGTATGGGTGAGCGGGATCGATGATTCCTCAAACGCGATCTTCATTCGGCGGCGCAGCTCGCGCGCCACGTCGTCCTTGCGATTCAATACCGTGCGCACTTGCAGCCGCAGTACGGTGCCGTCCAGCGCGAGAGATTCGACACCCAGAACGCGCGGGCCATCGACCACCGCCTGCGACCAGTTCGCGTCGTCGCGGAACTCGCCGCAGATTTTCTCGAGCGTGGCGAGGGCGCGTCCGACCATTTCGTCGGAGGGAATGGTCACATCAACAAATGTCTGCGACCAATCGCGGCTCAAGTTCGCCACTTGCCCCACCAGCGAATTCGGGATCGTGACGATCGCGCCGCCGACGTTGCGCACCACGGTGCGGCGCAGGGTGAGGTACTCGACGCGGCCGGTTTCGCCGTTCAGCTGGATCAAGTCGCCCACGACAAATTGGTTCTCGATCACGATGAAAAAACCGTTGATGATGTCCTTCACCAGGTTCTGCGCGCCGAATCCCAGCGCCACGCTGCCCACGGCGGCAGCCGCCTCAAAGGGCGTGACGTCGAAACCGAATTCGGGCAATGCCGTCAGCACCGCGATTGCCGCAATCAGGGCCGCGCCCACGGAATAAACGATTCCCGCCATGGTCCGCGTCTGCTGCTCGCGCTGCAGCGCCGAGCGCGTCTGGCCCTTGGCGATCTGCACCAGCCGCGTCGTCAGCGCCTTCAGCATGCGCACCAGAATGAAGGCGATCACCAGGATTACCAGCACGCGCGCGCCGCGCGTACCGGCAGTTTCCAGCCAGCGTCTGAGCGATTCAGTCATGGGAGTTAAGGCGCGGAATTATACCATTCGAGGGGGTGATACCTTTGCTCCACCCTGCGGCGCCATGTAGAATCGAAACGATCGCCACCGCGCGCCCGTAGCTCAGATGGATAGAGCGTGTGCCTCCGAAGCACAAGGCCGGGGGTTCGAACCCCTCCGGGCGCGCCAGTTTCTCAAGCTCCGCGCGCCTCGCCGAACCTCGAAATGCTTCTGTACTCCTGCGGCCTTTTTTCTCAGGCTTTCGCAAGGATCCATCTTTTGCGAAACTGGGCACCCTCCGTTCGACAGAGAGTGGGAAAACGACGATCTCCTAGACTTCGACGATGTGATCGTTGATCCACTTAAGGATTTGAGCGAAGCGGAACTGTCCACTGGAGATCGAACCCATCATAAATTCAAAAGCAGAGATGGGTTCGACGGCCAAGTCGAATCCGCTAACAAGAAGAAACGTATGCGCGGCGGCAAAGGCGACGCGCTTGTTTCCGTCGAGAAACGGGTGATTGTTCGCCAGGGATTCCAGGAGAGCCGCAGATTCCTCGGCCACACTGTTGTAATAGCCGGTCTGAGGGCGGAATACCGCGGATTCCAGCAGACCACTGCCTCGAATACCATCGATCCCACCGTACTCATCGATTTGCTGTTTGTGGATTGTGAGAACTTCGGCGACGGTGAGGTAGATACGCTCTGGCACTTAGCTCACTTCGCCAGCTTTTGATAAAGTTTTCGGAACTTCTCATTCGAGCGACGATACGCTTCCATTACCTCCGGGCGCACGAGGTGTTGGGAAGGAACGACATTGTGGATGTAATGTTCGATGGCTTTCTCCAGAAGATGTCGCTGGGACTGCCCGTTTTCCTTGGCAACGGCCACAAGTTCCTTGTATAGCTTGGCGTCGATCGCCGGACCAATCTTGACGGTTCCCTTAACCATCTCGAACTAAGCCTCTGAAACTGACTTTACGGAAATTGAGGCATCCTTGCAAGACAAATCTAGATCATACTAGACAGCTTATCAGGGCGATCATAGGGGCGATTTGGGCCAAGGCAGCCACTTCGTTGTCGTGCGGCCGCGGCAAGCGTATGATGCGCCACGGCTAGAGGACGAGCCGATCGAAAATTCCTGGTCGGAATTCTAGGGGCTTCCCAGTGAAACCTTCATTTACGCGTACCGCTCGCGCATTCGTCGCGATTTCCTTCCTGCTGTTCATTTTGGTCTCGGTCGCTTCGGCGCAGTCGCCGCCACCGTCTTGGGCGACGCTCGACGCGCCTCCGACCGGTGTCGTGCCTCCGGGCGACGTTCTTCGTGCCGGGCACCTGGGCCGCGAGATCGCCGACACGGAGGACATTTCCCACTTTTATCACGATCTGATCGGCCTGGAAATCCGCGGTACGCGCGACCAGCCCCGCCCCTTCAGCCAGCATCACGGTCTTCAGGAATTTGTGGACATCGGCCAGGGCGTTCCAAATCCCTATGACTCGATGAGCCGCGTTGTGCTCCTTCCCATTGCGGGCACTGCCGCGGCGCCGGGCGGCCCCGAAATGACCATCGAAGCGATCGAGATTCGGGGGATCAAGTCGGCTCCGTTCCACGCGGCATTGCGGGATCCCGGTGCGTCCTACCTCACGATCTTTGTGCGCGATCTGGACAAAACCCTGGCGCTGCTGAAAGACGAGCGCTATCCCGTGATCACCGCGAATGGAGCTCCTGTGGAGCTGCCGAGCTGGCCCGGCCTCGCCGGCAAGATCCGCGCCGTTTTCGTTCGCGACCCCGACGGCACTCCCGTCGAATTGGTTGAATTGAGCCCGGCGCCGGCGACTACCGCGGCGGCCGATTCCAAGGTCCTTGGCGCCCGCGTGACGATCATCGTGAACGACCTCGAGAAGACCTGTCGCCTCTACCGGAGCTTCGTCGGGCCGGACTTCAAGTTTTGGGCGACACCATCATGGATGGACGACCAGGCGTACGACCAGCTGACCGGCGAGGCCGGCCCGTTCCGCATGGGCCAGGCGATCGTTCCCGGCTCGTCGGTCGTCATGCAGTTTGTCGAATACAAGACGCACAACCGGAAGCCGAAGGTCCAGTACATCCAGGATCCCGGCACGGCCCATTTCCTGTTCATGTCCAAGGACGACGACGTTGAGATCCAGCGGGTCCACGCCGCCGGAATTCATACGCTGAGCAAGTCGGACGTGCCGGTTTTCATCGGTCCGACGACGCGTTCGTTCTTTATTCGCGACCCCCAGAGCTTCTTTCTGGAATTCATGGACAACCACGTGAAGAAGGACCCGACGGCAAAATAGGGCCCTGCGCCCTTTTCGCGTTTCTTTCGGCTATCGCGGTAACTGCTGTCCGCTCTTCACCGGCGCGGGCCTAAGGCCGTCAAAAATTGGCACATCTGAAGTTCAAATTATTGGCTCGATAGAATTTTTGCATTGGATTTCCGGTCTGTCCGCGGGTAAATTGGCCCCTTCCCGTAAGACAGTCCGTCATGACCATATGAGAGGAGCGTGTAGAACAACGACTATGAAAAAATACAAATTGGAATATATCTGGCTCGATGGCAGGAAGCCGATCCCAGAGTTGCGCGGCAAGACGACGCTCAAGGAATTCGCAGCGCCTCCCACGCTCGGCGATCTGCCCTTGTGGGGCTTTGACGGCAGTTCGACGATGCAGGCCGAAGGGCACAAATCAGACTGTATTCTGAAGCCCGTTGCCCTCTATCCCGATGCGGCTCGCAAGGACGCCTACATCGTGCTGAGCGAAGTGATGCACCCGGATGGGACGCCGCACCCCACCAACATGCGCGCGACCATCGAAAACGATCCCGATCTCTGGATTGGTTTCGAGCAGGAGTATTTCCTCTACAAGGACGGACGCCCGCTCGGTTTCCCGACCGAAGGTTATCCGGGTCCACAGGGCCCTTACTATTGCGGCGTCGGCTATAAGTACATGGGCAACGTTGCAAGACAGATCGTCGATGAGCATTTGGATCTTTGCCTCGCGGCGGGAATCAACCACGAAGGCATCAACGCCGAAGTGGCGAAGGGCCAGTGGGAATTTCAGATTTTCGCGAAAGGCTCGGCCAAGGCTGCCGACGACACTTGGATTGCGCGCTACCTGATGATGCGCCTGTGCGAGAAATACGAGGTGGACGTCGAACTCTACTGCAAGCCGATTAAGGGCGACTGGAACGGATCGGGCATGCACACCAACTTCTCGACAAAATACATGCGTGAAGTCGGCGGCAAGGAATACTTCGAGTCCCTGATGAAGGCCTTTGAAAAGCATATTCCCGAGCACATCGCGGTGTACGGCCCCGACAACCATCTGCGCCTGACGGGTCTGCACGAAACGCAGGCGATCGATAAGTTCAGCTTCGGTCTCTCCGACCGCGGCGCTTCGATCCGCATGCCGGTCAACTTCATCAAGAACGGCTACAAGGGTTATCTCGAAGATCGTCGGCCGAACTCGCAGGGCGATCCGTACCAGATCGTCTCCCGCATCCTAAAGACGATCAACACGGTCCCGAAGCCGGCGCACGCAACGGCCTAGGATTTGACGGGAAACCAGCAGGGTCTGGTCATCACCCGGGAGCGGACTTCAGGTTCGCTCCCGTTTTTTTTGTTCCGTGATTCAAAGTTCGGTATCGGGGGCCGGAAGGCGATCGCGAAAGCTTCCCCCTCGGGCGCAAAACCTCTCCTCAGCGCAGACGAATTCGATCTCGGCCTTTACTTGTCTACCCGCGGAAGAATTTCCGCACGATCGCCCTGCACTTCAACCCTTGTGCCGAAGGTCCTCGATTCGTCCGCCACGCGCCGCAGGATATAGCCGGCTTTCGCGCCGGTCGCGGGCGAGGGTAAACCGCGCGTGTCGAGAAATCGGTTGTTGGTGTATTCGCTGTGGACGTCGGGCTGACCCTCGCCGATATTGTTCAATGCGATTGGCCGCAACGTGATCGAGCGCAGGCTCGTGCCCCGCAGCTCGAGATACGCGACCACGCTTTCCCAGCTCATTGGTTCGCCAATATAGGTCAGCGTCGGCGGCACGTTGTATATGAAATTGCCGAGATCGTAGAAAATCGGGCGGCCGCGATAGATCTCGATACCATGCAGCAGGGGCGCTCCGTGCATCACCACGATGTCGGCGCCCGCGTCGATTTCCGCGTGCGTCCATTTCACGAGCCAGTCATTCGGCGCCAGGCGCTCCGACATTCCTTCTGAAAAAATAGTCGAAAAAGAATGGTTTCCGAATACATGATTGTGCTGGTAGACGATCACGAGATCCGCATGCCGGCGGGCCTCGCGAATGCTCTGAAGTATGCGCTGCGCATCTTCGGCGTTGGGAGTGTTCGCGGGCGCTCCCGGCAGATCCTCCGTCGCTTCGTTTTGCTCGCCGCCCGCCTCCACGCGAAGTTCGTTCACGCCCGGCCGGTCTGCCGTTGCGTTTCCTCCCGGCGCAATCAGGCCGGACGCGCTGGCGACCAGCGCAATTGTTCCGTTCGGCGTGCGCAGATACCCTGGTGCGGCGGCTTCGACGGCGCTACTTCCGGTCCCGGCATGGACCAGCTTGCGGGCGTCCGCCTCACGAATGGTGTTCTGGATTCCCGTGGCTTTCAGATCGAATGCGTGATTGCTCGCAAAAGCCACCAGGTTGAAACCGAACGCCCCCAGAGCATCGAGAGCTTCAGGAGGCGTCAGAAAGCCGCGGCCCTGCTCGACCGTCTCGCCCTTTTCCGCAACCGTCGACTCGAAGTTCGTGAACACCACATCGCCCTTCAGCAATCCTTGAATCACCGGCACGGCTTCCGGCGCGGTCGCGCGCAAGTCCGAGCGGATCATGGACTGCCCTGTCAGAGTGATCGTAATCGTCGCCGGAGTGTCTTTGGCGGCCTGCCCCTGGGGGCCCGCGATCGTCCCGACAATCGCAACCAAAACACATAGATTCAATGGGATGCGCACGGCGGGATTCTATACCTAAATCGCAGGTGGTTGCTTGGACAAGCCGTTGGTGCCTGACTTCAGCCATCGCCTTTGCCGAAGAAACTGAGCTATGATCCGGATGGCGATGAGCCCCGCTCCACAATCACGGTCGAAAATCGCGCTGGTGACGGGCGCAAGCAGCGGGATCGGCAAGCAGACAGCGATTGCGCTGGCGCAGGCGGGCTTCGCGGTGGTGTTGGCGGGGCGCCGCGTGGAACTCCTGGAAGCAACCGCGGCGGAGGTGAAGAACGCGGGGGCGCAAACACTCGCGGTCGAAACCGACGTGGCTAACCCCGTCGCCGTGCGCGAGCTTTTTGCAAAGACACGTGAGGTGTTCGGCCGGCTCGATTTGCTTTTCAACAACGCCGGCGTTTCTGGACGCGCCGTGCCGCTCGAGGATTTGGACTACGAGCAGTGGAAGAAAATCGTCGACACAAACCTGACCGGCGCATTCTTGTGCACCCAGGAAGCCTTCAAGATCATGAAGAGCCAAGACCCGCGCGGCGGCCGGATCATCAACAACGGCTCGATTTCCGCACACTCGCCGCGCCCGAATTCCGCTGCGTACACGGCATCGAAACACGGAATCACCGGCCTGACAAAAGTAACCTCGCTCGATGGCCGCAAATACGACATCGCCTGCGGGCAGATTGACATCGGAAACGCGGCGACGGAGCTGACCGAGCGGATGAAAAGGGGAGTGCCGCAGGCCAACGGCTCAATCGAGGTTGAGCCGACGATGAACGCCGGGGATGTGGCGCGCGCCGTGGTCTACATGGCGTCGCTGCCGCTGGACGCCAATGTGCAGTTCATGACCGTAATGGCCACCAAGATGCCCTTCATCGGCCGCGGCTGAGGGTCACTTCTCGGCTCTTTCGTAATACAAAATGATGACGCCGGACGCCAGAGGCTTCGTCCGCGTGAGTTTGAGATTGATTTTCCGCCGGATGTCGGGAAACAGCGGCCTGCCCGCGCCAATCAGCACCGGATTCAGAATCACGCGATATTCGTCAATCAGCCCGTACTCGAGCAAATGCGAAGCCAGCGTCGCGCTGCCCAGAATCACCAGCGCGCCCTGGCCATCCTGCTGCTTCAGTTTCAAGACCTCTGCCGGGTAATCGCTCTTCACCAACGTGGAGTTTTTCCACACCGCTTTATCGAGCGTCTTTGAAAAGACGAGCTTCGGCAGATGATTCATCTTGTAGGCGATTTCGTCAGTGGGCGCCGTGGGCCAATGCGCCGCCATGTGCTCGTACGTTTTGCGTCCGAACAAAAGGGTATCCGCTTCCTTCAACATCTCCAGGGCATAGTCGAAAAAGTCCGCGTCCAGGACCACCCAATCGAGCCCGTTCGGCCCCTCAAAGAAGCCGTCGAGCGTCATCAGGTTCGAAGCGATCAGCTTTCTCAGGGGCTTTTCTCCCTTCCCAGAAATAGTCCCGTAGCGACGATGCGGTAGGTGGTTTTCGCAGAAACATTCACAATGTTTCCTGCGTTCACCGAGTGCTCATTTGGCGGGAATGATGACGCATGGCGCTCACGAACCACTACTGCTAAGCGAATTCCGAGCGCGATCGGATCGGTACGCGCAAAGGAATTATATTCAACAGCCACACCTTTTACGCGCTCTAAAACTAGCAGAATCCTAGAAGCGTATCCCGAAAATAGAAGGCTTGCGATTGCGTATTTCATACACTCGCCAGATACTCGTCGTACAATCAACGGCCGCGGCAGATAAATTGCTCTTCGATTGCAACGCTCCACAATGGAACGGCCGTGGATGCAGGCTGTCCTTTCCAGGCATTTACTCAATTTCCCGCCAGTAATAGGTGGCCCGCGATGTAAGCCCGTTCCAGCCGGTGGCTCGGATCCCACAGAGGAACAATGGCAGCGACAGTTATGCGGAAAAAGTACAACAGCCAAACACTTGACATTCAGCGAAGGTAGAACGCGGCTACGCTGATGCCACCGCGTAAATCTTTGTCGCGAAGGAGGAGGACGGTGATGGGGTACGCACTAAGCGCAAAAATAAGTCGAACCCGACGGCCCCGGTCCAACGACGACACAAATAGGCCATACAAGCATCTGAGGAAAGAGTTGGTGCTGTGAATAGAAGGTCGAATCGTGCGGAATCACATGAAAGATGAACACACCCAAGAAGGCAAAGAAACGCAGTGCGTCAAGCTCGGGCCAATTCTCAGTAGTTCCCTTGCCCCCGGACACTGTCGGGATCCTGACAGCGCTCATGATTTAAGAGATCGGATTGAACGGATCGTTAGCGTTTAACGCATATTCTTGACTTCGCGGCTACGACGACGATTTCTTTAGGACTAGGAACACCGCCCACGGCCGGAACCTCTGGATAAGACTTGTGGCGTGGTACTGACCAGACCAGACCGGAAGATTGCAAAGGTAATCATCAAGGGCTGTAATCCACCGGGTGTTGTAAACAAGCTGCTCCTTTGGAAGGAGAGACTGAAGCCGGACGGTGAGCGAGTACATGCAACGCCTTTGACGCACAATCTGCAGGCCAGCGTCAGCCACAATCTTGCGCATTATAGGCAGCGGAATGCCGCGCTCTCGGCGCGTAAGCCCGCGGCGCGGCCGGTCCCAGTTCCCCATCGAATGGTTTGGTTCGCGAACCAACAGCCACCCTTCGGGCTTCATGCATCGCGCCAGTTCCCGAAGAACCGTGGAGACGTTAGGGATGTGATGCAGCACCCCAAAGCAGGTAACTAGATCGAACAGCTCGTCGGCAAACGGCATGACGCCGCTAGCGTTGGGTTTGACGTATTCAAACTTTGGGTTTGAAAACCCATCCGATGGCTCGAGAATTGTTACCCGTTTGGCCCGGTCAAGGATCGGCTCCAGTTCATCGCCAAATGCGCTTCCCATACCAAGTACGTGTTCGAAAGGGAACGGCGGAAGATGACGAAAGCCGTGACGCCAGTTCAGAGCGTGATAACCATATTTCCCTGGTTTGCGGTCCTCGGCGAGGTTGTAATAACCCTCCTGCTCATCGCAGAACCACGCTTCGATCTGATCTAGGGAAAAATCATCGCCGTAGAGAGTTTGGCCATCCGAGTATTTTGCGAAACCTGATTCCACTTGCTTCCCTCCGCTTTTTCCCGGGCTTACATGATTGAGTTCGAATGTCCCAACGCCCGTCACTCGGCGATACCATTTCAGTCGTCCAGTGAAGCCCTGACGGATGATTTGTTCTTTGTAAGACTTCCTGTCCACAGTCTCCCACCCTGTCGTCGAGAAGGACCGTTACGGAGGGATCGCTCTCGGGACTTATTCAAGAGCATTTCTACAGCCCGGCGGTCGACGCGGGTTTCGGTGATGATACTGCAAGGCTTCCCTCGCTCACCGGTGCGGACGCGAACGGGCGACAGGGTTGATCTGTCTTACACTGAGAATATAAATCAGTCTGTTTTTGGCGTGTGCCCACGCACGCTCGAATGAACTCTGGTTCCTCCCAGGGGATGTCGTGATAGGTCGACTGAATGAATGGACTCGCCGGATTCCTTAGCCACTCGTGCGGAAAGAGCGTGATCGTGTCTTTGTCAGTGATCGTGGGGGCTTCGTGGGCGACGTTCCGGGTGAGGGCTGCATACAAAGCAGCGGGAAGGTCGCGCCCTGATCCAAGGGCGAGATGTCCAACTTGCGTCGCTCGTGGGTTTATTTCGATGAGGTGTGCCTTTCCGTTTTCTGCCTCAAGCATGAAATCAAGCCCATGGATGCCTGAAAGGCCAAGTCGACGGGCGAGTTTTTCGGCGGCGGTCGACATATCAACGTTCTCGATCAGCCGTAGAACCGTGGCTGGTCCCGTCGCGTAATGTTTGTTGAGCACTTCACAATGCAGGCCGGCCAGCACAGTGCCCTCCCAGCAAGCGATCGTGCTAGTTGCCTCACGTCCTTCGACGAACGTTTGTGCACTGATGACCGGTTCATTACGAAATATGGAGGGCCAAACCGATCTCGCATCTCTGTCGACGAAGGCCCGTTTAGCTGTTCGTGCCAGGGAAGGAGGGGCTTGGAGCGAGTGAAAAGCATTCTCTGCTTCTTGAGGTGTGCGAGCGATTCTTACGCCGTCACCGCCGGATGTTCCGTCTGATTTCAGCACCACCGGGAAGCCCATCCTTGCTGTCCACGACATCAGGTCGGCGGTGCTAGAGATAACCTGGGTCCTCGGTCCTCGGATTCCTTCTTCCTCTGCTACCTTCATGAACGAAGCTCGTTCACAAACGATCTGGAAATTCCTAGGAGCTCCTAGTGATCGTTCGATGAGCGCACAAACGGCCGGTCGTTCTCCTTCGCGGCTTTCGGCTCGATAGTACAGTTCGTGGAGATGCCGTAGCGCGGGTTCGTCACAAGGAATGATGATATCCGGACTTGTAGCGATGATCGCAGATGCGAATGACCGGAGCGGCGCAATGCCATGGTACCTGTGCGGTTGGCGAACGACGGTCGTCACCGCGATTGCGTGACGCGACGGACAAACAGCGTCGACATGAAAACCCGCCTTGGCGAGAGAAATTGCGAGCCGCGCCGCAGAAAACCAGCGACAAGTCGTGGCAACGAGGACACGAGGTTTCATGTTTAGTTGGATCGCCTCAAGCTGACGGGTTCAAAACGACCGATCTTGCGCGAAAGGAGCGTATGGCCCTGTGTCGCCCGCGATGAATAGGGGGCATCGGGGCACCGCCCTAATGAACTCCAGCTTACGAAAGATTGGCGACAGAAACATTTTCCCCATCTGAGGAGCTAACGCTTACCTGCGATTCGCTCGATAGCGCCTCGCGACTAGGCGATTTCGCAAGGTGCCTTGAAAGCCTTCGCGCGGTGAATCTTGCTCCACAGGCGAAACGCAAGAGAGGGCCGAAGGTATTGGCCGCGGACGGACCAACGAAATACAAGCCGGGCACCGACGACTCAAAATTCGCAGACAGGACGGGCGTCGAGTCAACCGATTGGATTCTGGCTCGCAGATCTGGATCTAGGAAGGTTAAGCGTTCGATGTCGACCTTGTAGCCGGTTGCCGAAATGACGTGGTCTGTCATCAACGTCGTATGGACGCCTGCGCCGTCAGTGAGACGAAGACCCACTCTCCCCGTCTGGACTTCCGCTTCTGTGACGGTAACTCCAGGGATGATCGGGACCTTGCCAACGATCTGGTCTTTGACGAACCAGCAAGCTGCCGGCCCGAGAACGCGCCGAACCTTCTCGAGTCGAAACTTTTCGGGCATTGAGCGAAAAAGAAGAGGAGCGTTGGCACATAAGAACAACTTCCAGCCCGGCCCGATCGGCGTGACCGGAGCACGGAGCTCGTCGAGAAATGATGGTTCCAGTTTCCTCGGCTGGCTATGAAAATGTATAACGGCCCTGCGAGCGACCACGTGGGGTCGAGCTCCGGCTTGGTGCAGCAGCGCGGCTAGATCCAAGGCGGAAGCTCCGGCGCCTACCACCGCTACCTCGCGCCCCTTGAAATGATCGAGAGTATGATGCCGTGAGCTGTGAGTCGCGAACCCTTCTGGAAGAGCAGCCAGAACGGGCGGAAGATAGTCGTAATGCGTTAGGCCAATCGCCATCACTACCCTGCGCGCGGAAATGAGCTTTCCATCTTCAAGGCGAATACAAAAGCCTTCCGTGGATCGTTGGAGTGAGCTAACGAGCTTGCCCTCCAATTCCGGCACGAATCTACGCTGAAATTCCATCCCGTAGGAAGCAAACACTTCGAGCGGGACGGGAAGCCCTATCTTGGCGTATGGAATCCCCTTGTCCTTGCAGTAGGACTCAAGAGTGAAAGTTGAATCCGGATCATAGAGGGAGGACGCAAAGCCCTCCGATTTAAGCCGCATGCTCTTGGGCATGTGCGCTAACCACGTGCGCATCGGATGGCCGAAAATACGAAAGTCGACGCCGCGCGCCTTGAGATGCGCCGCGATGGACAAGCCATAAGGCCCGGCACCTATGATCACCACGTCACACTTTGTCACTGACTTTTTCACCTCGGAGTGAAATGAGTTCCACAACTATGTAGAACGGGTCGAGTGCAATAGCTCGCAGCCAAGGTTACCTGCGCGAGCGGCGAGCTCCGATTGGCTCGGGACCACGACGCTACCGGGTATCAAAATTGAGGAAGCCATATTCTTCGCCGTTTGGTGAAACTGCAAAAATGCGATAACCGGCCGCGTTTAGTTTGCGGACAGCGTGTTTTGTTTTGGACACGCCGACCTCCTTCCAGCGGTGGTGGAACTCGACAAGCAACTGTTTGACTACGATTCCAGAAGCCACTAGATCGTCAATCACCGCGTACTCGGCCCCTTCGATGTCCATTTTGAGAAGGTCGATGCGGGAGTGGTGCAATTCGGCGAGGAACGAACGCATTCTCTTGACAGGTAGTTCGAGCGGTGGGCTGGCACTCTCCCGCGCTATCATGGTGTGTGACACGTGCGCGGGATTTGCGGGAGGTAGAAAACTGCAGACCCCGTCACGATCCGCGATACCGCAAGGATGGAAGTGGAAACTCGCGGGAAGTCGCTGGCTGGCGATCCAAGCAATCGAGCGAGGCGTGGGATCGAATGCGTGGATCGTTGCGTGGAAACGCCGAATCATTTCGAGGTCGAAGGAGACGTCTTCCCCGACTCCAAAGGAATAGATGAGCGGTTGGTCAAGAAGGACCTCGGGACAAACGGGCCAGGAAGTGCCGACGTTTCCCAAATAGATCACGCTGCAATCGACCTGTTTCGGAATATAGACATCGCGGCCAGCAGTGATTCGAGCCACGCGCTTGGCAACCTTGAATGGAGCTTCGAGAAAGTTCATCGGCTGTTCCCCGGGACTTCCCTCGACCGGTTAAATCGCGAAGACTGAGAAATCCACGTCACTGAACAATTGAGGGTGCTCGGTCGTGAGCTGCAGAATGTTCCTTTCGGCCGCCATAGCTGATTCCGATTCAAGAAAGTGTGTGTGTTCGAGATATACCCGAGATGCAGCAATTACGAGAAAGCAGAGCCTCGAACATTATTTTGCCGAACGGGAACTTCTGCGATGGAGCGGGATGAAAGTCGTCGGCCCTGGGCTGCGGAAAACGTCGGAAGAAAGATGAAATTGTTTATGTACAGATCTCCGCGTCGCCCTGTTAACCGCCTCTGCTCGGCAGCTACAGCGCTCTGGTGGACAGCGGGATCGAAGCGTCGGATTGACACCAGTGCGCCTTTCTCCAGCATGTAGCCTTCATATCCTAAAGGCTCGAGAAATTCTCTGACGGTCTCGACCGCCCGCTCCCGATGTCGCTCTTCGGCTTCCAAGAGAATCGATGGTTGGTTTTTCTTCAGCAACTCCAAAGCACCGTCCAACACTGCCAGTTCGTGACCCTCGACATCGATTTTGATGAACGATACGTTCTCGAGGTTTAGATCGTCTATTCTGAATGCCTTCACACGGATCGTCTTGAAGGCGCCTGAGAAGGACCGGTTGTGGTCCTCGATAGTTGCACACCCTGCGTCAGCATCGGGAATGCGAAGAACGACATCTACGCTCCTGTTTGAAGCAGCACCGCTGATGACTCGCACGTCTTTCCCGAAAACCCGTTCCAGTACGCGCGCGTTTTCCGGATTCGGTTCAACGCAAATGACATTTCGGGTCCGTGTCAGCATTAGCTTCGTATAAACTCCCCGGTTTGCGCCTATATCCACTGCAACCGTGTCGGGGCGAACGAGGGCGGGGACAAGAAGTTGCTCTGCGTCTCTATTTCGTCCCAGAGATCTCACTTCCTTCGCAAACAACCAAAGTTTAGGCTGCAATAGCAGGGTCTCCGAAATCATTTTCTTTAGGTCAAGTCGTGGCATTGATCGGCTCCCGCAATGTTGAGTCGAGCTCGAGCGCCCGCGATTGCAATTATTTGCTGCTTTCGATCGGAGTGTGTTCCAGCTCCGCAACCCCGGGGGACCGCTTAAGCACCGATGGGCCAGAGTCGTGCCGGCAGTGTGACAGCAGCAATGCGATATCGGCAGGTTTGTACGTGTTTCTAATCTGGATGTCGTTCTGACCAAGCCCAATGTTTGAGAGGTACAAGCCGTGGTCTTGCGTTTCAGGCAACAACGGGTACGTTGGGGAACGCTTGGTGATCTGCTTGATCTTGACTCCTGCTCTGATCGCATTAACGTGAAGCCACACATCGTCGGCCCTGGGGCACAACTGCCTGAACTCGGCGCCCGCAGCCTGCAGCTCCTTCAGAAAGAGCGGTGGATATATGCATCCATAACTGCCAGCAGCAAAATGCAGAAAGTTTGGTTCAACAGATCTGCAAGGCCCCCAGCTGCGGTACGGGGCGATCGTCCTATCGACAATTCTCATCACATAAGCGCGGTAACAGCTAATCGCCGAGCGCTCTCCATTGAAGCTGCTCAATAAACCGCTCAACCAGGTTTTGGGATACAGGACATCATCATCGGCCGTGACTAAGGGCGTTTTGAATGTGTCGGTCGACTCAAGAAATGGGTAATACTTCGTATGTGGACCGTAGTTCTGGGATAGTTTTATTTCAAGGCCCCTTTCTTCGAGTCTTCGAAGGGGATGTGGCACATTCCTAAACACATCGCGATCATCCAACCAGAGAATGATCCGCGAAGGCAGAACAGATCCAGTAGCGATCGATTCCAGAGTCAAATGGACCGTGCGCAGTCGTCTGCCATACGTGGTGAGCGAGACAATTGGCCCGTGCGCCGCAACAATCGGCGTTTTCGCTCTCCCATTTTGGCGCGTCAACCACCTGATGGCTAGCTGCGTAAATCGGGCGTCCTGCCTACACAGGAAAAGCCACATCCGCTCAAATGGTTCGGGAAATCGCATTTTGAATGGCTGGTTCCGACGACTCTTGGTGCGAATCTTACGGAAACTACCTCGCGACGGGATCGCAATCGTGAACGGCGACAGTGCGGGCCGTCTCTATGGCTGTGCGACAATCCACTGATTGTGAGCGACTGACCTGCCCTCGCGCATGAAGCGTCTCTGTTTCACGATGCAGATCCTATAGCCAGCCTTCCTAAGAAAATCCGCGCAGTTTGTCTCGAGCTCGACGCTATGGGTTTCGATAATCATCGCCGGTTTGTGCCGGGCAAGTACGTGCTCGGCGCCCTGAAGCGCATTATATTCACCGCCTTCAATATCGATCTTCAGAAAATCCGGAGCAAAGTAATCTTCAGATAGCTTGTCAATAGTGGTCGTTGACGGTCCGGTCTTGGCGCCAATGAATGCGTCTACGACTGGGAATGACAAACCGTTGGCAGCTAGATTCTCGCGTAGCCTAACGCGTGCGGCAGAATTTGGCTCTACGCATACCACGTCAGACAAAGTCAGGTTGTTGATCCCCACAGCGTGGAATCCCATCGCGCTGCCGATATCGAACGTTCGCATACCGGTCTTCAGTAACCTGTAAAAGTGTTCCTGCAACTCATATTCGTACAAACAAAGATAAATCCCAGGCTGAGCGCACGGATTCACGATGTATCGTTTCCCGGCCAGGAGACCACGGGGCATCCGTTTCGGCCGGTCGTTATTCATATTGGCGACACGAAAAGCGAATTTTGCGCACGAACTAAGCAGTTGCTTCATCGCGACCCCACCTTCGTCCGATCGGACGTTAACCTCGCGTGGATGAAACGGATCTTGTGACAACGGCTCACCCAAACTACATTCTCGTCGAAACAGCATCTTCTGACGCGACCGGCGAAACATCGCGGACGGCCATGAGCATCAGGTGAAAAGATGTCAGGATCGGTTGAAACAGAGTGGACACTTTATTCTCATAGGTTGGCTTGAGAGCGTTTCGGTCGAGCGGAATCATAATCGTTCGATCAGCCCACTTTGAGAACTGTGGAAGGGCATCGAATACGCTGTATGAGTAGGCAATCCCGTCCCCTTCAGAATAGCGATACCCCTTACCGCCTGTCTTCAGCCAATAGAAGGCTGGAAACAAGCCAGTCTTGCATAGCGCCAGCTTTGCGAGCCGTTCCGGGAAAGACCCATAAGCGAATCGATTTTCGTCCGACAGGACCACTGCCTTTCTGGCCACCCGCAGCATTTCAGATACGACCTGTTCGGGCCTTTTCACATGATGCAGAACGGCAAATTCGCATACGATGTCGAAGGATTGATCGGGGAAAGGTATATCCGAACCGTCGCCCGGCAGAACGACGCTTTGAGGAAGTTGGTGTTCATTCACTGCGATTTTCCGAAGCGCCGCGTCCGGTTCGATTCCAATGATTTTCACGTCGGGCAGGCGTTCGGAAAAATACCGAATTGCTCGCCCTGTCCCAGTGCCTACATCTAAGACGCTAGTAGCCCCAATCGCCTTCATCAGGTGAGATAAGTAGTTAAGGGCTACGAAATGTTGATCCCCATCCTGGACATGCCAGCGATCATATTGGGCAGCCGTCTTCTGATAGTAGTCAGACATGCAAGCTCCTCTTATTGCGCCACAATTTGCGACGTTCGGCTTGAGTTGCCATTCATAGCAGCCCCAGGCTCTGATAAAGGTCAATGGCGTCTTGGCCATAACGTTCCCAGCTTTGCGCGCGGGCCAGCGCTGTCGCGTTTGCCGATAATTTCGTGACTAGCTCAGGCGAATCGTAGGCAGCGACGATAGCTTCTTGAATGGCTTCGACGTCGCGGATGGGCACAACAAACCCGTGCTCTCCGTGGCGAACCAGATCGGCTGCGCCTGTGTTTTGAGAAATAAGGACCGGAAGACCGCAGGCCATTGCTTCGAATACGACAAGCCCAAACGAGTCCGCCAGCGAAGGCATAGCGAAAATAGAGCTCTGGCCATAATGAGCGAACAAGTCCACGTGTGCGAGGTGGGGAATGTGCCTAAACGATCCCTGGTAGCGCTCAAGGATCGGGCGGAATATCGGGTCAACGCCGCCTACGAGGAGTAACTCACTGCCAGGAAGATTCAGTTTTGTGAAAGCTTCGAGTAAATATTGAATCCCTTTTCGAAATGTGATTTGGCCGACATAGATGATTCGAAATATGTCGTCGTCTTTCTTGATCGGACGAAACAGGTTCGACTTGACTCCGTAATGAAGAACATGGATCTTCTCGTCCCGGAAACCACGCGCGAGGAAGGTTGTTTTTGCGTGTATGGACGGCACTATGATGTGGTCCGCTATATCAAATTCTCTTAGTATTTTGTCCCGATAGGAAAGACCGAACAGAGCAGACGTCTCCACACCACAGCGTTGTGCTTCGTCTTTCAGCAAGTCTTCGTGAAATAGAGGATGTTCCTGCCGGCAGTCGCAGATCAAGGTGGCACGCCATTTCTTTGCGTGCGTCGCAGTAATCAGCCCAATGCTGCTGATGAAGTGGACCACGGCGCTTTCGGGAATGGACCTGCTGGCCATTAAATCAAAAAGATAGTTGTTGATGTAACATCCGCGCTCCGACGAGTACATCCCTAAGCTGGGAGGAATCTTTAGGAGTATTTCTGGCAGTATCAGCTGGGTCACTTTGGAGGCTTGAACTCGTAAACGTCGACCCTTAAATTGTGCTTTGATCTTGGCGGGAGTGAGCGGCCAAGTGTTCTCATTCATTTGGCTGACCACGGTTACGTAGTGGTCAAGCGAGCCGGCTTTGTCGAGGGCCTCGGCAAGACGGTGATAATGCGGAACGTTTGAAAGCAGCGAAACACTCATATTCGAAATTGACACCAGTTGGCGGCGTCAACAGTGAAGTCTTGCGTCACAAGAGGTTGGGTATTTGTCCGAGTCAGGAGTTGGGGAATCTGATCTACGACAATGCCGTCGTTGAAAGCATGCGCTGCATCGAGTAGAGGCAGAACGCTTTCTACGTGCCAAGATGGAGGTGCCGCGAACGGTACGGCTCGGTCTGCGTTCCAAACAATCCACTCCGGCGACCCGTCGCGATTCAACTGGCATGTCCAGTCTTGGCTCGCGTCCTCGTGACACCAGTCCATGCGCGTTCCCACCAACCACTTCTGTATCGTGCCGAACGCCTCTCCCGCCAAGGTCGGCGTCACATTGTCGGCTTTCGTCGTACGCACGGACACTCCACTGTCGTCCCATGCATACCAATAGGATCGCTCAACACCCGCTGCCCACAGCAAGATGTAGGATCGAGCAAGGTATGCGGCGCCGATATTCTCGGGTATCGGCGGGCCGGGCGGCAGCCAGCCCGACTCCGTGTTCCAGATCGGTTTGTTCCCCACGCCGTTTGCACGCATGACATCCTTCAACTTCTCAACGAGTTCCACCATGGCCTCGGGTGGGCCTGGAGTGACATAGAAGTGATATCCAATGACATCCACATACTGTCCTCCGCCTCGGCTTAGAAAGTCGGAGAACCAGGGTAGTCCATATACAGTCGTTGCTGACGGTGAAACGATCACCGCGGTCGGGTCAATCGCCTTAATGACGTCGTGAGCCGTGCGTACCAGTGAGACCATTTGGTCGACTGAACCGGTCCAATAGTGGGTTTTCAAATTCGCTTCGTTCCAGATTTCGTAGATCGTGATGCGGCCCTTGTAGCGTGTCGCGACAGTTCGAACGTAAACTATCCAGTCTTCGATGTCGGTTGGCTCCGCCGCCCATCCGCGGTTATAACCAACGGATTCCTGTGGGCGGGCCGATGCCCACTGTGGGGTGAACCCCAGCGTTAGCATGACTTGGGTGTGATGGGCTTCGGCCATCTCCACCGATTTGTCGAGCACACCAAATCGCCACTGGCCTTTGGTGGGCTCCAAATCGGGCCAAGTCACTCGAGCATCCCAAAGCCTCCACTCCGGGACGCTTACCGTTGGCCATGGCGTAAGTGGATTCGTCCCATTTGGGCTCACCATGTGGTGAATGTGCATTCCGAAAAAACTTGAGGGAATCAGTTCCGAAGGCGGATTGATGTCACGAGCATCGGTTGCTGCGGTAAGCGAGGGTCCGACGACGGACAGCAATAGGATGCAAATGAGCGATCGCTTCATCGATTGAACCGGCGCATGAATATGGTTTTGCAAAAGCCAGGAGAAAAGATATGAGTTAGTCCTGCGTCCTCGGCATCGATTGTCGAGTGATATTATGTCGAGCGGAAAATCTGCGTTGTCCTAGGCACCGGTTTATTCCCAGTCTGAAATTCTCAACCATTGCTTCGATCGTATACCGGGCACCTGCGATACCGGCGCCTTGCCGAAGTTTGGCCAGTAGGTCGGGTGATTCAAAAACTTCTGCAATACCGTCTGCATATTTGTTCGGATCGTGCCCGGTGATCATCCCATTCTCGCGATGCCGCAAATAGCTGATTTCCGGAGGATGATTTGCTAACTCCGTCGCGATGAGTGGCAAGCCGGCTGCGAAACTGTCCACGATGGCCAGGCCCGCTGTACCCGCCAACAGGAAAATGTCAGCCATTTTATAGAGTAAGGCGCTATCCCGCCCCCACTTTGACCCCAGATAGTGAATCCAGGGCTCGGCAGAGGCGATTTGCTCCAACCAGTCGCGATCAGGTCCGTTCCCGACAATTACGAGGTGGAATTTCGGGCAGCGGCGTCTGACGATGCGCGCTGACTCGATCAAAAAGGGCAGGGCCTTTGCAGAGTCGAGACGACCGCAGTAGAAGCCGATCTTGCTCTCGGCGTTGCCGGTTACGGTCCGCCTGCCTTCGGCGGTTTCCTGCTCCGAAATGTCGTTCAGTAAGCGACGCAATTCAACTGTATCCGTGGCGTTCTGGACGACCGTGATCCTCTCTTCCGGCACGCCATGCTTCCTAAGATTTGTGGCGACGCTCTCGGTATACGCGAACCACCAATCTACTGTCGCCGCGGATCGCTCTTTGAACCACTCCGAGGTAACCGACCGACGATCAGGATGCATATGGGGACCGAGACCCCAAAATGCGACAGCCTTCAGACGAATCGCAGACAGGGGCAGCAGCCACAGATTATTGAGGTATTTGTTCTCTGGGCCCACGATTGTGAGATCTGCCTGCATGATTTCGCGCCAAAGCGGCTGATAAACGAAGCGTTCCCCCAGCCAGTTCGCGTTGACCTTGTACCCGAACTCGGCCGGGAGTTCGGCGTCGTCCTGTCGAAGAGCGTGCGAACGATTAGGCCTGCTATACGCCACCTTGAGATCTGCGCCGTCTTTGCACAAGGCTTCGTGCAGTTTGGTAAAGAATGGCACCCGAAAGCTCGGCATGCGAGCCTGGACGATCAAAACTTTTGGCATCCCGTACGCTCAACTACTCACAACGTGCTTTAGAGCTTGTTCCTGCACGTCGGGTTTGTGCCATCGGTTATCGCGGTGTTCCCGACCCGTAAGCCGGCTCTTCCTAAGGTTACCGAGCGGTGCTTCTACCAGTCGCCACATCGCGTACGCATACCCGACCACCAGTGGCGCGGAAATCATGGCCGTCCAAAGCATGTTCACGCCCAGCTTCATATGCACCGCGTTAAGAATGCACAGGTGTATTAGATACATCGCGTACGAGCGCCGCCCCAGGAATCTCAGGACGGGCTGCTCCAAAAGTCGAACCACCCAGGTTCCCGGGCCGTCCAAGACAAAAAGAAAAATGGGCATAAGTGCCAGCCCTTGAATCGAATATCGAAAGGTTTCTCGAAACGCCGGCCGCCGAAATACGAGACAGCCTAGCAGCAGAACCAGACCTCCCACTGCTAAGCTTGCCGATCGTTTGCTCAGCCAGCTCGGAATCGAATCTAGAAGCGGATTTAGAGAGACGGCGAGCAAACATCCAAACAGAATGGAATCAAAGCGAGTGTCCGTGTGGGTGTAAGTTGCCGAGGTTGAGTGAAAATATAAGATCAGTACCAGGCGCCATGCAAGAGCGAGCACGCACAGCGCCGACAAGAACGGCGCCGTCGCCCTGAAGGAGCGGCCTTTGCGCAAAAATAACAGCAGCAGCCACGGGAAGATTAAATAAAAATGCTCCTCTACCGACAACGACCATAGAATGCCAAGACCGCCTTCAAGCCGATGCGGCGTCAATACTCCGATGTAGTTGGTCAGATAGACGCTTGCCAGAGCGATTGGCTGCCATTCCAGCCGACCCACCAAAACGCCGAGAGCGGTCAGGCCAATCCATACAATCAGTGTCACGTACATGGGGGGAAATATTCGCAACGTCCGACGAAGATAGAACTGCGAAATCGAAATTCTTCCGTAGCGCTCCATTTCGGTTCGTAACAATGTTGTAATCAAATAGCCGCTCAAAAAGAAAAATATAGTGACTCCGAGTCCACCTGGAACCAGATAGTCCAGCCCCGCGTGCGCTACATAGACCAGGCCGAACGCTATCGCCCGAATTCCGTCTAGGCCGGGAATATAGGTCGCAGTTCTCTTGGTGGAGAGATCAGTCATAGGGATGATTGCAAATCGACGACATTGGAGGACGAGGTTAGCCGACCGTCAGAAGTAAACCAGCGTCAATCGATCGTGTGTAACGGCTGTTCCTGACCCAACGGAAACATTTGCCTAGACGGAGAGAACTCGCTATCGAATTCGAGAGCCGGGCGATCGACGACCGCAACCCTTGTAACCGAAAAGCACACGGCTACGTACAGAATCCAGTAGATGTTATTCTCCGCAACTAAACTGCCCTCGGTGAATTGATACAAGAGAAAAAAGCTCAAATAGACAAGCGGCCACATGGCCTCGCGTTCGGTGCCTCGGTGGAAGTGAAACCACCCGATGGCCCGTCGAACTGCAACGAGATAGCTGGTGAGCAACAGCAGAAGGCCCGCGAAGCCGAGCCCCAATGCCATGTCAATGAAGCCATTGTGCGCGTGCGGAGCGCCGGCCCAGTTTAGTTCTTCTCGAATTCTTTCTGCTGTTTGGGAGTCTGGTAGCCAGAAAGCACTATACCCATAACCGAGAATCGGACTCCTCTCTATACTTGGCAGGACCAATTGCCATATACCCACTCGTCCCGTAAGAGTAGCGTCTCGGCCGAAGATGGCGGT
This sequence comes from Candidatus Acidiferrales bacterium, assembly GCA_049696975.1. GTDB lineage: Bacteria > Acidobacteriota > Terriglobia > Acidiferrales > UBA7541 > Palsa-295. Next base: position 19,321 of record JBAVUW010000166.1, on the reverse strand, counting down.
CACTTTATCGAGGTTCTGAACGAGCAGATACGAAATCGGCAACACAATCAGTGCCGCCGCCAAGCCCGCCTTAGCAAGAATCTTTGGTCTCCAGCGCAGTGCGGGAAATACGCGAAAGAGTAGGAGCACAGCGGCCAAAATGACCAATGAACCGATAGAGTGGGCCAAAACGATCAATCCGAAAGCAATCAGCCCGAGACATCCAACGAGCGCGAAATCCCGTAAGGAACGGCGCGAACGACTGAACACTGCAACGGCCGCTAGTACGACAATCCGGCCCCACTCGTTCTTGGCAGACCAGAGTCCGTGCCATGCCGCGGTATCGAAATCCACACCGGGAATCAGACCGGGGAAAAATAACTGTGCCACAATTCCGAGCGACACGACTAAGCCGAGGACAATATAGAGCAGACGTAATTGGTCTCGCACTGAATAATGGACCGCGATATCGATACCGATGAGTGTTGTTGCTACAAGGGCGAACGTGCGGCGCAGTGTGAGGCCTGGATCTCCGGACCACAGCGTTGAAGCTACCGCGAGCAAAACCAGCAGCAAAATCCATTTATTTTCGCGGACCAGCATTACTATTCGTCGGGATTGGGGAATCAGGCGGAGCACGACGACCCCATATACGGCAACCCATAGCACCTCCATGAATCGAGAGCCATTGTCGACTGATCGCAAATCCGAGTGATCCACTGCGAACGTCTGGAATGCCCCGGTTGCCATGAATAGAACGACCAGTGTGAACGCATCCTCAATTAGCTTTCGTCGAATCCCCATAGAACCTCAGACGGAAGGAGCACGAACGAGTGAACGACTCACCATCGCGTCCCGAGAGATGGCGCATGCCATACCACGCCAGGCGCCATAGCATCTTCGCAATCGATGCGCGCTGCTCGGTCTTCTAATCAACTCGGTCACCGCTCACGGTTTTGTAGCTTTCATAACGGAGACCAGCCAGGCCCGCGATCATGCCCACGCCGCCACACGTAACCAGCAATGCACGAACGACCGCAGCCCGACCAGCAAGAAGAGACGCGCCCGCATTCAGCAAACCCTGGAGGATTCGCGCGAAACCTTTGAAAAACCTCACGAGACGGACAAAGATGCGGTCATCAAGTGAGGACTCCACCCGTGAATAACAATTTCCACCGTTATATGCGCGCCGAAGGAGCGCTCCCAAGGTCGTCCTGTCGCCGGACATGGTCTCACTCACAATCGCTTCCGCAGACCATACAATCTTGAAGCCGGCGAGCCGGACACGCGTGAAAAATTGCACATCTTCTCCACCTGTGAGCTGGAACCGATCGTCAAAGCCGCCGATATGATCGAATACGGGCCGCATAACAAGTGTATTGTTCGTCGAACAGAACGCGAGAGGTTCCCCGGTCAAACGGGCAGGACTACCGAAAAAGCCCGATATCCTTACCCATTCGGGTACATCGCCAGTAAAGGATGGACGGATTGGTCCAGCCACGACGTCTGCGCCAAACTTTGCTTGAGTTGACAGCAACTCATCGAGCCACTCATTCGCAGGAACCTCATCATCGTCGATGAATGCCACGAAGTCGGCGTCGCCAATTTCCTTCAGAGCGCAGTTTCGTGCTTCTGCGATGCCGCGTTTTGGCTCGACCACATACTTAAGCCGCCAAGGAAGGGTTGCGCTACTACATACCATTCTGGCTGTCTCAGATGCGTCATTATCGACCACAATCACGGTGACCTCTGGTATCGCCGTCTTGACGAATCTCAAATCCGCAATCCCATTCAGCAATTTCTGCAAAAGTTTCGGCCGCCTGAAGGTCGCAACACAGACTGCAATGTGCATCAGCTCATCCCCTGGGTAGAGAGTTGTACTCCACGACTTCCTAACATCGACTGCGCGCACATCCCTAAACCTAAGGCGCGAAGAGAACGGCAAAACTGTTTTGCGCGAATGGGCCTGACAGTTTTAAGCGGGAAATCCCGTCTCGCCAATCACAGCCGTGATTGCAGACGCTCTCTGCGAGCGGCGCAGCAGGATAAATACGGCAGAGGCCACGGAGCATGCCAGCAATGCGTCTGACGCAATGCTCGATACCGCGGCTCCTTTCCAGGAGTAGGCCGGGATTATCCAAAGGTTGACCAGAATGTTGAACAGTGCTACCCCGACTTGGATCAGGGTGCGGAGTCCTTGGTGCCCCGCCGAGGTTAGAATATCGGACAGAAAATAGTGGAATGACTTCAAGATTGGCAGGACACACAGCCAACGCATCGCTTCGGCCGTAGCTGCATACTGCGCTCCAAGAATCCGCGGGACCACCCCTGCGAAGAGCAAGATCGCAGTGCAGCTCAGAAGCGAGAAGCCGAGAGATCTCACGAGTAACGGCTTGGCGTACTTGCAGCTCCCTGCAATGCCACCCATGCCGGCGCGAAAAAAACCAGGATACGCGGCATATAGCAGAGCCGAGACCGGAGAAAAGCTCACATCTACTATTCGATATGCTGCCCCATAGATGCCGGTAGCTACCAGTGTGCTAAGGCTGGCAAGCATCGTCTTATCGATGTCGTTGTATATAGTTTGCGCGCTAAAACCCGCGGAAAAGTAGAAACCCTCTCTTATTTCCTTGGCCGAACCCGGGAGATGGAATTGTGCAAGTCCCAATTTCGTTGAGACCAGGTAGCAAGCGATCGCCGCCACCGCCGCAGAACTCGAAAAGTACACGTATCCCCACTGAAGGGCTGACGGATGGTGTTGAATGGTCACAAGAGTCAACGCGCCCACGAGCCGACCGGCGTTGGATAGCACGTCGATGGTGGCTGTCCAGCTGAGCTGGTCGAATGCTTGAAAAGCCTGGCCAGAGGTCTGGATAATATTCAGCGCTACGATATCGGACGCCGCGACGAGCAGAATCAGACGCATTGGAATTGTGGTCGGGAGGGCTATCCATGAAAATAGAAGCGCCAGTCCGACGAGCACAGTTCCACACAACGAAATAGTGACAAGAGCCGTACCCCACATGGATGCGAACAGACGACGATCACGCGAAACGTTCTGGACCAGAATATTTCCTCTGCCCAGGGCTCCAAATGGATAAAAGATTCCTATGGTCGCCACAACCCCGACAAACTCTCCGTAGTTTTTCACCCCCAGCGACCGCGCGATCAAAGTGAAATACAGCGCCTGAATCGCGAGCCTGGTTCCCTGCCCCGCGTTCACCCAAAGCGCATTGCGAGCAAGCCCGCTGTCCAATTTCCATTTGAGCAATCTTTTCAAGGGGTGCGATCGCTCCGCTATCCGAATAGTTGCTCGCGAGTGGGCAAAACGCCGTCTGTCGGATATCGAAATAGCTTTGACGCCTGCATCGCAACAAGAAACAAATATGCGGGATTCAGATAGAGGTACCTGCGCCATAACCTTCGCGGCTCACTGGCTAAGCGAAACAACCATTCCAGACCGCGTTTCTGCATCCAAATAGGCGCTTGCGGGATCAGGCCGGCCAGAAATGGGAACGCCGCGCCTACCGCCAGGACCGGCATCGAAAGTGCGTCGCGAAACTCGTACGCAAAGGTTTCCTGGCGGGGACAGCCTAGGCCAACCAAGGTAATCGAAGCCCCTGAAGAGACGATCCGGCCGGCCAATTCGTCTTTCTCCTGGTGGGTCAGCCGCCGGAACTTCGAGGGTTCGGCGCCGGCGATTCTGATCCCCGGAAATCTTTGTTCCAGTGATTGGGTCAACGCGGACAGGATTTCTGCGTTCCCGCCGTAAAGATAGATGGGTTCGCCTTCGTCCGCGGCCCGCGCACACACTCGTAACGTGAGATTCGGCCCGTACACGCGGTCGGCGAGATTGTCTTTATATAGCCAGTTCAGAACCCAGCGGACTGGCTGGCCATCGGGAACCAGGAGGTCGAAATGGTTCAAACGGAATTTCTGTTCGCGATCCAGTACACCGGTCATGACTCCGTGGACTGCAAGGGCGGAAACCGCCGCACCGCGCTTCTCGCGAGCAGCCCCGAAGATAAACTGGAGCGCTCCTTCATAATCGACTGCGTTTACTAGGATCCCGACAACATTTCTTTTTCCGGCATCGAGCATTCCTGGGTCCACCTCTCGACATTCAGCTGGTATATCTGTCGCAAGATTTGGGGCACGTCGAATTCCGGCTTCCATGCCGGATAGTGCTCCTGGAATTTGGAAAGATCGCTAATCCACCAGATATGGTCGCCGCGGCGATTCTCGTCCACATACTTCAGGTTGAATGGCTTGCCCGCGATTTCTTCGCAAAGAGCGATCGCTTCCATCATGGAACAGTTGCTGTATCTTCCGCCGCCCATGTTGTAGACCTCACCACTGCGCGGCTTCTTGAAGAATTCGTGAAAGGCGCGAATGAGATCGTTACTGTGGATGTTGTCCCGAACCTGCTTTCTTTTGTATCCGAAGATGGTGTAACGATCTCCGGTGACCGCGCATTTCATCAGATAGGCAAGGAATCCGTGCAACTGCGTTCCCGAGTGGTTTGGGCCTGTTAGGCAGCCTCCCCGGAAGCAGGCTGTCTTCATTCCGAAGTAGCGCCCATATTCCTGCACCAGGACGTCAGCGGCGACCTTCGAGACGCCAAACAGGCTGTGCATTGTCTGATCGATGGGCATTGTTTCCGGGATGCCCTTTGCCGCATACGCGTGTGTTGGGTCAAGCTCCCAGCGCGATTCGAGTTCAATCAGAGGCAGGTAATTGGGTCGGTCCCCGTACACTTTGTTGGTTGAGGTGAAAATGAAAGCCGCGTCCTTTGCAAAAGCCCGGGTCGCCTCGAGCACGACCGATGTGCCATTGGCATTGACCGTGAAATCCGTGCTGGGATCGCTCGCAGCCCAGTCGTGGGATGGTTGAGCCGCCGTGTGGATGACCAGACGGACATTGGTTCCGTACTGAGCGAATATCTTCGAGATCGCTTCCCCGTTGCGAATGTCTACTTCATGGTGACGGTAATTTGCGATTTCGGCGCATAAGCGGTCCCGTACCCAGCGCGTGGAAGCCTCTTCGCCGAAGAAGCTTGCCCGCATGCCATTGTCGATTCCGACGACATCCATTCCCAGCGAGGCGAAATAAGCGACGGCCTCAGAACCCACAAGTCCAGCCGAACCGGTAATGATCGCCACGCTCATCGGTATGTCTCCAGTAGACTTCGTGTCACAAGGACTACCAATTTGTTCCAGCCGTGATCGAAAGCCGCTAATTACGAGAGTAACTGCTCATGGTCTGGTCATAGATCTCGAGGAGCATGTCGTAGTTCTTCTCGGCCGTGTAGTGCGATTCATAAGCCTGGCGCGCGGATCTTCCCATCGCGGCCATTGGGCTGCGGTTACTCCAGGCCCACTCAACCTTGTCCGCCAGGTCTTCGGCGTTACCGGCCATAAAATGCAATCCAGTACCCCGGTCGGTAACAATCTCCTGCAATGTTCCGAGACGGGAGCAAATCACCGGCGTGCCGCACGCGAACGCCTCGCAAATGATCATCGGGAAACCTTCATACCAAAGACTTGGCGCAACGAGGAACGCGGCCTGTCTGATCGCAGTGCGAGTCTGGTCCATCGTCAATTGCCCGCTGAATTGGACCGTCGACAAGTTCTTCTTTTTACGCTGCTCTTCGAGAGAAGGCCGCAAGGGTCCGTCTCCGACGATCAGCAAAGGTATGGATAGCTTGAGACGTTCCCAGGCCGCCAGCAGCGTCGTCACGCCTTTTTCCGGAGATAGTCTTCCTACGAAAATCGCGTAGTCGCCCGGCCGGTCTCGTTCACCGGGGTCCGGGCAGACAAAATTGGGTTTCACGCAGAGTTTTCCGGAAGGCAGTCCGCCGTCGACGAATTTTTGACGCGCGAATTCGCTAAGCGCTACGTAGGTGTCGACCGAGTTGTTCCAGGTGTGCGACACGCGGTGAACCTGAAGCATGAGTGCGATGTTCGCGGTCATGGCTCGCGAATTGCGATAACAGCCATGCCAAACGGAACGCCACAATCCGCTCGTAGGGCACTCCTCGCACACATGGCCGTCGCGAAACAAGCTAAACGCCGGACACAGAAGCCGGAAATTGTGCAGCGTCTGAATTACGGGCACCCGCATTTCCTGACAGGCCTCGTAGACGGAAGGCGAGACCATCATGAACGTGTTGTGTACGTGAACCAGATCGGGCCGCTCGGTCCGCAGGAGCTCCCGGATATGCCGCCTGCTGTTTTCGCCCCAAACGATGTTTTTTGTCAGCGCCAGCCGCTCAAGACCTGTCATCGCCTCTATTTCATGGTTGCTGCGTTGATAGGTGAGGACCGTATGCCCATGACGTTGGAGCAACTGACACTCTTGGGCGAAGACGATATCCTCTCCGCCGGGTTGCTGGTAGCTATTGTGTACGATTAGCAGCTTCATAGAGATTCGGGCGCCGCCCTCGTGCTTGCCGTTCAAATACTGCGCCGAAGGACGAGGTTCCTTGGACTTGTCGGTTGTGGAAACGCACCACTCGCACGGCGATCAAGTTTGGCGCCCGGCTGCGGAAAGTGATTCTCATCGCGCAGTTTGCAAGAATCCTTGAGCACGCTTGGCGAAAACAGGGTCCCTGGGGACTCCCGCTACGACCGCGATGTCCAAAACTTCCATGACATCTCTGGGAGTCCGGAATGACGAATCGAGGAAGTTCACCGTATAGGCCGCGCCTGCTCCACCTGCAACAGCGAGACACAAACCGATCATGAGCACCAGAGATGAGCTGGTCTTAGGCAACGTCGGGATGGCAGGCGGTACAGCAATAGCCACATTGGCGATCCTTTGCTTATCGAGAGCGTCCGAGGCGCGCTCTTGTTCTCCCTTGGATTGATACAGCAAGTAATTGTCCTCGTTCGTCTTGGCTGCCCGGAGCAGGTCCTGCTGTTTGAGTGCTTTCTGATCGAGGCTCACCATTTGCTGTTGCATGTTCTGAATGCTTTCCTTCAGAGCACTCACGGTCGCGCGTTGAGCCGCGAGATCGGTTTGTGATTTGGCAGCGTCCTCCCTGAGCAACTCGAAGGTGGGATCGCGATCTGTCGTCACGTTGACGTACTTGGAGCTTTCGGCCTTTGTAATCGCAGCCTCGGTATCGGCGATTTCCTGGTCGGCTTCTCGCACCAGCGGATAGCTTGGATCATATTTCGCAACGAGCTGGGTTCTTTTGACTTGGGCGGCAAGAAGATTGGCTTGCAGTTGCTGCATTAAGCTATCGGAGGCATTCGTAGCTTGTTGCGTAAGCGATCGTTCCGGCGTTTTGTCCATTTGTATCTTATCGTTTTGGATATGCTGCTGATCAGCGGCGATGGCTTGCTCAGCCTGGTGCAGCGAGCCCACGGCGGTGGCAACGACTTGAGCCATATCGGTTCGTTGGACATCGGGCGCCACAACGCCCTGTTCCACGCCAAAACTTGCCAACTGGGCCTCGGAATCTGCCAGAGCATTCCGGTACTTGTCCGCTTCTTTCGTGAAGAACTCGTAGGATCCTGCGGGGCGGTGAACCGCAACATGTTTCTCTACGTACGCAGACGCCAAGCTGTTGAGCACGCCATAGGCGGCCTGCGGATCCGCCGACGTATAACTTACGCTAATCAAATTCGTCTTGGTTGGAGTCTCGATCTTCAGTTTCTTGACGAGATGTTCTACAGCGAGCGAGAGATACTCGCCGTCGTTTTGCCTGGCGAAGAAACGGTGCCAGGAATGTTTTTCCTTTTCTACGAGCCCATTTTCAAGGGCCACCTTTTCCAGGACGTCCCGGCTCCGCAATAGTTCGGCTTCGGAATTAATCTCTTCTTCAGTCACGACCGCGGCCGGAATCATTAACTGAGATGGGGCTTCCGTCGTCACTACCGGGTCAACTCGATCGCGGTTGACTAAAATCTCCATATGGGCCTCATAGGAATTCGAAACCGCCAGTGCAAAGAAGACAGAGGCCAGCGCGATCAGCAAGAAACTCGTGATCATCACTCTTTTGTGGCGAAACAGCGGCGTCAGCACATCGCGAAAAGTAATGTCCCCTCCCGATGCCGCCAGCGCCTCGCGAAGAGTCATGTCGCCTTGGGACTGTACGATTCCTGTTCCTAATTTTGGGTCTTGCATTCGCTTCCTCCGCTATGTCTTCCGCCCAATTCTCAATACTCAATCGTTTCGCAGCGCTCGACTTTATGCAGCACCAGACCCTTTCAGAACCGCCGATACCGTCTGCGCCAGAATCTTGAAATCGAGCCACAGTGACCATTCGTCCATATATTGCAGGTCCAGTTTCATCCATTGGTCGAAAGGAAGAGAACTGCGGCCGCTCACTTGCCAGAGGCAGGTAATACCGGGTCGTACGCTGAAACGCCGCCGCTGCCAGTCCTCGCTAAATCCCTCGTAATCCCGAACCGGCAGGGGTCTGGGTCCTACCAGGCTCATGTCACCTTTGAGAACGTTGAAGAGCTGAGGCAACTCGTCGATGCTGGTTCGCCGCAGGATCTTTCCGATCGGCGTGATTCGTGGGTCGTTCTTAATCTTGAAGACGGGACCAGAAACCTCGTTGTGGCTCTCGAGTTTGGCCATCATCTTCTCGGCATTGCGGACCATGGTCCGGAATTTATAGATTAGGAACCTACGTTTGTTTAAACCGATGCGTTCCTGCCGAAAAAGGACGGGTCCCGGAGTGTGAAGCTGGATCAGCACGGCAACGACTACGAATACGGGGGCCAGCAGAATCAAGAGAATCAGAGAGAAGGAAATGTCCAGGATTCGCTTCACCGCCAAAGGCCACCAGTCCTGAGCCCCCGCAGAGGTAGCGACATAGTGATGGCCGTCAAATTCGTCCGGGGTGGATCGTGAATTCTTCAGACCAAAAATATCGCCGTCAAATCTCAGGGTGATGCCATGCTGTTCGCAAAGCGCAGCGGCCTGACAAGAAGCCTCATAAAATTGTCCAAACGGGAGATACATGGCGACTTCGTCGACCACGTTGCGTCGCAGAAATTCGGGCAAGCCTTCATAGGCAGACACGATGGAGAAGTTCGTCTGTTTGAACTCGGACATCCCGTGCCAATCGTCGTCCACAAATCCCAGGATGCGGTACCCGAGTTCCGGGTTCGCCTCGATTGTCCGTGCGAAGTCGATCGCCCGTGAGTTTGTCCCCAATACGAGGACGTAGCGGAGGTTTCGACCGTGCCTCCTCAAGGTGGCCAGCAGGGGGCGGAGAACAAGTCGCGACGCCGTCAACAGAAAAAAGCTGACCAGCCAGAATGAAATCAGGAAGATCGGCGTGATCATCCTAATTCGATGCGATTCGGCCAGCACGGCCAAAAGAGCGCTTGAAAGAGCAGTCGCCTTCAACACATCAAGGAGTTCGGCGTGCCTGGCAGACAATCGTCTTGACTCATACAGCCCACAGAAAGAGAAGATGATGTGCCACGCCAGGACAATGGACACAAAAGCGATGCAATTCGACAGTTTGACTCGCACGGAAAAAAACTGTTCGATGCCGACTCCCTTGTTATTCCCATAGGCAACGAATGCGGTCGACAGTCCGAAGGAGAGAATCAGCATGGAAATGTCGAATAACTTGAGTCCACTCAAAGCGAAACGGCGTTTAGCTGCGTTCATGTGCGGGGTCCCCGAAGCAAAGAATTCCTGTAAGTTGTTTTGTGGCGGCTGGGGGCGGGAAGTGTTGACTTTGAGGATTTCCTATTCGGAAATCTTTAGGCTAGATTGACTCGAGCCTGTTGCCTGCTACGCGAACAGGGAGTGATCCTTGGATGGTCTGGATGGATACGAGCATGCTCAGATCGTCCTTCCTCGCTGGAAGAGTTCTTTCTACTCCGTTTGGGCTGCGCCTCGTATTCCAGCGCGCTTACGTAGGGCCTGCGGTGGATAGTTTTGAAAATCCGGGGGCGACGGACCAAGCAATGCTCGCCGGCGTCTTTCAGAAACTCTACAGCCTGCGATAGAGCGACTCCGGTATGGGGAACGTGCGCTTGTTCAGCACCGCACCGAGTACCTGAATCTGAGCTGCACGTAAGTTTTCCATTACATTGAGAGCCGTTTCTTTTCGGGTCGCGTTCGCCTCCAAAACTAGGACCAAACCATCCGTGAACCGACCGAGGGCCGTGGCGTCGGCATACCGGCTTAGTGATGGGGCATCGATCAGCAAATAGTCAAACTGCATCCGCAGCTCGTCGAAACGAGCTTTCATACGTTGGGTATTTAGAAGATCGAGTGAACCAGGACCGAGCGAGCCGCACGACAGCAGCCAGGCATTGGCAATGTGCAGCGGCCTCACAAAGTCCTGCACAGGACCATCCTCCAGCACGGCGTTGGTTAGCCCATAGCCGTTCGTCGTTCCGAGCAGGCGCGGAAGCGATGGTGACCTGAAATTCGCGTCGACCAAGCAGATCGATCCGTTGACGGCGCTTCTCAAGGTCTCGGCGACCAGCAGGCAGATCTGGCTGCAGCCGGTCCCTTGTTCGATGCCGGCGAACAAGATCGCACGCGGGCCCTTTAGCGGCTGCTGAAGGAACAGCCGCTGCACGAGCCGGAGTGTCTCTTCGCGAGCCATTTGGCTCAAATCAAAACGGGTACCCGTCGGCCGGAATCTTTCCTGTTCATTGGAAATCACGGGCCGTGGCCGAGGTACGGACTTTTCTTCGAAGTCCCGTCCGATGTCCCGACCGATGTTTCGCATCAATTCAAAGTTCCTGCTCATTCTTTTCTACCTCATAGGTGAAGCTAGAAAACTCTGAGAGGCCGCAATCTCGTTGTGTGCCGGTGACCCTGGAGCAGAGGGCACAAACAACTGCTCGCTGAAGCGGACGTGTTCGGGAACATTGTCAGGCCATATAAAATCAAAATGGGCTTGCATACAGGCCTGATCCAAGACTGTAAGGTACATATTTGCGGAACTTCGTGATGAATGTTTCCGGTACGAATATGGAGTCGCCCGGTAATAGATACGCATCTTCGTTTGGTTTTTTTCCATTCAGAACGTCTTTGAGGTTGAGCTTCTTGACCTCGACCCAGCCTGTCGACACGCGGTGAAATAGAAACACTTGGGATTTTGCCGTGGGAGCTAGGCCCCCGGCGATCGCGATCGCTTCCGACACCGTGGTTTCGTGGCGCAAATCATACTGGCCAGGCTTGCCCACCTGACCCGAAGCGAGAAAGTAGGGCTTTTGAAAATCCCCTAAATCCACGTTGATAATGGGGTCGTGGAGCGTGCCGGCGTATGCCCTTTTTAGGGCCTCCACAATTTCCGGCACCGTCAATCCCTGAACATAAATGCTGGGGACCCCATTAAGATTGATGTAGCCGTCCGGCTGAACCAGAACGGTCGGTTGGTCAAACTCCGGCGAAAGAGGGAACGAAATCGCCAGACTGTCGTCTGGCTCAACTTTGTATCGAGGGTATCGCTGCTGTAAGTCTGGCCCGTTGGCCGGAGAGTTGCTGTTCGCTGCGGCTGGAGGAGGACTTGTCGATGGCGGTGTTGCCGAGGCATTTTGTTGAGCCCGCAGGCCAGTGGGTAGAGCAAGGGCAATTAGAAATAACGATCCCAACCATTTTGATCGATGCATTGATCTTTCCCCTTCGGAACCACTCCAAGTCAAGTGCCGTCATCACAACACCAGCACGCGGCAGGTCAGGAGCGACGGACAGCTAGCGCAAATCCCAGGATATTCGATCGTTGAATTAGGATTGTCACGTACTTAGGGTGGATTCCTATACGATTGAAGCCAAAGCGAACTCGGAATTTCGCGGACTAACGACTTTGCTCCTCCGGCGTGAGTGCGGCTGGCTCGCCGGGGAGTTGAATCCATTCCCCAGCCTTCAACATGTCGTACGGTCCGTTGATGTGAGGATTGAGCTCGAGGATATCGTCCACCATCTTGCGGCTGGATTTACCGTAATTCTCGAGGGCGAATTCGAAAAGATTTTCGCGATGGGTTACCTGCACCACGGAATTTCGTTTCGAGGTGACTGTCGCTTCCGGCTCACGCACGGGCTTTTCATCGATGTTTTTCGAGTCGCTCTTGGCGACGACCGCAGGTCCAGTCAAGGGTGCCGGTTGCGCCGGAACGGCCGCTGCCGCGTGCGTTTCAGGCGCAACATTTGACTGCGCCGCACTTTGCGACGTCCCGGCTGGTTCAGTCACCGCCTGTGAGGATGCTGGCGCTGGTGCCGGCGGCGGGACCTCGCTCGTCGCGCCGTTTGAACCCGTTACAGGCGGAACCGCCTGAGGCGGATCGGCGGTTTGCTGCGTTGGACTGAGATCGGAATTAGAGCCGCCTGCGCCGAGTCCGGCACTTACCGCCCGACCGGAAAGCTTTGCGGCCAGCGCTCCGGCGGTAATTCCGAACCTGGGAAGGCTGAAGCCGACGATCAGCATCACGGGCACCACCACGCAGGCGGCAATCGCGAGCCTTTTCAAACCGGACGAGCGTTCCGGCGGCGGCGCGATGGCCCACGAATCGAATATCGACGTCGTCGGCATTTGCGAAGCGGTGCGCACGGCTGCAGGTCGCGGGCGGAAAGCTGGTGCGGCCCCACCGGGAGCAACAGTCGGGCCAAGTGCGGGGGCTGGCGCAGGAATCGGCCGCGGTTCGACTGCGGGAACCGGAACAACCGGCCTCGCGGTCGAAATGCGCGCACGATTCGCGGGACGCGTGCTCGGATCAAGATCCTCGACAACTTCCCGCATGATTTCCGAGCCGATGGTCCGGGACCCCGTGGCGAATCCGATCGAAAGCGCCTGGAAGCATAGACTATTGATGTTTCGAGGAACACCCTTACTCACGCGGCAAATCGTGTCGATCGCATCCGCCATGAAAATCGGCGTTCCCTGATAGCCGGCCTGCCGCAGACGCCAATCGATATACGCCTCGGTTTCCTCGGGCGTGAACGGATCGAGCCGGATGATCGTGGAGACGCGCTGACGCAGTTGCTTCAAGTCCGGACCGGCGAGCCTTTCTCCCAGCTTTGGCTGCCCGGCCAGCACGATGTGCATCAGTTTTTGCGTGGAAGTTTCGAAATTCGAAAGCATGCGGACCGACTCGAGCGACTTTTCGTCCAGATTCTGGGCCTCATCAAGCACGATCACCACCTGCCGCCCCGCGCGCATTTCCTCGAGCAGCGCCGCGTTCAGCGCCTCGTGGAGCGTTGGAAGATCGTGACTCTGGGTTGGAATACCCAGGTCGGCCAGCACGCCGCGCAACAGATCGCGCGAATCGCCTTCGGTCTGAAACAAGAAAGCCGTGCGCGAGGTGCTGCGCAGCGTTTCGAGCAGGCGGAACAGGAGCGTGGTCTTTCCCATTCCCGGCTCGGCAATCATCGCCGAAAATCCACGCCGGGATTCGACCGCGTAAATCAGCGAAGCCAGCGCTTCGCGATGGCCCGGACCGAAATAGAGGAAACGGGGATCGGGAGTCACTCCGAACGGCTGTTCTCGCAGCTGGTAGTATTCGAGGAACATTTTGTCTCTAGGAAGGACGCGCCAGGTTTGAATGCACGCGCTCGACCGATCCTGCGTCGATTTCGACCGCCGCGGATTTACCCAGCATCTCGACCGACAGCACCACGCGGAACGCATCCTTCGATCGCGAGACTACACCTTCCAGCCCCTCCAGGGGGCCAGATTTTATGCGAACGACATCTCCGCCCTTGAAGTACGGATGCGGCTCCACCCGTAAGGGGCTTTCGACGGCTCGCCGGATGGCCAGAATTTCCTCCTGGGGAATTTCGGCGGGCGTGTTTGCACCGGTCATCAGGATGGTGTGCACGCCAGGTGTTGAGAGCACTTGGATTCGCCGTTCCGACTCGTATGCGAAAAACAGGTAGCCGGGAAACAGCGGCAATTCGAGCTGCTTCTTGCGGTCTTTCCAGCGATGAACGGTGCGGTAGGTCGGCAGAAAAACCTCGACACCCTTGGTCGTCAAGATCCGGGCGACCGTGCCTTCGTGCTGGTGCCGTGTGTGGAGCGCACACCAGGGACCACGGATAGCGGCCTGGATATTTTCGACTTGTTCTGCGGAGTACATAAAGCTTCGCCCTGTGACTTACACCCCGGTCCTTAACCCCCTCGGTGTAAGCCTGTCTTCAAACTGCCAACAACACTGGCGTACTACCCTGGTGCTTCGCAGCTGGCACGATGCCCGCGCGCCTTTGCTGCTTGAGGAATGTCGAAGTTAATTGCCGCTGCGCGGTTCGTTCTGGTCGTCTTCCACTTCCTGCAAAATCGTTCGCTGCGCAGAAATCGCAAATCCCCAGCCCGCCCGATTGTCGAGCAGCAGATCCACTCGAACCACGCGCCCGTCCATTTCGATTCGATGGAATCGATCCAGTTCCGGCAAATACGGAAAACGAATCTCCAGTATGACGCCCGTGTTCACGGGCGGAGAGTTGCGCGTAACGATGTACGCGCCGCCTTCACTGATGTCGCGGCTGTTGCCCTTGCCTTCGTGCGCCATGCCGTCACTCCCGATCCAACGGAAGGTCACCGGAGCGCGCAGTGGATATCGAATCTGGCGTCGCACCTGAGACGAGTAATCTCCTTCCGACACGCTCGACGTCTTTGCATCAGTGATTTGCAGCACGCTCTGTTTCATATTCGGTCTCCAACCTTCGCGCGCAAGGATAGGTGCTGCCTCGAATGGCCACAAGAAGCGCAAAGTCATTTCGCCGGATGCCTTTCGTCTCCTGTGCCGGGAGCGGACGGTTTGGCTGAAACGATTGTTCCTCCGGGCAGGTGCGCGCAGGGCGAAAGGTCGTGTGTCGAACAGAGAGAAACATCCACCTGTCCTACAGCGATTCCCGGATGCGCAGCGAGGCCCGCGCTTGAGAGTCTTGTGTCGGGCTGGTTTCGAGGTAGGAACTGGGGCGCCTGGACTTAGCGGCGGAGGGGGCAACAGAAAGCGAAGAGCGCGTCTCGCGGATTGAGACAGAAACGTTAATCCAAATAGGTTCAATCGATTAATTCGGCTGTACTAACTCAGCGCTGAGTATTAAACTTTAACTCCCTGGTCCTCGTGGTAGCCTTCAGCCCAGTAGGAACTTTTTGTGCGTTCGTGTGTTCTTGGCGTATTAAAGGGGACTCAATGCGGAGAGCCAGCGGAAATCCTCAGCCGATTGAACTGCTTGTCGGCGAGACCTGCCGCCTGAGCTGCGAGCTGATGACCACGGCGCTGCGTCGCTATCCCCAGAAGCTGTCGGTAGTTGCCGCCGCCGTCGAATCCACCGAGATCGTCAACGCCTACGCGGCCAAGAAGCCAGACGTTTGTGTGATCAGCTGGCGCTTGAAGGACGGGCCCTCCGCCGGCCTCGCAGCCGCGCGGCAGTTGCATGCGATGCACGAAACCGCCCGGATTTTGCTGCTGATCGATTCGCTGGAACGCGAGGTTGTGGTGGAAGCTTTCCGCGCGGGCGCTCTCGGTATATTCTCTCGCGACGGGAGCTTCGGCGAACTGTGCAAAGGCATCGAAAAGGTCCATTCCGGGCAGATTTCGGCTACGAACGAGCAGCTTCAATACCTGGTCGAGTCCTTGGCCGGGAAAGCCGCGCCGGGCTCGACCCCCATCACGGACGCAAAGGGCGCTTCGCTGCTCACGCCGCGCGAACAGAGTCTGGTCGACCTGGTCGCACAGGGACGCACGAACCGCGACATTTCGCGCGAGCTGAATCTCAGCGAACACACCGTTCGAAACTATCTTTTCCGCATTTTCAACAAACTTGGCACCTCGAACCGTCTCGAGCTGGCTCTCTACGCAATCAATCAGAAGGAAGCCTCTTCTCGGGACCAGCTGATCACGCAGCATTGACGATTTCCCGGTCCCCTGGCGGGCGAATGCCCATGGGCGTGAAGCTCTCGTGAAAATCGGGCCGCGTCGCCGGTGGCGGTTTTGCGATGGCACTTTGTGTCTGTGCCTCGCCGTGTTTCTCGCGGCTCCGCAGGCTCTCCCGCAGAACTCGGCAAACGCTCCGCCTCAGCGATCAGACGTCCGCTCGGAAACAATTCTCATCGACCGATCCGCGCCCGCGCATCCCTTTCCGCATTATTGGGAGCAGATGTTCGGCTCCGGCCGCGCCATTTTGAGCCTTCGCGACAGCTATCGCCGCGATCTGCGCGACGTGAAGCAGGCCACGAATTTCAGCTACGTGCGTTTCCACGCAATCCTGCACGACGAGGTCGGCCTGTATGACGAAGACGCGAGCGGTAATCCCGTCTACAATTTCTCCTACGTCGATCAGATTTATGACGGTTTACTTGCCGCAGGCGTGCGCCCGTTCGTCGAAGTGAGCTTCATGCCCCGCAAGCTCGCGGCCCAGGAGATCCTGCAACCCTTCTGGTACAAGCCCGTCGTCGCTCCGCCCAAAGACTGGAACAAATGGGGAGATCTCGTTTCGCATTTCGCCCAGCATCTCGTCGATCGCTACGGTGTGGAGGAGGTCTCCCACTGGTACTTTGAAATCTGGAACGAGCCGAATCTCGATTTCTGGGCAGGCGATCCGAAAGAGCAAACTTACTACCAGCTCTACGACGTCGCCGCGCGCGCAATCAAAGCCGTTTCTCCGAGGCTGCGCGTCGGCGGTCCGGCAACGGCCCAGGCCGCCTGGGTCGACCGCTTCATTCGTCACTGCTCCGAGAATCACGTGCCCGTGGATTTCGTCTCAACGCACGTCTACGGCAACGACTCGGCGAAAGACGTGTTCGGCACGGACGAAACCATACCGCGTACGCGAATGGTCTGCCGCGCCGTTCGCAAGGTGCACGATCAGGTCGCCGAATCCGCGTTCCCCAGGCTGCCTCTGATCTGGAGTGAATACAATGCGAGCTACAAGAATGAGCCGGACGTCACCGACGCCCCGTTCATGGCGCCGTGGATCGCCGACACGATACGCCAGTGCGATGGGCTCGTCGACATTCTCTCGTACTGGACGTTCTCGGACGTTTTCGAGGAACAGGGCGTAGTGAAGCAGCCGTTTTACGGGGGATATGGTCTGATCGCGGAAGACGGCCTGCCGAAACCTGCATTCAATGCCTTCAAGGTGCTGCACCATCTCGGCACCGAGCGGCTGGCGAACGATTCGCCGTCAGCGATCGTCACTCGCCAGCCCGATGGGCGCTTGGCCATTGCAGTCTGGAATTTATACCTGCCCGAGGAAGCCGGCGTGCCAAAGACGGTCAGGCTCGTCTTCAAAGACACCGCGGCCGCACAAACGGTTCGCGTCACGCGCGTCGATTCAACTCACGGATCCGTTCTGCCGGCCTTCCGCGCGATGGGCAGCCCCAGCAATCCCACGCAGGCGCAAATCACCCAACTTCGCCGCGCATCCCAGCTCCCTGCGTCAAGGCAGGAGTCCGTGTTGCAGGGGAAGCTGACACTCGTTCTTCCGCCGCAAAGTCTGGCGCTCGTCGAAACACAGTGAAGCTGGGGAGGCCGGCGAGCGTGGAACCAAGGCGGGCTTAACCGGTTTTCGCGGTCTGTACCGGCGGGGTAGTTGGTTTGTACGGCTTGAATCCGGCGCGCTCCATGCCGCGCTGCGCTTCCGGGTTCTTCATGAACGTATCCCACACGAATCCCGTGCGCGCGTTTTCTGCCATCACCATGGTGATGCCCGTGTCGATGCCCACCACATCGGTGTCGTACCAGTTCGTCAGTGGATTGAACGCATCCACGAATCCGTAACGCGTCCACGAGCGCGGATAGCTGTTCTTCATCGTTTCCAGAACGTGTACGGCCGGCTGCGGCAAGAAGGGCAGCGAGCCTCCCGCCGCGCACGGAACGACGGTTCCATCGATCGGCCCGGTCGCCGGAGGACCGCCCCACACGACATAGCCGCGCGCCGAATCCGAAGCCGTCACGCCCCACAAGCTCTCGCTGTAATCGGAAAATTGCGTGGAAAGATCCATGCAAAATCGCCGGTGAACCTCCGTAGCGATGATCGAATTCTGAAAATAGTCGGTGTACTGGTCGCGCTTGTAACGAAAATCGAACCACGCCTGCGAATACTGATGCACGAAAAGCGGCGCAAAGGATCCGATGTAGCGGATGCCGTCGTATTCAAACGTCACGCGCTTCCAAGCCGTCCACGTTTCCGCGGGCAGGGGATGCGTGGAGGAACCCAGTCCCAGCAGGTACATCATCATCATCTCGCTGTAATTGTCCCAGCGGTATTGCAGAAAACCGGCTTCCGGCGTCCACCCATGCGGCAGGATGCGTGTGTCTTCCGAGAGCCAGGTCCAATCGACGCGATTGAAAATTTCCGACGCCAGATCGCTGATCTCGGAACGCGCGAAATGCTCGCGGCACGTCAGCACTCCGCACAGCAGGATCGCCGTATCGACTGACGATACCTCCGAGTCCCACAGCCGTTCGCCCGTGTTCACATTCGCCCAGTGATAGAAAAAACCGCGATGATTCGGCAGTTTCTTCCATAGAAAACGCATGGCATTCAGCGCCCGGCTGCGAATTTCTGGGTGCGCGCCATACCCGCGTTGATCCCCGATGCAAAGCGCCGTGAGGCCGAAGCCCGTGGCGGCGATACTTCCCAGGTCTGCCTTGTCCGGATTCGTCGCGTTGCAGCGATCGCGCACGATTCCCGTGTAGGGATTCGCCTGTTCCCAGAAGAACTTGTAATCCGCCTCTTCGATCGCCTCGAGAAGAGCCTCGTCAACCTGATAGAACGGGCTGCTGCCGGCGCCCGGCGCGGCGTGCGGAGTGTCGCGAACCGCGGCAAACCTCCCGGCAGCCAGAATCGGAGTGCCGGTCCAGGGAACCAGCGCCCCTGCGCGCACGGCCTGCCGCAAGATTTCACGGCGCGAAAGTTTTTTCCTGCCCGTTTGCTCGATCGCCATCATCTAAAGTATAGATGCACTGGCATGACGGCGAATCATATGGATGAAAAGAATGTTCCTGTTGCGCGGTGGCTCTCGCCGTTTGCTAGACTCGCCGGCAGGATGACGGACGGCCGCAGCGAAGGAAACGTTTCTGTCCGCGTAGTCGTAGTGGTGGCGGCCGCGGCCGTTGCACTCGTCATCGCCGCGGTGGTCGCCTATCACTACGCGTATCGCCCGATCGCGCTCAAGGGCGCCATTATTCAGGATGACTCCGACACGCGCAAAGAATCTCCGATCACCGACGTCGAGGTGAGCACCGCAGCCGATCAGGCGCCCGCGGCGGTGAAGTCGGATTTTTCGGGATTTTTCCGGATTCCGCTGCGCGCCGGCGTCAAGAAGGGCCAGAAAGTGGTTCTTAAATTCTGGCATCCGGATTTCGAGCCGCTCGAAATGCCGATCACGGTTGGCGACGAGTTGTACGTG
>JBAVUW010000165.1:0-20361 GCA_049696975.1 Candidatus Acidiferrales bacterium | reverse complement strand
GTCCGCCGTAGCGACGCCAGGGCCTGCCCCGAGCCCGCCGCCGTTTTCAACTTCGGGCCCCACAGCGGAAGTGAGCGCGGCGCCGCCATCGACTGCGACAGGCGCTGCAAGTTCGTCATTTCATGTCGGCGATCCATCGCGCGTCCAATCGAATTTTGCAGGCGAACCTGGCGGCAGGCGCTGGCCCGACAGCGAAAAAAACAAGGACGAATTCCGGAAGCACATGCACGACTTCGGCCAACGCATGGACGAATTCGGCGATCGCATGTATGAGAACTGGCGCGGCGGCGGCAACTATTCTCAGACCGGCTCACCGCACCTGAACGAAGTGAACATTTTCTGGGGCGGAAAGAAAAAGATCATCGCCAAGAACTTCAGCGGCGGCGAAGTCGTGGCCATCTTCGGCGGGTACGAAATCGACCTCACCGAAGCCGGCATGCAGGGCGATCAGATCGTGATCGACGTCGTGAACATTTTCGGCGGCGGCGAGATACGCGTTCCGGGCAACTGGGAAGTAGTGATGGACACCGTCGGGATCTTCGGCGGGTGCAGCGACCGCACCTATCATCCGGAACATCCACCGCAGGGGGCGACAAATCCGGACGGCACTCCGGCCGCTCGGCCGAAGAGAATCATCATCAAGGGCGTCGCCATTTTCGGAGGCTTGGGCATTAAGAACTGACCGCGCATATGCACCCGATTCTCGCCCAGCTCCGGCGTCTTCTGTTCTACCTCCTCGGATGGATTCCTCTCGCCGGGATGCTCGCCTACCTGCTGGCCGTTCCGGGCAATCTCAGTTGGTTCGAGGCCGTGACCGTTTCCTCGATTCTCTGCCTGCTGTACGCGTTCGTATGCCTCGCCGCCTGGTATCCCTGCATGGCCACGCCGCTCGAGCGCTCGAGCATTTCTCGATTCCTTTTCACCCATGTCGTCGGCGCCGCCGTCGCCAGCGCCCTGTGGCTTGTCGCCACTCGTGCTCTGGGCCGAATGTTATCCGGCTTCGACGAATTTCGCGGAATCAGCGCACAGCTCACTCAGGACTATCCGCTCATCTTCGGCACCGGCGTCTTGCTCTACCTGCTCGCCGTCGGATTCCATTACGTCCTGCTCGCGGTCGAAGCCTCGCGCGAAGCCGAAGCCCGGGTGATGCAGGCCAGCGTGCTCGCCCGCGAGGCCGAGCTCCGCGCCTTGAAAGCCCAGGTGAATCCGCATTTCCTGTTCAACAGCCTCAATTCGATCAGCGCGCTCACCACATCCGACGCGGTCAAGGCCCGCGAAATGTGCATCCTGCTCGGCGACTTCCTCCGACGCACGCTCGGACTTGGCGAAAAAGTCGCCATCCCTCTGGAAGAAGAAATGTCGCTCATCCACGCTTTTCTCGCCGTCGAAAAAATCCGCTACGGCGCCCGTCTTCAGATGGATGAAACAATCGACCGGGAAGCGCTCGAGGCCCAGGTCCCTCCCCTGCTGCTCCAGCCGCTGGTTGAAAACGCCGTCGGGCATGGCATCGCCAATCTGATCGAGGGCGGCTGGATCCGCTTGTCCGCCGCCCGCCGCGAAACGGAGCTCGATATCGTTGTGGAAAATCTCTTCGATCCTGATGCGCCTCCCCGCCGCCGCAGTGGCGTCGGCCTGGCAAACGTGCGCCAGCGCCTCCAGACGCGCTACGGCAGTCGCGCGAAATTTGCCACCACGATCGACGGCTCGACATTTCGCGTCTCCATCAGTTTGCCGGTCGAAATCAAGGAGCGAGTATCGTGACTGTGGAACCGGGCAAGAAAATTCGTACCGTGATCGTCGACGACGAGGACTTGGCGCGCCAGGTTCTTCGCGAATTTCTCTCGAACCATCCGGAAATCGAAATCGTGGCCGAGTGCGCCAACGGGTTTCAGGCCGTGAAATGCGCCGCCGAACTCGAGCCGGATCTGCTGTTCCTCGATATTCAAATGCCGAAGCTCGATGGCTTCGAAGTTCTCGAGCTGATCGGGGCCAACCGCGCCGTCATTTTCGTCACGGCCTACGACACATTCGCCATCCGCGCCTTCGAAGTCCACGCGGTCGATTATCTGCTCAAACCCGTCAGCGCCGAGCGATTCGATGCCGCGCTCGAGCGCGCCGAAGAGCGCCTCTCCGGCAAAACGCCTTCCGCACCCCTTGCGGCCATGGAGCTTGCCGCCAGCGCCAGGCCGCCGTCGCACTATCTCGACCGCATTCCTGTGCGTGACGGCACCAGCGTGTTCATCATCCCGGTGGCGAAACTCGACTATGCCGAGGCGCAGGACGATTACGTCGCGCTCGTCTCCGGCGGCAAGAAACACCTGAAGCAGCAGACGATTTCCAGCCTCGAATCGGCGCTCGATCCTTCACGCTTTCTCCGCATCCACCGCTCCTACATCGTGAACCTTGAGCGCGTCGTCAAAATCGAACCCTTCGGGAAAGATACGCACGTCGCAGTGCTTTCGGGCGGAGTGCAATTGCCCGTCAGCCGCGCCGGCCACGCGCGCCTGCGCGCCTTTCTCGACCGCTGACCCGGCTTCGGCCGGCCCCAGGGCCTGAAACCCGCCGCGATCAATCATTGTTGCGCCCGCGCGGGTACGATAGGATTCGGATGCTGCGAGGCCCAGCCATGCGCATCCTTGTCGCCGACGATGATCCCACGAATCGCGAACTCCTGACGGAGCTGCTGGTCAGCGGCGGCCACTCGGTCTCGAGCGTGCTTGACGGGCGTGAAGTCCTTGCCGCCATCGCCAAAGAACAGTTCGAAGTCGTGCTGATGGACGAAGAAATGCCGCGCATGAGCGGACTGGAAGCCGCGCGCGCCATCGTCGCCTCCACCAAACCGGGCGGACGCCGCCCCATCATCGTCGGCATTTCCGGCAACGCCACCAAAGAAGACGAAGCGCGCTGCCTGGAGGCCGGCATGGACGCCTTTTTCCCGAAGCCCGTCCGCGCGGCGGAACTTTTCAGCGTTCTGGCCGTGCTTGCCCGGAGAGCGCCTGCCAACCCCGCTGCCGCAACCGAACCTGGCGAGTTGACTGTCGAGAGCCTGGCCGCGAATCTCGATCGCGCGACCGGCGGCAATCCAAAGATCGCGCGCACGCTGGTGAAGACGTTTCTCGAGGACGCGCCGAAGCGAATGGCCGTCCTTCGCAGAGCGGTCGAGGAAAAAGACCCCGGCGCGCTGGCCGCCGCGGCACACGCGCTCAAAGGCTCCCTTTCGCTCATCGGCGCGACGAAGGCCGCGGGAACGGCGCGCAATTTGCAGGCCATGGGCCGACTCGGCACGCTGGAGGGCGCGACTGGCGAGCTGGCCGTGCTCGAGAACGAATTCGGGGAATTGCAGCGAAAGCTGGCGACGCTCCAGGGGAATTCCGAGTCGCCCACGCGATCCGGTCCGCGCACTCGCAACCGGAAGTAATGCTGACTAACCCGGCATTCCCCCGCGCTGCGCTCTTGCCGCCCCGCCAGCTCCCGCCCATACTGATCGTATGAAGCGCAGGAACTCTCCTCTCTGGTCAACGCTGCTTCTTGTGCCCATGGGGGCCGTTTTACTCGCGCCGCACGCCGTGCGCGCCGACGACATCAAGCTCAAGGACGGCTCGACAATCTCCGGCACGATCGTCGGATTCGAGGAAAAATCGTTCAAGGTCAAGACCAGCTACGGCTTCGCCATCGTGCAAAAAGACCAGGTCATCTCGATTTCGATGTCGGACGCGCCCAAGGCCGTGGCCGAAAAGGCTCCCGATCCGCCCGCTGAGAAGACTCCCGCCCCGGAGCCGGTCAAATCGGAATCCGTGAAGTCTGCGGCACCGCCGCTTCCCGCAATGGCCGGAAGCGATTCCGACTCGGCTGACAAAAACCGGCCCGTCGCGAAATCTGCGCTCCCCGTTTCTGCTACGACTGCGACGCCTGCGCCAACGCGCGTGAGAGTGTCGGCGAAAGCGCCGACTGGCCCATCGCCCGTCGCCAAGGGCGCAATCGCTGTGCCCATGATCAGCGCGAACGCAGCTCCCGTCGCGCCGCCGAAGCCGCCCGCGCCCGAGCCGATTAAAGAAGCGGTGATCGGCAACACCTACACGAACGAAACCTATCGCTTTCACATGTACAAGCCGCCAGATTGGGACGTAATTGCCACGGCGCCGAAGGTTTTGCCCGGCGCAATCACCGCCATGGGCACGGGCGACGACATGACCTACCTGCTGATCGGTCAGGAGCCAGCCGGAAAATCGCTCGCGACGGACATGGACACCACCGAAAAACGCCTGCGCGACGTGATGGCGAATTTCCGCCCGCTCGATGACAAGCAGATAACCGTTTCCGGCGCGACCGCCACCGAACACCGCTTCCGCGGAAGCGTGGATCAGCACGATTGGTCTGGAGTCGTGGTACTCGTGCCCCGCGGAGAAAAGCTGTTCACGATCTTTGGCATGACGCGCGCCGATAACGACTTGGTTCAAATCCAGGAGAACGTGATCGCCCGCGCCATCTCAAGCCTGCAGTTCACGAATTAACCCTACGACACGAGATCGCCCGACGGCCTGATTCCCCGTTAGGTTTGTAGGGGTCCTCGGGTCGGAGGTGTGGCGTCCGGCACAAGCTGGTTTGCCCCCGGCGCAGGGGCGCCACAGCTGGGGCAATGTTTCCATCCGCGCTCGATGCCCTGTCCGCACTGCGTGCAGGTGGGCCGCAACGGGGTCGAGCAATTCGGGCAGAACGTGTACGTCGATTTGGCAGCCGCGCCGCACGACGAACAGTAAAACATCAGCGGTTCGCGCAGCACGAAATAGAGAATGACGCCGATCGCGTTGGGAATGAAGATCGCCAGCAGCACCCACAACCACTGCCGCATTCCGCGCCGCTTGGCATCTCCGAAGATATAACCCAACAATAGAACGTACAGCGCCGCAATGGCCGCCGCGAACAGTCCCAGCGCGATTTGCCCGCCCCGAGGCAGACCCGTCGTCTTTGGAAATTCAGGAATGGCGATACAGATGAGCCCGATGAATATCCCCAGATACACCAGAATGGCAATCACCCACACGAGCCTGGGAATGATCGATCGATTGGTTCGAGAACCGTTCATGCGAGTCTCCGTTCATGCCGGCGGTGGAGAGAGAGCAACACGGCCGCGCTGCTGCCCGCCAGCCACGTACCGAGTGAAAAAACCACAAAGAGAAGCCAGGTCTGCCGGAAATTCACGTCGAGCAGCGAAAGCAATCCTCCCGTAGCAAAGCGAAAAATCGGCCAGCCCGCCAGCGTCACCGCCCACGAGAAAAGGATCAGCAGCATCAGCACGATCAGACTGCGCCGCTGCTCTCGATGCTCTGCCAGCTGCGCCGTGGCCAGCAGACGCGTGCGCTCGAAAAGCGCCGCGGGAGGCTGCGGTGTCGGCAAACGGCGGAGCCCGCCGGCGATCAGCTGCCAGCGTTCGAGCTCGGCCGAGCACTCGGCGCAGGTCACCAGATGCAGCGCGACGCGCGATTCGGCATCGGCCTCGAGCGCTCCGGCCACAAACAGCGCCAGCTGCTCGCGGATTTCGGCGTGTTCATCCAAGCGGCTCATGCGCGCACCTCGCCGCCGGCGCTCGTCTCAAGAATCTGGCGAAGCTGCGCGAGCGAACGGTAAAGACGCGACTTCACCGTGGCAACCGGCGTCGCCAGCACCAGCGCGATTTCCTCGATCTTCATCTCTTCCTCGAACCGCAAGGTCAGCACTTCCCGGTAGCTCAGCGGCAAATTTTCCAGTGCGACAACGAGCCGGCCGGCGCGCTCGCGGGCCAGCAACTGCTCAAACGGCCCGGGATCGGCCGACGCCAGCCGCGACACCGTTGTGTCTTGCGGCGAATCTCCGCCCGACGGTCCGTCGAGGCTCGATGGCCGCAGGCGCCGCAGGTGATCGAACGCCAGATTGCGCGCCAGGGTGAAAAGCCAGGCGTCGAAATTTCGCGAAGTATCGAAGGTGTGGATTTTTTCCGCTACGCGAATCCACGTCTGCTGGAAAAGATCCTCGGCGTCGGCCGGCTGCCGCACCAGGCGGAGCAAGTAGCGATAGATGCGGTTCTGATAGCGCGCCATCAGCGTGGCGAGCGCGTCCGGGTCGCCCCGCCGGAGGCCCAGAACAGCGGCGTCGATTCCCACTCGGCCCTCCCAAACGCTCGCGATCGAAGCTGCCATAGCATTACTACGGAGCAGCCCGGCAAATAGACGCAGCACGCATGCGTTGGGCACCAAAGAGGAACTCCTTACGCCACAATGAGTTACAGGCTCGACGTGAGCGACGGCGGCTAGAACTTCGTGACTTCGCTGAAGTGGAAGTCGCGGACCTTCATCGGCGGCACGACCATTTCGAAGGATTCTTCGCCTGCCGCGCGCACGGGGATGCCCATCATGTCCACTTTCGAGAGCATCTCGATGACGCTTTCGTTGAAGCGGAAATTGCGGACACCACCGGCGACTTTTCCGTTTTCGATCAGAAACGTTCCGTCGCGGGTCATGCCCGTGAGGATTTTTTCGTAGGCATCTACTTCGCGGATGTACCAGAGGCGCGTGACCAGGATGCCGCGCTCGGTGGTTTTGATCATCTCGGCGGTCGTCTGATCGCCGCCGGAGAAAACCAGGTTCATGGGCGCTTCGCCGTATTCGTTGGGCAACGAGAAGCCGTGTCCGGTCGGCTTGGCCTTCATTTTTTTGGCTGTAGCGCGGGAGTAGACCAGGTTTTTCGGCACGCCCTTATCGACCAGCAGGACCCTCTGTCGGGGCACGCCTTCCCCATCGTGCGGCGGGCCGCTCTGCAGCGGATGGTAGGCGTCGTCCCAGATGGTGATGTTGTCGCCGAAGACTTTCTTACCGAGGCGGCCCGTGAGGCAGGAGCGTTTGTCGAGCACGGATGTAGCCGCGAAATCGTAGAAAAGGAAACCGACGAGATCGAGCACGGCGGCCGGGCTCAGGATCGTGGTGTAGCGCCCGGCGGGAATTTCGCGCGGCTCTCGCGAAACACCTGCGGTGCGCGCCGCAGTCTCGGCAAGTTCTTCCGGATCGAGCTTGCGGATGTCGGGCGAATTGGCCTTGGCCCAGCCGGAGGAGTTCGGTTCGAGAATCGTGACGGAGAATTCGGCCCGCGTCTGCTCGTAGTGGGCGATGAGTCCGCGTGAATTCGCCATCACCGACCGCGATTCGCCGCTCGCGAAAATTCCTGCGGCGGTCTGTTTCGCTTTATGGGCCATCTTGCAGACGCGCGCGACGGCCTTGGCGCGATCTTCGGGTGTGGTTCCTGCGGTCGAGGAGAAAAACCGCGAAACTTTCTGGTATTTCTGCCTGCCGATCAGCGGCAGCAGATCGGGATTCTTGGGCTGGTTGCGCGCGAGCGTCATGGCCGCTTCGACGGTGCGGCGAAGCGATTCGTCGTCGGTTTTGTTCGTGGTGGCGCGGGCGGTGCGGCCTTCGACGACGGCGCGGACGGAGATACCGAGCGTGTGCTCGGCAACGTTCTGATGAATGGTGTTGTTGGCGAAGCGGGTGAGCGCGTCCGTGCCGGAGGCGACGTCGACCTCGGTTTCGTCCGCGTCGCTGAGCCTGAGGACTTTCTCGGCAACGTGCTCAAGATCCTTGCGTGAGGGCCGGGCGTTTTTATGGGCCATGGTCGATGGATTATTTCGCGAAGGCCATGCCGACTTTGATGTCGCGGAAGCGGGCAGGAGCGGCGCCGTGGCCGGTGCCCATCACCTGCTGCGGCTGGCCTTTGCCGCAGTTGGGCGTGCCCCACAGCGTCCAGTAGTCGCGCGAGCAGATCGCGTCGCAGCTGTTCCAAAACTCCGTGGTGATTCCGCTGTAGCTGGGATTCTTGATCATGCGGCCCTGTTTGCCGCCTTTGATTTCCCAGCCGATTTCGGTCGAGAACTGAAAATGGTAGCGCTTGTCGTCGATGGACCAGGAGCGATTCGTTTCCATCAGAATTGCGTCGTCGGTGTCGGCGATCAGGTCGTCGTATTTCCACGTGCCCGGATTGATGCTGATGTTGGTCATGCGAATCATCGGCAGGCGATTCCAGCTTTCGCAGCGGACCGTGCCGCCGGAGCGTTTTTCGCCGATGGACGCGGCGGTCTCGCGGCTGCTGAGGTATCCGGTGAAAAGGCCGTCGGTGATGATCGGGGTGCACTGCGCGGACACGCCTTCGTCGTCGTAGCCGAACGTACCCAGGCCCGGGCCGTGCTCGAGGCGCGCATCGGCCACCACGTTGACGATGTCGGAGCCGTACTTCAACTTGCGCAGCTTTTCGGTGGTCAAAAAGCTCATGCCCGCGAAATTGGCTTCCATTCCCAGCACGCGGTCGAGTTCGATGGGATGGCCGATTGATTCGTGAATCTGCAAGCCGAGTTGCGAGCTGCCCAGGATGACGGTCCGCTGGCCTTCCGGACACTGCGCTGCTGAATGCAGCGCGACGCACTCTTGGGCGATGCGGCCGGCGTTGCCGACCAGATCAAGCGATTCGATCAGCTCGTAGCCTTGCAGCATGTGCTGGCCGCCGAAGCTGTTGGGATAGGAACGTTTCTGAATCTCCGTACCCGCGAAACTGGTGGCGACAATCCCGGCGCCCGATTGCATTTTCACCTGATGAATCGATGAGCCCGTCGTCGAGACGAACAGCTGGTCGATGCGGCGGAAGGACATCGAGCCTTCCGCCACCGTTACGCCCTTCACGCCGCGCATTTCCTTGTCGGCGTCGAGCAGCAGCCCGATCTGCGTTTCCACCGGAATCCGGAACGGATCCTTCAGGAACGGATTCTGCCAGGTGTCGACGTGGGTTTTCTCGGGCGCGAGCGAAACATTTTCGCGCTTGGCGAGCGCGGAGGCTTTGGCGATGGCGACGGCTTCGGCGGCACACGCCTCGACGCCTTCGTTTGTCAAACGGTCGGTCGACGAAAATCCCCAGGCGCCACCCGCGATCACGCGGATGCCGAGGCCGAGCGATTCGGATTCGGCGAGCGTACCGACTTCACCGTTCTTGGTCGAAATATCACGATGGCGAATATCCATGACACGAACGTCCGCGTAGGAAGCGCCGCGGCGCCTGGCGGTTTCCATCGCGAGATTGGCTAGATCGCGCATGATGATCCGTGACGTGTGAAACGAGATCCATCACTCGCCAGAGTCGACCGGACACGGGCTGCCGCCGAAGGGAGTATTTCGAGCCGCAGAGCAGAGCCCCATAAGGCGCTGAACGTTTTCTCGGTTTTTCGGAGATTCAACACGCATAGAACTTGGTCACCGCCGGGGCCTGGGGCACCGACCCACGTTTTCGACGAAATCGTTTCAAAATTCACTGAACCATCTTAGAGGAAAGCGGGGAGAGTGCAAGGGTGAGCTTGTGTAAAGAATGAAAGTTTAAGCTCGAGAAATTCGGTGAGCAAACCGATTCCGCTCGCGCCGTACCACCATCAAGCGAGAGCGACCGTCACTTGGATTTGAATAGGGCCAGGTCGACGGCGGCGGCCATGGCTTTGTACCCGTCATCGTTCGGATGCAGGTGATCGCGAATGTTGAACGAGGGGCGGATCTGTTTCGGGTTCGCGGGGTCCTGGACGGTTGCGTCGAAGTCGATGACCGCGTCATAGGCCTTGCTGGTGCGGATCCAGTTGTTCAACCCCTCGCGCAACGTCTCGCCGCGGTCGGTGGCATAGGCGGCGCCCAGGTAGGGCGTCAGCGTGGCGCCGATTACTTTGATCCCGTGCATGTGGGCGCGCTCGATCATTTGCTGGTGGGCTGCGATTAAATCCTCGACCGTCGGATTCTCCGTAGCCGGAGCTCCCGGCAGGCTGCCGATGCCGATGTCGTTGATGCCCTCGAGAATGATCAGCCATTTCACCCCCGGCTGGCTGAGCACGTCGCGGTCGAAGCGCGCGAGTGCGTTGATCCCGGCGCCGTCATTGAGCAGGCGGTTCCCCGAAATGCCTTCGTTCACGACGGCAACGCCAGTCGTGGATTTGTTCGCGGCCAGGCGCACGGCGAGCTGGCTGGGCCAGCTCGCGTTCTTGTTCGGCGTGGAGGTCGCACCGTCGGTGATCGAATCGCCGAACGCCACGATGGCGCCCGATTTCGCCGGGGCTTCGACATCCACTCCATCGATCCAATACCAGAGTTCGCGGGTTGTGGGATCCGCGATGGCGGCCGATCCGGTAAAGTCACCCGGCTGCGAGATATAGCTGGTGTGCAGCCCCGTGAGATGGATCGTCGGCGTGGCGGCTTCGGAGGGAACAAACAGGCTGATCACCAGGTCGCCCAGGGCAGGCACTTCAAAATCGAGCGCGTCGCTCAGGAGCTCGGCGCCCGCGGGAATCACGGCGCTCGGGCGGCCGCCGAACAGGAGCGCGTGGTCGGAACCCGCGACAATGGCCGAATCTTTGTCATGCAGAGCGATGTGCGCCGCGCCGATCCCAAGCGTGCTGGTGCCGAACGCGTTGGACAGCTGCACGCGGACGCGGTGGCCGCCGATGCTGGTGCGAACGATCATGCGCACGGTTTGGTTGTTTATCGTCGGCGGAGCGGGAAACAACGGAGGAGGCGCGGGAGCGTTGCCCGCGGCGGGCGGTACGGGAGCGGCGGGCGCAGGCTGTGCGTTATTTCCCGCGGGCGTAGGGAATCTTGGAAATGCGAAGCGGGGAGTTTGCGGCGAGGCCGCCCAGGTGGCTACCCAGTGATCTTGGGCCGCCGCATTGTGGGCACTGATCGCCAGGGCGGCTGCAAATGCACACACGATCCATGCGCGGCGAAACGCTCGATTCAACATGTTCCCCCCCCGGGAATTCGGAACGAAGGCGGCGTGGATGTTATCCCAAAGGAAACGGTGCGGCAACGGCGAAGGCACTAGCGCTTCGGCGCGGGCGGGTGGGGCGCGAGGACCTGTTGAAGGGTCAGGCCAGGCATGAAATTCAAAATGACTTCGAATTTCATGGAGGCGATGATGTCCGGCGCTCCGTCTTTGCCGGAGGTGATGCGCGATTTCACGATGCGCAGCTGGCCCGTGCCCAGCATGAGTGCGGAGGCTTCGGCGGCGATGCGGGGCTTATCGGCCTCGCCGATGGTGCTGGGGTAGAGCGCGGCGTCGACGACCTCGTTGGCCCTCTGCTCCTCTTCAACGGACTGGACGAAATTGAATTTGCGGAGCGGGGACTGGAGCGCTTCCCGGGCCGAATAGCCGAAGGCGGCGGCGATGTAGCGGTCGTTGTAGGCGTGATAGGGCGGTGTGGCGATGGCCGCGAATTCGACAGGGTCGCCGGCGGGCTCAATCGGCGGCAGGATCTCGATCACCCAGCCGCCGCCTTCGTCGGATGTGGCGGGGGTAAGGCGAAAGGTGAGGTGGTGTCCGACGTCGCGCGTGAACGGCTGGCCGCGGGCGACTTCGCCATCGAAGTGGAGTTCAGCAACGTCGGGCTGGGGCCCGACGGCGGGGGGCGACGTATTCTGTCCGGCTTGAGACGAAGAATCGAAAAACGCCGGACACGCAAGCGACAGAATGCCGGCCATGAGCAGCACGACCCCGGCAGCGAGTATTCGATATGCCATCGCGTGGCGGATTTTACACCGACAGGGCGCCCGATCCGAATCGGGACAAGAAACATTCGCCCACGGACTCGCGCGTCCTCCGGGGGAGCTTTGCGGCCGACTTTCGGGGCGCTCGAACGGGCGAGCGTTGCGCTCTCGGCTCGACGGGAGAAAAATCCGCAGATGACCTGGCGCGTGATGATCATCACCGCGGCGCCAGGGCCAGCGGCATCGCAAAGCCTGAGTGGAGCGGCACGGGGTGCTCGATGCGCGATCAAGCGAAGGGAGGCAGCAAAAAAAAGGGCGGCACGGGGCCGCCCACTCCCTCTACGAAGGCGCCGCAAGCAGCGCCCTGGGTGAAACAAATCTCTAGGTGCCTTCGTCCCAGCTGGCGAGATACTTTTCCTGCTCGGGTGTCAGCTTGTCGATCAACACGCCCATGGACTCGAGCTTGAGTTTGGCGATTTGCTTGTCGAGATGCTCGGGCACCGAATAGACCTGCGGCTTCAGATCCTTGGCGTTCTTCACCATGTACTCGGCCGAGAGCGCCTGATTGGCGAAACTCATGTCCATCACCGACGCCGGATGGCCTTCGGCGGCGGCCAGGTTGATCAGGCGGCCTTCGCCCAGGAGATAGATTTTCCGGCCATCCTTCATGGCGTATTCCTCGACGAACGGGCGGGCTTCCTTGTGGCCGCTCGAAAGCTTTTCGAGCGCAGGAATATCGATTTCAACGTTGAAGTGGCCCGAGTTGCTGATGACCGCGCCATCCTTCATGCGTTCGAAGTGCTCGTGCGCGAGCACGGATTTATTGCCGGTGACGGTGACGAAAATGTCGCCAATCTTCGCGGCCTCGTTCATGGGCATCACGCGGAAACCGTCCATCACGGCTTCGATGGCCTTGGTCGGATCAATTTCGGTGACGATGACATCCGCGCCATGACCCTTCGCACGCATGGCGACGCCGCGTCCGCACCAACCGTAACCGGCGACGACCAGTTTCAACCCGGCAAGCAGCAGGTTGGTGGCGCGAATGACGCCGTCCAGCGTCGACTGCCCGGTCCCGTAGCGATTGTCGAAGAAGTGCTTGGTGAGCGCGTCGTTGACGGCAACCACCGGAAATTTCAGCGTGCCGTCTTTTGACATGGCGCGCAAGCGGATGACGCCAGTGGTGGTTTCCTCGGTGCCGCCGATGACGTCGGCGATTTGATTGGTGCGCTTGGTGAGCAGCTGGGTGACCAGATCGGCGCCGTCGTCCATGGTGATCTGCGGCTTGTGATCGAGCGCGGCGTTGATGTGCGCGTAATACGTGGCGTGGTCTTCGCCCTTGATCGCGAATGTGGGAATGCCGTAGTGCGTGATGAGCGCCGCGGCGGTGTCGTCCTGCGTCGAAAGCGGATTCGAGCCGCAGACCACGAGATCGGCGCCGCCGTCACGCAGAGTGATGGCGAGGTTTGCCGTCTCGGTCGTAACGTGCAGGCAGGCCGCCATGCGAATGCCCTTCAGCGGTTGCTCCTTGATGAATCGCTTGCGGATCAGTTGCAGCACGGGCATGTGCGAATTCGCCCATTCGATCTTGCGCTTGCCCTGGTCGGCGAGGGAAAGGTCCTTCACATCGCCTTTTACTTTGACGGCTGTTTCCACGTGGTGCTCCCTTTTTGATCGTTCGATTTTAGGAGGACTGCCTCTTGCTGCGTGCCGCGCAGAGAGCCGCGGCGCTGGATCCAAATCCCTGAGCTTAGCGCGTTACGGCCACGGCGCCGCGCGAGGCCGCTTCCTTGCGGATGGCGTCGGCCTTGTCGGTTTTCTCCCAGGTGAAGCCCGGACCGGTGCGGCCGAAGTGGCCGTAGGCGGCGGTGGGACGATAGATCGGGCGCCGCAGATCGAGCGTCTCGATGATGCCCTTGGGTGTCAGCTTAAAGAAGGCGCGAACGAGCTCGGTGATCTGGTGATTCGGGATCGTCCCAGTGCCGAAAGTATCGGCCATCACGGAAACCGGCTCGGCGACGCCGATCGCGTACGCGAGCTGCACTTCCACTTTGCGGGCGAGTCCGGCGGCGACAAGGTTCTTTGCGACATAGCGCGCCATATAGCAGGCGGAGCGATCGACCTTGGACGGATCCTTGCCCGAAAATGCGCCGCCGCCGTGACGACCGTAGCCGCCGTAGGTGTCTACGATGATCTTGCGGCCGGTGAGACCGGCGTCACCCATCGGGCCGCCCGTGACAAAGCGGCCGGTCGGGTTGACGTGGATTTTCGTGGTCTTGTCGAGCATGTCGGCTGGCAGAACCGGCTTGATGACCTTTTCGATCACCGCATCGCGCAGATCGCTGTTGGAAACCGAGTCGCTGTGCTGTGTCGAGATGACCACGGTATCGACGCGAGCCGGACGCCCGTTGATGTACTCGATCGAAACCTGGGATTTCGCGTCCGGGCGGAAGAAATCGACTTCCTTCCTCTTGCGAACCTCCGCATGCTTTTGCATCAGCTGATGCGCCAGTTGAATGGGCATGGGCATCAGTTCGGGTGTTTCATCGCAGGCGTAGCCGAACATCATGCCCTGGTCGCCGGCCCCGCCCGTGTCGACGCCCATGGCGATATCGGGCGACTGGCCCTTGACGGCCGCCATGATTGCGCAGGTTTCCGAGTCAAAGCCGTATTTGCCGCGGTTGTAGCCGATGTCGTTGATAACGCCGCGGGCGATGGAGTCATAATCAAGGCACCCGCGGTGCTCTTTCTTGATGGTGATCTCACCGGCGACGATGCAGAGGCCGGTGGTGAGCAGAGTCTCGCAGCCGACGCGACCCATGGGGTCGTAGGTGAGCACCGTGTCCAGCACGGCGTCGGAAATCTGGTCGGCGATCTTGTCGGGATGCCCTTCGGATACGGATTCAGAGGTGAACAGGAATTTCTCTTCGGAATTAGCCAAAACAGTGTCCTCCACCAGAATTAAGACGGGATTCGCGTGCCTAACCAGCGAATGTACGCACCACTAGAATTCTCGACGCTAGCATAGGCCGTGGGGGGTGTCAACGAAGTGCACCGAAAGGCCTTACCTCGCGGCTGAATGGCGAAATACGGGATTCGGAGGCGCTGGAAAGGCGGGGTTTACCCCGGCGCCCGGCGGCTCATAGAGCGTCGCGGCGGTAGAGGAGATAGGCGCGGATGAAGGGCTCGAGGTCGCCATCGAGGACCTTCTGGACGTCGCCACGCTCGACCTTGGTGCGGTGATCCTTGATCATCTGGTAGGGCTGCATCACGTAGGAGCGGATCTGGCTGCCGAAGCTGATGTCGGATTTGGTGGCGTCGAGCTTGCGCTGGTCGCCGCGGCGCTTTTCGAGCTCGAGCTCGTAGAGGCGCGAGCGCAGTACCTTCATGGCGGACTCGCGGTTCTTGTGCTGGCTGCGTTCGTTCTGGCACTGTACCACGATGCCGGTGGGCAGGTGCGTGAAGCGAACGGCGGATTCGACCTTGTTGACGTTCTGGCCTCCATGGCCCCCGGCGCGGAAGGTGTCAATGCGCAGATCCTCGGGCTTCACCACGATTTCGATTCGGTCGTCGATTTCCGGGATCACGAAGACGGACGCGAACGACGTGTGGCGGCGGGCCTGCTGGTCGAAGGGCGAGATGCGCACCAGACGGTGAACGCCGCTTTCACCGGAAAGCATGCCGAACGCGTTTTCTCCCTCGACCTGAATCGTGGCGGATTTGATCCCCGCTTCTTCGCCGGGAGTCGAATCGAGAATGGTGGCCTTGAAACCCTTCTGCTCCGCCCATCGCAAATACATGCGCAGGAGCATTTCCGCCCAGTCCTGCGATTCGGTGCCGCCGGCGCCGGGCTTGATGGTGACGATGGCGTTCAGGCGATCGTTCTCGCCGGCGAGCAACGTCTTCGTTTCCAGGTCGGACACGAACGTGTCGGCGGAGTCGATTTCCCGGGCGATATCATCGAGCAGCGAGTCGCGCTGGCCATGATCGGATTCTTCCTCAGCCAGATGGAAGTACGTGTCGATGTCGCTGATCCTGCCGGTGAGTGATTTGCCGGCGTTCGCGCGCTCCTCAAGCTGCTTGCGCTCCTGCATGGTCAGCTGGGCCTTCTCCGGGTCCTGCCAGAAGTCCGGCGCGTTGATTTTCTCTTCGAGTGCGGCTAACTGCGGTTCGATTGCGGAGGCGTCAAAGATAGCTCCGCACCAGCTCGATGCGTTTCTGGAGCTCGGCGTAGCGTTGTTGCAGATCTTCAATGTGCGCGGGCATATCTGAATCCTACACAGGAACGCGCAAAATGGAAAATTGAAACTTGGCAAAGCGTTTTTCCCGGCGGTACTCCGAGACGGCGCACCGTGTGATTTGCGCGGACGGAATTACGGAATGCCCAGGTTTCCCGCGAGCCGCGAGTCCGGGATGTCTTGCTTTGTCCTGGTCCCGGCATCGGCGGCGTTTTAGGAAGACCGGGGGCGCATCAAAGCCATTGCCAGAAGCACCACCGAAGCGCTTACGCAGAGCCACGCGAACCAGTCGCCGAAGCGGACGTAGAGCGAGGTGTCGTCGCGGAAATCGTACGGCGCGTCGAGCTGGGCGCGAACGTCGGCGGCAAGCTCCGCGACGATGCGACCGTAGGGATCGACCGAAACCGTGTAACCGTTGTTGGTATCGCGCAACAGCCAGCGTCGATTCTCGACCGCGCGCACGCGGGCCATCATCAGGTGCTGCGCGGGGGCGGAAGAGCGTCCGAACCATCCGTCGTTGGAGATGTTGACGAGCAGCTCGGCGCCACCGGCAGTGAAGCGGCGGACGGCGTCGGGAAAGACCGCCTCAAAGCAGATGAACGTGCTGAAGGCCCCGCCGGGCAGGCGGCCCACCGCGTAATCATCACCGGGCGTGAAATCGCCGAGGTCGGCGGTGAGTTTGCCCGTGAACGTGAGGTATTTGCGGAGCGGAACATATTCGCCGAACGGCACGAGATGGATTTTGTCGTAGGAATACACGCGTTCGCCGGACGGGTCGAGCAGGATGGCGCTGTTTGTCGCCAGCCACTTCCCCGCCGCGTCCCGTTTCCAGTCCTCCGCACCCACCAGAAAATCGGAACCCGCTTGCTGCGCAATCTTGTGCGCGATGGCGGCGAAGTTCTTGTCCTGAAGGGTGAATGGCGCCGGAGCCTCAGGCCAGATGATCACGCCCGGATTTTTTCGAGCGGCGTCGATGCTGAGCTGCTCAAGCTCGTCGAGATCGCCGGCGTGCGCGGTCATCCAGTCGGCCTGATATTCGTAGGATTGCGCGAAATTGGTCTGCACCAGGTGCGCGACGTAGCGCGGGTTTTCCCCTGGCACGAAATAGCGGCCGGCAAAGGCGATGAAAATCAGCGCGGCCGCCGCGGCCATCACGATTTTCCAGTCCCGCTGGCGGCCGGAAACAACCGCGTAGGAGACCAGCGAACCATAGGCGGCGACGAGATAGCTGAGCCCGTAAATTCCCGTGACGGCGGTGACCTGCAGGAGCGCCAGATGACCGCTCGCGGCGTACCCGATGAAGTTCCACGGGAACGCGAAGATCGGCAGGTGGGCGCGGGCGTATTCCAAGGCGACCCAGAGGTCGGGCGCAAGCGCCCAGGCGATCCAGGCGTTGCGGTGCGAGGCGAAGGCGACTCCCCAGGTGAAGACCGCGACGATGACGCCTCCTGCGACGCTGACGAGCAGCAGAAGGCCCGCGGCAATCAGCGGAGGGACGTTTCCGTATTGCCGTACCACCTCGGCCATCCACGGCAGGCTCATCGGATAGAAGACGATGGCGTGCAGGAATCCATACAGAGGCGCGACACCGGGTCGGGCGCCAAAGGAAGCGAGGGCGAGCAAGCCCACGGAAATCCAGGCCAGGAGCGACCAATTGTAGTTCGGGAGTGAGAGCGCCAGGGCCGCGCCGCTCGCCAGAGCGAGGAGTGAGCGTTTCTGCCAGGACAGGTTCACAGACTTGAAGGCGGCTCCGCTGCTATGTTTTCAAAGTCCGCGAAGACTGTAGTGGATTTACGGGCGCGATGCTAGCGCTTGATGATGGCGATGAAGCCGGCATGATCGAGCGCTTGCTTGGCGGCGTCGGCAGCCTGCACGTCAGAATAGGGACCGACCTGAACGCGATAGAAATTGTCGTTGGTGGGCGTGACGACGAAGGACGGAAAATGCTTTTGCTGCAGAAGGTCCGCCATCGCCATCGCGTCGCTTTCGTGCGTGACGGCTGCAACCTGCAGCACGAGGGCACCCTTATTCAGCCTGGGAGGTTGAAAGCGGCTCGCCGGGGGCACAGATTTCGCGGCGTTGGGAGCCATTGCCGGAGCAGCCGGCCGCGCTGCGATCGAAGCGGATGGCGATGCAGCGCGCTTGGACATGGAATTGACCGTGTCGTCGGCGTTCTTCTTGGAATAGAAATCCCACTCGTTGTTCCCCGGAGCGGATGGCGTCTGCTCAGGCTTCGCCTTCGGCGTCGGGCGGCCGACCGGCTGATCGGCGTCGGCCGACTCGGAGGCGTGGACCGG
This sequence comes from Candidatus Acidiferrales bacterium, assembly GCA_049696975.1. Taxonomy (GTDB): domain Bacteria; phylum Acidobacteriota; class Terriglobia; order Acidiferrales; family UBA7541; genus Palsa-295. Next base: position 2,301 of record JBAVUW010000165.1, on the reverse strand, counting down.
CCCGCCGTACTGGTTGTGGCCCATCACATAGCCGAGCGTGAAGAATACGCCGCAGAGCAGGACGACGCCCAGGAACAGGCTCACCAGGTGCCTGCTTTCGAGGACCCGATCGCCGCCGCGTTTTGAGCTACCCGCCATGTGTTCCTATTTCTTCTCCGCGAAAGCCCTGACCCACTGTGAAATGATATCGACCGGCAGCGGGAAAACAATGGTCGTATTTTTCTCGACGCCGATCTCGGTCAATGTCTGCAAATAACGAAGCTGAATCGCGGCCGGCTCCTTTTCCAACACTCCGGCGGCTTCCGCAAGCTTGGTAGAGGCTTCCAGCTCGCCCGCGGCATGAATCACCTTCGCGCGACGCTCGCGCTCGGCCTCCGCCTGCCGGGCGATGGCGCGCTGCATCGACTCCGGTATATCCACCTGCTTGACCTCGACCTTCGTTACCTTTATGCCCCAAGGCTCCGTATCCTGGTCAAGGATTTGTTGGAGCTTGGCGTTAACCTTTTCGCGCTCCGAGAGGATCGCATCGAGCTCAAACTGGCCGACGAGGCTCCGCAGCGTGGTCTGGGCCAGCTGGGAGGTCGCATAAAGATAGTTCTGAACCTGCGAAAGCGCAAGATTCGCGTCCACCACGCGGAAATAACAGACCGCGTTGACCTTCACGGATACGTTGTCGCGCGTGATGACGTCCTGCGGCGGCACGTCGAGTGTTTCGATGCGCAGCGAGATGCGCGTGAGCTTGTCGATGGGATAGAGAACCAGCTGCAAGCCCGCGCCTTTGGCCTCCGGGAGCATCCTGCCGAGGCGCAGCACCACACCGCGCTCCCATTCCTTGATCACGTAGATCGAGTTGAAGAACCAGAACAGGAAAATGACCACCCCGGCGATTGCCAACACCGTTACGAAATTGAAATCCATCGCTCGTTCCTCCGCTCGATCCCGTTCGTTTAGCTCGGCCGAGGGCCGAGCGGCTCGACTACGAGCGTCAGCCCGTCTACTTTTCTCACGCGCACGCGCGCGCCCTTCGGAATCGTCTCCCCCGCCGACGTTGCCGCGCGCCACAGTTCGCCGTGGATGCGCACCATTCCGGCGAGGGCGCCTTCGGCCGACGCCGCGCCGACGGGTTCAACGACTTCGCCTTCTTCGGCGAGCAATTCCTCTTTGCCGGTCGCCACTTTCCACCGGCGCGAACGAAGGACCACGCGCATGAGAGCGATTGCGAGAATCCCGAACGGCAACGCGACGCCGAGGGCGACCGCAAAGCGCACTCCCATTCCGGTCCACGGCGTGCGGATCAAAAACAGCGCGCCGAGAACCATGGAAATCACGCCACCGACGCCCAAAACGCCGTGCGTGGGATATTTCGCTTCGATGACGAACAGGCCGAGAGCCAGAACCATCAGCAGCAGGCCGGCGATGTTCACCGGCAGCATCTGCATGGAGATAATCGCGAGCACCGCCGCGATGCCGCCGAAAACGCCGGGCGCAAAAAGGCCCGGATGCGTGAATTCCGTGTAGATCCCGAGTGCGGCGCCGATCAGCAGGATGAAGAAAATATCGGGCTGCACGATGAACGCCAGGAACTTCTGGCGCGCGGTCATGCCCACGTCGGTGAATACGGGACGGGCGAGGGCGAGCGTGACGCTGGAACCGTCAAACCGCGTGATGGTGCGGCCGTCGAGCTTCCCGAGCAGTTCCTCAGGCGAGTTCGCGATGAAGTCGACCAGCTTCCCGTCGAGAGCTTCCTTGGCGCTGAAGGCTTTGGCGTCGGTAACGGCGGTGGCGGCGAGGTCGGGATTGCGGTTGCGCTTTTCAACGTAGCTGCGGAGGTAGGCCGTCGCTTCGTTGGTGATTTTCTTGTGCATGGTGTCGTCGATCTTGGCTTCCTGGCCGAAGGCGAACGCCACGGGCGACGCGGCGCCGGTGTCGGTGCCCGGCGACATCGCGGCGACGTCGGCCGAAAGCAAGATAAAGAAACCGGCGGAGGCGGCGCGCGAGCCCGTGGGGCTCACGTAGGTGACGACGGGAACTTGCGAATTCAGGATCGCCTGGATGATGGCGCGCATGGAGGTGTCTAGGCCCCCGGGCGTGTTGATGGTGATCAGAACGAGCGAAGCGTGCTCTTGATTGGCTTCTGCGATGCCGCTGACGATGTATTCGGCGAGGATGGGCTCGATATCGCCGTCGATGTGCAAGCGCACGACGGACGCCGATGTATCCGGAGCGGGCGCAGCCGAAAGGGGCGCCGCAACGCGAGTCGCAACAGCCAGGAACGCTACTGCGACGGCGCACACGACGAAC
>JBAVUW010000164.1:0-15450 GCA_049696975.1 Candidatus Acidiferrales bacterium | reverse complement strand
CCACCATGCCAAGGACAACATCGTCCTGCTTTAGTTTCGGCCGCGCGAAACGCCGTCTCTTGACGCGCGACCCGATATAAGTTTCGTCGATCTCTACTGCGGGCGCGTCCAGCACCAAACCCTCTTGTTTCATGGCCTCTCGGATTCGATGGCAAAGAAACCAAATCGTCTTGTACTCATTCGGGATTTTCGCGTTCTTGGGGATGGGCAGGCCAAGATGACGGCAAATCTGTAGGGCGCTCATACCCTTCTTCGCTTCGAGGATAAGCGCGGCAGCCTGAAACCACTTCTCCAAGGACAGGTGCGAGCCGTGGAAGATGGTACCGCTCGTCACGCTGAACTGATAGCCACAGGATTTGCACTCATACAGATTGCGGGACGGCACCTTGACTGTCACAACGCGCTGTTTCGTCTTGCTGAATCGCTGGCGGGTAGTCTCGCTCGTGGTAAACCTCCGGACGTTGTCATCGCCAATGACAGCACACTTGGTGCAGACGATGCCATTCGGCCAACGCAGCTTGGCTAGGTAATCCTCGCAAGCTTCCTTGGTTCCGAACCGTTTCACTACGTCTATCAGGTGCATGGCAACCTCCGATGCTCAGAGTTTGCCAAAAAACGAGTACTTTGTCAAGTACATAATCGCCAATACGGTTTCTGTGGATTAGATTTCATTATCGTCTCCGTCCCGGCGTCGTGGCCGCTAGGATTCGCCACAACACTACTTGCGAACACCGTTACTCCGCCGCGAGTAGTGATTCACCCCAGCGATGACCCAGACATCAGCCGCTGTCCTAAATGTGGCACTGACCTTTGTTTCTGGACAGCCCTGAACCACCCGGCCGCGCTTAAGCAAAACAAAAGACTTCTGGAAGCGGATTCCGATGGGATTTTGGCACAGGTGCAAATCAGATGAACTAACTGTCTCTGTCCCGGCAGGCACTTTTCCGATCAGCTGTTAATCACGACTCTGCCGAATTTGGAAAGGGATTCGCTAAACACAGCGGTGGCAAAGGGGATGGGAGCGCAATCCCCTTCGCCACACGGCGTGTACGACACATTTTTTCGAATCTGGACTCGGTCAATCGACAGTGATACGCACACCGAAAGTCGTCCCCATGACCTCAGCTATCGGCTTTCCGGTGCAGACGTAACCACCGGCGCTGTTGGCGCAGTCGCTGGGGAGGTAGAGTTTGAAATCGAAGAAGCCGCTATAGGTTCTGCCGTTAGGTGCGACCGTGTCGGTTTCGTCGACGGTGAAGATGTTGGAGACGTCTTCGGGTGGGACGCTTCCCGGGCCGCCAAACATCAGACCGATATGGTGCAGCTTGACCTTGCCGTGGCCCAAGTCTTTCCAGACTCCGAAGCAGATGTTTCCACCCGCTGGCGGCAGAAACGCGTTTTCAAATTCAGTTCCATCCGCATGCCAGGTCTTGAGCGATTCGAGGAACGGGAACGGCGTTGGTGGGTAGGGACCTCCTGGAGGGAAATTGTCATCCGTGTTCCCGGTGTAGGTCAGATGCCACAAACCCACGATGGAAGCCGGCTCGTTCGAATCTTCGTCGCCCTGGCGATCGTCCCCGTGTGGGCTCACGAAGGGTGTTGGGAAAGCGGCTACGGTTTTGTAAGGAAGAACGCCGCAACCAGCGGCCTTGGCATCGGACGCGGTGAACAAAAGCGCCAATCCTAGCAATGCAACAAGAGCCGAGAGCCGTCCGCGGTGAACCACCCGAAAAATGGTCGTTCGATTCATTGCTTCTCTCCTTTAGAGTTTCGGCCTGAACGTGTGCGCTTCGCGCTTAGGTTTGACGGGCACTCCCGGAACGCTTACGTACTATGTGGAAGCACGACGGAGTGCTTAACGCGCTGGGGTATCCACGTTCGACTCTGGGGCCGTCTCGTGTGGCCGGTTAGTACAATTGTTTGGATTTACATGTCAAGTAATTATAAGTCGTGGATCATATGAACTGCAGATGGCGAGCGTCAGTGCTCCAGTTGCGACAGTGCATCGAAGCCAAGGCCGAATCGCTACACGCGCGCGGCGGAGGATCGTTGCGAGGGCCGGCCGTCAGTTTCTTCGTCAAACGGGCAGGGACGCGGCAACGGCACGCGCCTATCTCGCAAAACACGTCGAGAAGATCGTAACGGAACCGGATGGCGCCACATATGTGGCGTCGGGGAGTTGGAACCTGCCAGGTGTGGGACGCTGGGATGGTGCCGAGGGGCAGAGTTGAACTGCCTACGCCGGCCTTTTCAGGGCCGCGCTCTACCGGTGAGCTACCTCGGCACCGGGACAATCTGAGATTTTACGGAAAAGCGGCGGTGCAGGAAAGCGAAAACCGCCCTATTTTGCGGAGTCGTCGAATTCCTTCATCCAATCGCGGGACTTGAGCACCTCGCGTGGTTTGGCACCGTCGGCCGGGCCCACGATGCCGTCCTTTTCCATCAGATCAATCAGCCGCGCGGCGCGGCCGTAGCCGATGCGCAGGCGCCGCTGCAGGGTGGAGGTCGAAGCGCGGCCCATCTCGCAGCAGACGCGCACGGCATCCTGGTAAAGATCGTCGTCGACTTCCTCACCGCCCTCACCGTCACCCCCGCCGCTCATGGCGTTCTCATCCTTCGGCGGCTTCAGCAATTCTTCGTTGTAAACAGCCTTGGCCTGCTCGCGCCAGAAATCGCACACGCCAGCAACCTCGTTTTCGTGCACGTACGGCCCGTGAATGCGGTGCAGCCGGGACGATCCGGCTGGCAGGTAGAGCATGTCTCCCTTGCCGAGCAGCGATTCCGAGCCGTTGGTGTCAAGAATGGTCCGCGAATCGACCTTGCTGGCCACGCGGAAGGAAATCCGCGCCGGGAAGTTCGCTTTGATCAAACCGGTGATCACGTCGACCGACGGTCGTTGGGTCGCGAGAATCAAGTGAATGCCCACGGCACGCGCCATCTGCGCCAATCGCGTGATCGATTCCTCGACACCATTCGTGTCGACCATCATCAGGTCAGCCAATTCGTCGATGACGATCACGAGATACGGCAGCGGGCGGTGTTCTTCGTCCTCGGTCTTGTCGAACAGCGAAAGCGACTGACTCTTCTCGAACGTGCGGTTGTACTGGTCGATATTGCGGACGCTGCGCTGCGCCAGCAGCTTCAGCCGACGCTCCATCTCGCGCGTGGCGTTGCGCAGGACGTTGGCGGCCACTTTTGCATCCGTCACAACCGGCGTTTGAAGGTGCGGGATATCCGCGTAAAGGCCCAGCTCCAGCCTCTTGGGATCGATGAGCACCAGTTTCAATTCATCCGGGGTGGATTTGTACAGCATGCCCATCAGCAGGGAATTGATGAACACGCTCTTGCCCGTGCCTGTCGAACCGGCGATCAGAAGGTGCGGCATCTGCGTCAGATCGGCCGCCCGAATCCGTCCGATCAGGTCTTTGCCCAGCGGCACGGAAAGCTTCGACGAGGAATGCGAGAATTCAGGCGATTCGATTACGTCGCGCAGCGCAATCGTCTCCCGCCGCACGTTGGGCACTTCGATCCCCACGGTCGACTTTCCCGGGATGCGCTCAATCAATATCGATTCCGCGCGCAACGCCAGGCACAAGTCTTCGCCCAGCCCCGTGATGCGGCTGTACTTGATGCCCGCCTCGGGCTTGAACTCGAATGTGGTGACCACCGGACCGGGATTGATCTGCGTGATGTGCCCGCCAACTTCGAACTCGGAGCACTTCTGCTCGATCGCGCGAGCGCACTCTTTCAGCTCGCTCTCGTCCATTTTTTCGCCGCGCTCGGCCGTGTGCAGCAGGCTCAGTTGAGGCAGCTTGAAATTCGTCTTGCCGCGCGAAATCTTCGGCTCCGCGGCTTTTTTCGACGCCGGAGGCGGTGTGGGATCGTGGAACTGGATCACGTGCGGACCGCGTTCGCCCTGCGCGGGCCGGTTGTCGACGTTTTCGACCAGTTCTTCCTCTTCGACTTCCTTGGTCGAGACGCGCTGCTGCGCCACGGGCTTGCGGCCGGCGATCTTGATGTTTTCGACCTGTTTGCGCAGGCGTTTCGATTCGCGTTCCTCGCGCCATGCCTGCACGCGTGCGAACCACTGGCCTACCATTCCTTCGGCGGCCATCGGTTTCTTCATCCATTGCGCCGCAGTGCGGAATGAAAAGCTGGTGGCCATAAACAGCGCCGTCAGCAGCGTGGCGATCGAGACAAGATTCGCGCCCAGGGGATTCAGCGCCGCGCGCAATCCTTGCGCCAGCAGTTTTCCCACCAGCCCGCCCGCCGGCAGAGCGCCGCGAACCTCCGGCATGTGGACGAGCGTCACTTCCGCGGAAACCGCCAGAAGCATCAACCCCCACCCGACGAGCTTTGTCGTCGGCGCCTCCAACAACTGGCTGCGGAACCAGCGCATCGCGACCAGAAACATTCCGATCGGGAACAGAAACGCTCCGTACCCGGAGAACTGGAAGAACAGATCGGCCGAGTGCGCGCCGACCGGTCCAATCCAGTTGCGCGCAGGGCCAGACCCGGGCGGTGGCGCCGAAACGTTGAACGATGCGTCCAGCGGAGAATACGACAGCAGGCTGAGCGCCAGCAGCACCGCCAGGCTCAAGCCGACGAAACCGATCATTTCGTTGAACCGTTTGTTTTCTGTTGGTGTGAGAACGCGCACTAAAATCTCCTAGGCAATGGGGGAAGGCCGTGAGCACAAGCGACGTCGCGGGCTGCCGGCGCAAACACCACCGCAGCAACCGCGACGCCTCAGGGCTGGGTCGCGCCGGCGCTGTGGCGCGGAACCCGTTCGGAGGAACGCGAGTACGCAGGAGACTATAGCAAACGGCATTCGCGGCTGCACAACGATATTGGATGCTCCCTGTTCCAGCAGCGCAACTTTGCCGGGGCCTCGTGCAGTCGTCGAAGGCGTCGGTGGGACCGACCCGCCTCATATCGGGGCACAGCTATAACGGCGGGTGTCGGACCTGTGCCGAGTCCGGCGTTACTTTCTCTTGAGTGGCAGCACGCGGCTGAGTTTCTTGGCGCCGAGCTTGGCCTTGGATTTGGGCATGAGATCCTCCGGATGCTGCAGGGTAGCACACCTGACGCTCGGCCGATCAAATGGGGGTGAAATTCGAGACCGTTCTCGACTGGGCGCTCGAGCGAGTCTTCGTGTCCGCGCAGAGCGCCAGCGCGAACAGCCGTCAGCCGCGTTGAAATGGCGCGAGGAGTTCGGGAGGTTCAACAGAGGTAGCGAGCTTCCTTACTCGACGAATTCGCAACTACTGGACGAAAAAACGAATGCGAACCGTATGTCGGGCAGAGTCAGTATCCGGAATGGTAAAGGAACGCAACCACTGCGGCGGCCACCAGGCAATAGATTCCGAACCAATACCAGCGACCTTCCTCGAGCCAACGGCTCAGCCACTTCAAAGCCATGAGCCCGGCCACGAACGCGAAGACGGCGCCGAGCAGGCTGCCTGTCACGCTCGATGTCAGCTCGTGAGCAAGTTGGCCGCGCTGGGCCTCCACAAGGCGCAAGCCCTCCCGCGCGATCGCAACCGGTGTCAAAATCACAGCGAGCGCGAAACTGAAGTCCTCCGCGGTCAACTTCCGTACGTTCGCGAGCAGCCCGGTAGAAATCGTCGCTCCGGATCGCGAAAATCCCCGAAAAGGCAGGCACAGCCCCTGTACCGCGCCGATCCAGAATGCCTGCCCGGTCGATATTCTCGATCCGCCCGCGCTCGCCGCAGCATCGCGTTTTTCCCGAAAACCCGCCACCAGAATCAAGACGCCAACCGCTGCCAGCGCCGCGGAAATTAAGTCAAGACGATCGAACAGCTGCTCGACCCACGCGTGAGGCTGATCCCGCAGGAGCACCTTCTCGATGCCTTCGGTGAGCCCTCCTCCGACAAAGCCCGTCATCACGATCGCTACAACCAGCCCGACAAAGAAGTGTTTGAAATCGTCGGCGCTCTGGAAAAATGCCCGCTGCCAGCGCCGCCAAAAATAAGCGATTACCGCGAACATCGTCCCGGTGTGCAGCATCACGAGCAGAAGGGTGGTTTCAGGCGTGGCAGGATCCATGCCCATCAGCTTTTCCGCCACGATCACATGGGCGGAGCTCGACACGGGCAGCAACTCGGCCATACCCTGCACGATTGCGAGAATAATGATGTGCCAAACAGACACGGACGCCGCTCCGCCTCCCACGCTGGTCACGACCAAAACACCGGGCTGCTTGCCGGACGAATTCCTGACCGGGTGCTACGCGCCGAAGGCGCAAGGGCTCGTCAAGCGAGCTGCTTGCTCATCGAAAAGGCGTCTCGGCCATTCGGATAGTAGCTCTTCATAACTCCTCCGGTACGATAACCATGCTTTTCCCAGAAGGCAATTGCCGAATCGTTATCCGTTGCCGTCTCAAGCTCGACCTCGCGCGCGCCCGCCGCAGCCAGCCGCCGCTCTGCTTCCGCCAGCAGCAGCGTTCCGACCCCGGCGCGCCGGTACAGCTTCAACACGTCGATCGTCACGATATATCCCACGCGCCGTTTGCGCGCGGCTACTAGAAAACCGGCGATTTTCCCCTCCGCCTCCGCAACGACGCAATCGGCTCCCGACAGGGCCAGGTACTCACGCAACTGCCCGCGCGAATATGCGATGGCCGGCTCGAAGCATTTCTTGTCGATTTCGTGGAGCGCCTCGAAATCGGACGCCGCCGCGTAATCCCGCAGAACGATTTTCATGGACGATGTTTGAAGGCTGCGCGAATGCGCCGCAAGGGCGATGTCATTCGCAGCTAGACTTCGAGGATCACCGGCAAAATCAGGGGACGCTTGGAGGTTTGCTTGTTCAGGTAGCGCTTCAGGTCCACCCGAATCTTTTCCTTGATCACGCTCCAGTCCATTTTTTCCTCGGCGCTGGACTCCTCCACGGTCTTCAACACGACCTCGCGCGCCTTCGCCAGGATCTGCTGCCCATCGTCGTTCGGCAGAAATCCGCGCGTCACGATCTCGGGCGGAACTTCGATCCTGCCCGTGTGCTTGTCGATGGCCACGATCGGGACCACCACGCCGTCTTCGGAAAGGTGCTTGCGGTCGCGCACCACCACATCTTGAATTTCCTCGAGCGACCCGGAATCGACCATCACCCGCCCCGCGGGCACCGGCTCGCGCGGATACGCGCCTCCGTCGGGGGTGAATTCCACCGGATGACCGCTCTCCAGCAGGAAAATCTGCCCCGAAACCGCTCCCACCTGTTCGGCCAGCGCCGCCTGCTGAAACAACTGCCGGTATTCGCCGTGCATCGGGATGAAATATTTGGGCCGCACCAGCTGCAACAGGATCTTCATCTCCTCCTGGCTCGCGTGCCCGGAGACGTGAATCGGCGCGTTGCGTCCGCCCTCGTAATACACCAGCACGCGTCGCCGGAAAAGGTGATCGATCATCCGGAAGATCGACTTTTCGTTTCCTGGGATGATGCGCGCGGATAAAATCACCGTGTCATTCTCGGCGATGCTGATCAACCGGTGATTGTCGACCGAAATCCGCGAAAGCGCGGACATCGGCTCGGCCTGCGTGCCGCTCGCCAGAACCACCAGCTTCTTGGGATCGTAGGTGCGTAAATCCTGAGGGCGCACCATGCTGCCATCGGGAATCCGCAGTTTGCCCAATCCGTGCGCGATCTCGATGTTATCCACCATGCTTCGGCCGACGAAGCCGACCTTGCGGCCGACGCCGCGTGCCACGTCGATCACCTGCTGGATTCGGTGCACCGAACTTGAAAAGCACGATACGACAACTTTTTCCGGTGCCGCGCGGAACAGCTCCTCCATCCGTACTACGACCGCCCGCTCGGATGGCGTAAATCCCGGCCGCTCCACGTTCGTGCTGTCGGCGAAAAGCGCCAGCACACCCTCCTGCCCGTAGCGCGCGAAGGCATGCAGGTCAAAAGGCTTGCCGTCCACCGGCGTTGGATCCATCTTGTAATCGCCCGTGTGGATGATGATTCCCACCGGCGTGCGAATCGCCAGCGCCACGCAGTCGATCGTGCTGTGCGTCACGTGCAGGTACTCGATCTGAAAAGGACCGATCTTGGTGATCTCGCCCGGCGCCACTTCGTTCAGCGTCGCCCCATCGAGCAGGGCGTGCTCTTCAAGTTTCTTACGAACGAGCGCCAGCGTGAACTGCGTCCCGTAGATCGGCACGTTCAGATCGCCCAGGATGTAGGGAATCGCGCCGATATGATCTTCGTGCCCGTGCGTCAGGATGATTGCGCGCACCTTGCTCTTGTTCTGCTTCAGGTAGGTGATGTCGGGGATGACGATGTCTACGCCCAGCAGTTCCTGCTCGGGGAACATCAGCCCAGCGTCGATCGCGATGATGTCGTCGCCACAGCGCAACGCCATCATGTTCATTCCGAACTCGCCCAGACCGCCGAGCGGAATGGCCCAAAGAGAAGGTGTCGTCGAAGGAGTGCTCAAGTGTGGATTCTTCCTCGAAACTTGCAATGCAATCCTATCACAGCGGACGTATGAGAATCGGGCGCGGAGGCAAAGAAGAGCGTTTCAACCGGTTCCTGTTCCATGAGCGAGAACAGGAAAGGCGGGGCCTGAGCCCCGCCTTCTGTTTCTTGCGTCGTCAATCTGAGGCGAGTGAACGGACGGTTTGGCCTTTCCCGCCGACGGTCGGTAGGGTCACGAAGTCGAAGAATCTCGCCCGGGCATCTCCCGGCAGACAACTCGACCTACTGCTCCAGCGCAATCGCCTGGGTAACGAATTTTCGCGCCTGGCCAATATGTTGCACGGCTCGCTCGCGCGCTCCCGATTCGTCGTCTTCCTTCGTCACATCGTCGTGCGCCTTGTTCAACTGCTCGACCGCCTTGTTCAACCGTGGAATCCAGCGCGCGTGCAAATCCGCGCCGGGATGATCCTCAAGGCTCTTGCCGTCATCGGCCACGGACTTGATCTCCGCCAGCGCCGCATCGATTTCCGCCATGGCATTGCGTTCCTGGTCGTGCAGCTCGCCGCTATCGGGATGCTCGATCAACGCGCGCGCCGCTCGCAGGTGGCCGAGCGCGCTATGATACGAGTCCCATTTCGCCGAAGCCGTCGGTGGGCTGGCGAGCATCGCAATCAACGCCAGCAAGCACGCGGCAAGCGTAAGTCGGTACGTAGTTTTCATCGTCGGAATCTCCTTCAAGGCTGAAATCTCCGCGCGGCTGCCGCGCTGGGGGCCAACAATCTACCACTTCACCCCTTTCGAAGGTAGGGGCATCTGCGGTGGCGGATGCGCGGCCGGAATACTCGCTGAGTCGTACGCCCAACAGCCCAAGGGCAGGCCAGGAAATCGCCGGCCAAATTTCGATTTGGCCGCATTCGCAAATCCACCGAAAGCCTGTAAGATTGTCCGAGCCCGATAGACACAAATGAAACGCATTTCAATCCTCGGCTCGACCGGCTCGATCGGTCGCCAGACACTCAAGGTCGTCGATTCGCACCCCGGATCATTCGAGGTGATGGCTCTCGCCGCTGGCTCCAACGTCGCGGAAGTCGCGAAACAGGTTCTCAGCCATCATCCAAGAGTGGTTTCCGTAGGCACGCCCGAAGCAGCCGCGCAACTGTGCGAAGCGCTGAAATCACGAAGCGGAAAATCAGTGCTTCCCGAGATTCTCTCCGGACCGGAGGGCATCGAGCGAGTCGCCACGCACCCGGGAGCCGAAATGGTCGTCTCCGCCGCCGTCGGCGTCGTCGGACTCAACGCTACCTATCAGGCCATCGAGCAAGGCAAAGACATCGCGCTGGCCAACAAGGAGGTTCTCGTCGCCGCCGGCGAAGTCGTCATGGCCGCAGTCGCGAAGCACGGCGTCGCGCTCTTGCCAGTTGACAGCGAACACAATGCTATCCATCAGTGCCTGCGCGCCGGAGTTCATCGCGAAGTCCGCCGCCTCGTCCTCACGGCCTCGGGAGGCCCGTTCCGCAAGACGCCGGTCTCAAGAATGGCGAAAGTAACGCCCAAACAGGCTCTCGCTCATCCGAATTGGAAAATGGGCCAGCGCATCACCATCGATTCGGCCACCCTGATGAACAAGGGTTTTGAAGTCATCGAGGCGAAATGGCTGTTCGGCACGGGACTCGACCGCATCCACGTAAAGATTCACCCCCAGTCCACGATTCACTCCATGGTCGAATTTATCGACGGATCGATCCTCGCCCAGCTGGGCCCTACCGACATGCGCATGCCTATCCAATACGCGCTAACGTATCCCGACCGGGAAGCATCTAACGAATGCGCACTGGACTGGTCCGCGTTGAAACGCCTTGACTTCGAGGACGTTCCGCGCGGCAAGTTCCGCTGCTTCGAGCTGGCCCGTCAGGCCGCCGAGCAGGGAGGTCCTCTGCCATGCGCGCTCAATGCAGCCGATGAAATCGCCGTCGCTGCATTTTTGGAACGAAAACTGCCGTTCCTGGGAATTGGATCGGTCATCGAGCGCGTACTGGAGAAGATGCCTCAAGTAAAGATGGCCAGCATCGACGACGTCTTAGCCGCCGATGCCGAAGCCCGACGCCTCGCGCGCCGGTTCGTGGCGGGCAACGGTTAGGGGATTTCGGTGAGCTCGGGGTCGATTTGCGGACCGGGGGCTTGCGGGCGGCTCTTGCGGTTGTTCTTTGGGCAGAGGAGGGAGGGGGCTCGGTTTTGACCCAGGCGACGCTGCTTTGGGTTTCGAATCGCTCAGGCCCCGCTGTTTCGCTTTTGGCGAAGAATTCAAACGCCGCATTTTGAATTGCAAAACATTCTAGTAAAATAGGCTCAGTCTCATGACCGACACTCTCAGGATTCTCATCGCCGGCGGCGTCGTCCTCGGTATCTTGGTTCTTCTCCACGAATGGGGCCATTTCATCGCCGCCAAATGGTGCGGCGTTCGCGTCGATGTTTTCTCGATCGGCTTTGGGCCCCGCCTGTGGGGAATCAAGCGCGGCGACACCGATTACCGCATCAGCGCGTTGCCGCTGGGTGGCTATGTCCGCATGGCCGGCGACAATCCCGTTGAGGAGCGCACGGGCGCTCCGTATGAGTTCCTTTCACGGCCGCGCTGGCAGCGCTGCATTATCGCCATCGCCGGTCCGGCGATGAATATCCTGCTCACGTTCTTCGTGTTCATGGGCGTCTTCTGGCTCGTCGGCATTCCCACGCCCAGCTATTTCCGCCAGACTCCCGATGTCATTGCCGTTCCGCACAACGCGTCGGCCAGCGGCGTGATGCCGGGCGACCGAATCGTCAAGGTGAACGGTGTCGAGACGCCGAACTGGCGAGCCGTGTTCGCGCAGTCTGAAAACGTCAAGCCGGGCGACTCGCTCTCCGTCGTGGTCCTCCGCAATGGCGCGCAAACCCGCCTTACCGTAGCTGTCACAGCCACATCCACGAGCGACGATCTGTTTGGCTATCCGCTGATGCAATCTGTCCTCGACGAAGTGCTCCCGGGCACGCCGGCCGACAAAGCCGGATTACAGTCCGGCGATGTGATCACCTCGATCGACGGCCATGCCGTGGTCACCTGGCCTCAATTCGTTGACGCCGTTCACAGCTCCGAAGGCCGCGAAATCCATTTCAATATCCAGCGCAACGGCCACGATCTGCCGCTCTCGGTCACGCCCGCGCGCCAGATGGATCCGGACGGCAAAATGGTCTGGCAAGTCGGCGTGTTGCCCGGCACACAGGATTACTACGAGCGCGAATCATTCGTCGCGTCGATCAAGAACAGTTTTGAATCGACGGTCAACGGTGTGCGTCAGATCGGCAACGTGCTCGGCGGCCTCGCCAGCGGAAAAGTTTCCGTGCGTGATCTTCAGGGCGTGATCGGAATCGCCCGTGAATCCGGACGCGCCGCCAAGCGCGGCCCGGTCGACCTGATTTTTCTGGCCGCCGTAATCAGCCTCAATCTCGGTCTGCTCAACCTGCTGCCCATCCCGATCCTTGACGGCGGCCACGTCCTGATGCTGGCCATCGAAGGCACCATGCGCCGTGACCTGAGCATCACCTTCAAAGAACGGTTCGTGCAGGTAGGTCTCGTCTTTCTGCTAGGCCTGTTTGCCTTCGTGATGTACAGCGACATCATGCGCATCATCCAAACGCACCACTAGCAGCACCGGCGCGTTGCCGGCGTTTTTTGGGTGGCTGCCTCGTAAGTCGTCCTCGATTCGGCTCCACGGGTTCTCGCGGGCGCCCTCGCCCGGGAGTTTGGCAATTTTGGTATAATCCCCCGAGCGACTATGTCCTTGATCCCCTCACACCGTGTCTCGGCCGGCGAGCGCATCAACATCGACGCCCCGCCGGGACATCTTCAGAGGGAGTTAAAGGCGCGCCGTATCCGCCTTACGCGGCAGCGCCGCGTCGTGCTCCAAGTCATGGAGTCCGCCACCGAGCACATGGACGCCAACGAAATCCTCGAGCGCGCCCAGAAAATCGATCCCGCTATCACCCAGGTAACGGTCTACCGGACGCTCGAGCTGCTGAAAAGTTTCGGCTTGATCGACGAGCTGGATTTGCTGCACCTGCGCGGCCACCGCCACTACTACGAAAGCCACGGTCCCCGCGACCACATCCATGTAGCCTGCATCCGTTGCGGCAAAGTACGCGAAATCGAATCCGAGCTCTATGAGGAGCTCAAAGCCCAGATCGCCAAGGACTGCGACATTGAAATCAGCATCTCCCGCACGGAAGTAGGCGGTATCTGCGGTGACTGCCGCGCAAAGTCGTAGCGCGGGCTGGCAGCCAAAACTACGATGTCCCCTGATGACCACGACGTCTTCTGCTCGGCATAACCAGCTGCGATACCTGATTGTGGCCGCTCTGATCTTCGCGAGCGGCGATTGGCTAAGCAGAATCGCGCTGGATCGCGGTTGGCTCCCCCACACGGATCTCGCGTCAGTCGAATTTCCGAACGCCGGGTGGCAGCCAAGCCAGTGGGCGTTCTGCACGGCGACGAGATTGAACGCCCAGTCCGTCGCGGTTGATTGCAGCGGGAGCGGCCGGGCTGGGGAAGCTCGCGACACCTACGTCCGTTTTTTTGGAAAGGTGACTGAAAACTCCAGGGAGTTCCGCTGTCAACGCGGATCGGCCGTCGTTACCTGCCGGCTGCTTCCGAACGGATACGTCGTGCCCGTCCGGTGAAGACGGGCTCGCCGGATCTGGATCGCAAACGCGCGCCGGGTCAGGTGCGGTTTGCGGCCTGAAAAAATTCCCTCGCCCGTTCAACGTCCTTCCGCACCTGCTCCTTCAGTTCCGCAGGCCCAGAAAATTTCCGCTCGTCCCGCAGCCGCCGCCAGAAACGAACTTCCAGCGTTCCGCTGGTCAGCATTTCGTCGAAATCGAAGAGATACGACTCGATCGTAATCCGCGTCCCGTCAAAGGTCGGGCGCACCCCCACATTCGTGGCAGCCCGGTAGGTCCGGCCGGCAACGGTCACCTCCGTCGCATACACGCCGTTGTTCGGTAGCACCTCCTGCTCTGTCGCCAGATTCAAAGTGGGCACCACGAACTTTCGACCCTGTCCGGTCCCGGGGCGAACTTGTCCCGCCAGCGCGTACGGCCTCCCCAGCATCCGCCGCGCATCCTCCACGCGTCCCTCGCGGATCGCCGCCCGAATCGCCGTGCTCGAGATCACCACGCCGTTGTCGCCGAGCGGTGGCACGACCTCGGCCGTGAATCTCCATCGCTTCCCAAGCTCAACCAGCAATTTCACGTCTCCGGCGCCGCCATGACCGAAGCGGAAATTTCCGCCGACCAGCACCGCCTGCGCCGCCATGGTGTCGACCAAAATCCGACGCACGAAGTCCTCCGCGCTCATACTCGCAAGCTCGCGATCAAACGGCATCACCAGCGCCGCGTCGATCGCGCACGAATCGATCGCCGCCAACCTTTGATCCAGAGTTTCCAGCAGCGCAGGCGCGTCCGCCGGCCGCAGCACGCGGGCCGGATGCGGAAAAAACGTCAGTACCGCAGCAAGCGCGTGGATGCCACGAGCCCGTTCGGCCACATCCCGTAAAATCTTCTGATGTCCACGATGGCAACCATCGAAATTGCCGATGGTAATCACCGTGGAGCGCCGTGGCGACCCAAATCGTGCGCTCCACTCCGCTGCCGATTGCAGCACCGCCATCCTCATCAGAATCCACCTTCCAGTTGCAGCCCGTCATAGGCCAGCCGCACGTTGGGGGGAAGCTTCGCGTTCACCGCCTCGTGCCCCAGGTCGTGGCAGATGTGTGTGAACCACGCGCACCCGGGCTTCAGCTCCGCCACCAGCGCCAGCGATTGCTCCACATTCGAATGAGTCGGATGAAACGTGTAACGCAGCGCGTCCAAAATGAAATGCTCGAGCCCCCGCAGCAGATCTTTCGATGTTTCCGGCACGGAACTGAAATCCGTCAGGTAGGCCACATTGCCCAGCCGAAATCCCAGCACCGGTTGCGTGCCGTGCATCGCCGGAATCGGCACGATCCTCGCGCCGAACAACTCGAACGCCCCGTCGATCGGGTGCATTTCGATCTGGGGAAGCGTGGCGCCCGGCGTCGGTTTCTCGAAAATATAGACAAACTGCCGCTTCAGCGTAGCCAGCGTTTCCACAGACGCATAGATCGGCACCACGGTTTTCTGCTTTAGGTTGAACGCGCGCACGTCGTCGAGGCCCAGAATGTGATCGGCGTGCCCGTGGGTGTACATCACCGCGTCGAGCCGGTCCATTCCCGCGCGCATGGCCTGAAAACGAAAATCGGGTGTCGTGTCGACCACCACGTTGCGTCCCCCGTACGTCAGCAGCACCGAGGGCCGCGTCCGTTTGTCGCGAGGATTCGTCGATTCGCACACCGCGCAGTGGCACCCCAGCGTCGGCACGCCCATCGAAGTTCCCGATCCCAGCACGGTGAGTTGAAAGGACGACATGTCCGGACACAGCGATTTTACACGGTCTCCCGGGAGACCGTGTCGTCTCTGTGATCTCTGTGTCTAGGGAAGCGCTTTCATCCGGCAGGAAAAAACGGCGGTAGCAGGGAACCGAGTCGCCCGCGGACCGGATGCAGCCCTAGCTGCGACGCAGTCTGCCCGGCGTGGTTTTGGCCCCTGCTACTTCTTCGCTTGCTTCTTCGCCATGGCCTGTGCCGCGGCCTTGGAGATTTCCATGAACGAAAGCTTCAGGCTTCCGGACACTTCCATGATCAGATCCTCGTCCTGCTTGGCCAGATTCCCGTGGGTCTTTTCCTTCAGGGCGTCGATCATATCGATCACTTCGCGCGCGCCCTCCAGGTCCACGTACGCCTGCCCGGTCTGCGGATCGGCCATGCCGCCCATCATTGCCGCGGCGTTGCGCGTCAAAAAATCGACCAGCATCTGAAAGCTGCGCGAAGGAGCAATCGTCTCGGCCGGCTCCGCAGCCACCGCAGCCACCGCGTCCGCAGCCGGCGCCGCGGCCGCCTTCGC
>JBAVUW010000163.1:0-2238 GCA_049696975.1 Candidatus Acidiferrales bacterium | reverse complement strand
GTAGGAACTCCGGCGCCGCCGTTGTGGTTTTTCGCTCTCGTCCTGGGAGTACTCTTGCCCGTCCTACTTGGGTAGAACTCGCATCGATCTCGGGACCGAGAAAGCTGCAGGCCTTTGGCGCGCGGTCTGACAAAATCATGGGCGTCTCAGCGTCAGGCTGCACGATCAGAAGATTGACTCGTAACTTTTAATGGCGCTTTGCATCTACCAGACTTAATGCGGCGCATGGATTGCAGATCTTCTCTAGCGAGGGAAGGGAATCGAGACAATCTTGGGGACTATGCGATTACTCCTGGTAGGCGTCATCTTTCTTGGAATCGGATTCGGTGCTGCAGCTCAGGACTTGCCAGGCGTTGCGGTGGGCAAGTCCGCCCCGACATTTCAGGCGCGAGATCAGTTTGGCAAAGAGCAAACCATTTCGTCTCTCATGGGGCGCAACGGCCTGGTGCTGGTTTTCTTTCGGTCGGCGGATTGGTGACCCTTCTGCAAGCAGCAACTGGTCCAGTTGCAGAATGCACGAGAAAAGTTCCAGCAGCAGGGTCTCGGGCTGGCGGCACTCAGCTACGACTCGGAGGCGATCCTGGAGAATTTTACTCAACGGCACAACATTGGGTATTCGTTAATCGCAGATCCGAAGTCCGACATCATTCGACGTTATGGGGTATTGAACGCAAAGGCGCCCGGATTTACCAAAAATATGGCGTACCCGGGATACTTTTACATAACGCCAAATGGGATTATCAAGGAGAAGTTCTTCGAGGCGGCGTACACCGACCGCGAAACCGGAACCAGCCTGCTCCTCAAATTGTTTCCTGACCTGGTAGAAGGCAACGGTCGTGAAGTGGCGGCGCCTAATATCAAACTCGCGCTCTTGCAATCCGACGAGATCGTAGGTCCCGGTAGCCGTTTCACCGTAGCGGCCGAAATCTCCCTCCCTCCAGGAACCCACGTTTACGCTCCTGGAGTTCATGGCTACAAGCCGATCCAACTAACCATGGAGGCCTCGCCAGATTTCAAGTTGCTGCCGCTCCGCTACCCCGATCCACGAGTGCTTTTTCTTCCGGTAATCAATGAGGCGGTGCCGGTATATGAAGGCAAATTTCGCGTTCAACAGGACGTGGTGGTTTCGGCCGACCCTGCGTTTATCGGTTCTATCGCACAGCCAAAGACAGTCACTTTGAAGGGCATATTTTTCTATCAGGCCTGCGACAGCGTGAAATGCTATTTACCCCAGAAATCTGAACTCTCTTGGGATGTGCGAGTAATACCGCTCGATCGAGAGCGTTCTCCGGAACCGATTCAGCATAAGTAAGAACCACCGGCGGCGCAGTTGGCTCTTTCGGCGGTTCATGTGGTAACGCACCCGTTCTTTCATTCCGAGCAACGCGTCAAAATTGGCGAAGAGTATTTATCGTGATGAGAACACAAAAAGAGGGGAATCACGCTCCCCAAATGGAACCTCTACGATTTGCGCGTCCTGCTGCAGAGGAACAATTGCGGCAGGCCTCTGGCTTCTTCCAACTCATGAGCGCCAGGCGCACCGTACGGTCATTCTCCCCAGAGCCGGTGCCGTTCGAGTTAATTGAGACGGCGATTAAGGCGGCGGCTACCGCACCCTCAGGCGCCAATCAGCAGCCTTGGCGATTTGTTGTAGTTTCAAATCCAGAGGTGAAGCGTCAGATCCGGGAAGCGGCAGAAGCCGAAGAAAAAGAGTTTTATGAACGGCGCGCTCCTCGCGAGTGGCTTGAGGCACTGCAGCCACTAGGCACAGACTGGCACAAGCCGTTTCTCGAGATCGCGCCCTACCTGATTGTCATTTTTCGGCTTGATTACGGTTTGACTCGAGGTGCAGAGGGGCAGGAGATCAAGACTAAGCATTATTACGTGATGGAGTCGGTGGGCATTGCGGCGGGAATGCTGCTTACTGCTTTACACATGGCTGGCCTGGCCACGTTAACTCACACGCCCAGCCCCATGGGGTTTCTGAGCAAGATTCTGAACCGACCCAAGAATGAGAAGCCGTACCTATTGATTCCCGCCGGGTACCCGTCCGCCGATGCTGCGGTGCCTCGAATTACAAAGAAGCCTTTGGCTGAAGTTTTGGAAGTGGTGTCTTAAAGGACAAAACGTAATCGGCATCGGGCAATGACTGATGCTTACTTGAACTCAGAAGCCCGATTGAGAGCGCGCTAGCTGTCTGAACGCTGCCCGCGCGGTTAAAGTTTTTGTGACGTTGGA
>JBAVUW010000162.1:0-1702 GCA_049696975.1 Candidatus Acidiferrales bacterium | reverse complement strand
GAATTCTGCGGCGGCACCCAGCGAAGGGTCGGGCGACTCTTCGGCGAAGTCGGAGGATAAATCCGCGGAAAAATCGGCTGACTCGAAAAAGGAAACCAAGACCGAGTCCAAGCCTGCGGTTGCCTCTGAAAGCTCCAACAAAGGCGCTGCCAATCGCAAGAAGAAGTAAGGCACTCGGAAAAATCCTACAGTTTGAGGGTCTTCAGGTATTCACGGAATCCCGGGCCCAGCTTTGGATCTTTCAGTCCGAAATTAACGGTCGCTTCGAGGAATCCCAGCTTGTCTCCCGCGTCGTGGACTTTTCCGTCGTAGATGCAGGCCAGCATCTTGTTGTCTTCGGCAAGCCTGCATAGACCATCGGTCAGCTGGATTTCCCCGCCCTGGCCCGGCTTCGTGGTTCTTAGGTAGGCAAAAATTTCCGGCGGTAGGACGTAGCGGCCGGTGACGCCGAGATTCGAAGGCGCTTTTTCCGCCGTCGGCTTTTCGACCAGATTTCTCACGCGCAGGACTTTGTCGCTCCACTTGACGTTGTTTTCCGGCCTGCCGTCGATGATGCCGTAAAGATGCACGCGTTCGCTCGGCACGCGTTCCACGTGGATAACGCCGCATCCGCTCGCTTCATAAATATCCACGAGCTCCTCGGTGGCGGGAATTCCGCTTTCCATGATCACGTCGCCCAGCAGCACGGCAAACGGCTCGTCGCCCACCAGCTCCGCCGCGCAAAGCACAGCGTGGCCGAGTCCAAGCGCTTCGCTCTGGCGCGTGTAGCTGAATTGCACGCCCGCGCCGATGCCATGCACGAGTTTCGCTAGATCGGATTTCTTACGGGACTCGAGAAAACTCTCCAGTTCCGGCGCGAAATCGAAATGATTCGCGATCGCTTCCTTGCTTCGACCGGTGACGAAGATTACGTGCTCGATTCCGGACGCCATGCACTCTTCGACCGCGTATTGGATCAGCGGCTTGTCGACGACGGTCAGCATTTCCTTCGGAATCGCCTTTGTAGCGGGCAAGAATCGCGTTCCGAGGCCCGCTACGGGCAGCACGGCCTTGCGCACCTTCTTGATCGTTGGGGTCATAGGTTTTTCGGGAGGCCGGCGAGCCGCTGGCGGGCCTTCGTCTCCATGCTAACATAGCGGATAGCAGCGAGATTCTGACTCTCAAGCAGGTGTGAGGCGTGTTGTGACGGATAACGAACACCTGATACTGGGTATTGAATCTTCCTGCGATGAAACCGCGGCGGCCGTGGTGGCCGGCGGCCGGCGAATCCTTTCGAGCGTGGTCGCGTCGCAAACCGACATTCACCGCAAATACGGCGGCGTGGTGCCGGAGCTCGCCTCTCGCGAACATTTGCGGCAAATCGTGCCCGTGGTGCGCGAAGCGATGGAACAGGCGCATGTTTCTTTTGCCGATATCGATGCGGTCGCGGTGACTCAGGGGCCGGGCCTGGTGGGCGCCCTGCTGGTCGGCGTGACGTACGGCAAGGTGCTGGCGCAAGCATTGGAAAAGCCGCTGATCGGAGTCAATCACCTGGAAGGCCACGTTCACGCCGTGTTTTTGGAGGCGCATATCGCCGGGCGCGAGCCGCAGCTTCCGGCCGTCTGCCTGATCGTCTCCGGCGGCCACACGATTCTTTACGAGGTGAAATCGGCAAGCTTGAACGGCGCACGCCATTTCGCCTACAGCCGAATCGGGGGTACGC
>JBAVUW010000161.1:0-51567 GCA_049696975.1 Candidatus Acidiferrales bacterium | reverse complement strand
CGCCTGCGTACTGCGTGATCGAGGTCGGATTCGATGTGGACTGGCTCTGCAATTTCGTAATGGCGTCGACCAGCGGCTTCGGCGCCAGCACGTAACCCAGCCGCCAGCCGGTCATCGCAAACGTCTTGGAGAATGAACCGACCACAATCGTCGAGTTCTTCGACCCCGGAATGCTCGCCACCGAATAGGGCTTCGCATCGCCATAGGTGAAATGCGAATAGCACTCGTCGGCCATCAGCCAGATGTCCTGGCGCTGGCAAACGGCCAGAATCTTGGCGTACTCATCCGGCGGGATCACCGCCCCGGAAGGGTTGCTGGGCGAATCGCAGATCACCATGCGCGTGCGCGGCGTGATCAGCCTTTCCAGTGCGGCCGCGCGCATCACGAAGTTGTCGGCCTCCGTCGTTTCCAGAATCACCGGAGTGCCACCGGCGTATTTCACGATGTCGGGATAGCTCACCCAATAGGGCGCCGGGATGATCACTTCGTCGCCATGATCGATCAGCGCGCAGACGGCGTTGAAAATCGAATGCTTGCCGCCAACGTTGACCACGCATTCGGCTTGTGTGTAGGAGGAACCCAGTTCCCGAGTGTGCCACTCGCAGATCGCCTTGCGCAGTTCCGGCGTTCCTGGCACGGGCGTGTACTTCGTGCGGTTTTCGTCCAGCGCCTGAATGGCGGCCCGCTTGATGTGCTCCGGCGTGGGGAAATCCGGCTCGCCTGCGCCGAAATCGGCGACGTCGACGCCCTTGGCCTTCAGCGCCGCGGCGGCCTGCAGCACCACCATGGTGGGCGACTCATTGATGCGGTTAATGCGTTCGGAAAGCTTGAACAGCTCCTCGGTTTTCAAACCTACGGCCGGTTCCATTTTCTGACTCTTTTCAAATGTAATTTGGACAACAGCCTATTCTAGCCGACTTTGGCGCGGAGGCGCTCGGCAACAATCGGAGGCACGAGGTCTTTCACTGGGCCGCCCAGGCGCGCGATTTCGCGAACCAGGCGGGAGCTGAGGTAGCTGTACGGCTCGCCGGGAAGCATGAAGACGGTCTCGATATCCGGCTCGAGCTTGCGGTTCATCATGGCCATTTGCAGCTCGTATTCGTAATCGGACACGGCGCGGATCCCGCGCACGATCACGCTGGCCCCTTGATTGCGGGCGTATTCAACCAGCAGGCCGTTGAACACCTCGACTTCGACGTTTTTCCATTCAAAGGTGATCGCTTCGAGCATTTCGACGCGTTCTTTCACCGGAAAGAGCGCGTCTTTCTCCAGGTTCTGCGTCACTGCGACGATCAGCTGATCGAAGATCACGGCCCCGCGCGAGATCAGGTCGAGATGGCCGTTGGTCACCGGATCAAACGAGCCGGGATAAATTGCCGTGACGGGTTTGCTCATTTGGAAGCCTTCTGAACTCGATTCTAGCCCACAACGAGCGGCCGGCGTTTTCCAGAGATTCGACGTGGTTCCTGGGGCTCAATTCTTGCCCGCAGCCTGCTGCTTGTCGTAGGCGTCCCAGGAAATCGAAATCAGGTAGGCGTGAATGGCGTCGACGTCCGCCTGCGTCAGAACGCCTTCCCACGGCGGCATTCCGGCGTTCTTGAGCACACCCCCGAGAACAATCTGGCTGAAGGCATCGTGCGTTTCCGGAGCCATCCGTCGCAGGTCGGGCGCCTCCGAACGGGGCTGGTTCACGTGGCAGACGGCGCAGCGCTGGGCGAAAAGCGCCCCGCCCTGCTTCATGGTTTCGGCGGAAGCCGTCTCGGGAGGCGGTTGCGGAATCGGTTGGATCGGCGGAAGAGGCGGAGGGATAGGAGTTTTGCCGCCATCGAGTTTGAAGACCAGGATGCGGCCCTCATTGCCGCGTTGGTACGCGGCATCTTCCGGATGCACGTAGCTCCATCCGCCGCCGCCCCAGGCAGCCATCACGGCGATGTACTGTACGCCGCCGATTGCATAGCTCATCGGCGCGGCGATGATGGTCGAGCCGGTGTCGATATCTTTCAGTTTCGCGCCCGTCGCAGCGTCGTAGGCGATGAAATGTCCCGGCCCGTTTCCTTGGAAGACGAGTCCGCCCGCTGTCGACAAGACGCCGGCGTGATCCCACCACTCACCGCTCGGCTGTTCCCAAACCGTTTTGCTGCGAAGCGGATCCCACGCGCGGAGATA
The DNA here is from genome assembly GCA_049696975.1 of Candidatus Acidiferrales bacterium. Taxonomy (GTDB): domain Bacteria; phylum Acidobacteriota; class Terriglobia; order Acidiferrales; family UBA7541; genus Palsa-295. The sequence continues at coordinate 49,401 of JBAVUW010000161.1, read as the reverse complement.
GGTCTTGCCGGTGAAAATTCCGGTCTCGCCGTTTTCGATTTCCGGGATATAGACCAGCCCGGTCTTGGGATCATAGGACATGGGATTCCAGTTGTGTCCGCCCATCGACGCGGGATGCAGGTAATTTCTGCCGTTGAACTCGTTTTTGTAATCGCGCGCGCCCGGGGCTTCGACCGGGCGGCCCGTTTTCAAATCGACTCGCTCGGCCCACGTGACCGGCACGAATTTTTCGGCGGAAAGAACCTCACCCTTCTGGCGATCGATCACGTAAAAGAAACCGTCCTTGGACGCCTGCAGCAGGACCTTGCGCGAAGCACCTCCGAGTTTCAGATCGGTGAGGATGATCGGCTGTAGCGTGTCGAAGTCCCACTGGTCGCCGGGAACCTCCTGGTAATGCCAGACCATGCGGCCGGTATCGGGATTGAGGGCGAGGATCGAGGCGATATAGAGATTGTCGCCACCGGAGGGACTGCGGCGCGAGCGATCGAAGAATGTGCCGTTGCCCGTACCGAAATAAAGCAGGTTCAGCTCCGGATCATACACGATCGAATCCCAGACGGTGCCGCCTCCGCCCATGTCCCAGCGGCTCTTCGCGTCCCAGGTCTTGATGGCCACCTCCAGCTCGGGAGATTCCTGGGGCTTCGCGGGATCGCCCGGAACGGTGTAGAAGCGCCAGGCGAACTTGCCGGTGTCCAGATCGTAGGCGCTGACGTAGCCTCGCGCGTCGTATTCCGAGCCGGCATTGCCGATGACGACCACGTGGCCGGCTACTTCCGGTGCGCCGGTGACCGAATAGCCGACTTTCTTGTCGCTGATCGTGTCCGCCTGCCAGAGGGTTTTTCCGGTGGCGGCATCGAGCGCGTAGAGAATTCCGTCGAAGGATGCGACGTAAACTTTTCCCTTCCAGACCGCGACACCGCGATTGACTTCGTCGCAGCAGGCCTCGCGATTCACGCGCAGATCGGCGTGCGGATCGAAGCTCCAGATTTCCTTGCCTGTTTTCGCGTCGAGAGCGTAGGCCTTTCCGGTGGCGCCGGACGCGTACATCACGCCATCGACTACAATCGGTGTCGCTTCAAGGCCCCGGTTGGTCTGCGTATCGTAGGACCAGGCGAAACCGAGGCGGCCGACGGTTTTCGTGCTGATCCGGTCCAGTGGCGAATAATGTCCTTTGCCGAAATCGCGACCGGTGGTGAGCCACTGGCCGGGATCCTTGTCGGCGGACATCAGGCGCTTCCGATCGATTTGACCCTGCACAGGTGCTGCCGGGTGCGGATCGGCCGCGAGCGCGGAGGCCTGCGGCGTCGAATCCAACGCGAAAAACAGCGAGGCGGCCCATAGGGCGATGGCCAGCGCGGCGGTCGATGATTGTAGCTTCACCTGCATCGAATGCTCCCAGGGTTTGCGGTCAGTTCTCCGGATCGTGAATCCATGGTGACCCCATGTAGTAGGGCACGCCGATGAATACGGACTCGATTTGCTGGATTTTGCCGCCCCGGATTTTGAAAAGCTCGAGAAAACAGAGCGTGCTCGGAGTTCGCATCCGCGACTGGACCGGTGTGCCGTCCGTGAGCGTGAAGTTTTCCAGAGTGCCCGCGTGATCGATGAAACCGGCGGTCATGACGAGACCGCGCTCTTCGTCCACCAGAAAAAAGCGCCGGTCGCGGACGCGAGTGTCGTAGCGATAGTTACCGAGTTTGAATTGCTGCGCGCAGCCGAGGCCGGCGACCGGGATGATCTTCTGCAGGTCGGGATTGTGGGTGGTCTGCAATCCGTTTTCGATCCGGTTGCAGTTGTCGTCGAACTGGGTGAAGAGCGCTCCGTCGTTCAGTTGCAAGGTTGAAAAATATCCGTCGGCGATCGCGATCATGCGCTCGCGCGGGCTGCGCTCTGTGGACGGCACGATTTCGTTCAGGACCGGTTTGTCAACCATCACGGGCTTGCTCGGGAACGGGCCGGCGCCTTCGCTGCGGCGGATCAATATCTCGGCCTCGGAAATTTTCGAGTCTGCCACTTTCAAGCGCAGCGCAAGAACGGACGTGGTATCCGACTCCATCACCACGCCGTAAAAGCCGACTTCACCCTCCACGGGATCGGACGTGCGGAGATTGTAGTCTCCCAGCCCGGTGATGGTGCCCCAGATTCCATCCGGGATTTTCATCATCACGTTGTTTTCGGAGTAGCGGAAATTCTTCGCCAGCGGCAGCCGCGAAGGATCCTTCGCTTTCAGCGCGGTGAGATACTGATCGAGGAAGCTGTAAAGACACCGGCGATCGCAGGACGATATCTGGTTTTGCGCGGCGGACGCGGCATTTGCCGTGGCAGCAATCGCCCAGGCAAGAAATGCCAGACACACACCCGCGCGCATCACAAAACGACGCATGGCTGCCCCCTTCGACATCGCCGCGCGCGAAGATACTACAACGCGGGAAAACTACAAAGAGTTACGGGCAGAGAAGGGCGGCAGCGTCTTTCGAGGTCTCCTGAAAAGTGCCCCTCGACTTCGCGGGAGGATTTCAGTTTTTCCCTATAACTTAGACGCAGAATCGGGGGTGACACGGTATCCCAATTTCGGGTGCCTCGCAGCGCTCGAAGGGAGCGACGCAGTTATTTCTTGGGGCGGGATTCGGGCGGGACCATTCCGTTGGCGCGGTAATAGGCGACGAGCAGGCCGTAGTGCTCGGCGGAATGTTCCGTGACGTCATCCCAGGGCTCGACCGTCTTCGTGAACGAAGAGTCCGGCAGCGATTTTGCGGTCGCTTCGGCGTCGGCAATGGATTTTTCAAGCAGCGCCACAATACTCGCTTTGGTGGTGTAGCCCTTGGGATCGATTTCATCCCATTTGACCTTCTCGCCGCGGCCGGCTTGCCCCGCATAAACGATACCGGACGTGACGTGGACGATCACCTCACCGAACGAGCGCATCTCCGGCTTCAGCCGGTAGCCATATTTGTCTTCCGGGAAATCCTTCGCCATCGCGAGAATCTTGCGGTTGATGTCGGCGAAATTTCCGCGGACCGAGTCTGCCGGGGATGCGGTTCCCTGCGCCAGACAGGGGGACGCCAGAGCGAAAATCAAGACGAGGCCCAGCGTTAGCCGCGAAAGATTCATGTTCGCCTCCGGGGAGCGAGAGTACCACGCTCTAGACGGGCACCAAGCCCAGAGGTGAGCACGAACTTCCGAACAACCGCCACAGGAATCCACAGGATGATCGGTTAGGCGCGAAAGCCAAGCCACACACCCACTTGCCGGGCAAAAAAATACGGGAGGCGAACACCAAAGGTGTCCACCTCCCGGGGTGGGTGGGGTTTGTTGCCGAGACCCAGTAAGGGATTTTGGTGTTCCCGCGCCTGAGCCGCCGGCAAACCGGCTTTCAGCCGGTGCCACGTGTACTTAACCGTGTATCACGCGGCTCGAAATGGTGTCAACCCTATTTCTGGACGGCAATTTGCGCGTGCGGATCGAGGTTTTGTGCATCGCCGGGGCTAAATCATGGGGATCAGGAGGCTTCCGGGTACCGGTAAGCCCTGCCGCTCGACGTTCGGGAGCACAGCGATCGCGGTCTAAATCGAAATACGGATCAAAAGGTCAGACCAGGAGACTGACGACGGACTCTTGAGGGCGTTTCCGGCGCTACAGGGAAGGCTCGCCGGAGCGTGTCACCGCCCGTCGAGAGACCGGCATTCGGCGGGGACGGCGCCGTGAACTACTGTGCCGAAGCGGATTGCGGCGGATGGCTGGCGACGTACTGATTCATTTCGCCGACGAGTTGCGAGACGCCGGCTTTGACGTTGCGGTCCAGGGCTTCGACGACATTCGCGACTGTCTTTCCGTTGACCGGCTCGTCGTGAGTGTAGGAGCTCGACCAGATCATGGAGTTGGCCTTCGGATCGTAGAGCTCAAGCTGGAACGAAAAGCGCGCGGAGAGCCCGGGGGACTCGACTTCGTCGAGCGCGTAGAGCTGGCCCCGTACGATGTAATCACCGCGGAGATTGCTGCTGATGCGCGCCACGGAACGGTAATTACCGGAGGCACGCAGGGTCTTGATGACGATGTCCTGAAGCATGCCGGCGGGAGGCTCGGACCAGCGCTCATATTCGTAGGTGCCGTACTGCACCGTGCCGCTGCCATAGACGAGACGATCTTCGCGGTAAAGGTCCGATGCGCTGATGCGGGAGACCAGAATCGTCGCGGGAATTTGCGGCGCGGTGGAAACGGCGGGCGACGGAGTGGCGTCGAGCGCGTAATACTTCACCGGGCGCGAGCCGCCGCAGCTTGCGACGGATGCACCAATCAGAACGACGAGCGCGGCATGCCGGATACGACGCGTCAACACGGTCCGTTCCTCCCTGTTCCTGTCCTACTTCTTTGGCGGCGCCTGACCCGGTACGCGCGGGGGAAGCCCGGATGCGCGAATCAGGGTGTATGGCCGCGTCTTAATCGTCTCGGTAAACTCGTTCATGTTGTCGGTAATGTGCTTCAGGTTGTCGAGAATCTCATCGAGATTTTCCGAGTTTGCGTTCAACGTGCTGTTCAGCTGGCCAGTAATGTTGACGGCCTGATCAAGCGACTGGCGCAGCGAGGCGATCGCCTTGTGGAGATCCGGGCGATCTTCGCCGATCACGGCGTCGATGTGCGAAAGCGTGTCGTTTGCCTGGGCCGCCGTCTTATTGAAGTTGTCGATCAGCGGATTGAGCTTCCCGCTCATGGCGTTCACGTTGTCGAGAGTGTTCTTGAGGTTGGCGCGGTTTTCGGCCAACATCCCGTGCAACTCGGCCACGGTGCCGGAAATATTCTTGCGGTTCTCGTCGTTGAGAAGATCGTTCACGCGGTCGAGCGTAACTTTCAGTGTCACGACGCGATCGTTCAGATTGTTGATGAGGCTGTTGGCGTTCGGCTCAAGCTGCGCGATCATGCCGGCGACGTCGGCCAGGCTGGTGTATTCCACCGAGTTCAGCACCGCGCCTTTTTGAGCACGGGGCGCCGTCAACGAGCCCGGCCTGATTCCCAGGAAATTATCACCCAGCGGGCTGTTGCTCGTGATCTCCGCGAGGCTGTCCGTTTTCACCGGGACGCTGGGATCAACCGCAAAATCGATCTCCATCCGCGTGGAATTCGCCGGGTCGCTCGTTACCTTTTCAACCCGGCCGATCGGAGGACCGCCTGCATAGCGAACTTCCGAGCCGGGAGCGAGCCCGCCCGCGTTCTTGAAGTAGGCGCGATAGGACGTGGTGCCCTTGCCGAAGGTTCCGGAAAGCAGCAGCACGACGACGACGAGCAGGGCAGCGGCCACCAATGTGAACAGCCCTACTAATACGCTTTCGCGCTTCGATTCCATGCTCTCCCTCGCAATTTCAAATGCAGGATCGCCCGACGGACAGCTTCCGACCACGCCCCCAAAAGGTGCGGAAGTATATCACGTGCGTGCGCTTTGCCAACCTCAACGCCGGTCGGGCGCATTTTCGCCCGTCAGCATCTGCAAATAATCGATCTCCGCCGACACCTCGGGTTCCGGAACGCGATCCAGGAACTGGCGGACGCGCGGGTTCGAGTCCGCACGCAGCTGTTGCGGGGTTCCGTTGGCGACGACATACCCTTTGTCCAGCAGGATCATGCGATCGGCGATCAGGAAGGCGCTGGCCAGCTCGTGGGTGACCACCAGAATGGTGATGCGAAACGCCTTCTTCAATTTCAGAATCAGTTCGTCCAGGCCCGCCGCGATGATGGGGTCCAGCCCGGCCGAAGGTTCGTCGAAAAACAGGATCTCCGGGTCCATTGCCAGGGCACGGGCGATCGCGGCGCGTTTCTTCATTCCGCCGCTCAATTGGGCGGGCATATAGTTTTCAAATCCCGACAGACCCACCTGGTCAAGTTTCAGACGGACCACAATCTCGATCGTCGAATCATCGAGCTGGGTGTGCTCTTTCAGGGGCAGGGCGACGTTCTCACCCACGGTCATCGAACCAAAGAGGGCGCCGCTTTGAAACGACATGCCCATTTTCTTGCGCAGCTCGTCGCGCTCTTGCTCGCCCATGGCCGCGAAGTTTTTCCCGTGAATCATGATTTCGCCGGAACTGGGGCGTTCCAACCCCACGAGTGTGCGCAGAAGCGTGCTTTTGCCGCAGCCCGAGCCTCCCATGATCACCAGTGTCTCGCCGGATGGGACTTCGAAGTTCACGCCATGAAGAATTTCGCGCGTGCCGTAACGAACGCGCAGGTCGCGTACGGAGATAGCGACGCCCTCGGAATCGCGGGACGAAACGGGCGGTGTGAGTTTGTTGGCCATGACCTTACTTGACCGGCGCCGTGAAATAAAAGATCGCGGTGAAAACCAAATCGACGGCGATCACGAAAAAAATGGACTTCACCACCGCGGAAGTCGTCGAGCGGCCGACCTGCTCCGAGCCGAGACCGGTGGAGAATCCTTCCCGGCAGCCGACCGCGGTGATGGTCAAGCCAAACATCACGCTCTTAATCAGCCCGCTCACGATATCGCGCGTATCCAGGGCCTCGAGCGTGGCGTGCATGTAGGTGCCCCAGGTAAAGCCGGCGCTGCTGACGCCGAAAAGACCGCCGCCGCAGACGCCCATCAGGTCGGCCCAGGTGGTAAGACACGGCATCATCAGAATCATCGCCAGGAATTTCGGCGCCACCAGGAAACGGACTGGCTCGAGCGCCATCGTTTCCAGCGCGTCGATTTCCTCGTTCACTTTCATCGTGCCGATTTCCGCGGCGAAGGCCGATCCGGAACGCCCGATCACCATAATCGCGGTCATCAAGGGGCCGAGCTCGCGGGTCATCGAGATCGCCACGGCGCTGGCGACCAATTGCAAGGCACCGAGCTGACGCAGCTCGTAGGCGCCCTGTAAAGCGAGGATCAATCCGACGAAAAATGCGATCAGCGATACGATCGGAATGGCTTCGACGCCGACCGACATGGCCTGGTGGACGGCCCGAGGCCAGCGCAGCGGGTGGCCGCGAAACGGTTCGATGAACACGGCGCGAGCCGCACCGCCAGCGAGCTTCGCCAGACTGCCTACGTAGGCTACGCCGTCAATGGTGGCTTCGCCGATGCTATCGATGAATGGCATTCGAGATTCGAACCGGCCGGAGTGTTATTTCGGGCCTGCGCCTCCGGCGAGCGCCTGCTCCTCGGTGTCATGAACCTCGAAGACCTTCAGCAGTCGCGTCAGCTCCAGAACTTCACGCGTGGTGCGGCTTAGCCCGTACAGCGCGAATTCGCTTTTCATGTCGCGCGAGATCTTCAAACCCTCCACCAGAGAGGCTACGCCGGCGCTGTCGATATATTTCACGTTCATCAAGTTCACGATCACACGCTTGGCGCGTTTTTCCTTCAGAAGATCCAGCAGAATTCTGCGAACTTCGGGAGTGTTATAGAGCGTGATATCGCCGGTTACATCGACAATCGAGGCGTTCTCAACTTGACGCGTGGATATGTTCATCCGCTGGGCACCCTTTAGCGCACGAGTGTTTTGCCAGAGATTGAGAGGTTATGCAACCCTTTTCGAGCTGCGTAGTAGGAGCAACAAACGCGTGCGCGAAGGTCACCAGCGCCACAAACGGCGAAGCTCGAGCGAAGTCGGAGTGCGCAAAGCGTTTAGCTGCGATGATCGAGGGGTATATAACTGCGCAAATCGTAGCCCAGATACACCTGCCGGGGCCGGGAAATTTTCTGTTCGTGATCGAGCAGCATTTCTTCCCACTGCGCAATCCAGCCCGACGTGCGTGGGATCGCGAACAGGACCGGGAACATCGTCGACGGGAATCCCATCGACTGATAGATGAGGCCCGTGTAGAAGTCCACGTTGGGATAGAGGCGACGCGACACGAAGTATTCATCTTCGAGGGCGATGCGTTCGCATTCGAGCGCGATATCAATCAGCGGATTGCGGCCCATGACGTCGAACACCTCGTACGCGATTCGCTTCACGATCCTGGCGCGAGGGTCGTAATTCTTGTAGACGCGGTGACCGAAGCCCATGAGCAGCTTTTCGCCGGCCTTCACGCTCTTCACATACGCCGGGACATTTTTCACGTCGCCGATTTCGACCAGCATTCGCAGCACGGCTTCGTTGGCTCCGCCGTGGAGCGGTCCGTACAGCGCCGCCGTGGCCGCCGCGGTGGCCGAATAGGGATCCACCTGCGAGCTGCCCACACCGCGCATGGCCGTGGAGGAGCAGTTCTGCTCGTGGTCCGCATGCAGGATGAACAGGACGTCGAGCGCGCGCTCGAGCGTCGGATTCGGCCGATATTGCAGCTCGGTCGTGCGGAACAGCATGTTCAGGAAATTGCCGCAGTAGCTCAGCTCGTTGTCTGGATAGGCAAACGGCATGCCGAGGCAATGTCGGTACGCGAAGGCCGCGACCGTGGGCATCTTGCCGATCAGGCGGTAGGTTTGCTTCAGGCGCGAGTCCTTGTTGAAAATGTCTTTTGCGTCGGGATAGAACGTCGACAGCGCGGCGATGGTTGAAATCAACATGCCCATCGGGTGCGCATCGTAATGAAATCCGTCGAGAAACTTCTTGATGCTCTCGTGAATAAAAGTGTGGTGCGTGATGTGGTAGTTCCAATCCTTCAGCTGCGATTTCGTGGGAAGCTCGCCGTAAAGAATCAGGTAGGCCGTCTCGGTGTAGGAGCTTTTTTCCGCCAGTTCTTCGATGGAATATCCGCGGTAGCGCAAGATTCCCTTGTCGCCGTCGATGTAGGTGATCTTGCTGGCACACGAAGCCGTGTTGGCGAACGCCGGATCGTAGGTCATCATCCCGAAATCGGCCTCGTGCACCTTGATCTGCCGCAAATCGATCGGACGGATGGTGGCGTTCTTGATCGGGATTTCGTATTTCTTTCCGGTGCGATTATCGATGATGGAAAGCGTCTCGCGGCGCTCGCCCGCAGGGACATCACTCGGGGCAAGCGGCGCTGATTTGGTGGGATTCATTGCCTGACCTCTTCCCGGTACGGAAAACGAGCGCTTGCGTTCAGTTTACGACCATAATGTACACCAAAAAAGGCGCGCACGCGAACGCGTTTGCGGGGACAATTGCGAAAGGTTTGAAAAGGCCGCCCATACGTGTCCGTATGTCCGCATCCGGAACGCAGTTTGCGTCCCCGTATCGACAAAAATGCGGGGCCCGCCGCGCAGTAGCGAGATTTCAACGCGACCGCAACCAGAGTTGCCCACCGTTCTCGGTGAATGCGACTCCGTGGCGCGCCGCTGCCGAGGCACGATAAAGCGCCGGGTTCCGCCTAGCGGGGCAGAGCACCTGGATCGAGCAGGTTGCGGCGGTGGCCGATCAAGATCCGACAACTTGCTGTCACGGGTAATCCGCCGCGCGCGTGTTCAATCGGTGTGGACCGGATGGGCGACGAGACTGGCCCCCCGGCAGCCTGCCGCCGCCGAGAACTCCCCGTCGGAACAACAATCGCAAGCCTCTCACCGCCAAATCGGCCTACGGTATCGTATGGCCGCGCACCGCTCGCCATACGCCAAGCAACTTCGTTCAAGACGGCGTCCTTACCGGATGGCCACGGGCGTCGTACGCGCTTTTGAAATGGTCGATTTCGGCTGCGGCGATCCAGAAATTTCCGACACTGAAGATGCGGTGAATGCTCCAGGTCGACGGCCTCGATGATCATGCGGCGATCGACAAGGCCGGTCCGCTGGTCGAGCGTGGCGCGATCGACCAACGCTTCGCGCGCCGGAATCGCGCCTGTCTGCAGTTCCAGAATTTTCTGTGTTCCACCTGCAAGCGCGAAGCTCGGCGGCATGAAATGGTTTCCTGGCCAATTCCAGCACCCGGAACAGAGGGTCTTTCTCACCGTCCAGCCCCGCATGCGCTGCGGCCGCGCCGGCCCGCAGGCACGAGAGGCTCGCTCCAGGTCGCCGCACGCCTTCACCATGCGGGTAATCAGGATGAACATCTCCGGGTCGTCCGACACCCGGAGTGCGTCGAATTTAGCAATCAGTCGGGAGGCGGAGTCTTGCGTAAGCTTTTATATATCAATTAATTAGCTCGAATGCCGAGCCTCGGCCGCCTCCCTGGGCCGCTCTAAGACCTGTTGGGAGGCCATATTAATGCCTCATTAAAAGCGACTTGCCAACACATCGCCCGCTTGCGCAGAAGGCCACGTTTCTCGTATGTTGTGGGCATCTCAACATAAAGAGAATCGATGAAACGTGTTCTGGTAATCGAAGACGACAAGGACATTATCGAGCTGGTCCGCTACAACCTGGAAAAGGACGGCTTTCACGTCGCCGCAAGCATCGACGGAGCCACCGGCTTGGCCCAGGTCCGCAAAACTCCTCCCGACATTCTGATTCTGGATTTAATGCTACCGAAATTGTCGGGCTTGGAAATCTGCAAGGAAGTCCGCAAGGACGCGAGCCTGAATCGCCTGCCGGTTCTGATCCTCACCGCGAAGGGCGAAGAAGCCGATCGCGTGGTCGGTCTCGAGCTTGGCGCGGACGATTACGTCACCAAGCCGTTCAGCCCGCGCGAACTCGTCGCACGCGTGAAAGCGCTGCTCCGCCGCACCGAGCCCGGGACTCCGTCGGAAAAACCGATCGAAATCGGAGTGCTGCGCATCGATCCGGCGGCCTACAAAGTCACGCGCGGCGGAAAGCCGGTGCCCATGAGCACGCTCGAATTTCGCCTGCTCTATTTTCTCGCGGCGCGTCCCGATCGAGTCTTCACGCGCGATCAGTTGCTCGATGGAGTTTGGGGCACCGAGCGTTTCGTCACGCCGCGCAGCGTCGATGTCTACGTCCGCCGCCTGCGCGAAAAGATCGAAACCGACCCGCAGCATCCGGCATACATGAAGACGATTCGCGGCGCCGGTTATCTTTTCGAAACCCGTGCGAGCTAGGCTTTTCTGGAAACTCGGGCTGACCTATTTCGCCCTGCTCCTGGCTGTTCTGCTGGCCGTCGATTCTTACTCCGCTCATGTTCTTCGCCGCGACTACCTCCGTTCCGCCGACGACAAGCTCAACTCCCTGTTGAATGTCGCGCAGGCACGACCGCCGCGCGTGGACGATGCCGCTGCCCTGCGCGCCTGGACCGAATGGATGGGCCGCAGCGGCGCGCGCGTAACGGTCATCGACAGCACCGGCCGCGTTCTCGATGATTCGCAGCACGATCCCGAAACCATGGAGAACCACTCGAGCCGCCCGGAAGTCCAGCAGGCGTTCGCCTCCGGAGAGGGCCAATCCGTGCGGCATAGCGTGACGCTCGACCGCGAGCTCGTCTACCGCGCCGTGAAATACACGCCACCCGGCGCCTTGCCGGTAGTCCTACGCATGGCGCTACCGCTCGCGCAGGTGGAAGAGTCCGTTTCGGAGCTGCGTTACAGGATCTACCTTTCTTCGCTCGTCGTCCTGCTGCTGGGCGGCATGCTCTCGCTGGCCTACTTCCGTATGTTTGCGGCGCGCATCGAGCGCCTGAAGGATTTTTCGCGCCGTGTCGCCGAGGGAGATTTTCGCCCGCTACCCGACGACGGCCCGCGAGACGAAATCGCCGATCTATCCGCCGCGCTCAACGAAACGGCCGCGTGGATGGACCGCACCATCCGTTCGCTCAGCGGCGAACGTAACCGCTCGAGCGCGATTCTGCGAAGCATGGTCGAGGGAGTTGCGGTGATCGACGCGCAGGAAAAAATCGTCTTCTGCAATCGCGCGTTTTCCGAAGTCTGGAACCTGGACTCAGCCGTGATCGAGGGCCGGCCGGTGATCGAAGCGGTGCGCCATTCCGACCTGCTGAGCCAGATTCGCCGCGCGCTGCAAGGCGAAGAAGGCCTGCGTAGCGAGATCGTCATGGGCATTGTGCAGCAACGCAGTTTTTCAGTGACCGCGACGCCGATCATCGCCCTCGAGGGCGTCCTGGCGGGTGACCGCCCGTCGGGCGCCGTGCTCGTGCTGCACGACGTGAGCGAGCTGCGCCGCCTCGAGCGCATCCGCCACGATTTCGTCGCCAACGTCTCCCACGAATTCAAGACGCCGCTCACGGCGATTCAAGGATTCGCCGAAACCCTGCTCTCCGGGGCGCTGGAAGATCCGGGCAACAACCGCCGCTTCCTCGAAATCATTCGCGATCACGCCACGCGTCTGGCCGCTCTAACCGACGACCTGCTCAAACTCGCCCGCATCGAGGCCGGCAAACTCGAAGTGCAGTTCGGCCCGGTGCAGCTGATCGACGTGATCGATCGCTGTGTGGAAACCGCGCAGATCAACGCCACCCGCAAACGGATCACGCTCGAAATCGACGTGCTGCCGCAGCTCCCGCTGGTGCACGGCGATGCCAGCCTGCTGCGCGACGTGGTCCAGAACCTTCTCGACAATGCTATCCGCTACACGCCCGAAGGCGGCCGCGTCCGCGTCACCGCCGACGCCGGCCCGCGTGAAGCCATCGTCAGCGTGGACGACACCGGCATCGGGATTCCGCTCGCCGATCAGGAAAGAATTTTCGAGCGCTTCTATCGCGTCGATCCTGCGCGCTCCCGCGAGGCCGGCGGCACCGGCCTGGGACTTTCCATCGCCAAGCACATCGTCGAAGCCCACGGGGGACGCCTATGGGTAGAAAGCGAAGTCGGCCATGGCTCGAAATTCTCCTTTTCTCTGTCGCTCGCTGCCTAGCCCGCTGTTGTCTTCAACGATTCACCTCCGCTTTATCGCATCGCAACGCTCGTCCCCGATCCTGCATTCGTCGAGAAAGATCGAAATGGCGCCCTGTCGCCAGGGAGAAGAGATGGCAGCCACGAAAATGAGCACTGAGGGCGTTTTTCAGGCCGTGCTGTTGAACTACCTCGTCTCGCAGGCGCGCACCGTCGAAGGCACCGTGAACCGCGCGCTGGAAGCACTGCTCAGTCGCGACGAGCGGCTGGCCAGCGAAGTCTTCCTCACCGAGCCGCGCATCAACGAACTGGAAATCGTGATCGACGAGCACGCCATTCGCCTGCTGCGCCAGGGAAATCTTTCCGACGCGGACGTCCGCCTCATCGTCGCCACGTTGAAGATCAATAACGACCTCGAGCGCATGGGCGATCTGGCCGTCAACGTGGCCGAGCGCGCCATTTCGCTCTCCTGCATGGGTGATGTCGAGACACCAGGAGAACTGGAGCCTATGACCGCCGCGGTCCGCGCCATGATCTCGAAATGTCTCGGCGCGCTGATCTACCAGAATGTCGATCTGGCGACGCAGGTCCTTGAAGGCGACGACGCCGTGGATCAATATCGCGACCGCGTCTTCGAAGCGCTGCTCTCCGGTATCGCCGAAAATTCCTCGATCGCCGCGCCCAGTCTGCAGTTCGTCCTGGCCTCCCGGCACCTGGAACGCATCGCCGATCACGCCACCAACATCGCTGAAGACGTCCTGTTCTGGGTGCGGGGGTTGGAGGTCCGCCACGGCCGGGCGCGGCAACTCGAAGCTCGCGCCGAGAATGCCGCCGTTGCGGGTCTGTAGTCACACTCTTTTCACACCCGAATCATCGGGGATTCAATCACTTAGCCTAGTCTTCGTGCACGCGGCACATTGGCCTGGAAGCCGGTACGCTGCTCGGGGCAGCGGTCCATGTCAGCCCGCTCGGCGATACAGCGCGTGAATTGGGATGTTTGGTCGGGGACGAGATTTTCTTCAAGTTCTGGCGCGCCAGCAGTTTGTGCCGGAAGCAACACACGCCTATCGCCCGCCAAAGAGGCGCAGTTTCCACCCCCGAAACTGCGCCTCTCCACCTTCCCGAGACGCACTGCGGGCGTTCACGCCGATTTCTTGTGGATGTAACACGATTGTAACCGACCGGAAAAGATAATGTCTCAAGACACAGGAGAGTTCCCGACACTATGAGAAAAGCGCTGGTTGTATTGTCCCTTCTCTTGGCCTTGACGGCCGTTGCAGCCGCAGACAGCACGCTGCTGCTGAACGCCGCAGGGGCAACGTTTCCCTATCCAATCTATTCCAAGTGGTTTTCCGTCTATCAGACGGCTCATTCGGCCGTACAGATCAACTACCAATCCATTGGCTCCGGGGGCGGCATCCGCCAGCTTCAGAGCGGCACGGTCGACTTCGGCGCCTCCGACGTACCCTTGACCGACGAGCAGGCTGCCGGCTTCAAGTTCAAAGTCCTCCATTTCCCCACGGTTCTCGGCGCGGTCGTCCCGACCTACAACGTCAGCGGCGTCTCCACCGATCTGAACTTCACGCAGAAGGCCCTGTCAGGCATCTATCTCGGCACCATCACGAAGTGGAACGACCCCGAAATCGCGAAGGCCAATCCGGGCGTCAAGCTGCCGGGCGACGACATCGTGGTTGTGCACCGCTCCGAAGGCAGCGGCACCACCTTCATCTTCACCGACTTTCTTTCCAAGGTGAGCGATCCGTGGAAGAGCAAAGTCGGCGCGGGCGCCTCCGTGAATTGGCCCGTCGGACTCGGCGGCAAGGGCAACGAGGGCGTCACCGGCCTGATCAAGCAGACGCCCGGCGCGATCGGCTACGTCGAGTTGATCTACGCCCTGCAAACCGGCACTCCCTTCGGCAAGGTGCAGAACGCCGCAGGCAAATTCGTGAAGGCCGATCTTGCCGGTGTAACGGCTGCGGCCGCCTCGCGAGCCAAGGATATGCCGGCCGATTTCCGGGTCTCCATTACCAACGCGCCCGGACCCGCGGCCTACCCGATTTCCAGCTTCACCTGGTTGCTGATCCCCGCGCAGATTCCAGATGCAGGCAAGCGGGAAGCGATCAAGGGCTTTCTCGCGTGGATGCTGACCGACGGGCAGGGCTACAACGAAGGACTGTCCTACGCCAAGCTTCCGGCCGCCGTCGTCGAAAAGGAAAAGAAGGCCATCGCGCTGATCCAGTAGCGAAGACCGGTCACAAAGACTTGTAGCGGAGAATGTCCTCAACGGCCACCACAATGGAGCAGGCGGTCCCGCCGAAAGCGGGGCCGCGTGCTTTTGTAAGGCGTCTTCGCAACGGAGATGAGATCGCGCATCTCGTCACGCTGGTTTTCGCTGCCAGCATTTTGCTGATCACCTCGGCGCTCGTCTACGAGCTCTGGGTCAATTCCCGGCTCGCGAGGGTGCAATTCGGCTTCGGCTTTTTCGCGAAAGCGATCTGGGACCCGATTTCGGGCGATTTCGGCGCGGCGCCTTTCATCTACGGGACTCTCGTCACCGCGATTGTTTCCCTCGCGATCGCGCTCCCGCTGGGACTGGCAGCGGCGATTTTCCTGGCCGAGCTCGCGCCCCGCAAACTGAGCGATTCGATCGCGTTTCTGATCGATCTGCTCGCCGCCGTGCCGAGCGTCATCTACGGTTTGCTCGGAATTTTCATCGTTGTGCCGCTCATGCGCTCCACCGTCGGTCCTGCACTCATCCATACGGTCGGCAACGTACCTCTCATCGGCAAATTCTTCAAGGGACCGAACTACGGTGTGGGATTCCTCACCGCCGGCGTCGTGCTGGCCATCATGATCGTTCCGTTCATCATCTCCGTCTCGCGCGAAGTCCTGCTTACGGTGCCGCGCGAACAGCGCGAAGCCGCGCTCGGCCTCGGCTCGACGCGCTGGGAAGCCACGTGGAAAGTCGTGGTTCCCTGGGCCCGCACCGGAATTATGGGTTCCGTGTTCCTGGCGCTCGCGCGTGCTCTCGGCGAGACCATGGCCGTCACCATGGTGATCGGCAACGATCCCAAAATTGCGGCTTCCCTGTTCGCGCCGGGCTACACCATCGCGGCGGTGATCGCCAACGAATTCAGCGAAGCGACGGGTAATCTGTATCTGGCCGCCCTGATTGAGCTGGGCCTCGTGCTGTTTCTGATGACGTTCATCCTCAACGGCCTTGCGCGAATCCTGATCGTCGCCACCGAGCGCGGCGGAGGTCACCCGGCATGAGGCGCGTGCGCCTGATCTGGCGGAAATCGCTCAACGCGGTGATGCTCACGCTCACCGGCGTCGCGGCCTTCGCCGTGGTTTCCGTATTGTTTCTCATTCTCGGTTAT
The DNA here is from genome assembly GCA_049696975.1 of Candidatus Acidiferrales bacterium. Lineage (GTDB taxonomy): Bacteria > Acidobacteriota > Terriglobia > Acidiferrales > UBA7541 > Palsa-295. The sequence continues at coordinate 33,394 of JBAVUW010000161.1, read as the reverse complement.
TTGGTCATCAACGGCGGCCGTTCCCTGAACTGGGACTTCTTTACCCAACTGCCGAAACCGGTCGGCGAAACCGGCGGCGGCATGGCGAATGCCATCGTGGGCAGCCTGAAGCTGCTCTTCCTCGCGGCCATCTTCGGATTGCCGGTCGGGTTGATTGGCGGGGTCTATCTGGCAGAGTTCGGCGGAAAGACGTTCTCCTTCATTACCCGCTATACCGCCGATTTACTCAACGGCGTGCCCTCGATCGTGATCGGCATCTTCGCCTATGCGCTCTTCGTCCTGCCGGTGAAGCATTTCTCGACATTGGCCGGAGGCGTCGCGCTCGCCATCATGGTGATTCCAATCACCCTGCGCAGCACGGAGGAATTCCTCCGCGCGGTGCCCAATAACCTGAGGGAAGGCGCCATGGCGCTCGGCGCCAGCAGGTGGCGCACGATTGCCAGCGTGATTCTCCCGGCTGCCCGGGGAGGCATCCTTACGGGCATGTTGCTGGCCCTTGCGCGCGTCGCCGGCGAAACGGCTCCGCTTTTGTTCACCGCCTTCGGCAACCGTTTCTGGAGTCCGGGCTGGAACCAGCCGATTTCTTCTCTTCCGCGCATGATTTACGACTACGCAATCTCTCCCTATGATGACTGGCACCGCCAGGCCTGGGCCGCCGGGCTTGTCTTGCTCGGCCTCGTGCTTATTGCCAATATAGGTACGCGCCTCGTGCTCAACCGCGGCGGAGGGGGACGGAGTGCCTGAAATGGGTGCCACACATGGACCTCACGCGACGGCGGCAAGGCTCGCGCCACAAGTCAGGATCGCTGAAAAACCTCACGCTGCTTCGGAGAAGGAGGCGCTGGTGCGCTTTGAGATCTCCAATCTGAACTTCTTCTACGGCGCGAAGCAGGCGGTATTCGGCCTGAACCTGAAGATTCCCAAAAACCGCGTCACCGCGCTCATCGGTCCCTCGGGCTGCGGCAAGTCCACGTTCCTGCGCACATTGAATCGCATGAACGAGACCATCCGCAATACGCGCGTGGCCGGCGAGATCCTGCTCGATGGCCAGGATATTCTGCAGATGGATGTGGTCGGACTGCGGCGGCGTGTCGGCATGGTCTTTCAGCGACCCAATCCGTTTCCGAAATCGATCTATGACAATGTCGCCTACGGCCTGCGCATCAACGGCTACAAGGGTCGGCTCGACGAGCACGTGGAGCACAGCCTCCGCCGCGCCGCTCTGTGGGACGAAGTGAAGGACTATCTCCACAAATCCGCCTTCGCGCTTTCCGGAGGACAGCAGCAGCGGCTGTGCATCGCTCGCGCTCTGGCCGTCGATCCCGAGGTTCTCTTGCTTGACGAACCCTGCTCGGCGCTCGATCCCGTCACGACCGCGAAAATCGAAGAGCTCATGTTCCATTTGAAAGACAGCTGCACGATGGCCATCGTTACGCACAACATGCAGCAGGCCGCCCGCGCCAGCGACTTCACCGCCTTCATGCTCGACGGCAAGTTGATCGAGCACAGCGAGACTTCGAAGTTGTTCACGACGCCTCAGGACCCCCGCACCGAGGCGTACATCACCGGCCGCTTTGGGTGATCCGGGTTCGACGGCTGCGCTGGATGGCCAAGGGGGGCCAGGGAATCATGGAACGCCATTTCGAACACGATCTGGAAGAACTGAAGCAGCGGCTGCTGTGGATGGGGAGTCTCGCCGAGCGCGCCGTCCATCAATCGGTGCAGGCCGTTCTCGACGGTGAAGAGCGCCTGGCCGAAGCCGTTCTGGCCGAAGAAGACGCCATCAACGAGATGCAGATTGAAATCGATGAGCGCGTCCAGCGCCTGCTCGCATTGCAGGCGCCCATGGCGGCGGATTTGCGCTTTCTGCTGGCCGTTTCGCGCATCAACGGTGATCTCGAGCGTATCGGCGATCAGGCCGTCAACGTCGCGCAGTCGGCCATGCGCATCCTGCGCCATCCGCAGGTAAAACCCTACGTCGATCTCCCGCGCATGAGCGAGCTCGCCGAAGCCATGGTCCGCGACAGTCTCAATGCCGTCGTCCGCGGTGATCTGGAGCTGGCACAATCGGTGCTGCGCCGCGACGACCAGGTCGACCGCCTGCGCGACCAGCTCTTCCGCGAGTTGCTCACCTATATGATGGAAGATTCCGCGGTCGTCTTCGCCGCCTTCGAGCTCGTTCTCGTCGCTAAGAATCTCGAACGGATCGGCGATCACGCCACCAACATCGCCGAAGACGTCATCTACTTCGTAGCCGGCCGCGACGTCCGCCACCCGGCCCTGGACCGCCGCTAACACCGTCCGCGACGGGTCGACGCCCGGAAGCCAGCTGGGCGACCGTGTCAGGTGATGGCGTACGCCATGGAAGACAAGGAGAAGGGGCAACTAAAGGGCGGGACCGTTTCGCAGAAGTCGTTTTTCGTGGAAAACGCTTAGGAATTTTTCTTCAGTTCGGCCAGAACGAGCTTCGCGACTTCCTTCAGCGTATCGAACACACCCGAGCCGGTGATGGCCACGCCTTCCAGCACGGGTTCGCCCTTCACGGAAAGCTGCTTCGTCAGTTCGTCAATGGGGAGCACGTTCGGGAGGTCGCGCTTGTTCAGCTGCAGTACGTAGGGAATGGAGTTGAAGTCGAGATTGTGATCCTTCAGATGCTCACGCAGGTTATCGAGCGTTTCCAGGTTCGCGTCCATGCGCTCCTCTTGCGAATCCGCCACGAATACGACACCGTCGGCGCCCTTCAAAATCAGGCGGCGGCTGGCTTCATAGAAAACCTGGCCGGGCACGGTGTACAGGTGGAACCGCGTTTTGAAGCCGCGCACCGTGCCGAGATCGAGCGGAAGAAAATCGAAGAACAGCGTGCGGTCGGTTTCGGTCGCGAGCGACACCATTTTGCCCTTCTGGCTCGTTCCGGTGTGCTCGTAAATCCACTGCAAATTCGCGGTTTTTCCGCCCAAACCGGGACCGTAGTACACGAGCTTGCAGTTAATTTCGCGAGCGGGAAAATTGATAAAGGGCACTATTTCCTCAAGTTGCGGCAGCCTATTACTTATAGCACAGGCCCCCGCGTCCGCAATCGCCTAGGGGCGAAAGTGCTTCGCAATTGACAACGCGCGGTGGCGAAGTCGCAAGCTGTCTGAGCGCGTCGACTCTTGGCGTGTCCCTGGCCGCGAGACGCCATCCAGACCGGCCGGCCGCGATGTAAGCATCCTATTTACATTGCCTTGCGTGACCTGTCCGACCAAAACCCGACGGCTCGTTTCAGGCCCCATCCTTCAGCTCCGTGCTGATGAGCAGGATCTCGCTAGATCCGATGTTTTCAACCGAATGGGGTGGCAGTGGAGGCGTCCACTGCGCGACGGGCTTGGACACAGGCGGTCCCATCAAACGGCTGTCGAACAGCAGGTTGCCCTGATGATCGCGGCGGAGGAAATCGCTCTGCTTCGCCACGTAGATCAGCGCCGGCCAGCGGTGCGTATGCACCGGCACGGTTTCGCCCGGCGCGATGCGAACCTCCAGCACGCGCACACGGTCGTTTTCAAACATCAGTTTGTGGTGCTCCGGCGCGGCGGCCACCGCGTCGAGCGAATCGGGCCACGGCCATGGCTCAGCACTGACGCTCACGAAATCCTCCGGGCTGCTCGGTAGAAATTTTCGGAAACATTCTAGCGCGGGCCGAAAAAAAAGAACCGCCCTTCCCGATCGGCTGGGAAGGGCGGTAGACCCCGCGGAACTGTGGCGCGCCGTGCGCTTACGCGATCGGCGTGCAGACGGATTTCACTTCTGTGTACAGGTTCAGGACCTCGTGACCCATTTCGCGGCCCCACCCGGATTGCTTGTAGCCGCCAAACGGCAAAGCGGCGTCGAACACGTTGTAGCAGTTGATCCACACCGTTCCGGCGCGAAGCTTCGACGCGATGCGGTGAGCCTTGGCGATGTCCTGTGTCCAAACGCCCGCCGCCAGACCGTATTCGGAGTTGTTGGCTTTGGCCACGAGGTCGTCGACATCCTGGAACGGTATGGCGGTGACGACGGGACCAAAGATTTCCTCGCGCACCACTTTCATCTTGTCGTTGGTGTTCACGAGCACCGTGGGCTTCACGAAGTAACCCTTGTCCCCGTGACGCGCGCCGCCGGCGGTGGCCTTCGCCCCCTCGGCGAATCCGGATTCCAGATAGCCGCAGACCTTGTTCATCTGCTCTTCGGAGACGAGCGGGCCCATTTCGGTGGACGCGTCCATTCCCGGTCCGACCTTGATCTTCGACGCGATGTCGGAGACGCCGCCGACGACTTTGTCGAACTGCTTCTGTTCGACGTAGAGCCGCGAGCCCGCGCAGCAGCACTGGCCGTGATTGAAGAAAATGGCCATGGCCGCGCCGGGAATCGTCTGCTCGATATCGGCATCCTGGAAAACCACGTTCGGCGATTTTCCGCCGAGCTCGAGAGAGACCTTTTTCAGGTTGCCGGTGGCGGCATGCAGGATCAGTTTGCCGACTTCCGTCGAGCCGGTGAAGGCGATCTTGTCGACGTCGGGATGCGCGGATAGAGCAGCACCAGCGGTTTCGCCGTAACCGGGAACGATGTTGACGACGCCATCGGGAATGCCCGCCTGCTGCACCAGCTCGCCGAGCAGAAGAGCGGTGAGCGGAGTCTGTTCGGCAGGCTTGAGTACCACGCAGCAGCCGGTGGCGAGAGCCGGAGCGAGTTTCCACGCGGCCATCAGCAGCGGGAAATTCCAGGGAATGATCTGGCCGACGACGCCGACGGGCTCCCGCAGCGTGTAGGCGAAGAACTTGTCGCCCTGTCCGGAAAGCGTGATCGTGTTCCCTTCGATTTTGGTGGCCCAGCCGGCCATGTAGCGGAACATGTCGATGGTGTTGGGAACGTCCGCGACGCGCGCGACGGTGACGGGCTTGCCATTGTCGAGCGACTCGAGTTGCGCGAATTCTTCGGCGTGCTTTTCGACGAGGTCGGCAAGTTTCCAGATCATGCGGCCGCGCTCCGACGGGGTGAGCTTGCGCCACGGACCGGTTTCAAACGCAGCGCGCGCGGCGGCCACGGCGCGATGGATGTCTTCCTTGTCGCCTTCGGCCACCTTGGCGAGCACTTCGCCCGTGGCGGGATTGTAGGAGGGGAACGTCTTGCCGGAGGCGGCGTCCACCCACTTGCCGTTGATCAACATTTGCCGTGTTTTCGCGACGTAACGCGAAACATTTTCAGTCAGCGGAATTGCTTGCGTTGCTGTAGCCATCTGGTTTTCCTCCTTCGTAGCTCATTCAAGGCATTCAAATTCGACCATGCCGAATCGGCGCGGGCGGGGATGCCTGTGTTCTGTTCATGGCGACCACCACTGGGGTCGAGCCGCACATCGTGAGATGCGTTTCTACGGGGACGGGCAGCCAGAGGAGCCGCCTTCCCGGCCTGGCTCTGGGCCGAGCCGCATACGGCAGCTCAGCGAGCGGTATCGTACGCCAGCGCGCGTGGATTTGACAATAGCCGTGCGAATCCCGGGAACAGCCCTCCGGGGTCAAATCGGGTAGTGCGTAGGGGTGCGACGAATGGTCACCCAGCGCAGCTCCGTGAACTCCTGTAAGCCCGCATGGCCGCCGAATTTCCCGTAGCCGCTGTCCTTCATGCCGCCGAAGGGCATCTGGGGCTCGTCGTAAACCGTAGCGCCGTTGATGTGGCAGATGCCGAATTCGAGTTTTTCAGCCATGCGCAGAGCGCGGTTGATGTCGCGTGTGAAGACAGCGCTGGAAAGGCCGTAGGGCGTGTCATTGGCAATCCGCAGCGCGTCCTCGGCATCGCTTGCGACGACGATGGGTTTGGCAGGGCCAAACGATTCCTCGCCGTAGAGGCGCATCGCGGGCGTGACGCCGAAGACGACCGTCGGTGGATAGCACATGCCGTTGGCTTTTCCGCCGGTGAGAACCTTGGCGCCCTTGGCAACCGCGTCGTCCACCAGTTCCTGGACGCGCTTCACGGCGCCGGCATTGATCAGACAGCCAAGCTGGGAATCGGGGCTGAGCGGATCGCCGACTTTCAGCGCCCCACCCTTGGCTGCGAGCTTTCTGGCGAATTCCTCGGCCACGGATTTTTCGACGATGATGCGCTCGGTCGACATGCAGATCTGCCCCTGGTTCATGAACGCGCCGAAATTGGCGGCTGCGACGGCTGCGTCGAGATCGGCATCGCCGAGGACCACCAAGGGCGCCTTACCGCCGAGTTCGAGCACCACGCGCTTGAGATGGCGGCCGGCGCTTTCGGCAATCAGCTTTCCGATTTTCGTCGAGCCTGTGAAACTGATGCGGCGGGTCTTCGGATGGGCGATCAACTCGTCGACCACTTCGGCGGCGTCCGGCGGTGCGTTGGTGATGACGTTGACGACACCCTTGGGAAATCCCGCTTCCTCGAAAATCGACGCGATCATCAGATGCGTGGCGGGACATTCTTCCGATGCTTTCAGAATCACCGTGTTGCCGTAGGCCAGCGGCGCGGCGATGGCGCGAATGCCCAAAATCATCGGCGCGTTCCAGGGGGCGATGCCGACTACCACGCCGACGGGCTGGCGGATGGCCATGGCCGTGGTATCCGGCAAGTCGGTGGGAATCACCTCGCCGATTGCGCCGTAGGCCTGCGCGGCGGCTTCGCGCAGAGTGCCGACGGCGAAGATGCAGTTGAACATGCCCCAGCCGAACGTCTGGCCTGTTTCCTCGGCGGTGATTTTCGCCACTTCCTGCATGCGGCGCTCCAGTACGTCGGCCACCTTCAGGAACAGCAGGCGTCGGACGGCCGGCGCGGTCGAACCCCAAGTCCCGAAGGCGGTGTGGGCGGCGTCGATCGCGCGGCGCGCGTCTTCGCGCTTTCCGGCCGCGACCTGCGAGGCGATCTGGCCGTTATAGGGATTCTTTTTCTGGAAAGTTGTGCCGTCGGCGGCGCCGGTCCATTCGCCGTTGATGAACTGTTTCGCGTCGTGGGCTTCCACTGCGTGAGCCATGGGAAGTTCTCCTCTGATTGTTTGCGGGCCGCGAAGGCTGTGCGAGCCACCCCGGGGGACTGTTTTCTTGTACCACATTCGGTTGGCCGAGACCAAACCGAGGAGGTACGCCCGGCTCCGGCCGAAAGCTCGCGCGAGCCGCCGGCGCGTGATTGCCGTGTTTCATCTTGTGAAACGCGTTTTGCCATCCGCAGCGTGAGGCGGGGAATTGAGCGTAGATTTTGACGAAACTTTTCGTTAGCATCGCCGGGTTTGGCATTGCACCATTCTGAAAGGACATCAACGACCCCGCGATGGCTAAGAATACCGTTCGTAGGAAGACTTTGCTTGAATCGCTCGACGCTCTGATCGAGAAACATCATCTTCTAAAGCACCCTTTTTACCAGGCGTGGACCGAGGGGACACTCACGATGGAATCCCTGCAGGTCTATGCAGAGCAGTATTACCAGCACGTCCGGGCGTTTCCCGAGAATTTGAGACAGCTGGCTGGCCGCGCGCAGGGGCCCGTGAAGGAATTGATCGAAGAAAATCTCACCGAAGAACTCGATCCCGTGGCGCCGCACCCGATGCTTTGGCGGCAGTTCGGTGAATCACTGGGAGTGAGCCATGCGGCCATGGCGGATGCATGCCCGCTTCCGGGGATCGCCGCGCTGCTCGATACCTTCGACGAAGTAACGGCGAACGGAAGCATGACGCAGGCCGTGGCGATGTTCTATGCCTATGAGGCACAGGTGCCGGAAATCGCGACCCAGAAAATTTCCGGCCTGAAGAAGTTCTACGACATCACCGAGCCGCGCGCGCTGGCATATTTCGCCGTGCACGAGGAGGCCGACGTGCGGCATCGAGCCGCCTGGCGGTCTTGGCTGAAGCAACAGGACCAGGGAGAGAATTTCGAAGTGCTTTGCGCGGCCGAACGCGGCCTGAAAGCTCTCTGGGGCGCGTTGGACGCGGTGTACCCGCAATCCGGCGCCGCGAAGAACTAGCCATCCTGAGGGGGCGCGTCCCGGATGGGGGTGGGGGGACGCGCCTTTCGCAAAGCGGGCCTTTCCCCAGCTCGTACCCCGGGGTGTTCGTGCGTTTGTGCGCGCGCATGGCGCCGTCGTGAAGATTTTTCGTCATGATTCGGCCCGCGAGTTCGGCCGATGAGAGATCAACGGAGGCTAACAACAACCATGGCACCAAAAAACCTGGAAGACGTGCTGACCGCAGCAGGAGACACCGTCAAACTGCTCAGGAATTCGCCGATCGGGGCCTACGTCTACCCCGTGGTTCCTTCGGAATATTCGAACTGGCGCGAGGAGCAGCGCGCCTGGCGTGAGACCGCGGTGCTGTTTGATCAGTCGCACCACATGGCGAACCTGTACCTGGAGGGGCCCGACGCACTGAAGCTGCTGACCTATCTTGGAACGAACAGCTTCGCGAATTTTCCGGTGAACCGCGCGAAGCAGCTCGCGCCGTGCAGCTATGACGGTTACGTCATCGGCGATGGCATCTTGTTCCACCTCGAACAGAACAGTCTGGTGTACGTGGGACGTGCGCCCGTAGCGAATTGGCTGGAGTTCCACGCGACCTCGGGCAAATACGACGTGAAGATCAAGCGCGACGACCGCTCGCCTTCCAATCCCGCCGGCCGGGCGGTCATCCGCACGACCTATCGATTCCAGATTCAGGGTCCGAACGCCAAGCAGATCATCGAGAAGCTGAACGGCGGTCCATTCCCTGAAATCAAGTTCTTCCACATGGGCGAGATCAAGATCAAGGGCAAAACCGTGCGTGCGCTGCGGCACGGAATGGCAGGCGCTCCGGGTCTCGAGATCTGGGGACCGTACGAGGAGCGCGACGAAATCCGCGCAGCGATCGTGGAAGCGGGACGGGAATTCGGAATGCGCGAAGTGGGATCCCGCGCCTACGCATCGAACACGTGCGAATCGGGCTGGATCCCCTCGCCGCTGCCGGCGGTTTACACGGGCGAGAAGATGAAGTCCTATCGCCAGTGGCTGCCTGCGAACAGCTACGAAGCGACCGGCTCGCTGGCCGGCAGCTACGTTTCAAACAACATTGAAGATTACTACACCACGCCCTACGAGCTTGGCTACGGAATCATGGTGAAGTTCGACCATGACTTCATCGGCCGCGAAGCGCTGGAAAAGCTGGACCCGAAGACGCAGCGCAAGAAAGTGACGTTCGCCTGGAATTCAGACGACGTGGTGAAGATTTACAAGTCCCTGTTTGAACCCGGTGATCCGTACAAGTTCATCGACCTGCCGATTTCAAACTACGCTTCATCGTCCTACGACAAGCTGGTAGCCAAGGGCGGGAAAACCGTGGGCCTTTCGATGTTCGCCGGCTACAGCTACAACGAGCGTTCGATGCTCTCGCTCGGCGTTGTGGATCACGACGTCGAAGTCGGCACGGAACTGACGCTGGTGTGGGGCGAGGAAAACGGCGGAACGAAAAAAGCTACCGTCGAGCGCCACAAGCAGACGGAAATCCGTGCGGTGGTGAGCCCTGTGCCGTATTCGAAAGTGGTGCGCGAAACGTACGCCGAAGGCTGGCGCACGGCCGCAAAACAGTAGCGCGGCACCGGCGCGCCGCACGACGAAAACGCGTCCGCCTCGATGGTTCATGTAAGACCGAAAGGGCGGGTCCGATCGACCGCCCTTTCTTGTTTTCTGCTGACATCAGGGGAGCTTTTATGGCCTCAAACCCAACCGGAACCGCCCGCGGACTGGACGGCGTGGTCGCCGCGCAGACCCGCCTGAGCCATGTGGACGGGAAGAACGGCGTACTGATTGTCGGTGGCTACGAAATCGAAGATCTCGCGAGCCACTGCACGTTCGAAGAAGCCGCGCACCTGCTCTGGCGCGGGCACCTTCCCAGTCGGGACGAATCGGCCAAGCTCGCCGCCGAGATGGCGGAACTGCGGGAGATTCCCCGGCTGACGCTGGAGGTCCTGCGCGCCGCAGCCGCCGCGCCACCGATCGATGCCCTACGCATGGCCTGCGCGACGCTTTCACTCGGGCTGGCCGATCCGAACGCCATCACACCAGAGGCGGACTTCGCCGCGGCAAAACGTCTGACGGCCTGCTTTCCCACGGTGGTTGCAGCACACGCGCGAATCGGCGGGAAAGCCGAGCCGATCGCTCCGCGCAAAGACCTGCCGCTCGCCGCGAATTTTCTGTACATGATGCACGGGAAAGAGCCCGATCCGGCGGCCGCCCGCGCGCTCGATACCTACTGGGTGACCGTGCTCGATCACGGTATGAATGCCTCCACGTTCACCGCGCGCGTAATCGCGAGCACGCGATCCGATCTTGTCAGCGCGATTACCGGCGCGTTGGGCGCGCTCAAGGGACCGCTGCACGGCGGCGCACCGGGACCGGTGCTCGACATGTTGCAGGAGATCAAGTCCGCTGATCGCGCCGAAGCGTGGCTGAAAAACGAACTGGCACAGGGGCGGCGGATCATGGGATTCGGGCACCGCGTCTACAAAGTGCGCGACCCGCGCGCCGAAGTGCTCAGCAAGACGGCCGAACGGTTGGGACAAGCGCAGCTTGAAGATCGGCAGCTGTACGAATTGGCACGGCAGGTCGAGCAAACGGCCTTGAGGCTGCTGGCGGAAGCGAAGCCCGGGCGGAACTTGCGAACGAACGTGGAATTCTATACCGCCTTGGTTCTTCAGGCGCTCGGACTCGATCCCCGTCAGTTCGTCGCGATGTTCGCCTGCGGCCGCACGGCAGGGTGGTGCGCACATGTAATTGAACAGCACGCCGAGGATCACTTGATCCGCCCGCAGTCGGAATACATCGGACCGATGGGACTCACAATCAGCCCCTAGCGCGGCGGTCACAGGTTTTGGCGCGGCCCATCGCCCAGAGGAAACGGATCAAACGGCCGTCGGAGCAAGAGCGCTCCGGCGGCCGTCTTTTCGCAGGAGCCGCGCACGAAGGGCCCGATTACTGCTGCGGGCTGCTGTTGTTATTGTCGTTCGGATTTTGGGGCGCAATCATCAAAGCCAGAAGCGTTCCATTGTCCTTTTTCTGATACTGCACGGTGGCGGTGGTTCCCGTGCTCACGCGGCCCTGCACCTGCGTATTCTGATCGAGCACGAACTGCATCGTGTTTCCGCCGCCGACCTCGAGCGAGAACGATTTGTGGTCGCTGCCAATGGCAGAAACCTTTCCCGTGGCCGACATGGCGTTGGCTGACGGCGGATTGTTCTGCGATTGCGACCGGGCGCTGGCCGGAGCCGACCGCACCACGGACGCACCGAACGCAATCAAACCGGCCAGTGAGGCGCCGACTGCAAATTTCCGCAAATTCATAGTGTGAGTCTCCTTGAATTGTGGGCGGGATTCCCGATCGTTTGCACGTTCGCGCCCATCGGTGCCGGAGCTCCGAGGCCACGCATGCGGGAGGACTTATGCTCCCCGCGCTTCAGGGTAATGGCAGGAGCGCAGCGTAATTTATTTGCCGGGCAGGAAGATATTTCTCACGTACGTCGTAGTAGGAGCGGCGCGGAATCTGTTAAGAAGCTGCGGCGGCATCCAGCCCGACGAGCTTGCGGAACTCGGGCTCATCATGCAGGCAGGAAAGATCGGAGTCGTTCGACGCCCAGTTCGTGTTGCCATAACCGGCGGCGAAGGCCTTCTTGACCGTCTCGAGCGCTTCCGCTTTGCGGCCGAGAACGCCGTAGGTGCAGGCGGCGTTGTAGAGCGTGTTGGGATCGTTGGGGCGCAACGCGACGGCCGTTTTCAGATGACGAATGGCCTCGTCGGCTTCGTTGCCGTAATAGGCGAGATTCGTGGCCAGCAGAACGCGAGCGCGAACATCTTCCGGAACACGCTCCAGCTGCTGGCGCAAGACCTTCGTCATGCGATCGCGAAACTGTTCGGCTTCTTTCTTGCGTCCCAAGCGCTCGAGGGACAGGGTGTAGGGGATGTAGGTGTTGTAGTCGTCGCCATTGCACTCCACGGCGCGCTCGGCCAGAGCCGCGGCGTCCTCGAAGCGGCCCGAGGCGAAATACGCGCGGCCGAGAATGTTCCAGAGTCCGTCGCAATCGGGTTTGCGTTCGCTGGCACGCTGCGCCATCAGAGCCGCTTCGGGATATTTCTTCTGCGCGTAGAACAGACGTGCGTGCGCGACAAGCACCTCGGCAAGATCGGGGGCCAGCGCCGTGGCGCGATCGCAGGCGGCGAGGCCGCGATCGATCCATTTCTGATTCTGCTCGCGGATTTCGTAATTCAGGCCGCAGAGATTGGCGATGCCCGCATGCGCCAGGGCGAAATTCGGGTCGAGCTCGATGGCCTGCTCGAACATCTGCAGGGCGTATTCGATATTCTCGCGGTGCGTGTAGTTTCTGCCGCGAAGGTAGAAATCGTAGGCTTGGGGATTCTCCGTAGGCTTGCGCGCGATGATTTTTTCTTCCTGCGGCGTCAGCGTGATGCGCAGGGCCTGGGCGATGCTGCGTGCGATTTCTTCCTGAATGGCGAAGACATCCTCGAGCTGGCGGTCGTAACGTTCGCCCCAGACGGAATGCCGCGTCGAGGCTTCGACCAGCTGCGCGGTGATGCGCACGCGATTGCCCGCGCGGCGGATGGAGCCTTCCAGCACATAGGCCGCGCCGAGTTTCTGGCTCACTTGCTGCGCGGTCACCGGCTTGTCCCGGAACTGGAGCATTTCCGACCGCGGAAAGATTTCGAGCTGCGCGATTTTCGACAGTTCCGTGACAATGTCTTCGGTGATGCCGTCGCGGAAATATTCGTCTTCTTTGGCCCCGCTCTGATTCTCAAAGTACAGCACCGCGACGGATTTCTGCAGCGCCGCGACCGGATGCCCGCCCGAGCCGGAACCGGTTTTCGCCGCCGCGGGCTTGGGGCTGGACTCGATGTCGCGCCTCAGCCGCTTCAGATCGGCTCGCAGTTCGGCGGCCGTTTGGCAACGCAGATCCGGGTCCTTTTCCAGGGTTTTGCTGAGCACGTTCTCAAAAGCGATCGGCAGCCGGGAATTCAATTCTTTCGCCGGCGCCGGGGTGGAATGCAGGATGCCGTCGAAGATCACGGCGCTGGTTGTGCCGGAAAAGGGCGCCGTGCCGGTGGCCATTTCATAGAGCACCACGCCGAGCGAAAAAAGATCGGATCGCGCATCGAGCGCTTCGCCGCGCGCCTGCTCGGGCGACATGTACGCGATCGTGCCCATCGAGCTGCCGGGGCTGGTGAGGTGTTCGTCCTCGAGCGGGCGTCCGTGTGCCTGGGCAACCGACACGGTGGCGCCGACCGATTCGGCCGAGTGTTTGAGCAGCGGCGAGAGCTTGGCCAGACCGAAATCGAGAATTTTCGCCTGGCCGCGCTCGACCAGAAAAATGTTCGCCGGCTTGATATCGCGATGGACGATGCCCTTGGCGTGCGCGGCGTCGAGACCGTTGGCGATCTGGATGCCGATTTCAAGCAGCTCGGAGACATCGATCTGTTTGCCCAAGATGCGGTGCTTCAGGGTCTGACCTTCCAGCAACTCCATGGCAATGAACGGGCGGCCTTCGTGTTCGCCGATGTCGTAGATGGTGCAGATGTTCGGATGGTTCAGCGTGGAGGCAGCGCGCGCTTCGCGGTGGAAGCGTTCAATCGTCGGAGGGTCGTGGACGACGTCATCTGGAAGGAATTTCAGTGCCACGCTGCGGCCGAGGCGCGTGTCTTTCGCCTGATAGACCACGCCCATCCCACCGCCGCCGAGTTTATCGATCACGGTGTAATGGGAAATCGTGCGGCCAATGATGGAGCGGGTATCAGGCATGAACGCAGTATCTTACGCCGCCGGCCGTATTCCAGCAATCGGGCCCGGAAATGAACACGGTGCCAATTTGAGTTTCAGGCGGAGGCTTGCTGGGCACGCTGGGCGTTGATCCAGTCGACCGTCTTGTTGAAGCCGCCGAAGACGAAAAAGTGCACGCCTTTGATGCCGAGCGGCAATTCCGAGCCGGTGCCCGGTCCACAGTGATGGGCAACTCCGCGGATGAGCGGTTCGGGCCCCTTGTCAATCAGCAACTTGGCGAACTGCGGCTTTTCGGTGAGCACCTTCATGGAAGCGCCCACTCCGCACACCATGGCGTAGCGTGTCAGTGCGATCAAACCCGCGGGCCCGGCGAATCCCAAGCGGATGGGATTGTCGATGCCCCGCGCACGGACCTGGCGAGCCCATTCCGCAACCGGCTCGGATGCAAACGCGAACTGCGTGACGATGGTAAGGTCCAAGCCGTTCTCGCGCGCGAATTTCGTTTTCGACGCCAGAGCCTCCCAGACCACCGGGTCGGGAATCTTGGGATTGCCCTCCGGAAACCCGCCGACGGAAATCCGGGTGATGCCCGCTTTCTGCAGGATGCCGCTCTCCATCACGGCGAGGCTCGAATCGAAAGGGCCGGCAGGCGTGTCGCGGTCGCCGGCGATGACGAGCACGCGGTCAACGCCCGCTTCGCCAACCAGGCGCCCGATGAATCCCTCCAGCTGCGCAACGCTTGCGATGTGTCGCGCGCCGATGTGGGGTGTCGGGTACAGCCCTGCGGCGCGAAGCTTCTTGGCCGGTCCGATGGTGTCCATCGGATTTTTTCCCGGGATCCAGGTCATGAAAACTTCCGTACCCGGATCGAGGCGCTGGAGAGCCGCCTCGATGACCTTGGGCTCGCCGGGATTCACTTCGATCGAAAAGTTGCGCAGCATGTCGGCTACGCTCGGCGGCGCGGCGGCGAGGTTCGTCATAGGCGCATTATAATACGGCCCCGGGGACGAGCTTCTTGAGCACCACACCTCGGCCGGGACGGCCGGGCTTGCTCGTTTTACAATGTGAAACACACGGTCATATTGACATGGGGCCCTCCCTGGAATAAGAATATGGAATCGCCGGGGGGCGGGAATCATGCGGGCCCGAGTGTCTCCATCGATCCGAAAGCGGCCGCCTGCGCGCGGTCAGGCCGGCGCCAGCAAATCTCTGCAGAAAGCGCTGCGTATCCTGCTCTACATGGGCGACAACGGGCCGGCGCTGGGCGTTACGCAGCTCGCCTCGGGATTGAATCTCAATAAGACCACGGTGCATCGTCTTCTCCACGCCATGGGAAAATTCGACTTGATCGAACGGAATCCCGAAAGCGACCGCTACCGGCTGGGTCTGAAGCTGCACGAACTGGGCACGCGAGCGGTCGAATCGCGGACGCTGCGAACCGAGGCGCACCGGTTTCTGGTCGAGCTTTCCCGGGCCACGCACGAGACAGTGAGCCTGGCCGTGGCGGGGCTGGGTGGCGTGGTCTGCCTGGATCGCGTGGATTCCAGGGACAGCGTGATCAACGTCCGCACCCCCATCGGCGCCCGATTCCCGCCCCATTGCACCGCCGCGGCGAAGGCCACCCTCGCGTATCTGCCGGAGGACGAGGCCGAGGCGATTTTGTCGATCATGGGCCTGACCGCTTACACCCCTCACACCATGACCACCATGGCCGAGGTAAAGAAGAACTTGCGAGAGGTGGCGGAGCGCGGCTATGCGCTGGACCGCCAGGAAACCGAACGCGGGCTAAGCGGCGTGGCCGCGCCCATCTGGTCCGGCGACGGGCAGGTGATCGCCGCCGTGGGAGTGGCCGGGCCAACCCTGCGGTTCCGCGGCAAGGAACTGGCCCGCAAGATCGCCCTCACAAAGGAAACAACAGCCAAAATTTCGGCAAGCCTCGGACACCCCCTTCAGTCATAATTGCAGTCGCAGTTTCGCCGCTCATCCAGGCACCCGCACCCGCAACAGTGCCGGCCGCCAAGAAATGGACACCGCAATGCCAGTCAAGTTTCGAGCCGACCATGTGGGTAGCTTTCTTCGCCCCGCCGATTTGCTGACGGCCCGCGCAGACGGGACCAACCCGTCGCGCCTACGAGCGATGGAAGACCAGTATATTTTGAAGGCGCTCGCCAAACAGAAAGAGCTCGGATTCCAGGTTTTCACCGACGGCGAGCTGAGGCGCCGGAATTTCATGAGCGAGCTGACGGACGCGGTCGATGGCTTCGACACGAATGATGCGATCGCGCGAGACTGGGACGCGTCGCAGGCGAAGCCGAAGGTCGCTTCGGTGACCGGCGTGGTCAACCGAAAGCTCAAACGCATGCATCCGCTGACGGCGCGGGAATTGCCATTTCTGAAGCTGCACAGCCCGGGCGACATCAAGATCCTGCTGCCGAGCCCCACGCAATTCCCGGCGATCGCGTTCAAACGGGGCGTGACCGACAAAGTGTACCGGGATCATTCGGCCCTGCTGTGGGACGTCGTCGAAATCATGAGGCAGGATATGGCCCAACTTGCCGACGAGGGTGTGAAATACATCCAGGTGGACGCGCCGCGCTACAGCTATTACCTCGATCCAAAGTGGCGGGAGTGGATCAAGCAGGAAATGGGCCAGGATCCAGAAGAGGCCCTTGACGAGGCGATTGCCGCGGACAACGCATGCTTCGACGCGGCGAGACGTCCCGGCGTGACAGTTGCGATTCATTTGTGCCGCGGAAACAATCGCAGCCACTGGTACGCGGAAGGTGGCTACGATGCCATCGCGGAGAAGCTCTTCGGTTCGCTACGAGTCGACCGCTTCCTTCTGGAATATGACGACGAGCGAGCCGGGACGTTCGAGCCTCTGCGGCTGGTGCCGAAGGAAAAAATTGTTGTCCTGGGCCTGATCACCACGAAGAAGGCGCAGCTTGAGAAATCCGACGAGGTGGTGCGGCGGATCAAAGAAGCCGCGAAGTATTTTCCGCTGGAGAATTTGACCGTAAGCCCGCAGTGCGGCTTTGCTTCGACAGCGGAGGGCAATCTGCTCACCGAAGACGAACAATGGGCCAAGTTGAAACTCGTCGTAGACACGGCGCGGCGAGTGTGGCACTAGAGGTCCCGCGGACCTTCGATGTGCTCGGCCCCGAAGGAAATCTGCTGACCGAAAACGAGCAGTGGGCTAAGCTACGTCTCGTCGGAGAGGCCGTCCGCAAGATTGGGGCATCCATCGAACGCCGGGGTGCGGGCGCCTTCAGGCTCAAGACTTGAACCTGCACCTCAATTACACTCGAAAAGATTCGGCGCCTTCCAGTAGCGGCGATGTCGTCGCGACCGTACTGTCCCTGCTGGAAGAGGGGCACATCAACGCCGCACAGTTCGCCCGCCTGCAAATCCACCTCGACTGGCTTCAATACAAATACAATTTCCGCGAACCCGTCACGCTGATGCACGCGGGTGGGGAAGCCGGAGCGAACGCACCGCCCATGGAGATCCGCATCGACTCGCGCCAGGTGGCGCCGGGATCGCTGCGGACCCTGGTGGAGAGAGCGATGGCGGCCGAGTCGCCTGACTCGGGGGAGCGCAACGCGCGCGTCTATTTCGAGGACTACCAGTCGTTCCGCAAAAGCATCGTCTGGGAATTCAATCGGCTCTACTGGCAGCGCGTGAAAGACTGGGAGAAAGCCACCGGAAAAGGCTACGAGCAGGCCTTGCCCGGCGGCAAGTCCACCGGCACGGACGTAGACGGCATCCAGCAGTCCGTCGAGGAATTTTGGAGGCTGCTGAAGGAACTCGAAACCGCGGCGCGGCTGCCGCAGGAAATCTTCATTCTGGAAATCGGCGTGGGGATGGGCGCGCACGCCGGCTTGTGGTTGGATCAGTTCTGCGCCCTGGACCAGGCGCGCGGGACGCATTTCTATCATCAGCTGCGATTCCTGTTGGGCGACTATTCCCTGGCAACGCTCGAGCATTCGCGCCCGGCGGTGAAAAAGCATCTCGACCTTTGCAGCTTCATCGCCCTCGACGCCACCGATCCGATCAAGACGCTTTCGTTCCTGCGCCACAAGATCCTGCACGTCCACTCCACAAACATGTACGACAACCTGCCGGACGAAGAGATCGTCTGGCGCGACAATCGGATCTTCTGGGTCGAGTCGCGGGCCTACCTGCCGGCGGCGGATGCGGCGCGGATCAGCGAAGCCAGCGGCGTTGCCACCGCCGACATTCGCTCCACGGTCGATCGCTTGCTGGACGTGGGAATTGCGGCCCTGCCCGACCGCGCGAAGGGCATGCAGTTCTGGATGCAGACCTGGCGCGCCCTGCGCATCGAGGAACGACTGGTGGACGCGATCGACCTGCCGGACGCCTCCTTTCCCGCGGGCCTCAGCGCGTTGCACATGGAAGAAATCCTGCGCTACGCGCCCAACGATCTGCGGATTCATTTGAGCACCGGCGCGCTCGATAGTTTCCGCAACACGCTGCCACTGCTGCATCCGCGCGGCTACCTGCAGGTGCAGGACATTTTCGTAACCGATCTGCAGGAATACAGCATGGGATTTCACGGTCCGGGAAAGCTCGACGGATCCATCGTGAATTGGGTCAACGGCGCGCTGCTGCGCGAAGTGGCCGAGCGCGCCGGCTATGACCTGCATTTCACTCCATTCCAACACCGGGCCGGGACGAAGACCTCGGTCCTTTACACGACACGACGGGAGTAAGACCGATGACCTTGCCTTTTTTACCCACCACCATGGTCGGCAGCTATTCGATGCCGGGCTGGCTCGAGCGCCTGAAGACGGACTACTTCGCGCGGCGCATCAGCCGCCACGATCTGGATGAAATTCACGATGCCGCGGTCCGCTCCGCGATCAAGGACCAGGAAATGGCCGGGCTCGACATGGTCACGGACGGTGAACTGCGGCGCGACAACATGATCGACTATTTCGTCGAGCGGTTGCCGGGCGTGCAGATTGATCGCTCGTCGAAAAAGTTTTACTACGATTTTTACGACAGCGAGGTGATCGGCAAAATTCCGATGGCCGCAATCGGCTTGATCGAAGACTTCCGCTTTCTGCTGGCCAATACCGAGCGCGCCTCGAAAATCTGCATCACCGGACCCCATTCGCTGACCAAACGCGTCCGCAACAAACA
Source organism: Candidatus Acidiferrales bacterium (assembly GCA_049696975.1). Lineage (GTDB taxonomy): Bacteria > Acidobacteriota > Terriglobia > Acidiferrales > UBA7541 > Palsa-295. The sequence continues at coordinate 14,463 of JBAVUW010000161.1, read as the reverse complement.
CTATCCAAGCGAAGAAGCGCTGGCGACCGACATCGCGCGCGTGATGAACATGGAGCTGAAGGAACTGGTAAAGGCCGGCGCGAAATATATTCAGATCGACGAACCCTACTATTCCGGTTTCCCCGAAGACATCCATTGGGGCGTCAAGGTGCTGAACACTCTGGTCGAAGGAGTTCAGGCGAAAATCGCCGTGCACATCTGCTACGGCAATCGCTACGGCAAACCGTCGTGGGAAGGAAGCTATCGCTATCTCTTTCCGGCGATTTTGAATGCGAAGGTTCATTCGCTGAGCCTGGAATTCGCGCGCCGCGGCGGGGAGGATCTCGATCTTTTCCGCGAATTCAAGGTTCCGTTCGAGCTCGGCGCCGGCGTGATCGACGTGAAAGATAATTCCGTCGAGACGCCGGATATCGTCGCCGAGCGCATCCGCAAGACGCTGAATTTCGTGACCCCCGATAAGCTCTACGTACTGCCCGATTGCGGCCTTTTCCATGTGCCGCGCGACCTCGCCTTCGGTAAGCTCCGCGCCATGGTGGAAGGCGCCCGAATCGTCCGCAAGGAATTGGGAAAGTAGCTTCCGCCCACCGGCACCCGACGGCCATCGACGCTACCCGGCCAGGCATAGAGCCATCGAGTAAAGTGTGGGAAACTATCGGTCCCCGATGACATCTCAGCCGGCAAAAACGGGCCAGCCAGCAGCCGAATCCGGCGTGCGCCGCGTCCGCATGCGCAGTTCCGGCGCCACGATCGAACGACTGGCGGGGGGCGCCATGCTCGTCAAGCCCGAAGAGGCGCTCAAGCCCTATCCAAAGGTTCTGACCGACCGCCTCGCGCATTGGGCCAAGCGGACACCGGAAAAAACCTGTATCGCGAAACGCGGCCCGGACGGCGAATGGACCCGTCTGACGTATGGACAGGCGATGCGCTCGATCGAATCCATCGGCCAGGCCCTGCTCGATCGCGGTCTCTCGTCCGAGCGCCCGGTGGCCATCCTCTCTGAAAACGATCTCGAGCAGTTCCTGCTGACCCTGGCCGGACAACACGTGGGCATTCCAGTGGCCCCCATATCTCCGGCGTATTCGCTCGTCTCGAAAGACTTCGGAAAGCTGAAGCACACTTTCAAGATCGTCACGCCGGGACTGGTTTTTGCCTCCGACGGCGTTCGCTACGCGCCGGCGATCGAAGCCGTGGTCGGCGATCACGTCGAAGTCGTCACCACCACAGCACCTCCCGACCGCCGCCACGCTTGTACGTTCGCCGATCTCATCGAAACCACGCCAACCCCGGCCGTCGCCGCCGCCCACGAGAAGATCCATCCCGATGGTGTGGCGAAATTTCTCTTCACTTCCGGCTCAACGGCCATGCCCAAAGCGGTGATCAACACCCACCGCATGATCTGCAGCAACCAGCAAATGATCGCCCAGATTTTCGGTTTTCTCGAAGACGATCCGCCGGTCATCGTCGATTGGCTTCCCTGGAATCACACCTTTGGTGGAAATCACGACATCGGCATCGCCATTTTCAACGGAGGCACCTTCTACATCGACGATGGCAAACCCGGCCCCGGCTCGATCGAGCGCACGGTGCGCAACCTGCGGGAGATTTCGACCACCGTGTATTTCAACGTGCCGAAAGGCTATGAGGACCTGCTGCCGTTCCTGCGGGCCGATCACGAGCTGCGCGAGAGCTTTTTCCGGCGCCTCGGCCTCATGTTTTATGCCGGCGCGGGCCTGTCGCAACCGGTGTGGGATGCCTACCGCGAGCTGGCCTTCGCGACCTGCGGCGAACGCGTGATCATGGCCACGGGCCTGGGGTCAACTGAAACGTCACCCATGGCGATGCAGACCACGTGGGAAACCGACCGTGCCGGCACGATCGGAATTCCCGTGCCGGGCGTGGAACTGAAGATCGTGCCGCGCGACGACAAGCTCGAAGCGCGGGTCCGCGGGCCCAACGTAACACCGGGTTACTGGCGGCAGGACGAGCTCACAAAAAAGGTCTTCGATCAGGATGGCTTCTATTCCTTCGGGGATGCCGTCCGCTTCATCGACCCGGGCGACATCAACAAGGGGCTGCTATTTGACGGCCGCCTGACCGAAGACTTCAAGCTCGCCAACGGTACTTGGGTCAGCGTGGGGCCGCTGCGCGCGAAAATCATCGCGCACTGCTCCCCGCTCGTTCGCGACGTGGTCATCACCGGTCTGGATCGCGACTTCGTAGGCGCGATGATTTTTCCCGACGTGGCGGCCTGCCATACACTTTGCCCCCAGCTGCCCGCCGGTGCGACAAAAGAGATTCTCGCCAACGCCGCCGTCCGCGCGCGATTTCAAAGCCTGTTGAATAGTTTAGCGGCTGAGTCGACAGGCAGCTCCCGTCGCGTCGCGCGCGCGATCCTGCTCGAGGAATCGCCGTCGCTCGACGCTGGAGAAATAACGGACAAGGGTTCGTTCAACCAGCGCGCCGTCCTGGACCGCCGCACAGCTCTGGTCGAACGAATGTATGCCGAAGAGCCATCTGCCAACGTACTTCGCATCGACTCGCATGAGCCCAGCTGAAGTTAACCTCGCGCGAAATACAGCAACAAAACAAACAGCAGAAACGGAACCAGCACCATGGCCGCGTACAAGGCGATCTTTGACGCCGCCATGCCCTTCCCCTTCCAATTCTTGATCTCCGGACGATCCGCCACGCCCACATGGTCCAGATGCTCAAGATCGAATGCAAATTCATGCGCGCTCGCATACCGATACTGAGGCTCGCGTTCCATAGCCCGATAGATCACTTCCTGCAAATGCGGGCTGATCGACGCATCGATTTGCCGTGGGGGCACCGGATTCGACAGTAACCGCTCGTTCATCACCTCAAATGGATCCGACGCCTGAAACGGAACCCTGCCGGTGACCATCTCGTATAGCATCACGCCAAGCGCGTAAATGTCGCTTCGCGCGTCACCGCGCTTGCCCTTCACCTGCTCGGGCGCGACGTACTCGGGTGAGTTCGTGATCCGCGAAAGGTTTGCAAACGTAATCCGCCGCGCACCGGTCTGCCCCGCAAACCCGAAATCAAGCAGCTTGATGCGGTCGTCGGTACACACCAGTACGTGTTCCGGCTTCAAATCGCGATGGACAATTCCGTGATTGTGGATGTACGTCAGGACCGCGCAAATCTCCACGGTGATCTTGATCGCCCGCGCGCTGGAAAGTTTCTGTTCTTCGTTCAGCACCTGCCTCAGCAGCTTCCCGTCCACCCATTCCATTACGATGTAATTCCGACTCGGGTGACCGCCGGAAATCACTTTCATAAGTCCGGGATGATCAAAATGCTTGGTGATTTCCTGTTCGCGCTGGAACCGCTCCGAAAGAACTTCGTCCTCTTCCGCCTCGGGATGCGGAACTTTCAGGGCCACCGGTTTTCCTGTTTCCAGGTCAACGCCGCGAAACACCGTCGCGGCGTCGCCCTGCGAAACGACGCTCTCCAGGCGGTACTGATCGATTTGTTCGCCAGGATGAATCGCAGTTCCTTTCGCGCGAAGAATCAGGTCTACTTGCGTCCGGATCCGGCGTCCTTGGCGGTGAACACCGCCGTTTCCGGTCCGCTCGATTCAGCTAAACACAAACTGATTTGGTCGGGCGGGCCACCGCTCGATGGCGAATCCGGGGACGCGGGTCTCGACGCAGAGGGAAGCGCCGCGACGTAATCGGTCGCGTTCAATCCTTCTGCGACATCCTGCGGCGAAATCAGCCCAAACGCTCCGCGCAACGCCAGCGGAGTTAACAGCGTGGTCAGCAGTACTACCGTGACCATTACCGCCACCTCTGTGCGTCCAAAAATGCCCGTCGCCGCGCCCATCGCCGTCACAATCAATCCGACTTCGCCGCGCGACATCATCCCGAATCCAATCCGTAAACTGCGAACCCAGTCCATGCCGGAAGCGAGCGCCGCGGTCCCGCAGCCCACTACCTTGCCCACTACGGCCACCAGCAGAATCAGCAGCATCAGCATCCAGTGCCCCGCGAGCGCTCGGTAATCGCTGGAAAGCCCGATCGACACAAAGAATAGCGGAATCAGCAAGCTGTGCCCGAGCGCGTAGAAGCTGCGCTCCACGTCGGCCTTGTACGCCGATCCGGCGAAGATGTATCCCAGCAAATATGCCCCCGTGATCCCAGCCACGCTCCCGAGCCATTCGGCCGAAAGCGCATAAATCATCACCAGTGCCAGCACGCATGCGGGAACCGCCTCTGCGGCCGAAAGCTTGCGCAGCTGTAAAATCAAAGGATCAAGCCAGCGCTTTGCCGCCGCGTATCCGCCAACGAAAAATACCGCCACGCAAGCGCTCAGCATACTCATTTGCACGATCAAGGGATGCGCCGCCGCCGGCGCCACGCGTTCCTCGAGCCAGGCCGTCAGCATCGGGGCGAGCCCAAACGCCTGTCCCTTCACCGCCGTGGAGGCTGCTAGCAGAGCCAGCACGAACAAACCCATCACATCGTCGATCACCGCGGCGCCTAATATAATCGTGCCTTCCGACGACGCCATTCTCCCGGCATCCATCAGCGTCCTGGCGGAAATCGACACGCTCGTGGCCGTCAAAGCACCGCCCATGAAGCAAGCTGTTTTCCAGGAAAGTCCGAGAAGGTGGCCGACGCCAGCGCCAAGGAAAAAAGGCCAAATCACTCCGGAAAGCGCCACGACGAACGCCGTAACGCTTGCCTCTTTCATGCGGTCGATATCCGTCTCGATGCCGGCGACAAACATCAAGACGAGTGCGCCTATTTGTGCCAGCAGCAGCAAGGCCCCGGTCGACTCGCCGCTCTCAAAAACACGCCAATGCAGCAGGTTCAACGCACCCGGACCCAAGGCCACGCCGACCAGCAGCTCGCCCAATATAGGTGGAATTCCGAAGCGGCTACAGAGTGAACCCGCTACTTTGCACGCTGGGATCAGCACGGCGATCAACAGCGCAAGCTGCAGGGCCGACGACATGATTTAGCCGACGTCCGCCGCGACCAGAGCATCTGACTTGCTGCGGCTTCGCTTCCACAACCGCTTCAACCGCGTCAGCGAAATCCAGGGCATGCGGTACCCGTTGCGATCCACTCCTTCCCGCATCATCACGCGCAGGGTGGTTGCCTGCCGGCGCGCCATTTCCGATTGCGCCAAGTTCTGGGCCAGGAGCGCAGCCTGATGAGTGTGGTCTTCGGCCTTCGTGCAGACGCGTAGGCGCATCCAGAGTTCGCCCATCTTCAAATGCGCGATGAAGCTGTGCGGGCTGAGCGCTACGGCTTCACCGAGCTCCTCCATCGCCTCCTGTGCCTGCAAATTTACTGAAAGCGCCATGCCATACAAGACGCGCAGATCGGAAACCTTCGGATTCCCCTCCACGCACTCTCGCATCCGGCCGACGAGCTCCACCTTTTCCTCTTTGGCCAGGACGCGCGGATCGGCAAACATCCTCATCAGCATTCCTTGCGCTTCTGTCGGCACGCCGATCAGTGAAAGCGGGGCCGAGGCCGACGGAACTAAGGACGCCAATTGCTCATCCGTTGCCACGCTCGTTTCTGTCGATTCGTTCATATCCGTCACGCTGCTCCCCCAATTGCTGAAATTGAGTTTCTTGAAGAGGCACGGCGGCGGGCTACCGGCCGAGTGGTGTCCCGCCGCCGTGTGGTCCCCTTCATCCCGTTAAGCCGCCATCGCCTCTTTGTTTGCGTGCATCAGGTAATCCGGCTCGGACTTGAACACAAACTCGGGGTATCCGAGCTGGCCCATTTCCGGCAGATCGAGGCCGGCCACTTCGGTTTCGATCGACACGCGGTGCCCAACGAAGAATTCCAGCGCCAGGTTGACGACGAAGCTGAAGGTGAAGACGAATCCGATCAACGTTGAGATTCCGACCAGTTGCGCGGCCAACTGGCTGGCGTCGCCGTAGAACAACCCAGTGACGTTTCCCGTTACTCCATTCCACGCGCCGCCGTAGTTGCTGGTTCCGTCTGCGAATAACCCCACGGACAGCACGCCCCACAAGCCGTTCGTTCCGTGCACCGAGATCGCACCAACTGGATCGTCAACCTTGAGGACGTTCTCCACAAAACCGCAGCTCAATACCACCAGGACACCGGCAATCAATCCGATGATGCAGGCGCCCGTTGGACTGACGAAGCCGCTCGGTGCGGTGATGGCCACCAGCCCCGCGAGCAAGCCGTTGCCACTCATTGAATAATCGACCTTACCGGTCTTCATCCACATGAACAGCAGCGCGCCGAGGGTTCCCGTGCAGCCTGCCAGCATAGTGTCCACAGCAATCGTCCCGATGCGCAGGTTGCCGGCCGCCGAAGCACCCAGTGTGCTGCCCGGATTGAATCCGAACCAGCCAAACGCCAGAATGAAGCAGCCGATCAGCACGGCCGAGACGTCGTGCCCGATGATGGGATTGCTCGAACCGTCGCGGTTGAATTTCCCGATTCGCGGCCCGATGATGAAGCAAACGGCCAGCGCCGTAATGCCGCCGACCGCGTGCACCACGCCTGAACCAGCGAAGTCGCAATAGCCCTTCCCTAGTTGGTTGTTCACGCCGAGCTGTGAAAGCCAGCCGCCGCCCCAGGCCCAGTTGCCGTAAATCGGATACGTCAACGCGCCCATGATTGACGACGACACGCAGAATGCCAAAAATTTCCAGCGCTCCGCGCACGCGCCGGTCACGATCGTCAGCGCCGTATCCATGAACACCATTTCAAACAGGAAGATCACCATGACGCCGACGTCGTAGGTATGCCCGGCAAGGAACAGGCCCGCTCCCCCGAACAGCCCCCACGTTTTGCCGAACAGCGACATCGTGTGTTCACCCGTCAGAGAGTTCAGCCCGCCGAGGTTCCCGTTACCGGCCGCTCCACCCATCTGTATCGCGAAGCCGACCAGCCAGTAGGAAAACAAACCGGCGGTGTACACGAAGAAGTTCATCATGTACGTGTGGTTGGCGTTCTTCACACGCGTCAAACCGGACTCCACCATCGCGAAGCCCGCCTGCATGAACATGACTAGGAAGCCGGTGATCAGCGTCCATACGAAGTTGACCGCGATCTTGTTTTGCCCCACTTGATTGGCCACGTCGGGCAGCGTCACGCCTTTGGTCGAATCGGCCGCAGGCACGTCGTTGATCGTTCCGGTGATCGTGCCACCGGGATCACCCTTGGCTAGATCGGCCGTGGCCGGCGCCTTTCCTGCGGCGTCCTTCAATTGCTGGTCCGCGGCGGGAAGCGGTGCTGCGGGCGCAGCCGCGGGGGCCTGAGCGTGGGCCAGAAGACCCGTTGCCAGGATCATCGCGAGGAAACAAAGAAAAAGACAACTGCCTCGAATCGATTTCATCGTGTGTGCTCCATGATTAAGAGTTCGCTGGCGCTGGGGCGCGAGCGCGTTTAGCTTTTCCAAACCGCGTTCTTATTAAAGGTTGCCGGCAGTACGACCAGGATGCCGAAAAGGCTCACGCAGATTCCCACCAGGGCCAGGGTGATGCGCCCACCGACGCTCGGCGTCAGATGCATGCCGAACAGCGTGATAATCCAACCAAGCAAGCTGCACCCGGCTCCCACGAGCTTCATCATGAGAGGCGATGACTTCATCGCCGTCTTTCCCTCGTCCGACTTGATCCCCGCCATCATTGCCAAACTGCCCAGCAGTCCTGCCGCTCCGATTACGAGCAGCAGCTTGCCGAACCCGGTCGAAAACTCATACACGCCCGCACAAAGCACCGTGCAGGCGATCAGAAACAGAGTGTAATAACTTCCCTGTGATCGATTTGCTGCCATGCGAACTCCCTCCTCGACTGAAAGATTTCAAGCCGTTACTTTGAATTGCACGTCGCCCTCGCCGGAATCCAGAGGTTCCAGGACTCCGTCGTCCATCTGAAAATGGAAGCCGCAAAGCTTCGCTTTCATGACCGGAGAACTCAATCTGGGAAGGGCCGGCATGTCTCGCGTCACCGTCCCGGAAATCACTAGCCTGGGCCTCTCGCGGCCTTCCTGGCGATAGGCCTTGAATTCGGCGACTTCGACGTCTGTAAGGGCCGCAAAAAACAGGTCGCGCAGTCCGATCGCATCCTTCACAGCCTGCAGTGATATATCTCGATCCCGAATGTGCCGCGGCAGATTCACAGCCCACACATCGGCGGGACGCGCCAGCCAGTTCAACTCAGCGCCGTCCGTCCGCACCTCCAGCCGCAGCAGCCGTAAATGCCCTCGAGAGAATTCGCCGTAAAACATCCGCCTCCGCAATTTGCGGATAAACTCTCCGGCCTCCCAGAGTTCCTTCATTCACGGGCTCCGGCCTTTGCCGCAGCTCGCGTCGGTAGAGCCACAAACAACAGGAACATCAGCACCACCGTCGCCTCCAGCACCAGCGGCATTCCTTTCTGCAGCCGGATCACCAACAGCAGAGCCACCATCGAGAACCATTGCCAACGCGATCGTCGCAATCGCTCGATTCGCCCCGGAAGCCGCATCAAATCGGAAAATCGCAGGCTGCCGTCGATCGACGACGGCACCGAAGTTCGCATGCAAGCGACCGCGAAAAATCCGCCCAGAATCAATTCCACCAGCAGCGTCTGCTGACTCATAATCCCCCCGGTTGACTTGCTTCTCAGACATGTCTATGAGCGGGCTGCGCAGGGCTACGCCAAGGCGCTCGCCGGGAAGGCGTGCGCCAAGCACGGCGCGCTTGCGAAGTCTTCACGGAGCGGACACGACGGAGTGCCCTGCGACAATCGATGTCTGAGGGATTGCGCTATAGGCTTTCCTCGCGACGTGGAAAGGAAAGCTCGAACCGTCTGCACAATCACATCAAGAGATGCGGAGTTTGCGAGAGGTGCGAAGGAATGTCCAACTCATAATTCTGATTGCCGCCATAAAGATTTCATAAAGGCTTCGTAAACACTTTGAACGCTCCGTTTTTCCCGCAAAGAGAGCAGCCGCTGCCCGCCCTCAAGCTGTCCCAACTGGCAGCCAATCGCAATGATTGCGCACCGAATGAGACGGCCAAAGTTGGCGCCCGGTTCTCCGGGCGACAGTTGCTTCCTGCTGGACAATTGAACAAGACCCGACCTTCGGCCTTCGGGCACGGACTCTCGGGCCTGCAACGGGTCCGAACCAGTCTGTCTACAGGGTCGCCTCAGCCAACCATGACCGCCCTCCTGGACCTGGAAGATTCGTGCCCCAAGCTCGGACGCGGTTCGGGCTGCAGGCTCCCACGATTCAAGCCGATTCCCAATCGACCGAGGCACCGAACAGGAATGGCTGTAACGTCTTGACAACAAACGGTCCGCGCACAACCTAATCGACGAGATCCGGGGACCTCCGAGGCCATTTTATTTGTGGCCGCCCGCAGCCACTCGTCGGCCCCTGGCATCCAATGCGGCGGCAGGGAGCGATCCCTAGCGGCGGCCCTCGAGTCGCGCAAGATAACTCGCCTCCCGGGCCTCACTGGAGAGTCACCATGAGAACGACCCGTCGGTTGCTGGCAGCAAGTCTTCTGGCCTTCGCGGCATGTTCGGCGATGGCGATGGTTTCACGCGCCGATCATGTCGCGTCGAATCGAAAGACTTCCGCAAGCCCCACGACGCATATCAACATCCGCACGCAGAAATCGTTCGAGGCGGTCACGTCGGCAATCGAAAAACAGCTGGGCAAGTACGACGGAGCGGCAATCGCCCAGGCGATCGCCGCGAAACTCCCGCCCGAAGAAATCGAATCGAAGATCCACGCGATGGAAGGGTCGAGCGGTTTCATGCTCTTCACCGTTCGCGACCACGGACAGCTTCTGTCGCTCAAGGGCAAACAGGCATTCGCCAGGCAGTACGAAATCGGAAACCCGCTGATCGCGATCGAGATGACCCAGGAAGATCTCCGCGCCGCGGAGTACGCTCCCCTGCGCGTCCTCGTCTACGTGGGAGACGACCACATGACGCACATCGATTATGATTTGCCGTCGACCGTCTTCGGCCGTCTCGATTCCGCGAGCGTCGACAAAGTGGCCAAAGGCCTGGACGACAAACTGGGCGCCCTGATCGCGAACGCGCTCGGGGAGTGAGGAGCCGAAATGGAATCGACAGCTGATTCAAGGCCGATTTTCTATTTGGACGATTTGCGCGTCGGCCAGAAGTTCGAAACCGGTACCTACCGGATGGACGAAGCGCGAATGAAAGCCTTCGCCGCCGAATTCGATCCCCAGCCCTTCCATCTTGACGAAGCCGCGGCCAAAGTCAGCGTGTTCCATGGACTCGCCGCCAGCGGCTGGCACACCGCGGCAGCCACCATGCGCATGATCGTGGACGGCAAATTCAAACTCGCCGGCGGATCAATCGGTCTGGGCGGCGAAATCGCGTGGCCGACCGCCACGCGTCCGGGCGACACGCTGCGCGTCCACACCGAGGTGGTCGAAATCGTCCCGTCGAAATCGAAGCCAAATCAGGCAATCGTGAAAATTCGCAATGTCACTGTGAATCAGAAAGGACAAGACGTGCAGATATTCACGGCGAAGCTGATGGTCTTCAAGCGTCCGGCAACCACCGAGTAAATCCTGCCGCTATTTCCGCCAAAAAGCCTCGATCTCCTCGAGCGTATGGCCCTTTGTCTCGGGGACCAGATAATAGGAAAACAGCCATGCACCGATGGCGAACAATCCGTAAAGCCAGAATGTTCGCGTCGCGCCGATTTCCTCCAGGAGCGTCAGGAAGGTCAGGCTGACCAGCAGGTTCGAACCCCAGTTGAATGTCGCTGCGAGCCCCTCGCTCGAACTCCTGACCTTGAGCGGGTATATTTCGGCGATCAAAAGCCAGAAAATCGGACCGAGGCTGATGGCAAACGACGCGACATAGACCATGATGCTGATCACCGCGAGCCATGAAAGCGCGCCGCTCGGACTCGCGGAATGAAACGCCCAGCCCAGCACTCCGAGCGTCACAGCCATTCCCGCAATTCCGGTGAGCAACAGCGGGCGACGGCCGATGCGGTCGATCAGCCACATCGAGACGATGGTCATCAGCACGTTGACCATCCCAATGCCGGCTGTCGTGAGAATCGCGCCGGAAGCGGACGATATTCCCGCGGACTGAATAATCTTCGGCGCGTAGTAGATCACCGTGTTGATCCCGGTGACCTGCTGAAACACGGCCAGACCAATCCCGACGATCAGCGCCGGCCGCAGCGCGGGACTGAGCAGGTCGCGCCAGTTGCCATGTTCCTGGGACGCCTGGAAGCTGCGCTCGATGTCCTCAAGTTCGGCCCCAACGTCGGAGCTGTCTCGAACGCGGGAAAGAATCGCGCGCGCGCTGTCGCGGCGTCCGCGCCGCACCAGCCAGCGTGGCGACTCGGGCAGATAAAACATGCCCAGTGCGAAGATGGCCGCCGGAACCACGGCGAGGCCGAACATCCAGCGCCAACCCTGCATGCTGGCGAACGCGTAATCGACCAGGTAAGCCAGCAGGATGCCGAACGTAATCGCCAGCTGAAACAGCGAGACCGTCCATCCGCGCGCATCCGGCGGCGACACTTCCGAGATGTATACCGGAACCGTGCCCGATGAAAGGCCGATCCCCAACCCCACAATCACGCGACCGCAAAAAAGCATGGCGGTCGAAATCGCGGTGGCGCAGAGAACCGCACCAACGGCGAAAATCAGCGCCGTGAAAATCAAAAGCGTGCGCCGCCCGAATCGATCCGCCAAGCGGCCTCCGACGAGAGCGCCCACGGCCGCACCGGCCAAGCCGGCAGCGACCATGACCTCCAGCGCAAACGTCGAAAGCGAAAAATCAGTCGCAAAAAAAAGCTGTGCACCGGATATAACTCCCGTGTCGTATCCGAAAAGCAGCCCGCCGAGTCCGGCGAAGGCCGCGGCCAGATAGACGAAACGGCGATTTCCGGAATGCGCGATGGCGGTGTGCTGTCGTGAAGCGGCGTCCGCAGTCATGCCTGAAGCCCCCTGGAAGCGCGGCGTGGCGGATTATCGGCGCTTTCGAACCGATGAGCAAGCGATCCATTGTGGCGGGACACCCGGGCGGAAGGGCTCCAGACCGCTACTCCTTCCGCAGTTGCTCCAAGACGGAGGGAGGCGACCCGTGGAGCAGTTCGAGGAACACCGCGTTCGTCCACCCGAAGCCGCTGACGTTGACCGCATAGCCGGCCGTGATGCGGGTCACGGTCGATCGCGTGAACACGTTGTACTTTTCTCGCATGGTGTGATCGCGACGGAAGTTTTCCAGAACCATACTGAGAAATTTTTCAGACAACCGATCGGCGTCGGCGCCGTATCCGTATCGGCGAAGCCCCTCGATTGCCAGCAAGTGAATCGGTGCCCACCCGTAGGGAGAATCCCACTGGGCGCCGGTCTGTTTCACACCCATCGCCAGACCGCCGGCTTGCTCGAAAAGCCGGAGATTTTTCTCCACGGCCTTGCCCTGCTCTTTGGATGCCAGACCGACCCAGAGAGGATAAAAGGTGGTGGCATATTCGTAGGTGGACTGCTGGCCCGTCTCGAAATTGTAGTCGGTGAAAAGGCCGCGCCTGGAATCCCAAAGGTAGCGGTTGATCCGCTCCCGCCGCTGGCGAGCCTTTTCGCGCCAGGCTTGCTGATCGGCGGGACGGTTCAGCAGCTCGCTGATTTCGGCGAGGTCCGTTTCGGTTTTATAGAGCAGGCTGTTCAGGCAAATCGGCGCGTAGTGATGCGTGTCCACGCCGTAAGGCCCGAAACGAAAGGTGATGTCGAACCCGGATTCGCGCAGGCTGCGGTCACCCTTGTAGTAGTCCGCGGCCAAGCCGACGCGGTCGGTGGGGTCGCAGCCCGCGTGCGCCGACGGAGATTGGCCGGGATCGCAGATCGAGACCTCCCACGCCGGGCCGAGCGACGAATCGAGCGGGTGCTGCGCATCGACGCGCACCAGGTGCGCGCTGTGTTCGCCTTCGTTCTCAAGATAGAAGTGAGCGACGCCGCGATAGTAATTGGCGGGATCGCCCATGATCTCGGGAACCGGACCGTCGCCTTCGTCGAAATAGCGGGATAGACCGGTGTCGCCTGCCAGATGAGGCTCGTGCGTCCACTGTTCGTAATCGGAAACGGCGAATTGGTACGCCTTCGCCAGCCATGCGGGATTCGGCTGTTTGGCCGCCACGTCGGCGTCGTAGAGCGCCAGGATCATGGAGCTCAGAAAGGGCGGCTGCGAGCGGCCGAGATAATAGGTGCGGTTGGCGTTCAACACTCCACCGTAGTGCTGGATTTCGTAAAAGAAGTTTTCAACCATGCCGCGCGCGAGATCACGCCGATCGTCGCGCAGCAGACCGCGAACGATAAAATAACTGTCCCAGCCGTACATTTCGTTGAATTGCCCGCCGGGCACGACGTAGGGATTTTCCAGAAACAGCAGTCCGTGGTCGCGAATCTCGCCAACCACTTTTTCGTCGGCCGGAGTGATCCTCTCCGGGAGGCGCGCGATGCGGACTTTGCAGCGCTCGGGCAGGCCTTCGACTTCGGGAGGGAGAGGAACCTCCACCGCAAGATACAAGAACGGCTCGCCATCCGTCTTGCTGTCGAAGAACGTGTCGCATTCGTTCATCGACCGCGACAGTCGGTCCCAGCCGTGCGAGATGTAGTGAAGGATGTCGTCCAGCGAATGGTAGGACTCCTCCTTCGGCGCGACCTGTGGTGTCGACTGGCTATCGAGAGAGTCGGTCAAGGGGCCTGCTATCCATAGAATTGCGATGCAGAGCGATGCACACCAACGGTAAGGCCATCCAATTTTAGAACACATGGTCTCTGCCGCATACTTTCCGGACCGGCCGCGTGCTTTACGGGAACTTGTAGCCGTCCTTGAGCTCGCAGCGATAGCTCTTGCTCTGGTCTTTTCCGACTTTTACGTTGCAGTCCGCCCAGCTCAGTTCCGGCGCCGGTCCCAGGGGAAAGACGATATTCGTACCGCCGAGTTCGGCCTCGAGGCTGGGACCTTCGGCAGCTGCGGGCAAGCTGAAGTTCAGGGCCCGGCCGAAAATCACGGGATAGGATTCGCGAACGATATCGTTGATCTCCTGGCGGAAAACTTCGGCTTGGAAAAGAAATGTTGTGGTGTCGGACCAATCGAGGACGGAGACGGAAATGCGGCGTCCGCCGCGCGAGAAATCGTCGGCCTGAATTTTCGTGAAAGGGCAGGGGCCGGCGATGCAGGAAACGCGGGCGTCAACGAAGACATTGCCCTGGCCGGCGTCGAGCGACGCCGAGCCGATCGAAGCTTTCCAGCGATTGTCCGGCGAGCAGGTCGACTGGTGATTGCAGTGGACATTGCCGGCGTTGATGACCTGGAATGTGGTCACGCCCGCACCCACGTTGACGGATGCGGTCGATTCGATCGAATAGCGCACGAAGACATCCGAGACCACGGTTTGCGGCCGGCCGGATTCGTCGTCGGTATCCGGTCGCAGCGGCATCATG
>JBAVUW010000160.1:0-20281 GCA_049696975.1 Candidatus Acidiferrales bacterium | reverse complement strand
TGCTCTTGCCTCGATCGTAGAGCTGCACAATGCGTTGCCGGACCGGCACAGGTATGGGTGTCATAAGCCCTACTGTGCCACAGGAATCGCTGGTTTTTAAGCTACATCATTTATGGAAATGCTCTAGCCTCGCCCACCGTACGCCTTGATTAGTTGCGGCGCGTCGTTTCAAACAGGAACCAGACGCGGCGCTGCGTTTCGTCAATCCAGTTTTCGATCAGGCTCGCCGTAGCCACGTCGTCGGCGTCGTCGCACAGATCGTGGGCGGCCAGCAGGCTGACGACGAGATTCTTGTTGTCGTCCTGCAGCTCGGCGATCATGTCGCCGGGATCAACAAAGTCCGCGTCGTTGTCGCTGATACGCTGAAGCCGCGAGATGTGCCCGATCGAGCGAATCGTGGTGCCGCCGATTTTCCGGACGCGTTCGGCGATATCGTCGGTCATGGCGAACAGCTGGTCGCCGTGTTCGTCCAGGAGCAGATGGTAGTCGCGGAAATGGGGTCCGCTCATGTGCCAGTGAAAATTCTTGGTTTTGATGTAGAGCGCGAACACGTCGGCGAGCAACGCGTTTAGCGCGCCGGAGATGTCCTTGACCGCTTCCGGGCGAATGTCGGACGGGGTCGCCATCGGCGCCTTGCGCCGTTCTTTTGCATCCTTCAGGTCCGGTTTGGGTGCCATGGGAGTTCCTTTCGGAGTGAAGCGTTTCGCAGCTCGAGCATGATACGACACATTCCTTGGATGTCGAAACTGGGCTGCCGGACGCACGGGAACGGCAGAGATTCCTCGGTATTGGCAGGGGAACGCCGATTGATCTCGCCGCGGAAATCGACAACCGCCTACGCGAGCCGAATCGATCAGCGAAGCAGACGCACCAGAAAAACGCCGGGTGCAAGCCGGCGCTACGATTTGTAGAGGAAGAAGTAGGCGGACATGGCGAAGCCGATGGCGATCACCAGCCAGCGCACGTGCTGCGGGTTCATTTTCTGAGCTACCCAGGCGCCGCCGTAGCCACCGATCAGCGCACCGACGAGCATTAGGAGCGCCTGCGGCCAAACCACCTTGTGGGCGAGGATGAATGTGCCCAGCGCGACGCCGTTCACGATGCTGATCAGCAGCGTCTTCATGCCATTCAACGTGTGGATGTCCTCCAGGCCCATCAACGCCAGCAGCGATAGGAACAGTATTCCCACGCCGGCGCCGAAGTAACCCACATACATCGAAACCAGGAGCTCCAGAAAAAGCACCCCGGCCATCAGGGAGCGCGGCGTGCCCGAGCCGCCGACCGCTTCTCCGGATTTCAGGTTGGCGCGGCTGCGAATCCATGCGGTGATGCGCGGGCTGAACAGGAAAAGCAGCGTCGCACCCAGCAGCAGCCACGGGACGATGCGCATGAAAACCGCCTGCGGGGTGATCAGCAAAATCCGCGCGCCGAGAATTCCGCCGGCTATGCCCGTGATCGTGAGCGCAGGCAGAAGCTTCCGCGCCTGGGGCGTGAACGCCTTGCGGTAGGCGACGGTGCTGGCGACGGTCCCGGGCCACACAGCGGCCGTATTGGTCGTGTTGGCGAGGATGGGCGGCATCCCCGTAAAGATCAAGGCGGGAAAGGTGATGAAGCTGCCGCCGCCGGCGACCGAGTTGATGATGCCGGCCAGCACTGCGGCGAAAAACAGGAAGACCGGGTGATGGATCGGCGGCAAGTGCACGTGAAAGGATACATGGGGAAAGGAGTTAAGTGAAGTCAGGGGCGCGCGGACGGCCACGAACTTCGTAGTGGATCGCCGGCGCCGCCTGATCGCCGAGCAAGAGCCCGGCTTTCTTGCCCGATGGGCGGGATTAGTATAGTGTTCACCCTCCTGTAACAATCCCGGCCATTCCCGGCCTCGGAGGCGCAAGTTTGAAACCCGGTTTGTTGCGGAAAATACTGCCCCGCGAGACGTCCTTCTTCCAGATGTTCATCCAACAGGCGGAAAACGTGGAGGCCGGCGCGATTGCGATGGTGGAAATGCTGGACAACTTCGCCGACGTGGCGTCGAAAGCCGACAAAGTCGAAGAGTATGAGCACACCGGAGACGCCATTACCCACGCCATCCTACGGAAACTCAATCAGACGTTTGTGACGCCATTCGACCGGGAGGATATTCACGAGCTGGCGAGCAAGATCGACGATGTGATCGATCTGGTGGACGCAGCCGCAACGCGCATCGTAACGTTTCGCGTGCGGTCGCTTCGGCCGGGCGTGGCAGACCTGGCGACGACCGTTCGGCTGGCGGCGACGCAGATTGTCGCGGCGGTGAAGCTGCTCGACAAGGGAAATGGAATCCTGGATCACTGCATTGAAATCAACCGCCTAGAAAATCTGGCGGACCGGCAATGCCGGGACCTGATCGTGAACCTGTTCGAGCAGGAAAAAGATCCCGTAGAAATCATCAAGTGGAAAGAAATCATCGAAACCTTGGAATTCGCCGCGGATAAGTGCGAGGACGTAGCCAACGTCATCGAGACGGTCACTTTGAAGAACGCCTGAACACGTGCGGAAACTTCCCTGGTTCGTCCCCTGGAGAGGAGCGGTTCCGGCTGAGGCTCGGAACTTGGCTGGCGGAGTTACGTCGTGAGCTCCTTCCATCTGCTGATCGTCATTGTGCTGGTCAGCCTGGCGTTCGATTTCACGAACGGCTGGCACGATGCGGCGAGCTCGATCGCCACAGTCGTATCCACGCGGGTGCTGCGGCCGCTGTGGGCGGTGATCTGGGCCGCGTTCTGGAATTTCGTGGCGCCGCTCACGTTCGGGACGGCGGTGGCGGCGACGGTCGGCAAAGGACTGGTGCGGCTGGATATGGTGACGCCGGAGGTTCTGCTGGCAGGGCTGCTCGGCGCGATCCTCTGGAACTACGCGACCATCCGATTGGGCATTCCGTGCAGTTCCTCGCACGCACTCATGGGCGGATACGGCGGAGCCGCGATTGCCGCGGTGGGATTTCGCGCGATCATCGTCCATGGTTGGGTCAAGCCGGTGATATTCATTTTCATCGGTCCGCTGATCGGGCTGGTGGCGGGCGTGATCGTCACGGTGGCGACGAGTTGGATCGTGCGCAAACAGGCTCCCCAGAAGGTGGATCGCTGGTTCCGCAGGCTTCAGCTCGTTTCAGCCGCCGCTTTCAGCTTTAGCCACGGCACGAACGACGCGCAGAAGAGCATGGGGATCATTACTGCCGCGCTGGTCACGGGCGGGGTGATCGGCGCTTACCGGGTGCCGGATTGGGTTATCATTTGTTGTGCCCTGGCCATGGCCGGGGGAACGATGTCGGGGGGTTGGCGCGTGGTCAAGACCATGGGCCAACGGATCACCAAGCTGAACCCGTTCGGCGGTTTCGCCGCCGAGACATCGGCGGCCATAACGTTGATCGGCACGGCGGCCGCGGGGATTCCGGCTAGCTCGACCCAGGTGATTACCGGGGCAATTTCCGGAGTGGGCGCTTCGCGGCGCCTCACGGCGGTGCGCTGGGGGGTGACGCGCCAGATCATGTGGGCCTGGATTTTAACGATTCCGGGCGCCGGATTGATGGGCGCGGTGTTCGATTTCTTGTTCCGACACTGGATGCGATGAGATGAGCGAAAACAAATTTCCGTTTGCATCGATTGAAGAAGCTGTCGAGGATATTCGCCAGGGCAAGATGATCGTTCTGGTGGACGACGAGGATCGCGAAAACGAAGGCGATCTGACCATGGCAGCCGAGAAAATCACGCCGGAAGCGGTCAACTTCATGGCCAAGTTCGGACGCGGGTTGATTTGCCTCTCACTGACCGAACAGCGCTGCGAGACCCTGGATCTCAAGCCGATTTCGGCTCGGAATACGTCGATGTTCGGAACCCCTTTCTGCGAGCCGATCGACGCAAAGCGCGGGACGACGACCGGCACGAGCGCGTGGGACCGTGCGACCACGATCCTGACGGCGACGGACCCGCATACCAAGCCGGAAGATCTCGCACGGCCGGGGCATGTCTACACGCTGCGGGCTCGCAGCGGTGGCGTACTGGTGCGCGCGGGGCAGACGGAAGCGTCGGTGGATCTGGCGCGCATCGCGGGTTTGAATCCTTCGGGCGTGATCTGCGAAATCATGGACGAAGACGGCACGATGGCGCGGATCCCGCAGCTCATCGAATTCTGCAAACTGCACGACATGAAACTCGTGACGGTGGCGAGCCTGATCCGCTATCGCATGCAGCACGAGCGCAACGTAGGGCGGATCGCGGAGTCGGTGCTGCCCACGAAGTACGGCGACTTTCGGATGATCGCGTATTTGAGCGATGTGGACCACGAGATTCACGTGGCGCTGGTGCGCGGCGACGTGGCATCGGATAAGAACGGCGGTACGCCACCGCTGGTCCGCGTCCACTCGCACTGCCTGACCGGAGACGTGCTCGGCTCATCCCTATGCGATTGCCGCGAGATGTTGGAGGGATCGCTCGAAGCGATTGCCGCCGAGGGCCGCGGCGTGTTCGTCTACCTGCATCACACCGGGCGCGGGTTTCGGATCGATTCGCGCACCGAAGAAGGCGCTACGCTGCCGCAGATCATCTTGCATCAGCGCGAGCAGGTCGAGCGCGATCCCGGCGTGCAGCGCGTGATCCAGCATGAAAGTGGGATCGGCGCGCAGATTTTGAAGGATCTCGGTCTGATGCGCATCCGCGTGCTGACGAATTTGCCGCGGAAGGTCGTCGCCCTCAAAGGCTACGGTATCGAGATCGCCGAGCAGGTGCCGCTGCGGATTCAACCAGCCACAAAAAGCCACCAGGTGTTGTAGCCCCGCGACCCAGCTAAAGGCCGCTTCAGCGGCCGAAAACCATAACCACAAATGAATCGGGCACCATGCCGCCCCGCGGGTGGGGGTTGTCCGGAGTCGCCGGGGGCGGCGGTGCGAATTGCGCCGTCACCAGAAAAACTTCGTGCGTCTTCGGATCGAGCGCCATGGTGCGAGCGCCCGTCTCGGTAGGTACTTCTTCAACGGCTGTGAAGTGGTCGGACGCGTCCTCGTGAATTACGGAAAGCGTGCCGGAACCGTTCGACGAGAACGCGAAACCGGTACCGGGATCGAATTGATTGGCGTCCACACCCAGGCCAATGGGCGGAGAAGCCACCACTTTGCCGGAATCCGCGTTCACGACCGCCATGACTTTATTGTGGCAGCCGGACAACAGGCGGCGGTGCGCGGCGTCGATGGCCATGCCCGAGGGGCTTTCGCACGGAGCCAGCGGCCAGGTCGCGGTGACCACCAGCGCCTTTGAATCGATCTGTTGAATCTCGCTTTTGTCTTCGAGGTTGACGTAGACGTGGCCGGCGCCGTCGGCCGTCGCGAATTCAGGCTTGCCGCCCAAGGAGATGGTGGCCAGCACGGTGCCGGTAACCGCGTCAATCGCAGTGGAATCCTTGCTGAGACCGTTCATGGTAAAAACGCGCTTGGTCGCCGGATCGTAGACAATGGCATCCGGATTTCTTCCTGCCTGCGCGTGACCGATCGGTTGCAGGGTCTTCATGTCAAAAATCGTGACCGTGCCGGCCTGGCCGTTCGAAGTGAAGCCGTCGCCGAGTTCAGGAGCGAGAGCGATGCCATGCACCCCCGGCGTATCCGGGATTGTCCCCACAATTTTCCCGGAGTCGACATCCAGAACGTCGACTCGCGTGCTGCGGGAGATGAACAGGCGGCGTGAAGGTGAATCGAAATTCAGGTAGTCCCAAAATCCGTCGCCGCCGATCTTGATCGTCTTGATCAGATGATAGCCCGAGGGCCCGGGCATCGCGGCGGGCGCCGCTGCGGCGTGCGCTGGTGAGTGTGCGAGCGCGAGAATCGCCGCCAGATTCGCAGCGACCAACCCGAGAACGAGACGTGGAGTCGGCATTCAGTCTCCTGGTGGGGCGGAAGTGACGCTTATAGACTTCCCGGACATCGTATGACGGAGCAACGGTGAGGTCAAATGAAGCGCTGATGAATTGAGCCTAGGAGCCGCCATTCAATCCAGTTTGTTCCCCTGCGCGTCGTAGGCCGTAATCGGCCCGAACAGTGCAGCTTGTCCGGCGACTTGCGCGCGATCGCCGACGATTACGATTTGCGCGTTCGCGGAATCGAAGTGGCGTCGGGCGGCCGCCAAAACGTCGGCATCGGTTAACGCGCGGATTCGTTCACGGTAGGTCTCCAGATAGTCGCCGGGCAGTTGATCCAGATAGGCCGTAGCCAACTGGCCGAGCAAGCCGTCCTGCGTGGCCACACCCAGCGAGAAAACGCCGGTGATGTAGCTCTGTGCGCTGGCGAGCTCTTCGTCGGTTACCGGCAGCGAGCGCATGCGGTCGATCTCGTAGAACATTTCCGTCAACGTGGCAGCAACCACTTCGTTACGCACCGCCGCGCGCATCGCGAAATATCCCTGTTGGCGCAGCGCGTTGACGCCGCTGCCGGGGCTGTATGTGTACCCTTTCTGCTCTCGAATATTCAGCACCAGCCGCGAGTGGAAGGCCCCGCCGAGAATCGAATTCGCCACAACCAACCGGTACCAATCGGGATCGCGGCGCGTGATCGACAGGTTACCGAGGAGCACTTGCGTCTGTACGCTGCCGGGCAGGTGCACCAGATACACGTGCCGGCCGGAATGGTGCGGCGGCGGCGCGGATTCCAGATGTCCGGGCTTCGGTGCTTCCCACGCGCCGAATACCTTTTCAATCTGTTCGAGCATTTCGGCAGCAGCGAAATCGCCGACCACGACCAGCAGCGATTCTGCGGGGACGTAATGTTTCTCGTAGAACTCGACGAGCTGGTCGCGCGTAATCGCTGCGAGCTGCGCTTCGGTGGGCGCGACAACCGCGTAAGGATGCGCGCCGAAAAGAACCCGGCGCAGGCGTTCGCTGGCCAGAAATCCGGGCGTGGTGCGCTCGATTTTCAGCTCTTCCAGGCGCTGGCGGCGCTCCCGTTCGAACTCCTCGGCCGGGAACGAAGCGTGCCGTGCCAGGTCGGCCATCAACTCGAGGATGCCGCCGGAAAATTCGGCGAGGCCGTGGGCGGAAATCGCGCTCAAATCGGCGCCGGCGCTCGTACCGAGGCCCGCGCCCATGCGCCGCAGGTCTTCCTCGATTTGACGACTCCGACGAGCGTCGGTGCCGGACCGTACGACGGTGGCAGTGATCTCAGCCAAGCCCGGCGCGGAGTGCGAGACGACTGCGTTGCCGCTTCGAAAATAGAGCTGAGCTGTGATTTTCGGGAACGTGCGCGATTCAACCAGCACGACCTGCAAGCCGTTCGCCAAGGTCGTTACGGCTCGCTTCGGCCACGCGACGGGAGTTTCGGGGGCGAGTGCGGGCGCCTTGGCGCGCGCTACGGCGGGAGCGGCAGGAGTGGTCATCGCGCACCTGCCAGAGCCGTCGGCCGCCGAACTAGTACGGCGCGATTGCGCGGCACGAGATATTTTTTCGAGAAAGCCTGAACTTGATCGGGCGTGACAGCAAGGAACCCGTCGAGAACCTTGTTCACGCGATGCGGATCACCGTCAAAAAGCGTGAAGCACGCCAGCAGATGCATCAATCCGAAGCGCGGCATGGGATAGCCGCCGCTTTCGAGCGTCGAGTAATAGTCGGACCGGAACTTTACCTTCACGGGATCGAGCTCGGCGTACTCAATCCCCCGCTGCGCGAGTTCCTCGATGATTTCGTCGAACACGGCGACGGTCCCCTCGGAGGTGAACTCGGGCTTGTGGTAAATGCGCGTGACCATCTGAGTCGGGCCGTTGGTTTCGAGCAGGTCCGCGCCGCCATCGATGTCCACGGCGATCTGTTCATCCAGCACGAGCTTCCGATACACGCGGCCAGCGCGCCCGCCGTGCAGCACGCGATCGACGATCCCCGCAACGTAGAAGTCGGCCGATTCGCGCGGCGGCATCGTATAGCCGACGGCAATGGCGGGCAGCGGCCCGAATTTTTCCTCCACTTCGCCGCGGCGCTCTTCGGTTTGCGGCGGCTCACTCACGTCCGCGTGCGGCAGCTTCGGCTGCGGCGGAATGTCTTCGAAGTACTTCTTGGCCAGCGCGAAGGCCTGGGCTGGCTCGAAATCGCCCAGCATCAGCAGCACCGCGTTATTCGGCGCATAGTACGTGTGGAAGAATTTCCGCACGTCGGCCAGCGTGGCGGCATCGAGATCGACGAAATCCCCGTAGAAATTGTGCGCGTTGGGCCAGTTGCGAAACGCCACGGGCGGCAGGTCAAGCCACGGGAATCCGCCGTAGGGTTGGTTCATCACGTTCACGCGGACTTCCTCTTTTACGACGTCGCGCTGGTTGCGCAGATTTTCGTCGTCCACTTTCAGCGCGCGCATGCGATCCGCCTCGAGCCACAGGACGCGCTCCAGCGCGTTCGAAGGCACGGACTCGAAATAATTGGTGATGTCGTAGTTCGTGGTCCCGTTGAGCATCCCGCCGGAGGAGTTGATGAGGCGAATGTGCTCCATCTTGCCGGCATTCTCCGAGCCCTGGAACATCATGTGTTCGAACAGGTGCGCGAAGCCGCTGCGGCCGTGCGGCTCCAAGCGAAAACCGATCTGGTAATAGACGCCGACGGTGACGAATGGAGCGGAACGGTCGGGCGACGTCACCACGCGCAGGCCGTTTGCCAGCGTCGCGTGTTCCACGGGAATGTGAAGATGTTTTGCAGTTCCGGTCAAATCGGATCCCCCTTTTTCAGGCTACAAACGGCTTCCTTAACGGCCGCGCAACGCCGCGACGATTTTTCCCTTCGCGTCTCTCGGGTGCTTTGTGAGTACACGGCCGGCGAGCAACGCCAGGGCGGCATACGCCTGGCGAAATTCGAGCGGATAGTTGCGCAGCGCTCGCACGTGCCGGGCCACAATCGCGTAGTCCCCGCGTGACAGCGGCCCTGTCCATGCCGCGTGCGGTCCAATGCGCTCTATATTATCGAGGATTTGCCGCAGTAACGGAAACAGCGTTTCTTCGGCGCGCCGGCGTGTGAAGCCAATGTGCTCGAGCATCTGCAGGCCCGCCTCGATGGTGGCGTAGGTGCTGCCGGCGGCGATCACGGCCGACGCGTGGTAGATGGCTTTGTCGCGCGTATCGATTACGACGGGACTGCCCCCCAGTGATTGGGCGATGGCCTGCGCCATGCGGCGGGCCTTGGCATCCCCCTCGACAGCAAAGATGACGTCCTTCAGATTCGGCATCACGCTGCCGCCGAATGCCTGCATGGGATGAAGCGAGCCTACAGAGGCTCCAAACCGCGCGAAAGGCGCTAGGGCGACGCGGTCAAGCGTCGCGCTGGTGTGCAGAACGATTTTGCCGCGGCATCGGGTGCCGCCGATCTTGGCGAACGTGCGCGCGATGGCAGGCAGATCGTCGTCAGACGTCGTAAGAAAGATTACGTCGGCGTCGAAAATCAGGTCGGAGCCCAGGACGGAAGCGCGTCTGGCGACGCTGCCGGACGCGCGGCGCTCGACGCCCGGGCTTGCACTTACTGGTAGCGGCGTACCCCCGCCAATGGCCCGGACAGCGGCGCGGGCCGTCGCGGCGGAACGGGTCACAACCGCGCCGACGTGCCAGCCGCGTTCGCCCAGGCGGCGGCCGAGCGTTTTTCCTACGCGACCTGCTCCGATGATTGAAAGAGTCGCCTTCATTGAGCGTGTTAGCATAACTTGATCGCTGTTCTCGCGCGGAGGAAATCCTACGTTGCACATTTTCTGGATCGTCGTGATGGGCGCCGTGGCCGTCGCCTGGGTCGCCTCGGCCGTCGATCTCGCTCTCGGCGTCCGGACGATCCCCTGGCTGCGCGATCTAGCGCCGCTCGAGGACGACCAGTGCCCCGCCGTCTCGATTTTATTCGCGGGCCGCGACGAGGCTGAAAAAATGCCCGGTGCGATCGCCACGATGCTCGCTCTGGACTATCCGCGCTACGAGGTGATCGCCGTCGACGACCGCTCCGTCGACGCCACCGGCGCGATTCTCGCGGCAGGAGCGCGAAAGGACGCCCGGCTAAAGCCGGCACGCGTCGATTCCCTGCCCGCGGGATGGCTGGGCAAGCCGCACGCACTCGAAAAAGCCTACGAACGATCGGGCGGCGAATGGCTGGTCTTCACGGATGCGGACGTTCACTTCAAGCCGGACGTGCTGCGGCACGTGATCGCTCTGGCGGAACGAATGCAGTGGGACCATTTGACGCTGCTCGCGGCGCCCAAGCTCTACACCTTCGGCGAAAAAGTGGCCATGATGTTTTTCAGCACGTGTTTTTTGATCGGCACGCGGCCCTGGCGCGCGAACAATCCGAAATCGCGCGGCTATTCGGGCATCGGAGCGTTTCAGCTTGTGCGTCGCAGCGCGTATGAAAAAGCCGGCACGCACCGGCGGCTGGCGATGGAGGTGATCGACGACTTGAAGCTCGGCAAGATCGTGAAAGAAGCGGGATTCCGGTCTGGCGTGGCGCGCGGCGAAGACGCCGTGAGCGTGCACTGGCATGCCGGGCTCGCAAATATCGTTCGCGGTACGACGAAGAATTTCTTCGCCGCGACGGGTTTCAGCCTGCCCGTCCTTGCATCGCAGGTGCTCGCGACGCTGGCGATGTTCGTGTTACCCGTGGCGGCTCTGGTGTTCGTCCGCGGCTGGGCGCTCGTGTTCGCGGCAGCTGCCGCGATTTTGGCCCTGGTGATCGCCGCGGGCGCGGCGCGGGCAATTGGCGCGTCGCCGTTCTACGCGCTCACCTATCCCGTCGGCGCGCTGATCATCTGCTGGATGCTCCTGCGCTCGACGGCCGTGACGCTCTGGCAAGGCGGCGTAACCTGGCGCGGCACGTTTTATCCCATCGACGAGTTGAAGCGCGGAGTCGTTTGACGGGCCTGAGCGTGTGCGCTCCACAGTCAAGTTCCCATCCGTGACACACGCATTCGATGCCGCTCAACAGCACTAACGCTCGGTTTCTGCAGGCGCGGTGGAAACATGGGTTGAGGCAATCACCCCGAGGTCGCGCTGCTTCAGACCGCGGATGCGGTCGCGCAGCGCCGCGGCGCGCTCGAATTCGAAATTCTTCGCGGCTTCGCGCATCTGCACCTCGAGCTGCGCCACGGCTTGCTGCAGATCCTGCTCGCTCGAGATTTCACCGATGGCGACTTCTTCGGCCGGCACGGTAAGGTAATCGGCTTCGACGATGCGGGCCAGCTGCATGTCGACGGAGCGCGTAATCGACTGCGGTGTGATGTTGTGCTCGCGGTTGTAGGCTTCCTGCTTGGCGCGACGGCGATTCGTTTCGCCGATAGCCTGGCGCATCGAATCCGTCATGTGATCGGCATACAAAATGGCGCGACCCTCGATATGGCGCGCGCAGCGTCCCATGGACTGGATCAGAGAAGTGGCGCTGCGCAGGAATCCTTCCTTATCGGCGTCGAGAATCGCAACCAGCGAAACCTCCGGCAGATCGAGGCCTTCCCGCAGCAGATTGATGCCGATCAGGACGTCGAATTCGCCGCGGCGCAGGCTGCGGAGAATGCGCACGCGCTCGAGCGTTTCGATTTCCGAATGCAGGTAGCGGCATTTGACGCCGACCTCGGTAAAGTATTCGGCCAGGTCCTCGGACATGCGCTTGGTCAGCGTGGTGACGAGCACGCGTTCGTTGCGCAGCGCGCGCAGGCGAATCTCCTCCAGCAAATCGTCCACCTGCCCTTTCACCGGGCGCACTTCCGTTTGCGGATCCACGAGTCCGGTCGGGCGAATCACCTGCTCGACGACAACGCCGCCCGATTTGGTGAGCTCGTAGGGGCCGGGCGTTGCCGATACATAGACCACCTGATTGATGCGATGCTCGAATTCCTCGAAATTGAGCGGGCGATTATCGAGAGCGGACGGCATGCGGAAACCGTAGTCTACCAGCGTCTGCTTGCGCGAACGGTCGCCGGCGTACATCCCGCGGAGTTGCGGTACGGTCTGGTGCGATTCATCGATCACCAGCAGAAAGTCGGACGGAACGTAATCGAGCAGCGTAGGCGGAGCTTCGCCGGGCAGGCGGCCGGACATGTGCCGCGAGTAATTCTCGATGCCGTGGCAGTAACCGATGGTGCGCATCATTTCGATGTCGAAATGTGTGCGCTGCGTCACGCGTTGTGCTTCTACAATTTTCCCCTGGCGCAGCAACTCCGGCCGCCACCATTCGAGCTCTTCATAGATCGTTTGGATGGCCCGCTCTTTCTGGGCGGCGGGCAGGACGTAATGCGTCTTCGGGTAGATCGGGACGCGCGTGATTTCACCGTCGCGCGAACGGATCTGGCCGGTGAGCGGATCGATTTTGCGGATCGCTTCGACCTGGCTTCCCCAGAGCTCTACGCGCAGGGCGAATTCTTCGTAGGGCGGATAGATTTCGATCATGTCGCCGCGGACGCGGAAGCTGCCGCGGCGAAGGTCCTCTGCGCGGTCGTACTGAATTTCGACCAGCTTGCGCAGGATCGACTCCCGGGCGATCTGCTGGCCCTTTTCGAGCATGAGCATCATACCGTAGTAGGCCTCGGGCGAACCGATGCCGTAGATGCAGGACACGCTGGCGACGACGATGACGTCGCGGCGTTCAAAGAGCGAGCGCGTGGCGGACATGCGGAGCTTGTCGAGCTCGTCGTTGATGGTGGCTTCTTTTTCGATGAACGTGTCGCTGGCAGGTACGTAGGCTTCCGGCTGGTAGTAGTCGTAGTAGCTGACGAAGTATTCGACGGCATTGTTCGGGAAGAAGGATTTGAACTCGTGGAAGAGCTGGGCGGCGAGCGTTTTGTTGTGGGCCAGGACGATGGCCGGGCGATTGACCGCCTCGATGACTTTCGCCATCGTGAATGTCTTGCCCGAACCGGTGACGCCGAGCAGGACCTGGTGACGGTCGCCGTCGGTGAGGCCGCGAACGAGTTGGGAGATGGCTTCGGGCTGATCGCCGCGGGGTTCGTAGTCGCTGGCTAGCTTGAATTTCATGGCGGGCCCCTCTGGCCCGAAAACAGGCCCTCTCGAAACTTTTTATTATACGCCTTTTGTCAAAGTCGCGCCGGGACTGGGATTCCGGCTCACGTTCCACGCCTCACTCGCCACAGGGAACACAGCGTGCGTGCAGCGTACGCGAAAAGGCCATGCTAGGGCTGGGCCGGCACAAGGGTGATTTGAGTTTGGGATTGCGTTTTGCCCGCGTGGTGGATTGTCGAGCCGGTCGAGGTGCTGGTGACCTGATAATCCATCTGCTGCGTGCTGGATTGCGTGCTGCTTACCAGCAGACCGGTCGCGAGCGAGATCGAGTCGAGACTTTCGCCCGTACCGGACCAGGCGCCCGAGGTACGCAGACCATTGCGCCGGTAGTCGTCGGGCGTGGCGTCGGAGTGGGGCGAGCCGGCCCGGGAGATTTCGAACTGGGTGAGGATGACGGCGCAGTCGTCGGCAGAAGGCGTTGCGGAGCCGGCGGCCGGCGAATGTTGGGTCGAAGATGCGCCGCAGGGTTCGTCGCGCAGATAGGTCGATTCGGAACGCGACAGGAGGCCGGCGAGGAGCGCGCCGGGAACCGGCTTCTCACTTTTCCATTTTTCGCCTACGGCCGCGCCCTTTTGCGGAACGTTTTCGCTGGAGATGACTTCCACTAGCCAGGAAAGCTCCGGCGTGAGAGCCTTTGAGGAATCGCCCGAAACTGCCGCGCTCAAGTCCTGAACGTCAGTGACTCGACCGTCTGAACCAAGTGTGAATTCGAAAGTCCGGCCTTCGAGTCGATTGAAACGAGCATCGAAGGAGCGGGCGGTAAGGTCGAGCGCGTCGGTTTCCGATTCGGCACTGGATTTTTCGTAGACGGCGCGCAGGCGAGTTTTGCCGTCGGTTGCCACGGCGAGGACTTCCAGGCGGACTTGCATGTGGATCGTGCCGCTGGATTGCGAGCCGCCTTCGGGATTGACGATGGGGCTCGTGGTTTTGCCCGTGGTTTTGACACTCGATTCGATGCGATAGCGAACCACCTGACCAACAAAGAATTTCGGCGTGATCGGGACGCGGCCGGTGGCGAAGAGCGGAGGTGAGAGACACGATATTACAGCGATCGAGAGCAACGCCCTACTTCGCGCATGCATTTAGGAAACGCTAGCACACGACCAGAGGTGTGGCAAACCGCTCGTCTCGTTTCAGCGCCCCGCCAAACTGCGAGGCTCCGAGGAAACCCGGGCCTTCCTAACGCGAGCGGCGCGTGGAGGCGGCAATCGCTGTTACTTGCGGGGCCGCTAGCGTGCCTGCCAGGCGCAAGGAGCCGGCGGCGGCGTCTTCATCGGGCGCACCGCTGTGATGCGTTTGCAGGCGCAGGTCGAGATTGCGGCTGAAGTCGATCGTGCCGGAACCGGTGGCTGAGAGGTCGGTGCCGAGACCCAGCGACAGGTTCTGAAAGTCGATTTTCCGATCCGCACAGGAAAACGACGCCTCGGCCGAATTGAATTGCGTCGAATTCCCGCCGGTCGAGCCCCTTCCCGGCGGACTCGCGAGATCGACGTTCATGAGTTTCAAGGAAACCGCCCTGGCGGTGCCCTGGCAGGTCAGGGAGGCCAGGATGGCGGAGCGATTGGCGCCGGTCGCAGTTATCGAGATCTGCCCGTCGACGGATTTTGCGGTGATGCCGGCGAGGGCCGGCGTCGTCGCGACGAGCGTCGCCGGGTCGATGCGAGAAAAATCCAGATTC
Source organism: Candidatus Acidiferrales bacterium (assembly GCA_049696975.1). Taxonomy (GTDB): domain Bacteria; phylum Acidobacteriota; class Terriglobia; order Acidiferrales; family UBA7541; genus Palsa-295. The sequence continues at coordinate 5,584 of JBAVUW010000160.1, read as the reverse complement.
ACGTGATAGACGGGAGTGGCCGCAATCTTGGCCGTGAGAGCTCCCGCGATTTGGCCGCCGTAGAACTGGCCCGTCGCGTTTTCAAACGCCAGGCGGCGGCCGTCGATTTTCAGATCGCCCTGGAGCTTGTGGATGGCGAGAGGTGCGAGCGCGAACTGATCGAGCACAAGATGTCCCGACGCGCGGAGAGATTCCGGCGGGGCCGTGCTCGGGGAGCGCGAATTGAGAAACGGCAGCACGCGGTCGATGAAACTTTCGCGCCAGGCGGGATTGAGCCACCGGTCCAGGTCGGCCGCAGCGAGCTGGTCGGCCGAGAGAGAAAACTGCCACTCGCCGGCAGGGTCGTTTCCGTTGTAGTGGCGGTCGAACGAGCCGCTCCAGTGCGCACCGAACGCTTCCGCCGATGCCAGCGCGACATGACGCGAGCCCGGCCTCCATTCGGTGACGGCGTTGATCCCCCCGATCGGCTGATTCAGGAATGGTACGCGAAGCGTAGCGACGCCCGGCCCCGCCCCCCAATTGATGAAACCGACCGGCGTGGCGGACCAGGGAACCTTGGCGCCCTGCCATCGCAGGTCGGCGCGAACCGGTCCGGAAACGTCCCAACCTCGCGCGACATTCCATCCGAGTGCGCCCGTCAGGGCGAGAACTTCGTGAACGTCTTGGACGTTCGCGGAAACATGGAGGGCGTTGAATGCGGCGCGTCCTGATGGCGGCGAGGATTCGAAATGGAGGGCATTGTCGGGTGGCCCGAAATTCAAGGCTACCGAAGGAAACGAGACAAAGCCATTGTCGTAGCGCAGGCTGAGTGCGCCCAGGTGCGCGGGACGGCGAAGGCCGGGTGCGGACAGGTTGATGCCGGCGCTGGAAACCACTGCGCTCGTGAGGCGCGGCGGCCAGTCTGAGAATTCCGCGTGAGCGTGAGCAAAGCCGCGGGCACCGAAACCCGGTGCCATGCCGGAATGAAAGGCGGCGACCCAGGCCAATGCATCCGCCATATCCATGCCGGCGTCCGAGAAAATCACGCGCCCCGGCCCAACCGATCGTTTGGCAGGCTGGGTTTCGTGGGCCCACTTGAGAGTTCCCGTCGCCTCGGCGTGAGAATGCGGCGCGTCGAGCGAAGCCTGCGAGATTTCAACCGATGGCGCGTACGGATTCCAGATCGCGACAGCGTTCAGGTTGACCGAAGGATTGTCGGAACGCGGAGCGAGATCCCAGCGATGAACTTGCTCGAGTTGCGCGCGGACCTTCAGAGTCCAGACATCGCCGCTGTCGCCGGTGCGAGCATCGATCGCGAACGCGACACCGCCGCGGATACCGTCGTCGTTTCCCGTGGCGAGGCGCAGCACGTCCGACAGGGACGCATCGGGCCAGTTGATGTCAAACAGCGCGGGACGAAGACGCGATGAAGTGCCGCCGAAATCCCCGGAAAAATGAATCGTCCCGGCCTGCTGCGTGACGACGGCGGCGCGCCAGGGAGTGGCTTCCAGATTCATGCGCCAGCGTCCGGGGCGATCGGTCTCCACAGTTCCCTTCAGGTCGACGAAAGCGAAAGGAAGCTTTTCATCACCGTTCTTGAAGTTGATGCGGCCGCCGTCGACCTTCACGCGGCGAAAGCGGAGCGCCGAGGACGGAAACGCCGGACCGACCGGCACCGGCGACGCCGGGCGAGCGCCTGGCTGCGGGAGCCACTCGGTGAGATTCCAGTCGCCCGCAACATTGCGCACCAGATTCAGGCTGGGGCGGTTCAGCGAGAGCGTGCCGAATTCGACGCGGCCCCGCAGCAGGCTGCTCCAGCGCAGGCGAACGGTCATCGAGTCGGCGCGAAGAAAATATTCCTGGCCGAAACGAGGGTCTTCTTGAACGACGACCGAATTGGCCTCGAGCGCAAAGCCATCCCACAGGCTGAAAGCATAGCTGCCGACATCGACGGGACGGCCAAAGGCGGATTGCAGGTGGGCGGTGAGAATCGTGCGGATGCCAGTATGTTGAACGGCGAGCGACGCGGCTTCCGACGCGACCCAGAGAATCACGACGAGCAGGGCGATCCGTTTGATCCAGCGGGCCGACGCGCGACTCTGCGACGGATCCGGCCCGGCAGCTTCCTGGCGAGGAATCGTTTCTGTGATGGTTTCAGACATCGTGGACTGGGCGGCACCCCGCGGATTCCTGTCCGCGCAGAAGCGGCGGCGATCAGTGAACCTCGCGCAACATCCTGTGCCAGCGGGTGCGGCTGGTGAGATGGATCAAACCGTCGCCAATCCCGCGGATGGCGCCGACGAGACTGCGATCATTGTAGTCCTCCGCGGTCGCCTGGACAGACCAATAAATCACCATGGGGCGGCCCATGATCGCGCCGCGATCGACGAAGCCCCAGTAGCGGCTGTCCCAGCTGCGGTCGCGGTTGTCACCCATGACGAAATAGTGGTCTGGCGGAACGATGAGCGCGGCGTGCTGAACGTGTTCCAGGATTTCGTCCGCCCACTCGGGCCGCAGGGCGTAGCGCCTGAAATCTTCATTGAGGGGAGGAAAGTTGTCGGCGAAGGAATCGTCCTGCGAGGGATCGTGCACGACGTAGGGCTCGTTCAGAAGCTGTCCGTTGACGAAAACCTGCTGATTGATGATGCGGATGTGGTCGCCGGGCAAACCGATCACGCGCTTGACGTAGTGCGGATGGTCATCGAAGGGAAATTTGAAGACGATGATGTCGCCGCGGCGGACTTCACGATAGGGCAGAAGCTTTTCATACCATGCGCCCGTACCCCCGAAGAGGAATTTGTTGACCAGCAGATGGTCGCCGACAAGAAGCGTGGGCTCCATGGACTGCGAAGGAATTTTGAAGGCCTGCAGGATAAACGTGGTTCCGAACAAAGCCAGCAACACGGTGACCAGAAGCGATTCAACGACGTCCGCGTAACTGGAACGATCGACCACTGTGCGCGGCGGCGGGACGACCGGAGGCAGGGTTTCTTCGGGGCCGTGGAGGGCGGCGCTGGTTTCAGTCGATTCCATTCAGATGCTTTCACCGGTCTGTGCCAGCGCCTCGAGGGCCAGACGCGCGGCGGCTTGTTCCGCGTCTTTCTTCCTGAGCCCGGCCGAGGAGGAGAGCTTGCGGCCCTGATGCCAGACATCGACTTCAAAGGTCTTATTATGATCGGGCCCCGATTCGCTGTGCACGCGATAAATGGCCACGCCGAGGCCGCGCTGCTGAAGCCATTCCTGCAAGGCGGATTTGAAGTCGGAGCGTTCCAGACCGTCGACGCCCTCAGCGACCGCCCGATCAAGCAGGCTGCGGCGGAGAAACGCGGCGGCGGCCGCCAGGCCGGCGTCCAGATAGATGGCGCCGACAACGGCTTCGTAGGCGTCCGCGAGCAGGCGCTTTTTTTCGCGGCCGCCCGTTTTTTCCTCGCCCGGACCGAGCCTTAGATGGCCGCCGAGCTTGAGCCGGCGGGCGGCACCGTGGATCGAAGACGCGCTTACCAGACGGGCCAGACCTTTCGAAAGCTGCCCGGAATCCCAGTCGGGAGAGGAGGCGAAGAGAAATTCGCTGGCGACCAGACCGAGAACCCGGTCGCCCAGGAATTCGAGCCGTTCGTTATCGATATCTCCGGAATTCTGGCGATGCGAGCGGTGCGTGAGAGCGCGCTCGAGCCTTTCCGGCTTCTCGAAGCGATGGCCGAGCAACGTCTCAAGCGCGCTGAGCTCGTCTGCGGTCATCGCGGGGTCGCCTCTCTCGACTACTTTGCCTGCTGCTTCTTGTCGTTTTCAGCGCTTTGCTTGCAGCGATCCTGAAGTCCCCCCATGATCTGGCTGCACTTCGTATAGGCTTCGATGGCTTCCGGATACTTGGTCTGCTTGTCGAGATCGATGCCCAGGACATAAAAGTCGGTGGCATCGGGAGACGGAGCGGCCTGGGTGGCCTGCTGGAGCTCGGAAACGGAGTCCGCCCATTGCTGCTTCCGGAAATAGACTAGTCCCAAACCGCTATGGGCTTCGCTGAGCACGGTCGATTTGGATTGAGCGAACTGATCGTCGGTGAGGCCGGGAGGCTTCTGCATCGCGCCGATCACCTCGATGGCGTGCTTTTCATACTTCTCGGCTTTGTCGAGATCGGCGGAGGCGTTGGGCGAGTTCGGGTCGAAGACGTGCGGAATCACCCAGCCTACGATGCCCAGCATGGTGACATCGTCCGGATACGCGGCGATCCCCTTATCCGCCGTGGCGTAGAAATCCTTCCAGTCCTGCTTGGCGTAGTAGGCCTGCACGATGCCGGCGTAAACGGATTCGGCGTAATGGCTCATGGGATATTTCGCGAGGAAATCGTTGCCCAGCTGAATCCGGCTGTCGGGAGTGGAGGCGCCGGCGTCGAAGAAGGCCTTGTAGGCGGCTTCTTCGGCGGGATCCACCTTCGGGGCGGCCGGCGGCGTTTGCTGGTCGCCCTGCAGGGTCTTTTGCTTCATCTGTTGATCCTGATTCTGTTGGTCTTCCTTGGAAGTAACGAAATTGGGGTTGGTGCCTTGCGCCAGAGAGGCGGCGGAAAAGCAGAGTTGAAACGATGCCGCCAGCAGCAGCGCCGGCATTGCGATACAAGTTTCACGGAACTTCATGCTCTGTGTCCTTCCTGCGTGGGATGAATTACTCACTACTTTGGCTGGGCGGCCTGATGCTTTGCCTCGTCGGCGCTCTCCTTGCACCGATCGGCCAAGCTTCCGAGGGCCTGGGCGCAGCGGCCAAACATATCGGCGGCTTCGCTGAAGCGACTCAGATTCTGATCATCAATTCCCAGAACGTATAGATCGGTCTGATCGGGACTTGCATTGCCCTGCAGGGCCTGCTCAAGCTCGGCAGCCGAATGGGCATAGTCCTCGCGGCGGAAATAGACCAGTCCCAGGGCGCTGTGGGCCTGCGTGGCTTTTTGCGCTTTCGACGCGGCGAATTGCCCGTCGGTCAGGGAGGCCGGTTTTGCCATGGTGGCGAGTACTTCGATCGCGTGCTTTTCCAGTGTCTCGGCTTTAGCGAGCTGTTCCTCCGCGTTCTCGTCGTGCGGATTGTAGAAATGGGGAATGACCCAGCCTTCGGTGGCCAGAACGTCCACATCGTCCGGTTTCAGCGCCAGGGCTTTGTCCGCCGTGGAATAAAAGTTCTTCCAGTCCTGCTTCTCGAAATAGACACTCACGAGACCGGCGTCGACGGCTTCGTCGAAAACGCTGGACGGATATTTCGCGAGGAACGCGTCGCCGAGCTGGATCTTCTTATCCAGGTTCTCGGAGTTCACGTGATAGAAAGCGTCGTAGGCGGCTTGCTCCTTCGGATCGATTTTTGCGCCCGGCTGGCGCTGGACGTCGGTCAACTCGTGCAGTTCCGTCTGCTGCATATCGGTCGAAGGGCCGGTTGGGGTGGCCTGGCGGCCTCCCGACATTCCTTGAGCATGCGACGGGTGCGAAGCGAGCAGCGCGGCTGAGAACGCCACCGACAAGGCCCGGGGCGCAAAGTAAGTCGATCGTCTCTTCACGGGATGCGGACCTCCTTTCCTTCGCCGGTCACGGCTCGACAAAACGATAGCATGAGACGCTCGGTTCATTGC
>JBAVUW010000159.1:0-2837 GCA_049696975.1 Candidatus Acidiferrales bacterium | reverse complement strand
AGGGCGACCCAGACGCGTTTTCTGCCGGCAATCGTCACGACGCCCCTGTTCTCGCTTTCCGCTCGAGTGTAATGTTTCCGTATCGGATTGAGTACGGGAAAGATGCCCCAGCAACCCGGAGTGGCCGGCGAGCGTCTAATACGGTAAGCTCGCGAAACGCGTTGGTTTCAGATTCTCGCCGGGGAGCTTCCGTCATTCACAAGAACGCGCATCAGGCCCTGCGACAGATGGTCCCGGTAGCAGCACTGCTGGCGCTGGCTCTCGCCGGGCCGTCAGCCATCCGGGCGCAATCCACTGCGCCGAGTGGCGGACAAAGCGCGCCGGCCGCAGCGCCCGCGCTGCCTCAAAAGGTCGATCCGATCCTCGATCGCTATGGACGGGCGATCGGCGGACGCGCGGCGTGGGAGAAATTGACGTCGCAGGTGATGATGGGCACGATTCAGATTCCGTCGATGAATCTGTCGGGAACGATCATGATTCACCAGAAGGCGCCCGATAAATTCATGTCCGCGGTGATCATCAACGGCGCGGCATTCCAGCAGGGGTTTGACGGAATTCAAGGGTGGACAAACGATCCGAAAAACGGTTTGCGCGAACAGACCGGCCCGGAACTGGCGGAAGCAAAGCGCGGCGCGGACTTTCTGCACGCATTCAAGATGGGACGTGTTTACACAAAGATTGTCGTGGCGGGTGAGGAGAAAATCGGCGAACGGGACACCTGGGTTCTGGAGGCTACGGCGCCGGAAGGTGGCGATCCGACCAGGATGTATTTCGATACCCACAGCGGATTGCTGCTGCGCGTAATCAGCCAGAATCACGACGCCGACGGTGTGACACCGCTTCGGGAAGATTTCGACGATTATCGCGAGGTCGACGGCGTGAAAGTTCCATTTGAGTGGCGGGAGACCAATGGTGACACGACCTACACGCTGACGTTCAGCGAGGTGCATCACGACGTGGAGCTGAGCGACTCCGAGTTTGCGAGGCCTGCTGCACAGTAGGGCATCGGAGTCGCCGATTCAGGCTACATAAATGGCTTGCTGGCATGGGTTTTGCTGGGGGCAGGAAACCTGCTTGCAATTTCATGGCCGCTGCGATATATTCTCTCGGTTTGCGCAGGGCTGGCGTAGCTCAGTTGGTAGAGCATCTGATTTGTAATCAGAGGGTCGGGGGTTCAACTCCCTCCGCCAGCTGAGTTTGAGGGGATCAGGATTCGGCGGGCCGTTATAAGGACGGTTTCCTCGCGAAAAAAGCGAACAGGGCTGGTGTGTCCGCACACTGGTCCTTTCTGCATTTCGGAGTGCCCCGAAAAGATGTCCGTTGCGGCTCTGGTTTTGTCGGCGGGAAACGAAAGATTGTGTCCCGAGCAAGTTTCGCCGGACGGGTGGGTGAGTGGCTAAAACCAGCAGACTGTAAATCTGCCGCTCCTTGCGGGCTACGGAGGTTCGAATCCTCCCCCGTCCACCATCACATCGCGGCGCCGAGTGGTTGGTCCCGAAGGTGGTAGAGATCGAGAGAACCGGTTCGGGCCTGGGTAGCTCAGTTGGTAGAGCGCGTCCTTGGTAAGGACGAGGTCACCGGTTCAATCCCGGTCCCAGGCTCCATGCAGTTGGAAAAAGATCGACGCGAGAAAGTCGCACGCAAGGCATGAGCGGGGGTAACTCAGTGGTAGAGTCTCTGCCTTCCAAGCAGATGGTCGCGGGTTCAAGTCCCGTCCCCCGCTCCAACGTTTCGCGGGACGCGGCAGCCGGGCGGTAGGCGAGTTCGAGGGTTTCGAGCGCGGCGATGGCCGCGACGTCTTACTACGAGGGTGACACGAGATGTCGAAGGAGAAATTCGAGCGCAGCAAGCCGCACCTGAACGTGGGGACGATCGGGCACATCGACCACGGGAAGACGACGTTGACGGCGGCGATCACAAAGGTGTTGTCGAAGAACAACCCGAAGGTGTCATTCCGGGCGTTTGATTCAATCGACAACGCGCCGGAAGAGCGGGAGCGTGGGATCACGATCGCGGTGTCGCACGTGGAGTATGAGACGGCGAACCGGCACTACGCGCACATCGACTGTCCGGGACATGCGGACTACGTGAAGAACATGATCACGGGAGCGGCGCAGATGGACGGAGCGATTCTGGTGGTGGCGGCGACGGACGGGCCGATGCCGCAGACGCGGGAGCACATCCTGCTGGCGCGGCAGGTAGGGGTGCCGTCGATCGTGGTGTTTTTGAACAAGTGCGACGTGGTGGAGGATCCGGAACTGCTGGAACTGGTGGAGCTGGAAGTGCGGGAGCTGCTGAAGACGTACCAGTTTCCCGGGGACACGATTCCGGTGGTGAAGGGGTCGGCGCTGAAGGCGCTCGAGGGGGATGAGAAGTGGGAGAAGTCGATTCTGGAGCTGATGGAGGCGGTGGACAAGCACATTCCGCTGCCGCCGCGGGATATCGACAAGCCGTTTGCGATGCCGATTGAGGATATTTTTTCGATCTCGGGGCGTGGGACAGTGGTGACGGGGCGAATCGAGCGGGGCAAGGTGAAGGTGGGAGAGGAAATCGAGATAGTGGGATTCCGTCCGACGATGAAGAAGACGGTGACGGGCGTGGAGATGTTCCGCAAGCTGCTGGATGAGGGCATGGCGGGAGACAACGTGGGACTGCTGCTGCGGGGGACGGAGAAGGATGAAGTGGAGCGGGGGCAGGTGCTGGCGAAGCCGGGATCGATCACGCCGCACACGAAGTTCAAGGCGGAAGCGTACGTGTTGACGAAGGAAGAAGGAGGGCGGCACACGCCGTTCTTCACAGGATACCGGCCGCAGTTTTATTTTCGGACGACGGACGTG
>JBAVUW010000158.1:0-3564 GCA_049696975.1 Candidatus Acidiferrales bacterium | reverse complement strand
GCACTGGAACGCCTCGAACGGAAAGCCCGAACTGGCCGCGGTGCCGCCACGCAGCGGCGCCGAAGGATTCGCTCAGCCCAGAAATGGTGGAAGCTAACCGCGATCCGCCTGAAGAAACTCCCGCGTCTTTCGCCGTGGCGAGTTCCGTCGCGCGCCCTACAGAGCTTCGCGCCTGATTTTGATAGCGTGGCATACTATCCGTTAACGCTTACGCCCTCATACATGGAACAACCGATAGCCGATTGAGTGGGATGTCCTCAAGATGCGCGCTCTGGCATTTCACATTTTTCGTAGCAAGAGATTGGTGCACCACTAAAACCCATGCTGGTTCGCTGCCCCCATTGTGCCGCGATCATTCATCTGGACGATACGGAGAACTCCCCCTCGATAGTCACCTGCTGGATGTGCACATCCGTCATCGAGGCGCGCCCACGCTCGGCAGGCGACGGCCCGGCCACGCTCACCTCGCCCTCCTCAACTCCGCGCGAAAGGCCCAGCGCGATCGGATTAGCGGACTCATTCTTTCCGGAAGCGCACAACCCTGAGCTGCCAAGCAGCGAACAGATCAAGATCCGCGTAGTCAGCGGCCTTTCGGAAGGCAAGGAATTCGATCTCACCAAGTCCATCACCACGATCGGAAGATTGGGCGGCGGCGCGGACGTGGAAATCGACGACCCGGAAGTTTCGCGCTCACATTGCGCGCTGGAGGTCAGGCGGGACGGCATTCTGTTGCACGATCTCCGCTCGCTAAACGGTACGTATCTGCGAAATTCGCGCGTATCGGTGGCACGGCTGGATGGGACGTCAGGCTTTCGAATTGGAGCGTCGCAGCTGCAAGTGCGAACTACTTGACAACGTGGGGCCTGAAGCCTTGCGCGGTCAACTTTTGTTCGGCGTCATCCGCTTCGCTTGACGTCGTGTATGGCCCGACCTGGACGTGGTAGGACTGAAGCTTCCACAGCATCGTCTTGTGGACGCATATTGCGTGGAATCCCATTTGTGAGAGGCGCTGGACGGCATCATCCGCCCATTTTGCATCCTTGAACGATCCGACCTCAAGGTAGGTCTCGACGCTCGAGTCCGGCTTCACCGCCGATGTTGCGGCCGAGCCGGAATCCGTCGGCAACGCCTCTGGCAGCAAGGCGGCCGGAGCCGGAGCCAGTGTCGGCACGGAGATGAGGCTGACGGTCTGAACGATCGCCGCAGGGTGAATCGCCGCGGTCGAAACTCTCGCCTCGTTTTTCGGGGCGCTCGGTTTGGTCTTGACCGGCGCCGACGTCACCTTTGCAACCGGCATCTGTTTCTTAGTCGGCTCCGGATTCGGCAGGTCCGATTGCGACGAGCTGTCCTCGGACGCCGAAGCTGGCAGCGTCGCGTCCGGGGCAGGGTCCTTGGACTCCAGGTCGGCAGCATTCGAGTCGAGGCCGTACGTATTGTCCGCGTTGTCGACAGGCATTGCATTCGTCGAGGCCACCGGCACAACGGCCGAAGTCGGCGACTGCGCTGCGATCGAGCCCTCGGCACTTTGACCCGCTGGCGGCACGATTGCTCGCGACATTGCTCCATCCTGCGTGCTGAACCTGCCGGCAACGGCGGCGAACAGAACCAATCCCATCACCGAGATTGCGCCCACGGCTGCGACCAGCACGAGTCGGTTTTTTCTAATTTCCCGAAGTGTCGTCGCCGCGAACCTCCGCACGAGTTTCCTACATTCGATGTCCGCCAGCGAACTCACGTGCCGGGCCACACGTTGCAGTTCCGCCCCGACCCGAATCAGATGCGGCTGCACGAGCTGCCATTTATCGGACGCCGATTTCACAACGGCGTCCACATCCACGCGAATCGCAGGCAGCGCGACAGTGCGCGCGGCAGAGGCGCTGGCCGAGGCCGGCTTGGCTAGCGCGGCATCCAGTTCGTCGACTGATGGAAAGCGGCTCTCGGAATTCTTGCGCAGGCATTTCAGAATCACCGCCTCGAGTCCGGGCGGAATCGACGGCACGATTTCCGACGGACGCTTCGGTGAGTCGTGCAGCTGCTTCACGGCCACAGCAATCGTCGTCTCTCCCGTGAACGCCTGGGCGCCTGTCACCATTTCATAGAGCAGCAGCCCTAGCGCGTAAATATCGGTCCGCGGACCCATGGCTTTCAGCTCGATCTGTTCAGGCGCCATGTATTCCGGCGTTCCCGCGATGGTGGTCGTCGAATGATCGTTTTCCTGCGAATGGCGCGCGATCCCGAAATCCATGATCTTTGCCACGCCGGCGGAATCGATCATGATGTTCGCGGGTTTTAGGTCCCGGTGCACGATGCCGTGGGCGTGCGCCTCCTGCAAACCGGCGCAAATCTGCCGAGCGATCCCGATCGATTCGCTCACCGAAAGCGCGCCGCCACGCCGCAGACGCGAAAGTAGGGTCTCTCCGCCGATGAACTCCATCGAGATAAAGGACGACGCCGGAGAGCGATAGAGCTCGTGAATCCTGCAAACGTTCTTATGCGTGACTTTCCGGGCGAGACAGACCTCCTGGCGAAGCTCTTCCCGCATCTTCGGATCGGAGGCGACTTCGGGCTTGAGCAGCTTCAGCGCCACGATTTCGTCCGTTTCGAGGTCGCGTGCCTTATAAACGATACCCATGCCGCCGTAACCGATTTCAGACAAAATCCTGAAACGCGCGGGAATGCCGACCGGGTCCGCACCACGGTGGGTTACGGTCAGACTGTGCGGAACGCTCGCCGTCTCGGACGGGCGCATCTCGCTTCGGCGTGTTAGGACTGTATCCATTTTCGGTCTATGCAAGCCATGTTCATAGTTCTGGAGGGACCAATGTAGCGGGTGGTAGGAACTGGCCCAATAGACAGCCCGTAGTGACGCCCCTAGTACTCTGGTTTCAGTGCGGAACTTCGTGCCAATGTAGGATTCCCTACGTTGTTTTTCGAAATAGAACGCCCGTCCTATGGTAAGCGCCGTCGGCCGGTGTGAGAATTTACTCGACCAAACTACATGACGCCAGAGACGTTTGGAGTCCGTTGTCGGCGTCGAAACCACGAGGAATCATGACGGACCGAGGTAAGTTGGACGCACCCGAGCCGAGCGACCACGAGTTATTCCGCGAAAGCATTGCGGAATTGGACCGCATCGTCAAGGGCAGCTTCCGGACGACAGTGGTGCAGATCACCGCCGCCCTCGGGGCGATCGCCGCTCCTTTGGTTCTCGGCGGTGTAGCTGAAAAAGCTCACATCAACATCGCCGATATAATCTACGCATCTCTGTTTCTGATCCTCGCGCTGCAGATCCGCGATCTGTTCCGCCATGGGCGTACCGCACTGGTTCGCGAGCGGCTGTCCAAACTACTGAAAGCCGCGGTGGTGCAGCGGATTCGCGCCAACAAACTATATGACCTGTCGATTCTTGATCCGTTGACCGGCCTTCACAATCGGCGGTTCGGCGAACAGCGGCTGGAGGAAGAGCTCGTGCGATCGGAACGCAATGGCGATCCGCTGGCGGTGCTGCTGTTCGATCTCGATTATTTCAAGGAGATCAACGACCAGTTCGGACACGCCGCTGGC
>JBAVUW010000157.1:0-40300 GCA_049696975.1 Candidatus Acidiferrales bacterium | reverse complement strand
CACGTCGGAATACAGCTTCGCAAATTGCGGCGACATCTCCTTCAAGATCTCATCCACCATCTTGCGGATCGGCCGCAGCGGATGGTCCGCCGGGACTCGCTTCTCTGGAGAAACGTAGCTGAACATTTCTTCTTGCTGGTTATCGTCTCCGCGCATTCGCTCGCCTCCTTGACCTTCTTTGCTTCAGACGAGTTTCTTCAATTAAAGTTGCAGAGGAAACGGGTTTTTCAACAAGCTGCTAGTAGGGGTCGTCGACAGGATAACTAACAGCCTGTGAAGGCTGGGATCGTTCCCTGAATTCTCTAGGCCTCGCCCGCGAGCATCATACGCATTTTCTTTAGACCACGATAGAAGTGGTGCCGGACGGCCGAATACGCCTCGCCGCTTTGCTCGGCTATTTCTCGCAGAGAATGGCCTTCGAAGTGACTTAGAAGGATCACTCGTCGCTGGCGCTCGTTAAGTTCGTTGAGCGCACAGCGGACGCAGTCGCGGTCTTCGAATTCTGACGTCGGACTATTCGCGACAAATACTCGACTCTCAATCTCCGCCACCTCAGCTGTCTGATAGAAGCTACGCCGAGACAAATACTTGATTCGCTCTTTACTGCGACTATATGCATACTGCAACAACCACGTTCGGAATGTCCCCCTGCCGGCATCGAACTTGGCAGAGTGTCGGTAAATCTCGAAGAAGACGTACTGGACTATATCTTCGGCTTCGCCGTGATCCCGCAGGATATTGTTGGCTACGCGATATACTAGGGACTTGTAACGATCCATCAATTCAGCAAATGCTTCCTGGCTCCCGTCTCGAGAAGAGAATAGAAGATCCTCGTCTGAAACAATTGCTTGTTTAACCGTCGGAACGCGTTGCGGCATGTTCATGTGACGTTTAGTGGCCTACGTCGTGGAATCTGTTGCCGGGTCTCCTTTCTAAGGTATGCCCGCCGCAAACGGGAATTTAGCCAGCGACATTTGCCCATCCGAAAAAGGCACAAACAACCGCGAAAAAGACACGATGTACGCAATTTCGACCAAGTTTGGGGGCGCTCGCTAACGTCGATGAGGCTATTGGCGTGGTCGCGTCAGTGGCCAGACGGTTTGCAGCTGAATAGAGGGCCTGTTTCCAAACCAATACCATCTGCGTAGTTCGCAAGTTGCTGGCCCAGAATCACGAACTGCGAGACCGGAAAATGTCGCAGCTCAGCGGCGGCAGATAGTGACCTTGTTCGATGAGTTTTTAAAGCGGGTCAGGCCGTAGGGATCAAGTCAACGCAACCGCAATCCAGCACATTCTTCAGTATGCCCGCGGCGTGAGGTTTTTTAGCAGCGGTACACGGAAATTAATGTCGGTTCAGTTCGTCGCATGTGTGCTATAGAAATGCTTTCGGTGTTCTGCGTTTCGTCCTGACCCGGGTGTCGGTGAATTGAGAGAAATGAGCCTCTCCAAGTCATTCGAGCTGCATTTTGACGATCTCAGCAAGCTCTCGGACGAAGAGCTCGCACGTCATGTGATCACTGGTCGCGACGACGCACTCACCGTTCTGTTCGATCGGTATCACCGACTGGTTTTTGACGTCGCGGTTCGGATTGTGCGCGACCCCAGTGAGGCCGAGGAGGTCGTCCAGACCGTCTTTCTCGATGCCTTCCGGGCGATGGCGAATTTCGATTCGCGCAAGGGCATACTCAAGGTGTGGCTGCTTCAGTACGCGTACCACCGGGCGCTGCACCGGAAGCGCCATCTTGTTTCCAATCACTTCTACCGCTGGGAGGATCTGGAGGCGGCCATCGACGTTGGCGCGGGCAAAGCTTTGTGGGGCGAGTTGCCTGAAGCCGCGCGTCTTGCGGAGGAAATGCTTGGCAAGCTCAAGCCACGCCAGCGCAGGGTCTTGGAAATGACCTATTACGAGGGACTGACTGCCGAGGAGATCGCCGGACAGCTGGGCGAATCGGCGCACGTCGTGCGCCACGATTTGCGCCGCGGCCTGGTTGTTCTGCGGGCGGCGTTCTGGAACAGCCATGACGAAAAGTAGCAAACTCGGTTGGATGACCACCAGGGTGTGGCCGATGTGCCACCGGCGCTTCGAGAAAATGGCCGCGCTCGCTGTGTCCGGCCAACTGGGTGGAGCGCAAATGTGCGAATTGAACGACCACATCCGGTTCTGTGAATCCTGCCGCGCGTATCTGGAGTCGATTACGGAGACAAGCTTGCAGGCGATTCGTGTAATTAGCGAAGAGCACGCGCCGGGGAGGCCGGCTACGCCGCCCGAAGGAATGCGCGACAGGTTCCTCGCGCGACTGGCCGCTGAGAGCTCCGACTCCAAAGCTCGTGGCCATGGGCATGCGTCGCCCGTTCTCGTTCGCCAAGTCGTCTCTCTTCCCCTCGACGCGCGCTCCGCTGAACGCAAGGCTGGACGCAATGCATCGCCGGTCGCGCTCTTTCCCTTCTCGCGTGCGGCTGTCGCCATGCTGCTATGCGCCGTAATCGGGACGGTGGGTTATTACCTTGGCCGGTGGAAGGGCCCGCGCATTCCCATGCAAATAACGCAGTCGTTTCAGCCACTCCAGTCTCCCAAGACGGGTGTTCCGCCCTTCGAACTGGGCGGCCTCAGTCGTCTCGAACAAGAGAAGTCCGAGCTTTCCGCCGATGTCGCCGACATGGAAAGCAAGCTCGCGAAAGCAACGGCTGAGGACGAGTCTTTGCGCAGCGACTTGCACGCTGCCAAAGAGAGACTGTCGAGCCTTGATGTCCAGGTTCAAAGCGCGCCGCAGCACCCCTCAACAGTCCGGGGAGTTGCCGAAGATCAAGTTTCCGCATTGCAGATGCAAGTCGGAAGCCTTACTCAGCGGCTGGACGAGTCCGAAGTCAAGTTGGATCTCCAGAAACAATCAAGCGAAGAACTGAGCGCGAAGCTCGAGGCTACAACGGCCGAATTGGAACGGCAGCGTGATCTTCAGTCCGCCAAGAATCAGATGGGCGATTTAGTTGCAGCTCGGAACCTTCATATCGTGGACGTCTATGATGCCGACGTAGCGGGCAAACGGCAGCGTTCTTTCGGGCGAGTCTTCTACGTCGAAGGAAAGTCGCTGGTGTTCTACGCGTACGATCTTGACGACTCCGATCAGCACAAGGCCAACGTTGTGTTCCATGTCTGGGGCGGCAATGTGGGCGTGAAGGAGATAACCCACAGTTTGGGGATCCTGAAAAAGGACGCTACCGGTGATAGCCGCTGGGCGATGACCTTTGATGACCCGGGTGTTCTTGCCGAGATCAACTCGGTCTTTGTTACGGCCGAACCCGCGAACAAGCACGCGGATGAACCCCGGGGCAAAAAGATCCTTTACGCGTACTTCGGAAGTGCTCCGAATCATCCCTGAGTGTTTCTCAGCTGATTGGTTAGCTCAGCATCCGCATCGTCCATCCGCATTACAAATCGGAGAAATTCAAACGTCGGCTGCGAATTCCTCCCGTACCGCGGGCATACCCAAGATAAGGGAGGGTCCTGAACGATGCGAGTGATGGATTTTCTGCGGGTGGTGGGTAGGTTGTTGATGGGGGCTTTGTTCCTCGCGCCCAGCGCATTGGGTCAAACAGGTACGGCCACCATTTCCGGCCTGGTGACGGACGAGTCGGGAGGATTGGTCGTCAAGGCGGCGCTAGAGCTCAAAAGCGTCGACAAGGGCACTCTCACGACCACGACGACGAACGATACAGGAATCTACGTCTTTACAGGAATCCAGCCGGGGCAATATCAGATCACAATCCGCAAACCGGGCTTCAAGCAAGTCGATTTCCTCGGACTGGTTCTCAACACGCAGGATCACGTCGAGCAGAATTTCCGGCTCCAATTGGGCTCGATATCCGAGAGTGTGACAGTCAATGGTGACGCCGAGCGCATGGAGACGGACAACCCCGCGGTCGGGCTGCTCGTGAATCGAGACTTTGTCGAGAACATGCCTTTGAACGGCCGCTCATTCCAGGATCTGATCGCGCTGGCGCCCGGCACGGTCTCATCAAGCTTTGGATACAGCGTGAACGGGCAACGCGACGATGCCAACAATTATTCGGTCGATGGAGTGGCCGCCAACTTGAGCGCGAATTTCTTCGCAGGAGGCGGCACGATCAGTGCCATCTCGGCGCAACTGTCTGGCAGTCTGCCTGCGGCAACCGCGCTAGGGACTACTCAGAGTCTCGCTTCGGTCGATGCATTGCAGGAATTTCGTATTGAGACTTCAGGTTACGCTGCGGAATTCGGCAGGCAGCCCGGCGGCCAAATACAGATCACGACGCGGTCCGGCGCCAATCAATTTCACGGAAGCGCTTACGACTATTTCCGCAACACGGATATGGATTCCAACAACTATTTCGCGAATCTTGCGGGCCAGCCACGCGAGCCGGAACGCCAGAATGATTTTGGCGGAACCCTGGGAGGACCGGTCGTGGTGCCGGGTATCTACTATGGCAAGAACAAAACATTCTTCTTTGTTTCGTTTGAAGGACTCCGCTTGGCGCTCCCTCAATTTATCCAAGAATATGACCCGACCGTGGCCTTCCGTCAGAGCGCGTCACCGGGAATCCAGCCATTCTTGAACGCTCTTCCGATTCCAAATGGTGCTCCGAATCCGGATGGGGTGACAGCACTATCGTCATACGGGTTTTCGCTTCCAAGCAACATCAATGCAACCAGTGTTCGCATCGACCACTCCTTTGGAGAGCAGTTCGACGTGTTTGGTCATTTGAACGACACCTCGTCCAATGCAACTGCCGTCACTCACGTAATGAGCTACCCCCAAACGCAAAACATCAACATGCTTGCGCTGACTCTGGGGGCCACGTGGCGTATGAGACCGAACATCGTCAACGAGCTTCGTTTCAACTACAGCAAGAGCGGGGGCAGCCTGAGCACCTCAGGCATGACAATCGGCGGCGCGGTGCCTTTCCCAATCGACTTGATTCTGCCGACGCAATACAGCGGCGGCTATACGGATACAAGCGCTTCCATTTTCTTGCAGCCTTCGGGAACTTCACTGAACGAGGACTTCCTCCTCTACTTCCAGCCGCTCCGGCAGCGTCAGTATGACGTCGTTGACAGCCTTGCGTGGACGCGGGGGCAACACACCCTTAAATTCGGCGAAGAAGTTCGGTCGCTTTCGCCGCTCTACAATGGCAGTGGGCTGTATTCCACATTCCTGGCGTTCTCTTCTCTTACGAACACGGAGCAGGGGATTGTTGATAGTTACTTCGTCGACGAGAACGCGGATACGCGCCCCATCTTTCACAACATCTCGCTCTATGTTCAAGACCACTGGAAAGTCGGAGCTCGTTTGACTCTCGATTACGGAGTACGTTGGGAGGTCAATCCCGCGCCAGGTTGGGCGAACGGAAACGTCGCGCTCGCGCTGACAACCTCAAATCTGGCGAGCGCAGATTTTGCGCCGGCAGGCACCCCCCTGTATCACACGCGATATTCAAATTTTGCTCCACGGGTCGGTTTTGCGTGGCAACCACTCAAGTCGCGCGCCATCGTGCTAAGGGGAGGGGTTGGGGTCTTCTACGACACAGGCCAGAATGCCACGCTGACATATAATTTCGCTTACGCGACCTTCAATAGCTACTCCGACGTGCCTCTGCCGATTCCGGTTGCCGACGAGGTTCCTCCAGCGCTGCCCGGAAGTTCGGGAGGGGGCATCAACTCGACCGATTACTTCGAGGCGTTCCTAGTTGATCCGCACTTGAAGCTTCCGTATACAGTGCAGTGGAACGCATCGGTCGATGTCCCCCTTCGCCCACGGGACGTCCTGACCGTATCGTATGTCGGTAACGCTGGTAGAAAGCTGCTCTACCTTGGCCAGTACCCGAACGGTCTACCGAACAGCGCGCTCTTCGCGAGCTGCTTTTGTCAAGTCACCACGAATGCCGCTTCATCCAGTTACAACGCGCTCCAAATTCAAAACCAAGGATATTTGACTCCAGGGTTGCAGGCGATCGTGTCCTACACGTGGGCACACGCCCTCGATGACTCGACCGGTGATGAGTTCTTTGATCCGTCGATTTATGGACTGCTGCGCGGAAATTCAGACAATGATATTCGCCAAGTTCTGAATGCCGGGGTCAATTACGAATTGCCGGAAGCACATGGGGACGGAATCGCGCGGGCTCTAACGCATGGTTGGGTCTTCGCGAATCGGTTTCAAGCCCAGACCGGAACGCCCTTCAACGTTTCCCAAGGTTCGTACTACCTCGCAAATGGAACGACTTATAGTATTCAGCCCAACTTAGTGAGCGGTGCACCTATCTATCTCCACAACGTGCCTGGCGTACCCGGTGGCTGGGAGCTCAATCGAAATGCTTTTAGCGACGTGCCCGTGAACGCGCAAGGGCAGCCCACCGAAGTTGGAGATTTGGGAAGAAATTTCCTTCACGGGCCCGCATTCTGGAATTTGAATACGGCGGTGCAACGAACGTTTTCGCTCACGGAGGGGCTGCGAATGATATTCAGAGCAGAAGCCTTCAATCTCTTCAATCATCCGAACTTCAGCGGGATCGACACCAGTTTGACTGACGCGACGTTCGGACAAGCTCTTGAGCAGGCGAACGTCGGCGTTCGGAATTCACTGTATGCAACCGGGTCGCCGCGATCGCTCCAGCTTCTGTTGAAGCTGCAATTCTAATGAAGAAATCACTCCTGCTGTTCTGCCTTCTGGGTTTCGCCGGTCATGCGGCCGAAGCGGCACAAGTTGAGCGCCTGCTTCGAACCTCTACACCGTTCGATCGGAGCCTGTCGCCCGATGGGAGGATGTTGGCCATCGTGGTTGCGAGGCCGTTCGATCAACTGGAACGATACGATAGGCGCTTCAACGACGCCGAACGAGGGCGCGTTCAAATATATGGTGGCTCGTTCGCGGCCGCCTACGAAATTCCAATGCGACATGCCCACATTCTCGCGCTGTGGTATCCGCGGTGGTCTCCCGACAGCAAGCACTTGTTGATGATCGCAGATATGGGAGACAGGATCACGCCGTGGGTATTTGAGGTTGCCACTCGGGAGCTGCACGAACTTACGCAGAGGAGTGTTGACTTTCCCTACGAAAAGCCCGAATGGTTCGGAACTGACCGCGTCCTCTGCGCGCTTTTGCCGGTTCATCAAGCTCCGCAGATTTTGGAGTCCCAAGTTTGGCATGAGAGACGGGAGAGGGAGCACGAGAAATTTGTACGGGGGCGTGAAAGCACGGCGGTTGTCGATGATGCAGCAAAAACCGCAGGCACCACGACGGACGACTTGGTTTTGTTTAGCCTCGGCTCCGGCCCAAGCAAGACGCTATTCACTGGTCAGTCCCTGTGGATGCTGCCTGTTCCTTCGAATGCAGAGGTGGCGGGAGTCTTGGAAGAAGTGCCGCAGACGCCGACGCAGTCGATTACCAACCGTGCATCAAGCACCGACTTCTTGGGCGGCTCTCGATATCAGCTGGTGGTCGTGCACCAGGACGGAACCGTACGCGTGCTCGATCGAGACAAGATCGACCCCTACCCGTGCCCGGAGAATTTCACCGTTTCACCTGATGGGACGCGCGCAATTATTCCTTCGCGAGCACAAAACGACGAGTTGCGTCTCTATAGTGTCGACCTGACCAAGGGGACCGCGACTCTCCTCGATAGCAGCGGTCTCGATGTACATGTGGATTTGCCGCCTGACCACGGCTGCATCACGCCGGCGGCCTGGACGGCAGATGGACAGCTGTTGCTCAAGGGCAAGGCGCGATCAGCTCGGGAAGATAGGCTGGATTGGTGGCTCGTCAACCCCGGCCACGAGCTGATCAACCTCACAAAACGAATGAAAACAGCACCCGCCGTGCTGTACCCCGGGCGAGACAGTGCGTCAATCGCAAGCGTGGATTCCGAGGGTGTATGGACGATCGATCTGGACTCAGGCCGTATTGATGAAACGAAATTTCCCGAGGGTACAACGGTCAAGCAGGTGATCTCGCCTCAACCGTATGTCTCAACCAGTTCACCCGCGCTTTTTGATATGCGGGCCGAGGGGCGATCTCCTCTGTCGTCTGGGCCGAGGCTTGCAAGGGACGTGGTCTATGTCGGCAGCAGCGGGGCTCAAACGCCCGACGGCATTTACGATCTGGACCTATCGACTGGAGCTACGAGCAAGGTTATTGAGCTTGCCCCTTCCGCTTGGGTATGGGCGTATTCCGATGAGAGCAAGAGTATATTCCTGGTCGATCGTACCAACGATCCCGTATTCGAACTCAAACAATATCTAGTTCACTCGCGGGAAATGAAAATCATCTTGAAGCAAAACGCGGAAGTTGCGGCGCTTCCGCGTCCTCAATGCAAAATGATCAGCTATCGGACTCTTGATGGCGAACAGTCCCAGGCGCAAGTTCTCCTGCCTGAAGGTTACGACGGCAAGTCGCCGCTTCCAACCATCGTGGGAGTTTACCCGGGAGATATATACCGGGGACCGCCTCAGTGCTCGGTATCGATAGCCAGCTACGGCAGCATCGACAGCTTGTCCTCCGATTGGACTCTCTTCGTCTTACACGGATACGCTGTCGTCTATCCCAGTATGAGCACGAAAGTCAGCCAGGCCAATCACGATCCGATGTCTCGCCTTACCGACGGGGTGCTTCCTGCCGTCGACCAAGCGGTCGCGATGGGATTTACGGATCCCCAGAGAATTGGTGTCGCGGGCCACAGCTTCGGCGGTTTTGCGGTGTACGGCCTGCTCGCGCTGACCAACCGGTTCAGATGCGCGGTGGCTCAGGCCGGGCCAAGCGACTTGATTAGTCTTTACGGTATATCGGGAGCGGATCCATTTGAACTGACCGACAACGCTGGATCTTTCTGGCTAGAATCGCCTGGGAGTCAGGGAAATATCGGTGCACCCCCCTGGCAAGCCGCAGAGCATTACGTGCGAAGCAGTCCGCTGATGTACGCAGATCGCATTAAGACCCCGGTGCTGATCATCCAAGGCGATGAAGACGGGGTGCCCGTAGAGCAAGGCGAAGAAATGTACACCGCTTTGGAACGGACGGGGGACAGGGTCACGTTGGTTCGGTATGTGGGCGAGGGCCATACTCTTCGAAGTCCGGCGAATATCGTCGACGCGTGGAACCGGATGTACGGGTGGCTCGACGCGTGCATGGCACCCTAGCCTGTTCCGTTGCCGTTCTTTCCTCGGCGGACGACTTGGCAATCGAAGACCAGGACCCGCTCGTCTGAGGCCTCACGTGTGTCGTCAGTTGCGGGAAGTGAGTCCTGACGGTGCAAGCGGAATTCAGGAGTAGGGAATTCCAAATGCATGGCGACGGGAAGAGTGTAGCTGTTGGCGGCTGCACTTGCGATGAGCAGTGACCGATATCATGGCGTGAAGATCGCCCTTTCCGGAACTCGACGTCTTAAGTCCAGGACAAGATGAGTCATCCGACGAAATGACACCGTCCCAGTATCCGAGTCCGACCGATCGTGCAGCCAGTTGTTTTCGCAAGACAGCTTCGCTTCTCTTGATCGTCCTCCTAAGTTCTATGTCACGCACTCAGTCGCAACGCCGAATGATCAACAGCTCGGACGTAATTGAAATGCAAGAGATGGGAATGGATCTTGTCAAACAGAAACTGTTCGTGCTCTTCGATCCGACCGGAAGCCATTTCGTTGTGGTCATAAAACGAGCAAGTATCGCCAGCAACTCGAACACGGAAACGTTGCTCATGTATAAATCGGAAAGGATGGAGGACACGGCCGAGCCTCCCAAGACACTTGTATCGCTCTCGTCCAGGTCAAATGAGCCTCCGATACGCCAGATTAAGTGGGCGCCAGACGGCCACGCGATCTACTTTATCGGCACCAATATGAATGATTCTAGCCAAGTCTATCGGGTAGATGTTCGAACGTTGAAGCTTACGAGGATGACGAGTTCGGCCAGCTCGGTTACGGCGTACGACGTGTCTTTTGGTAAGAGGGGACAGGTGATATTCGCTGCTGACGAACGCCTCGTCGAGAGTCGGGCAATCCGCGATATGAGGCTCAATGGCTTTACTGTCACCGATCAACGTCCGGAACAGCTCATTTCGGCAGATTGGGCCAAAACCCACCATGCGCGATTATTTATTCAGGATTCCGAACAAGTCGTTGGCAGGGCGGCTGGACTCGTTGGCGTAAAGTCCATTGGCGATTGCTTGATACCCCCTGTGTACGATCTAACGCAAGATCCGGTCCTCCAGTTCTCTCCGGACGGTCGATACGCGATCGCAATTTGCCGCCCGTCAGAGAGGCCTGGGGAATGGCAGCACTATCTACGACCCCATATGGTTGACCTTGCTGATCGCGTGATGCTAATCGATCCATTGGAGGTGTCCATGAGTTCTCTCTGGGACACGCCCGTTGGTGAAGGAGAGGGAATCGTTTGGGCAGGCGACGCCACGACGGTGATACTCACAGGGTCTTATTCTCCAGCGGAAGACATGCAGCATCGTGTGATCGCGGTCGATATCAAGTCCAGGGCTTGGCGCGAGATTCCCGTAAGAGGGCCAGTACTGGTTTGGGATAATTCGCTTGATGCGCTGGAGGCAGAGTCCGACAGATCAGGGCACCCTCTAGCAACCGATGTTTATCGGAGAGGCGACGGCGGGTGGAGCAGACAGAACATTGATATCCCAGCGGGGATGGAAAAAGATCCGAAACACAGATTCGAAGTCTTTGCCACAGGCAACATGGAGTATGGTGGAACGATATCGATTCGGGAACTGGCGTCCGCTGCCGTAAGACCTCTAATCACACTAAATACCAATCTGAGTAAACGTGTAGCCTCATCGACCAAGAGGCTCGAATGGACATCGAAGGACGGGTCAGTGTGCAGTGGGACGCTATACCTCCCGTATGGTTTCATTGCGGGAAAAAAGTACCCACTCGTGATTCAAAAGCAAGGGCGAGCCGACGATCCCCCATATCTTGACGGCCCTTATCACGGAGCCTTTGCTGCGCAGGCGTTGGCGACCATTGGGATCGCAGTCTTGCAAGTTCCTGAGTGGGCTGAAAACGACAATAGTAACCACATAGATGAGGGCCCGTTAGAGACGGCAAGCATCGAAGGCGCGATTGACCAGCTTGCCGCCCAGGGCCTCGTGGATCCCCAACGGGTCGGCCTGATTGGTTTCAGTCGTACCGGCTACCAAGTCTTATACTCGATTACACATTCGAGGTACCATTTCGCGGCCGCAACTGTGGATGACAGCGTGAACTTCGGCTATATGGAGTACTTTGTGGATGCTCCGTTCTCAATGGATCTTAAGGAGGAGTTCGAAGATCACAAATACGGTGGCGGACCGTTTGGGAGCCACTGGAAAGCGTGGTTGGAGAGATCCCCTATATTCGGGCTCAATAAAGTCAAGACGCCGATCCGATTTGAGGCTCACGGTCCCTCATCGGTCTTGGGCACTTGGGACGCCTACGAAACGATGCGCATGCTCGGAGAACCAGCGGAGTTGATGTATTTCCCCGAAGGTGAACATCAACTTGTTCGACCTCTTGAAAGGCTCAATTCTCAGCAAGGAGACGTTGAGTGGTTTGCTTTCTGGTTGCTCGGGCGGGAACATGCAAGCTCGACAAACAGAACGGAATACGAACGTTGGCACACGCTCCGGAGCGTAGCCGAACCGACGGTCCCCTGAACCTTAGCTCTCCGGTTGCGCCCGGTGCACTATCCGACTTCGTGAGCATGTACGGAACCTTTGGCGGTGAGCAAAGGTACTCGGCAGACGCAGAGTCGCTAATGAATTCCGTGATTCTGAGCGCCGGCTTTTTCGAATCCGGTCAAGGACACATGGGCGCTCCACCTTGGGCGGACCCAGCTCGGTACGTTAGGAACAGCCCCATTTTCTTTGCCCATCGGGTCCAGACTCCTCTAATGATCATCCAGGGGGACCTCGACCTCGTACCAATCCAGCAAGGTGAGGAAATGTTTTCGGCGCTCCATCGTCTGGGTAAGCCCGTGGTTTTCGTTCGCTATTGGGGAGAGGGGCATGGGAATGCCGGACCGGCGAACGTGGCAGATTTTTGGCACCGAGTGTATGACTGGTTTGATGAATGTCTGAAAGTACCAGGAGCCGCCTTCAGCGTTTCATCGAAGTAGAGCGTTCTTCGGATCGTTTAATTATCGAAGGGTTGCGAGGAATCTCGACGAAACAGGAGCATCGACGGATCAGGTGCGGCCGGTTTGAGTCCCATGTGCTGGAAAAACGCGATTTTTTGAGAGCTTTCTGATCGACGCTAGCGCGTCTCCGACAACGATTGACGAATCGCGACTGCTGCGTCCGAAATGCAACGCTGCGAATGGGACAATACTCCAGATCTTAGTTGACTAGCTATATCGTGAAACGAGCGGAATCGCTTGAGAACAACTTGTGGTTCCCGGGAAATATGACAGTAAAATCACAGGTCACCTGGTACATCCAGGCTTCTTCGGCGGTATACGTGTATGTGGAGACTGGTCGGTGAGGTGCGCCCGGTCCGTCCGAACCTCGGAGGATACATTTTGAGAGTTTTGTACTGCATTCTGCTTGGGGCAGTTCTTTGTGGATCCGTGGCGGCTGCTGGAGCGGCTGAATCGGCGTCGCACTCATATCGAGTAGTTGGCCAATACCCGATTTCGGGCGATGGTGGTTGGGACTACATCTCAATTGACGCGGACGCCCGACGTCTTTACGTTTCCCACGGGAAGCAGCTCGAGGTTCTTGATGTTGATACGGGCAAGATTATTGGCGCAATCTCCGACACCCCAGGAGTTCATGGCGCGGCGATTGCCCCCGAATTGACGCGGGGCTTCACCAGCAACGGCGGCGATCGTTCCGTCACGATCTTTGACACCTCAACACTGAAGACGCTCAGAAAGGTCTCTGTCAATGAACCCGATTTCATTCTGTACGACCCATATACGAAGCGGGTCTTTCCGATGGACGAGCAGATCACAGTGCTCGACGCAATCAGCGGCGACAAAGTCGGTGAAGTCGATCTCGGCGGCGATCCTGAAGCCGCTGCCTCCGATGGCGAGGGTACGGTTTATGTGAACCTGGCGGATAAAGGTGCAATCGCAGTTGTTGACGCGAAGACCCTGAAAGTCACCAGTACTTATCCCATCGAAGACTGCAAGAGTCCGCACAGCATGTCCTTTGATCCGGATTCCCAGCGGCTTTTCGTCGGTTGCCGAGACGGCAGTCTGGCGGTGGTGGACGCCAAAAGCGGGAAGATCGTTGATCATAGCCTGATGTGTTCCGGTGTTGATGCCGGCGCGTACGACGACGCAAGGAAGTTAATCTTCGAATCGTGCAGCGAGGGTGTGATTAGCGTAATAAAAGAGGTAGTTCCGGGTGACTATGAGCTTGTCGACACGATCAAGACGGAACTCCTCGCCCGGACGATGGCATTCGATCCGAAGACGAAAGGAATTTTTCTGCCCAAGGCCGATGTCGAGACAACCCCCACCCAAGATCCAAATCGTCCGTACCGCGCACATGTGAAGCCTGATAGCTTCCGAGTTTTGGTCGTCGAGCCGTCTGACGATCGCCAACAAAACGCTCGCTAGCACGTGGTGACGCCGTTAAGTGCGAAAAAGAAAAATGCGGAATTTGTCCAGAGTCGGCGGCCTGCTTCCGGTAATCCTGTTCTTGGCACTCGGCGTGTCGAGTCGGGCGGACGGGATTTCCTCAGCCGGTTCGCAGACCGAAGATGGCTGGCATTTTGCCGTTTCTGGCGACTCGAGAAACTGCGGTGACGTGGTAATGCCGGCCATCGCCCAAAAGGTGAAGCAGGACGGTGCGGCGTTCTATTGGCACCTCGGCGACTTTCGGGCGATCTACGATTTCGACCAGGATTTTAAGGCACGACACCCGAATGCCACGGTCCTTCAATATGAGAGCAACAGCTGGCCGGACTTCATCGAGCAGCAGTTGGAACCTTTCGGTGACCTGCCGGTATATCTGGGTTTGGGAAACCACGAAACGATTTCTCCCAAAAGCCGTTCCGATGCTCTTCCACAGTTTGCCGATTGGCTGGATACGCCCGAGCTTCGGTCGCAACGATTGCGGGACAACCCCAAAGATCACCTCGTCAAGTTTTACTATCACTGGATTCGGGGAGCCGTCGATTTCATCAACCTCGACAACGCCAGCGAGGACCAATTTGACGACTCTCAGATGGATTGGCTTGAGAGGCAGTTGGAGCGGGACACGAACAACACTAATATTCGCAGCGTGGTTTTAGGAATGCACGAGGCCTTGCCGGACAGTATCGGCGCAGGACACAGCATGAATGAGACCGCGCAAGGAACCGACAGCGGACGGAAGGTCTACGGCGAGCTCGTTGCCTTCCGAAAACAGACTCACAAGAACGTCTATGTTCTAGCGAGCCATTCGCACTTCTTCATGGACAACGTCTACAACACGGCCTGCCGACGAGATCGCCACGAGGATGTACTTCCGGGCTGGATTGTTGGGACGGCCGGCGCCGTTCGCTATCGACTGCCCTCGGATGTAAGCGGATCGACTCAGCATGAGACGGATGTCTACGGCTATTTGCTTGCGACGGTTCTCGCTGACGGCAGCATTCGATTCGAGTTCAAGGAAATCAGAGAATCGGATATCGCGGCGCCAACGCGCAAGGACTACAAAGACGAGTTTATCCACAGTTGCTTTGCCGGAAATTCCTCGACATACGTGCCGGACGGACCGGCCGAGCCCCCAAGTTGCCCGTGAGGCCCAGCTGACCCGTGTTACCAGGATTGGCCCGTTGAACTCGTCTCCGGCGCGCGCTGTCGGTTCGCGGATGCCTAGAGGAATGGTTTTAGTCGTGGCTGCTCTTTGCGTGCGCCGTGGGGGACTTTCCGCGTTTCCGATGATGCGGAAACGCACGGGATTGGTGCGCGTTTCAAGATCCACCCGCCGCTCATTCGCCTGGTGACGGCCGGGCGCGGCGTTGAGGCGCTAAGAAAAGGCCAGCCGCACTGTGTGGGTTATTTCGGGATGCAGTTCCTACGTCTCCGCCAAAGCCGTTTGCGGCGGAATGATTGCTTTTCTGAAGGGAGGTCAGGCGAAGGCTTATTCTGTGGCGTCGCGCGGGCTGATGGCGCGCACACCGGGCTCGATTTCAAAAAGTCTACATCCGTCCATACCGAATTGGGCGATATGAGGTCCAGGTGAAGACAAGTCTTTTCGAAATCTTCAAAATCGGCATTGGGCCGTCAAGTTCCCACACCATGGGACCGATGCGCGCCGCCGCTGATTTCGTGGGGAGCCTGGCGAGCAAGGATCTGCTTCTTCGAACGCACCGGGTGCGCGTCGAATTGTACGGCTCGCTAGCCCTTACCGGCCATGGCCACGGAACGGACGGAGCGATCCTTCTGGGTTTATGCGGCGACCTGCCGGACCGGGTCGATCCCGAGACGATGGCGCCCCGTCTGCGCGACATCCGCTCGGCGCGGAGCCTGGCGTTGAGAGGTGTTTGCACCATTCCGTTTGCGGAGCCCGAAGATTTGGTGTTTCACAAGGACCAGACGCTCGCGGCGCACCCGAACGGAATGCGATTCAACGCCTTCGACTCGAGCGGTGAATCGATTTTCGAGCAGGTGTACTTCTCAATCGGAGGAGGTTTCATCTGGAAAGAGGGCGAAGTGCTGGCGCAGTCGGGAGCGGGGCCCGTTCCGCATCCCTTCACAAGCGCCGACGAGCTGCTTCAGATCGGCGACGACCGCAGGCTAGCCATCTGGCAGATTGTTCTTGAGAATGAGAAAGCCTGGCATAACGAGTCCGATGTCCGCCAGTACGTGCGGCGGATCTGGGAGGTCATGCAAGCCTGCGTGAAACGTGGCCTGGCGACGGAAGGTATTCTTCCCGGGGGTCTCGAGGTGCGGAGGCGCGCACCGCGACTCGCGAAAAAGCTTTCTGCGAAGGCCATGGAACCGCTGGCGCAAATGGACTGGGTCAACGCCTATGCCATGGCTGTGAACGAGGAGAACGCTGCCGGGGGGCGCGTGGTGACCGCTCCCACAAACGGTGCGGCGGGAATCATTCCGGCGGTCGCTCACTACTACACGCGATTCGTGACAGGAGCTTCCGAGGAAGGATTGTTCCGCTACTTTCTGACGGCGGCCGCGATTGGGATTCTTTACAAAGAGAATGCCTCGATTTCGGGAGCCGAGGTCGGTTGCCAGGGAGAAGTTGGGGTGGCTTGCTCGATGGCTGCCGGAGCGTTGGTGGCGGCTCTCGGCGGCAGTAACCGGCAGGTTGAGAGCGCCGCGGAGATTGGAATGGAGCACAACCTGGGGATGACCTGCGATCCCATTGGTGGCTTGGTCCAGATTCCCTGCATCGAACGCAACGCCATGGGCTCGGTGAAAGCGATCAACGCATGTCGCCTTGCCATGGATGAGGGCGGGGAGCACAAGGTGTCTCTCGATCAGGTAATCAAGACCATGTACGACACCGGTAGGGACATGCAGTCCCGTTACAAAGAGACTTCTCTCGGAGGCTTGGCCGTCAATGTAATCGAATGCTGAAATAAGGAGACGAAATGTCAGAAATACGCGACTTGATCACCGAGTCGGGCGATCCAAGAGAAGCCGATGCCGACATTTGTTCTGCACGTCCGAAACACCCGGGAGGTGCTGGGGCGGGTGGTGTCTCTGCTGCACCGCCGTCTCGTGAATGTTGAGTCGCTAACGCTGCGACGTGGCAGGAAGCCGGATCTTCTGCGCATCGCCATGACCCTCGAAGCGGATCGTGACCAGGCAGGGCGTATCGAAGCCAACCTGTACAGGCTGGTGGACGTTTTGATGGTGGAAAGGGCGGATCAAGACGACGTCCCCGGGCTCGAAGTAGCAGGCGAGGCTCCCGGGTCCATCAAAGTCATTTACGTCATCACCACGGGGGGCACGATCGAGAAGGCCTATTCCGAACCCACCGGCGCCGTCGCCAATGTCGACAGTAAACTGGAGCACTATCTTCGACTGTTGCGCTTGCCCGGCGCGGAGGTCCGCGTTGTACCGCTCCTGAACAAAGACAGCTTGGATTTGACCGATGCCGACCGGCGCCAGATCCTCGGGATGGTGACAGCGCTGTTGACGGAGGACGCCCCCATCGTCATCACGCATGGCACCGATACGATGGTCCAGACCGGATTGTATCTGCAGCACGCCATCGGCGAACTCGCGGTGCCGATTATCCTGACAGGCGCCATGGTTCCGCTCGGTTTTGATGGCAGCGACGCGCTTCAAAATCTGACGGAAAGTATTTTCGCCGCCCGCACCATGAAGCAGGGAATTTACGTCGTGGTCCATGGTGAAGTGTTTCCGATTTACCGGGTGCGAAAGGATCGCCTGGCCGGGCGCTTCGTCTGGACCGACCAGAACCTGATGTAGCTCTAAGACGATCGTTTCGCTGTTCCCGATCCCATCTGAGAAATGAGGCCTTTACAT
This sequence comes from Candidatus Acidiferrales bacterium, assembly GCA_049696975.1. Classification (GTDB taxonomy): domain Bacteria; phylum Acidobacteriota; class Terriglobia; order Acidiferrales; family UBA7541; genus Palsa-295. Next base: position 22,827 of record JBAVUW010000157.1, on the reverse strand, counting down.
GAAAGCTCTCGTAAAGAGCCGGCCCGAACGCGGGCTGTGGCTCGAAGAAGTTCCGGTTCCTGAACCGGGCATTAATGACGTGCTGATCCGCGTGCTGATGACCGGTATCTGCGGCACGGACTTGCATATTTATGAATGGGACGAGTGGGCCCGGACGGCGATTCCCGTAGGGCTGGTCATCGGGCATGAGTTCGTTGGAGAGATCGTAGAGGTAGGTTCGAACGTCAGTGATTTCCGCCCCGGGGAACTTGTCAGCGGAGAGGGCCACGTCGTGTGTGGTCGTTGCCGCAATTGTCTGGCGGGACGGAGGCACTTGTGCGCCCACACCCTGGGCGTAGGGGTGAACCGTGCCGGGGCATTTGCCGAGTACATTGTTCTGCCGATGAGCAACATTTGGCGGCACAGCGGAGACGTGGATCTTGAAATCGCGGCCATTTTCGATCCTTTTGGCAATGCCGTGCATACGGCGCTGTCTTTTCCGGTGCTGGGCGAGGATGTGCTGATCACCGGGGCGGGGCCGATCGGGATCATGGCTGCCGCTGTCGTTCGCAAGGCGGGTGCGCGGTATGTCGTGATCACCGACGTCAACCCCCGACGGCTGAAGCTTGCGGAGAAGATCGGGGTTACCCTGGCAGCCAATCCAGGTGAGATGTCGCTGGCTGAAGTACAAAAGAAGCTGGGCATGAGCGAGGGTTTCGACGTAGGGCTCGAGATGTCGGGCAACGGAAACGCTTTTCGAGAAATGCTCGCGAACATGAGTCATGGAGCGAAGATCGCCATGCTGGGAATTCCGCCCGGTGAGATGGCGATTGACTGGAAAAAACTGATCTTCAGCATGTTGACGATCAAGGGAATCTACGGTCGCGAGATGTATGAAACCTGGTACAAGATGACGGTGATGCTGGATTCGGGACTCGACATCAAGCCAGTGATTACACACAGGTTTGCGTGGCATGAATTCGAAAAAGGATTTGCGGCCATGAGCTCGGGCGATTCGGGCAAAGTGATTTTGGATTGGCGGGAGCTGCGATAGTCTCGGCGCGGTGTCGATCGTCGAAGGACGGATCCGATCAAGATGTTTGAGAGCGTTCGAGCACAATTCGAGTCGCAATTGGGCGAAATTCGTGGCGCCGGTCTGTATAAATCCGAGCGCGTCCTCGCGAGCGCCCAGAACGCTCGCATCGATCTGCCTGCGGAGAAAGGCGTGCTCAATCTCTGCGCCAACAACTATCTGGGGCTTGCCGATCATCCCGAGGTGCTCAAAGCGGCTCATGAGGCGCTCGATGGCTGGGGCTATGGGCTGTCCTCAGTTCGCTTCATCTGCGGCACCCAGGAGATTCACAAGCAACTGGAAGCACGGCTGAGCGAATTTCTCGGCATGGAAGATACGATCCTCTACAGTTCCTGTTTCGACGCCAACGGGGGACTGTTTGAAACGCTCCTCGATGCCCAGGACGCGATTGTCTCGGACGAACTCAATCACGCCAGCATCATCGACGGCATCCGGCTATCGAAGGCGCAGCGCTTCCGCTACCGGAATGGAGACATGGGCGACCTCGAACGCATCCTCAAGGAGGCTTCCCCTGCGCGTCGAATCCTGATTGCGACCGACGGGGTATTCTCCATGGACGGGTATGTCGCCAAACTGCCGGAAATCTGCGATCTGGCCGAGCGGCATGGAGCCATGGTGATGGTGGATGATTCTCACGCGGTCGGGTTTATGGGCCACTGCGGTCGAGGCACGCACGAACACCACAAAGTGATGGGGCGTATCGATATCCTGACGGGGACGCTCGGCAAGGCGCTGGGAGGCGCGAGCGGCGGTTACGTCAGCGCGCGCAGGGAGATCGTCGAGCTGCTTCGCCAGAGGTCACGCCCGTACCTTTTTTCAAACTCGGTCGCGCCGGCGATCGTAGGTGCCTCTTTGAAAGTGCTCGATCTCGTGGCCGAGACGAAACACTTGCGGGAGAAGCTTTTCGCCAACACGCAGTTGTTCCGCCAGGAAATCGCCCGGAAGGGTTTCAGTATACTTCCGGGTGAGCACCCCATCGTGCCGGTCATGTTGGGCGATGCGGCGCTGGCGACAAAAATGGCGAGCCGTTTGCTGGAGAAGGGAGTCTATGTGATTGGGTTTTCCTACCCGGTTGTGCCGACTGGGAAAGCTCGTATCCGTGTGCAGCTTTCAGCCGCCCACAGCCGCGAAGATATCGAATTTGCAATTGCGCGGTTCACGGAGGTTCAATCAGAACTCGCGGTTTCTTCATAAGTGGGCGACCAGGATTTTGATGGCTAAACCGATGTTTTATCCCACCGATGACCTCCGAATAAAATGGACCAAGGTAGTCACTCCTCCCGTCTTTCTTGAGAAGGAACTGCCGACCACCGAAAACGCTTCATCGACCGTCTACCACGCCCGTGAGGAAATCAGAAACATCATCCATGGGAAAGACCATCGTCTGGTTGTGATTGTCGGGCCTTGTTCGATTCATGACACCGCGGCGGCCCGAGACTATGCATCCCTGCTCAAGGGCGCGATCGCCGAGTTTTCCGATGACTTGCGGATTGTGATGCGGGTCTATTTTGAAAAGCCGCGTACGACGGTCGGGTGGAAGGGGTTGCTGAATGATCCCTACCTCAATCAGTCTTTCGAGATCAATGACGGTCTGCGTCTGGCCAGGCATCTGCTCCTGGATTTGGCGGAGATGGGCGTACCTGCCGGGACTGAATTCCTGGACATGATCTCCCCCCAATACGTGGCAGGGCTCGTGAGCTGGGGAGCCATCGGGGCCCGCACTACGGAGAGCCAGGTCCACCGCCAGTTGGTGTCCGGACTTTCGTGTCCGGTAGGATTCAAGAATGCCACCTCCGGGGACGCGGAGGTTGCCGTCGAAGCGATTCTGTCGGCGGCGCAACCGCACACGTTTCTGGGCCATACGAAAGATGGGCAATCGGCGATCTTCGCGACAACCGGGAATCCGGATTGTCACGTGATCCTGCGCGGCGGCAGGAAGCGGACGAACTACGCGGCGGACTCCGTCGCCGAGGTGTCGAGGCAGCTTGAGGCGGCAGGCCTGGCGCCGCGAGTAATGATCGACTGCAGCCACGCCAACAGCCGCAAGGACCACACACGGCAGCGTGGCGTTTGTAGCGATGTGGCCGCACAGGTTGCAAGCGGGGACCGGCGCATCATCGGCGTGATGCTTGAGAGCAATCTGGTCGCTGGAGCACAGAAGCTCAGCCCGGGCGAACCGCTGGTGTACGGGCAGAGCATTACGGACGCCTGCATGGGGTGGGACGAAACCCTGGAATTGCTTTCGAAACTAGCCAAAGCGGCCGAGGCCCGCGCCACGACCGTTTGATGCGTTCGACCGAAATGAGGAGAACCTATGAGACGGGCTGCTGTGATGGGTATTTTGGCGCTGCTGATTCTTCTGGTTTCCGTTCGCGCGGAAGAGGATCGGTTGTTTGGTTTTGGATCGGAAAGCTCGGGATCTGAACGCCAATGGGAAAACAAGTTTCGCGCCCTTCCCAGTCCCGAAAACCAGCGCGAATACATGCGCCGTCTGAGTGCTCGCCCGCACCACGTCGGGTCGCCCTACGACAAAGACAATGCGGAATGGATTTTCTCGAAATTCAAGGAGTGGGGCTGGGACGCGCGCATTGAAACCTTCGAAGTTCTATTTCCTACACCCAAGGAGCGCGTCCTCGAAATGGTCGAGCCCAGGCACTTTACGGCAAAGCTGCAGGAATCACCCGTTCCCGGGGATCCGACGTCGAGCCAGCAGGACGAACAGTTGCCGCCCTATAACGCCTACTCGACCGACGGGGACGTGACCGCCCAGCTGGTGTTCGTCAATTACGGACTTCCCAAGGACTACGAAGACCTCGATCGGTTCGGAGTTTCCGTAAGGGGAGCGATCGTCATCGTCAAGTACGGGAAATCCTGGCGGGGAATCAAACCGAAAGTCGCGGCCGAACACGGTGCGGTTGGCTGCCTGATCTACTCGGATCCGGCCGATGATGGCTACTTCGCGGACAGCGTATTTCCCCAAGGACCGATGCGGCCGGCAGACGGCGTTCAGCGCGGCAGCGTGATGGATTTCCCGTCCAACAGTCCTGGGGATCCTCTCACTCCGGGTGTCGGAGCGACGGCTGACGCAAAGCGTCTGGCCGTCAAAGATGCACCGAGCATCACCAGGATTCCCGTACTGCCGATTTCCTATGGGGATGCTCAGCCGCTGCTGGCTGCGTTGAGTGGGCCGGTGGCCCCGAAGGAGTGGAGGGGTGCTTTGCCGATTACCTACCGCCTGGGCTCAGGCCCCGCCAAGGTTCATCTCAAGGTGAGCTTTCATTGGGACCTCAAGACGATCTACGACGTCATCGCAAGAATTCCCGGTGCGGACCAACCCGATGAGTGGGTCATCCGCGGCAACCATCATGATGCGTGGGTGAACGGCGCCGATGATCCGATTTCCGGCCAGGTTACGTTGCTGGAGGAGGCGCGCTCCCTGGGGGAGCTCGTCAAACAGGGCTGGCGGCCGAAACGCACGATCATCTATTGCGCCTGGGATGGCGAGGAGCCCGGACTGATCGGCTCAACGGAATGGGCCGAAGAGCACGATCAAGAACTCCGGGAGCATGCCGTCGCCTATATCAATAGCGATGGCAACGGGCGTGGCTACCTCGATATGAAGGGCTCGCATTCCTTGGAACACTTCGTGAACGGGGTGGCCCACGATATCCAGGACCCGGAGACAAGCACCGCCGTGTGGCAGCGCCTCTATTCGCATGAAATTTCGAAGGCGAAGTCGGCAGACGAGCGCCGGGAGTTGCGGGAGCGAGCCGATCTGCGGTTGGGAGCTCTGGGATCGGGTTCCGATTACACGGCTTTTATCGACCATCTGGGCATTGCGTCGCTGAGTTTGAACTTCGGAGATGAAGATGACGATGCCGGAATCTATCACTCGATCTATGACGACTTTTACTGGTTCACGCATTTTTCCGATACCAATTTCGTGTACGGACGCGCGCTATCGCAGACGATCGGCACAGCCGTCATGCGTTTGGCCGATGCCGATCTTCTGCCTTTTGAGTTTACGGACTTCGCCGACACCATCCACCTGTACGTAACGCAGCTGAAGAAGCTCGCCGACGACGAGAGAGAAGAGGCCATCGAGCGCAACAAGGAAATCGATGAAGGAACTTTCGCTGCCACCCGCGACCCGAGGCGCCCGATGTCGGCGCCCCCTCGAGAGGACCCGCCGCCCCATCTCAACTTCGCACCCGTGGACAACGCTGCGGACGCGCTTGCCCTGAGCGCCCAGAACTACCAGACAGCACTCGCTAAAGCTTGGGGAGCGGGGCTTCCGCCGGCCACCTTGCGCGATCTGAACCAGAAGCTCATTGAGAGCGAACGCCGCTTAACTGTCCAGGAGGGATTGCTCCGACGCCCTTGGTACCAGCATTTGGTGTACGCGCCCGGCGCGTATGCGGGCTATGACGCAAAGACCCTTCCGGGAGTGCGAGAGGCGATTGAGCAGAAACGCTGGGATGAAGCAAATTCTGAAATCGGGCGTGTGGCAAAGGTGCTGGACGGCGAGCGAGCACTGATTGACTCGATGACCGACGAACTGGGCACACTCCAACGCTGATGGGCTCGGGCACTTCTGTGCGGCGGCGGAAGATGCGCGGGGTGACCCATGGCCCTGGGCCGCCTGGGACATATGGCTGCTATATAGATGTCGGTGCTCCTCCGTTCCCCGAACCGACTCCCGGGTAGGTTAATAACGGGCAACGATGCTGTTTTCGCGGAAGACGTCTAGTGGTGCCCAATGTAGGGTGTACATCGCTGCCGGGGGGACAGCGCGAGAAAGGACTCCACCATGGTCCTAGCGGATCGGTTGCGATCTTTGAGGGAGAACCGCCATCTGTCACAGGGAGACATCGAGAAGCGCACAGGCCTGCTCCGGTGCTATATATCCCGCGTCGAGAACGGCCACACTGTTCCTGCGATCGAGACACTCGAGAAGCTGGCGCACGCGATGGAGGTGCCGCTCTATGAGCTCTTCTATGAGGGCAAGGAGCCGCCCAAGCCGTTGAATATTCCCAATCCCGCTGGCGCAGGCGAAATTGCCTGGGGAAGCTCAGGGAAAGATGCGCGTATGCTTGGAAACTTTCGCAAGCTACTGGGTCGAATCAAAGAAGCGGACCGCAGACTGTTGCTTCACATGGCCCAGAAGATGGCACGGCCAACCCGCAGTCGTATGAAGGCCTAGTCTCCGCGGGAAGTGTGGTTTCCGACGGCCGACTTGCCGGGCGCGATTTTCGGCTGCCCCATGGCAGTCCGAGGCCTCGTTCTCGGGTTCTTCCCTCCTCCGTAGTAGTCTCTCAGCGGCTCTTTCATCGGAGTTCCGGGAGAGTTCGTATTTCCTCGACGAGAACGCTACGTTCAAACCGAAATCCACCCATATCCCACGTAGCAGCTGACGCGTAGTCTAGCCGCACAGGTGCAACCCCTAGTCGTAACGGGCTACCAGGGACACTGTATGGCGTGCCTCGACCCGGCCTTGCGATACTTTGAGACTTCGATGCCATTTGAAACGCGCATACGCGAACTGTCTGATCAACTGGCTAAATGTCGAGATGACAGCCAGTCCCTGAAGCTTGCCCAGGAATTGCACGCCGTTCTCCACGAAAGAATCCAGCAGCTTCGCGAGAAAGTCGCGGGCCTGCCGCTACTGGGGCATAGCCGAGAACCGGGGGCATAGTCCGCGAGCCCAAAATCCTCCTCCAAGGATACGGTTCCGTCAGTACGTCGCTTCGCCAGCCCGATGTTCGGTTCTGAGGTGAATTATGGACCCTGCCCATCGGCCCCTTCCGCTTGATTCGCTCGTGGCGCAGTCGCTGGAAAAACTAAACGAAGTTGAGTCCGGCTTGCGGCACATCATCCTGTTTGCGTTTGATCCAACGCTCAGCCACTCGCCTATTGAAGCGGATGCTTTCATTCGGCGCGCGATTTGGGCGTTGAAGAAGGCGCTTCCCACCCGTGAATAGAACCCACGGTCGGCTATGCCGCCACGGGGGCGGTGTGTGTACCTGGATGCGCGCTTGCAATCCTAAGCAGAGCCATGCTTTGTATGTCGGGTGTCCGACCTATCTGCCTAGAATCGCCGCTTGAATCCGCCACATACCTCAGATCGCGCTGCGAAGAAGCCCTTCGATGAGCGCAGGAAATATCCGCGTTTCGCATTACGGGTCGCTGTGAAACTGCATGGAACCAAAAGCGATGGCGGCGCCTTCGAGGAGTTGACTTCGACGGCTACGGTCTCGGCAGGCGGCTTTTCATGTAACAGTCTTGTCGCTTTGGCTGAGGGTGCTTTGGTCGATGTGTACCTGGTCGCCAAAGAGGAACGGCGGCTCGGCAGCGCACGGATCGTTCGCGTGGAGCGCATTTCGGACCCTTGGTTCACCTACAGCTTGGCCCTCGAAAAACCGGAAACGAATTGGTTTCTGGTCCGTGAGATCTGATTCGCCAATCGGTCTATGATCCTGCGAAGCTTTGGCCAGTTCCCATATGGCAGGCGCTCTGTCGCCCCATCCACGGGAATTATCGCGATGGTCAGGCGAAAGCGCAAACGCCTCCTGCCGGGAGCCGACAGATTCGCAACCCGTGAATGCAAGTTGAGCCGGTGGACGGTGGTGAGGGCGAGATTCTGTGCGATTCATGACCTGGCAGGACAGGGAATAGGGCCTCCGACGAGGAGCTTCGGTGTGGTCGTTGCATTCAGGGGCTAGGGCGCCGGCTCCAAGTCGGCGCTTATGGCGATCTGTCCCGTCGTCACCTTTACTTGTCGCTGCCACGCCTTGAACCCATTCTTGGCGACTTGAATGGTATGGTCGCCGGCCGTGACTCCGATTACGGACGGGGTACTCCCGACGAATGTTCCATCCAATTCGATGTCGGCGCCCGCAGGACTCGAGCTTACCGAAATCTGAACCCCCAGATCAGACGGGGCCGGGGCTGAGGGCGCGCTAAGAGGTTGCGCCGCTTCGGCAGGGACTGGTTGAAACCTGGCCAAGTCCAACTGAAAATTGCCGTTCACAAATGTCGGAACTTCGGTGCCTTTCGGTATGGTGATGTCCTTTCCGTGCATGAACAGGAAGAACGGCGCGGCCGGAAAGAAGAGTAAGCCTGTAGCCACTATTCCGGCAGTCATCGCGCCGACGTGACCGCCTCCCTGACCACCTTCCGTCGCCCGGAGAGCGGCCTTTTCGCCGTCCACCAGTCGTACCGAGTCCATGGCAATGTCGAGCTTCCCGCCGCGCGCCATGCGCCGCTTGGGTTGTGCTTCCGTCACCGTACCCCATGCAATTCCGCCCTTGTTGATGACGAGCACGTCGGAAATCTTGATATCTTCCAAAACCTCAAATTGCACCTGGTCGTTCACGTGAGCATTCGCGGAAGAGACTGTTTGCGAGAGTCGCAGCTTGATAGGCGTGCCGTCTTCTAGACACGGTTGTTTGCAGGCCTCGATCAAGGCTGGCGGAGGCATCGCCGCGGTCGGTCGCTCAACCGGTACGGACGAAGGAGCGGGTGCTGTGTTCGTCTGAAAGGCAAGCAGGAGACAGCACAGCGCGCTCAACGGACTATTCACGGCGATGATCCTCTCGGTACAACGTTAACTAGGCGGGAACCAAGTCGAAGAGTAAAACCAGCGACCCAAGCGTGTCAAGGAAGGAAGGCCGGCGCGTAATATCCTGGCCAACTCCACCGCAGCGCTGCAGCCCTAACCATTCATCGCCAAAACGATTCCTGGCGTTTTGCCAGGGCCGAAAGGCTTCGTCCTAGTGAAAGCCCGGAGCCAGAAGGCCCCGGGCCTACGAATCGAAGTCATCTTCCGGCTGCCGCAAGCTGTTTTGCTTCCTGTGAGCCTCTTACTTCGACGCGCCGAGGCAGCGCTGCCGCCGAGAGCGGCGCGGCGATTTCCAGCGTTCCGTTGCGGTACTCGGCGGAGATCTTGTCGCGGTCGACGCCCTCAGGAAGCGGGATGTCTCGCTCGAACGAGTCATACATCCACTCGCGATAGACGATATCGGCATCGTTTCTTTCGTTCTTCGTCTCGTGTTGTCCGCTGATCGAAACAACGTCCCCGCGGACCTGAATGTTGATGTCCTTCGGATTGACTCCCGGCAAGGCTACCTGACAATGGAATTTCTTATCGTTCCGGTCGACGTAGGCGTTCACGGCGGGAACCAACGCGGTTGTGGGTGAGCCGTTTCCGGTGCCGGAGCGGTCCGGCCATGCCGCCAGAAAACGGTTGAAGATGTGGTCAAACTCCCGGCGGAAATCAAACATATCCCTGTACAGACTGTCGCGGTTCGCTAGATTGGTCATACCTGTCTCCTGAACTACAAAGTCTCCCGCATCCTAGATGCAGGAGGAGCCAGGGGCTGGGTTCCAGCCAAAGCCGAGTTTTCTCCTGCGAAGTGGCCTTGTCAAGAATGTAACCGGATTTTCATCCGTGACTTTTCAACAGCCGGCGGGTCGGTCGAAGGGTAACTCTTGTCTTCTCAATTGACTCACAGGTTTTGCCGGAAGACTCATCGGAAGGTCAGGCCGCAATCAGAATCCCGCATTTGAGATTCCTCGCCGCGCGGTACGAGGGACTCAACCCGCGCCTTCCTGGTGCTCGGGCTCGCGGCTCGGCCACTCCGGGAGCTTTGGAGAGCGAACGGTGTGCTAGGCAGGAATGGTGTTCGTAAGCCAGCGCCGGAGATACTCCCGCAATAGACCGAAGTTGACCGGCTTCGAAACACAAGCGCAGCACCCGGCCCGCACCACGCGATCATAATCTGTGACCAACGTATGCGCGGTGACAGCGATGACGGGAAGATCGCGAAACCTTGGATCGCGGCGCATCCACTCGATCAGGTCCAGACCCTCTTGTGATCCAAGCTCTATGTCGAGGAGAACCAATTCAGGCGTGTGGCCTTGCAACGCCGCGAAGGCTTGCTCCAGAGTCGCGGCGCAATCTACCTCCAGCCCCTCCGCCTCCAGCCAGTCTCGGAGAAGCTCGCGGTCGGGTGCATGGTCCTCAACAACCAGAATTCGATTGCTCATGTTTACCTACCCACGATCGGCGCCAGCTGCGCTGGAACCTCAACTCGGTTGTGCGTGCAAGAAATGTCGGGGACACAGCGAAGCATGCGCATAACCGAGCTCCTCTGTAACCCTATTTATTCTGTCGCTGCCTTACAGGGAAGGCTAACGCCGAAAACCCGGAATGGAGCGTTTTATCCGGCCGATGTCGGCAAACGGATAATAGATCAGTTGCGTCACAGCCGACGGACTTCAAACGGCACGGGAGCCAAGGTTTGAACCCTTCGCTTTGAATCTCGAAAGACTTGTGCGAAGGCATCGAAGAAGGACCGCGCGTTCGCGGCTTGTCAACGGGGCGAACGTTCTTGCTTCCACTCGTTTGGCCCGCGCAACGCCCTCATCCAATACCCGCCTGCCCCGGGGTGTTAGATCGAGGCGATTGATCCGGGCATTCGTGGCACGAGCGGAACGGATCAGGTAGCCGCGATCGGCCAATTTCGAAACCGTCAGACTCATGTTCTGCGGAGTCACGAAAGTGCGGCGAGCGAGGTCGGCGGTCGAAAGAGAAGGGTCCATCGAAAGTTCGGCGAGCGCCTCGAGCTGCCGGACGCTGAGGTTCATGTCCGCAAGCGACTCTCCGATTTCCTGTTCGACCGAGTGGTTCAGCTGCCACATCAGGCAGGAGAGGCTATTTTGAGGATTTAGCCGGCGGCCCATCCACACAGCAATAACAAGCCCTTGTCATTATAGCAAGCACTTTCTATTTGTTTCTGTCGCACGTGCGCGTTCGTCATTTTTCGTGAATCATCTCCGAAATTCGGCGCATCCAATGCGGTTGCAGCTCTTTGTTGTGAATCTGCTAGAGGCAGCCCAGCTCGATAAAGCCCCTTAAGAACCACCCCCAGGAGAGATGGTGATGTCAGCTGCACGAACCCGGTGGTTGCGACGGACCAGGCGAGTTTCAACGCCAACGACGATTCTTGCGGTTCAAACCATGCGCTCTACGAATGGGACACCCAAGCGAGCAAACGTAGCGGGCGTGTTCGCAGCCAGCCGGCAGCGCCTTGCCGTTCTGGGGCTGCTCACGATGGGTTCCGCTCTTCTGATAAACGGCTGCGCGCGGAAGGCTCCCGCACCGATGGCTCCGCCTTCCGTCTCGGTCGTGAATGTGATCGAGAAAGATGTTCCCATTTCCGGCGATTGGGTCGCCACACTGGACGGATTCACAACCGCGCAGATTCAGCCGGAGGTGAGCGGTTACCTCATCAAGCAGGATTACCGGGAAGGTTCATTCGTCCGTCAGGGCGACATACTGTTTGAAGTCGATCCGCGGCCGTTCCAGGCGATTCTAGACCAGGCCAGGGGACAGCTCGCGCAGGCGAACGCCCAACTCGGTCTGGCCACAATCAATGTGAATCGCGACACGCCCGTCGCGAAACTGCACGCCATTCCGCAAAGCCAGCTCGACAACGATATCCAAACCAAGCTGTCCACCGAAGCAGCGGTCCAAACAGCTCAAGCCGCCGTCGAACAGGCCGAGCTCAATCTGGGCTTCACAAGAGTCCGGTCGCTCATAGACGGAATTGCCGGAATCGCGCAAACGCAGATCGGCAGTCTGGTCGGAACCGGCACCGTGCTTACGACAGTCTCGAAAGTGGATCCGATCAAAGCGTATTTCCCGATCAGCGAGCAAGAGTACATGCGAATCGCGGACAGGATTGCCGGCACGATCAACCTTCTTTCGAACACACGGTCCGTCCCCCTGGAGCTGATTCTTTCCGATGGGAGAACCTATTCTCAAAAAGGAAAAATCATTTTCGCGGACCGGCAGGTAGACCCGCAGCTCGGGACCATTCGAATCGTGGGATCCTTCCCGAACCCCGGAAACATTCTCCGCCCTGGACAATTTGGGCGCGTGCGGACGACAACCGGCGTCAGAACGGGCGCGCTGCTGGTCCCCCAACGCGCTGTCACCCAACTGCAGGGCAACTATCAGGTTGGGACCGTCGATGCGGACAACAAAGTGGCGGTGCAGAAGGTCACTGTCGGCGAAAAAATCGGGTCCATGTGGATCATTTCGGACGGATTGAAACCGGGAGACCGCGTGATCACCCAAGGACTTCAAAAAGTCGGAGACGGTCTCATCGTCCATCCCGTCCCGGACACGGCGCAGGACAGGATGAACTAGCCCATGTCAAAATTCTTCATCAATCGTCCAATCGTCGCGATGGTCATTGCGATCCTGATGGTGATCGTCGGCATCGTTTCGATGCTCAGCCTGCCGACCGCCCAATTTCCCAATATCGTCCCGCCGGAAATTCAGGTCCAGGCCACCTATCCCGGCGCTGACGCGCAAACCCTCGAGCAGTCCGTCGCCACGCCCATCGAACAACAGCTTAGCGGCGTCGACAACATGAACTACATGTACTCGCTCAACGCGAACAACGGGCAGACGACCATCATCGTCGATTTCGACGTGAAGACGGATCCGAACACCGATCAGGTGCTCACGGATCTGCGCGAGACCCAAGCGGTTTCCCAACTGCCGCCGGAGGTCAATACCGCCGGCATCACCATCGAAAAATCGCTCACCGCTCCGATGATGCTGGTCGATCTGTACTCCCCGCGCAGCACCTACGACAACATTTTCCTCGCCAACTACGCCTACATTAATCTGGTCGACGAATTGACGCGGGTTCCTGGAATTTCTCGGGTTCAGGTCTTCGGCGCCGGCCAGTACGCCATGCGGATCTGGGTGAAGCCAGACCAGCTCGCAAAGCTGGGCGTTACGGTTCCGCAGATCGTCAACGCCATCCAGACCCAGAACAATGTGAATCCCGCGGGAAAAGTGGGTGGCGAACCGGTCCCACAGGGACAGCAGTTCACTTACACCGTTCGGGCGCAAGGGCGTCTAACCTCCCCGGATGAATTCGGACAGATCATCATCCGCTCGAATTCCGACGGTTCGACGCTGCGATTGAAAGACGTCGCTCGAATCGAGCTGGGGGCGCAAACCTACGATCTGAAGGGTCGCTACAACGGCAAGCCGTCCGCCATTCTCGCCATCTATCAATTGCCGGGGGCCAACGCGGTCCAGGCGGCCGCGGGCGTGCGCAAGCGGATGGAGGAATTGAAGCAGAGATTCCCGCCGGACTTGGCCTCCGATTACGGCCTCGACACGACGCTGGCGGTCTCGGCCGGCATAAAAGAGATCGTCGAAACGCTTTTCATCGCGCTGTTGCTGGTGGTGGTGGTTGTCTATATTTTCTTGCAAGGCTGGCGGGCCACGTTGATCCCGCTCTTGGCTGTGCCGGTCTCGCTGCTCGGCACATTCATTGTCTTTCCCCTGCTGGGCTTTTCGATCAATACGCTTTCGCTTTTCGGGCTGGTCTTGGCCATTGGACTCGTGGTGGACGACGCGATCGTCGTCGTCGAGGCCGTCGAACACCATATTGAAGAAGGCATGACGCCCCGGGAGGCTTCGCTCAAGGCGATGGAAGAAGTTTCCGGGCCGGTCGTTGCGATTGCCGTGATCCTGACGGCTGTGTTCGTTCCCACGATCTTCATTTCCGGCATCACGGGTCGCCTGTATCAGCAATTCGCGGTCACGATCGCAATATCCGTTCTGTTTTCGGCGTTCAACGCGCTGTCTCTCAGCCCCGCGCTGTGCGCTCTTCTCCTGAAGCCGAAGACAGAAAGCCGCGGCCCGCTCGCTCGAATATTCAAGCGATTCAATCGCGGCTTCGCCAAAGCGACCGATGGATATGTGGGCTTTTGCGCCGTTCTGATTCGAAAATCGGGCTTCAGCCTCGCGTTTCTTGCCGTCGTAGCCGCGGCGGCGGCCCTGGTCGGCACCCATCTTCCTGCGTCGTTCCTTCCAGACGAAGATCAGGGATACGTGTATGTGGCGCTGGTGCTGCCGGAAGCCTCGTCGCTGCAGCGCACCGAAGAAGCCACCGCGCAGGTCGAGGACGCCCTGCTCAAGACGCCGGGGATACAAGGCTGCACATCCGTCGTCGGTTTCAGCCTGCTGAGCTTCACGCAGAACACTTACAACTCGTTCTTTTTTGTAACTCTCAAGGACTGGGACAAACGCAAGAGTCGCGATGAGCAGTATGAGGCGATTCAAGCCCACCTGGCGGGCGCGCTCTCGCAAGTCCGCAATGGACTCGCTTTTTCGTTTTCACCGCCTTCGATCCCCGGCTTGGGCGCTTCCGGCGGGGCTACTCTGGTACTGGAGGACCGTTCCGGAGGCGGACCGGAATTTCTGACAGCGAATGTGAACAAGTTCATGGAAGCGGCGCGCAAGAGGCCGGAACTCGCCGGACTCATCACCACCTACACCCCGCAAGTTCCTCAGGTGTATGTCGATGTGGACCGCGCGAAGGTCATGCGCCAGGGCGTCAATATCTCCGACGTGTACGAGACGATGCAGACATTCATGGGCGGCTATCTGGTGAACTATTTCAACCTCTTCGGGCGCCAGTGGCAGGTGTATGTCGAATCGGAAGGGGATTATCGTACGCGCGCTGACAACGTCGGACAGTTCTATGTGAACAACGCAAATGGCGGGAGCGTTCCGCTGAGCGCAGTGACCAATGTCCGGTCGATTTCCGGTCCCGAGTTCACCATGCGCTATAACGAGTATGAAGCGGCGCAGATCAACGCCAGCGCCGCGCCCGGCTACAGTTCGGGGCAGGTGACGAAGGCCCTGGAGGACGTATTTTCGCAGACCATGCCGCACGAAATGGGTCTGGATTGGCTCGGCATGTCTTACCAGGAACAGAAAGCCGCACAGGGGGTTCCCGCGTCGGCGATCTTCGCCCTGTCGCTTCTGTTCGTGTTCCTGATTCTGGCGGCGCTTTACGAAAGCTGGTCGCTGCCTTTCAGCGTGCTCCTGGGCACGCCGATCGCCGTCTTTGGCGCCTTCGCGACCTTATGGATTCGAAAATTTGACAACGACGTATTCGCGCAAATCGGGCTCGTCATGTTAATCGGGCTGGCTGCCAAGAACGCCATCCTGATTGTGGAATTTGCAAAGTTTGAGTACGAAAAGGGACTGAGCGTCGCGGACGCGGCTCTTGCCGGCGCCCGGCTGCGCCTGCGCCCGATTCTGATGACGGCGTTCGCGTTCATTCTTGGATGTGTACCGTTGTGGATCGCTTCCGGATCCGGAGCTGTGTCGCGCCGCATCCTGGGCACCACGGTGATCGGCGGGATGTTGGCGGCGTCGGTGATCGCGATTTTCCTGATACCGGTGACATTCGTCGTCGTCGAAAAATTGTCGGCGCGTCGAAAGAGTTCTGAGGCCGCCGCGGCGTCAAAGGTGGAAGCCAGTCCACAAGGAGGCGCGGCATGAGGCCTGGTGCGCTCCTTGTGCCCGCGGCCCTCCTGATCGCGGTTCTGGCCGGGTGTGCGGTTGGGCCGAACTACCAACGGCCCAATGTCGATGTCCCCAGCACCTACCGCGAAGACCCGGCCGCGGGTGCCGCTGGTCTGGCACCCCCGGTGGATTCTATCGGTGATGAGGAATGGTGGACGGTCTTCCAGGACCAAGAGCTGCAGAAGCTGATCCACACGGCCATCGAGCAGAATTACGATCTGCGGATTGCGGCCACGCGCGTACTGCAAGCCCAGGCGCAGCTGGGAATCGCTCGCGCGGACCAGTTTCCCACAGTCAGCGCCGGCGCCGACATCAACACCACGCGCAATCCGAAAACGCCGATATTTCCGTCGTATCAACTGAACACCGGCCAACTCGATCTTTCGGCGGCGTGGGAACTCGACTTCTGGGGCAAGTATCGCAGGGCCACGGAGGCCGCGCGCGCAAATGTGCTCGCGAGCGAGTGGGGCCGGCGCGCCGTGATCAGCACGGTCGTCGCGAATGTCGCCGACGCCTACTTCGAGCTTCGAGCGCTCGATCGGGAGCTGGAAATTTCGCAACAGACACTTTCTTCACGTCAGGATTCGTTGAAGCTCACGCAGGCTCTGGAGCAGAACGGCTCCGTGTCGCTTGTCGACGTCCGCCAGGGCGAGCAGCTCGTTTACACAGCGTCGGCGACCATTCCGAATCTCGAGCGGCAGATCCAGCAGCAGGAAAATCTGATCAGCGTTTTGCTGGGCCGCAACCCAGGACCGGTTGCTCGCGGCCTGAAACTGGAGGACGAGCCTCATCCACCCACGGTTCCCGCCGGTCTTCCGTCGCTCCTTCTGGAGCGGCGGCCCGATATCCAGCAGTCGGAACAGCAAATGATCGCCGCAAATGCTGAAATTGGCGTCGCGAAAGCTGCGTATTTCCCGGACATTTCCCTGACCGCCCTGGGTGGGTTTCAAAGCGATTCGCTTACGCGGCTTTTTTCCGGCCCTGCAGGTCTTTGGAATGTGGGACCCGCGCTGACGCAACCCATTTTCACCGCCGGAAAAACTCGTTCGAACGTCAGGCTCGCCAAAGCCGCCGAAGAGCAAGCGGCCCTGACGTATCGGCAGACCATTCAACAGGCGTTTCGCGACGTTTCTGACGCGCTCATCGCGTACCAGAAAGATCGCGAGTTTCGCGAACAGCAGGAATTATTGACCGCTTCAGCCGGGGATGCCACACGCCTTGCCGAAGTTCGCTACCAGAGCGGCGTTGCCAGTTATTTGGAAGTCTTGACGAACGACACAAACTACTTTTCGGCCGAACTCAATTTGGCGCAGGCGCGGCTCAACGAGCTCACCGACCTTGTGCACCTGTATGACGCTCTGGGTGGCGGCTGGCAACCATAGAGGTCGTTTCCTACGCCCGTCGCTCAAAAGACGACAGACCGAGGGCCGACGTTGCCGGTCGTACAGCCGACCCTACGCCCACTCAGATAACGAGAAAAAGCGATGGGCCACGAGCCAAGGATAGAACGATGCTCTCTCCTTGACCGAGGTTCTGCTTTGCTGGTTTCGGAATAGAACCGCTTCGTTGCGAACAGGCGATGAAAATCGCTGATCGAGGAGCCCCACACTTCGCTGGGCCAAAGCGTCCTGCAACCGAGCACATGGTGCAGGGCGTCAGAACAGATCCTGCTCAACGAAAGGCGCTGAGAAGCAAGGAAACTTTCAGCCAGCGGAGAGGTGTTTTTTTCCCGACTCCTCCCTGGATAGAACTTACCAGGCAATATCGCCCGGACCGCGATTTCGCAGTAAAATACGGCTCAGCGTGGATCGCTGATGAGGCCATTCGCGCCGCGGGCGGTCTCATCGTAGCCAGCTGACGGCAATGAGCTGACGGCCCAATAAAAGATTCAGGTGAACGCAGTCAGGGGAACACAGAGAGGAGAATGCAGTGCCGCTTCCAAATAACTACTTGGCAGACTATCAAAACCTAAAACTGACACGCGACGACAAAGGTGTGCTGGTTGCTGAATTCCACACCAACGGCGGACCGTTCATCATGACTGCGCAATCTCACACAGGTTTTGTCGATGCCTTCTATCGGATTGCGCAAGATAGGGCGAACAAGATCGTAATCCTGACGGGTGCAGGTGGGGAGTTCATCACGGATGTCGATTGGCCCTCTTTCGGCGATGTCACCGATCCCGGCGTCTGGAGTCAGGTTCACGACGAAGGCGTTCAGGTTTTGGAAAACATAGCCAACATACGAGTGCCGGTCATCGCGGCGATTGAGGGACGTGCCCATGTGCATTCAGACTACGCGCTACTTGCCAGCGTAATTGTGGCGGCGGATGGTGCGACCTTCCAGGATGTGGCCCATTTCTCTGCAGGCGTTGCGCCCGGCGACGGAATCTTTACCACCTGGAGTTACCGCGCCGGAGCGGGACGAGCGGAGGCGTTCCTGCTGAACCCACAGCCGCTCCCGGCACGTACCGCTTATGAATGGGGAGTGGTTGCCGAAGTTGTGCCGAGCGGCAAGGCGCTCAGCCGGGCGCGCGAACTCGCCGAATTGTACCTGAAAGCGCCGGAAGTGACGCGCCGCAACACGCGCATCCACTTTATTCAACCGTTGAAGGAGCGCATTGTGCGTGAAGTCGGCTATGGATTGTCGCTCGAAGGAGCATCGTCGGCCGATCTCGTGAAGTCGATCAAAGCCAAGAGTGAACCCGTTGCTCGCAAAGGAAAATCCGCATAAAGAGCACGGAGGACACAAAGACTACTCGTTTCGACCGGATTCCATCAGCGTCGCATGGGATGCGGGTGGGAAATTGTCTTTCTCGCGCCGGCTCGCGGAGTACAGGAGGACCCCGTGACTGGACCGGTCCCACTTCGCTTGGGTCGCGGCGCGTTCACCGTTGAACGGTCTCAAGCGCGAGACGACTACCCGTTTTACCGAATTCACGGCGGACGGCAGAATCTTGTGGGGGTACGACTTCGCCTGGGTGCTTGGCTGGGCCATCGTCCAAAGCGTGTCTCCACGCGACCCGAGGTTCTGTATAGATGTGGATAACGTTAATTCCTGCCTCAATTGCTTTGCGCAGGTCTCCATCATCGGTTCCTGATCCGTCGTGAAGGGTTAGGAAGATCCTGGCCGCTCCCTTTATGACCGCGATTCTCCCGATATCCAGGTGCTTCTTCGTTTCTCCCCGCACCATGCTCTTCAGCATACCGTGCAGATTCCCGACCGCCGGGGCCAGGACGTCCACTCAGGTGCTCTCCACAAACTGTTTCGCTTCTTCCCGAGTTGAAAGCTCCTTGAACAGGTCCGGGGACGTTTCGTGTATTTCGGAGCCAGTTCCGATGTTCCCGATTTCTCTCTTCAAAGGGCAAAACCGACAAATCAAAGACACTTCAGTCAAAGCCTGCTTTTGCAGCCTCCATCGCCTTCGCGAGGGAGCGCGTATGATCTGCATTCGGAAAAATGGGGAAGTTGAATTCCTCGCGCAAATTTCGCACGAAAGCAGCGATCGGGCCGAAAGCTCTCGACAGACGATGACCCAACCGATCGTTTGTAGAATCGTTATGCCGACGACCGCGAAGCCGGTGGTTCCGGAGAAAGTCGTGAAAGTTCAGATATTCCAGCTAGAATGCTTGCGCCGCTCAGGAGGGAAAATGATTCGGGGCATTCGCGTGTCCGTTTTTCTCGTGGTCGTCCTAACGATTGGAACGATCTTTTGCGGGTCTGCCGTCCGCGGACAAGTAATTCCGGCCTCACCGTCCGGCAAGACGCGCACGTATTATGTCGCGGCCGACGAGGTGAACTGGGATTACGCACCGTCCGGTCGCGATGAGGCGATGGGAATGCCTTTTGATGAACTCCAAAAGGGCTACACCGAGCCTGGTCCTCACCGTATCGGCCGCGTGTACAAAAAAGCGATTTATCGCGAATATACCGACGCTTCGTTTTCGACACTGAGGACGCGGCCTCCCGAAGAACAATACCTCGGCCTGCTCGGGCCGATTCTGCGCGGAGAGGTGGGCGATACGATCACGGTGATATTCAAGAACAATGCGTCACACCCCTACAGCATGCACCCGCATGGAGTTCTGTACCGGAAAGACTCCGAAGGTGCCGAGTACAACGACGGCACCAGCGGCGCGGATAAAGCCGATGGCGGCGTCCCGCCTGGCGCGACTCACACGTACGTTTGGCAAATACCGGAGCGGGCAGGTCCCGGGCCGAATGATCCCAGTTCGGTGTTCTGGCTTTACCACTCACATGCGGATGAATTGCAGGACGTCGCTTCTGGGCTGTTTGGCGTGATCATCGTGACGCGGCGGGGAATGGCCCTTCCCGACGGCCGTCCGAAGGATGTGGACCACGAATTCGTGAGCATGTTCATCGCCATCAACGAGAACGAAAGCTGGTATCTGGAGGACAACATTCGCGATCACACGACCGATCCAAGCGGCGTGGATCGGAAAAAGTTTGTTCCCTACACTCCCGCCGGAATGGCTGGAACGATCGTAGGGACCGGATTCGCGGATACGAATGTCAAGTGGTCCATCAATGGCTATATTTTCGGGAACATGCCGTTGATGACGATGAAGCAAGGCGACCGGGTGCGCTGGTATGTGGCTACGTTGGGAGACTTCAACAACGCGCATACGCCACATTGGCACGGCAATACGGTACTCGTGGCGGGCCAACGCACGGACGTTTTGGTGGTCACTTCTGCGCAGATGGTGACCGCGGACATGGTCCCGGATGCACCCGGCATCTGGCTCTACCATTGCCACATCAGTGATCACATGCTCGCGGGAATGGTTGGACGCTACGAAGTGAAGCCGCGATAAAACGTGTGATTTTTGCAGTTCGGGCTTCAGCCGTATAGCCGCCGAAGACGGCACCCAGAAGGTGCCGGGCAAGAGGTGTCTGTATTCCGACCATTTGGGAGCTCGCGAATATTCCTGTGAGACTAGGACACCGCCAGCTTGGCCCGAGAATCCTTAGTTGCTCGCGTTCAGTCGCAGAACATCGGGTCGATATGAACAATGTGTTCCGGCTAACTCGAGCGCTCATTCTAGCGCTATGGCTGGCAAACTTTGCTTGCGTAATCGCAGTCGCCCAGAAGTCGCCGCCGCCCACGGGAAGAATTAGCGCGGCGGAAATTTTGGACAAACACACGACGGCCATCGGGGGGCTTGAGGCGTTGAATGCCATGCAGACACTCCACGCGCAGGGAAGTTTCGGCTTGCCCGTTCTCAACAGCCTGGGTGACTTTCATTTCTATTTCATGGCGCCCGCCAATGACGTGTTTCAGTTCGATGCAATCACGCACGGCCAGGCCTCAACGGGCCACGAGGAGGGGATACCGTTCTCCTGGCACACCGGTGAAGGTATCGGCGGACTCAACGGCGTTACGCTCGGCGTCCTGGATGAAGACTGGCTGGCTCTGATCGAAAGCAGTCTTGACCGGCGATTCACACGGATTGAACTTGTCGGACTGACCGGGATCGATGGCAGGTGGGCGTACGCCCTGCGGCTTACGCCCAAATCCGGAGATCCACAGGTTCGATACTACGACTGCGAGAACTTTCTAATGGTTCGAATGGATTCCGTGGAGAGGATTCGCCTGCAAAAGGGCGGCCCGGAGTCCGCCTACAAGGTCGAAACCTACTTTTCCGACTATCGAGATTCCGGAGGCATCAACTTTCCGAGAAAAATCAGAGCCACTGCGAATAAAGGCGACCTGATGCTGGAGGTTCATGACGTGCGCACAAACTCCCCGATCAATGATTCGGTTTTCCGAAAGAATTAGTTTGTGCTTACGCATACCGCGGTTGAGGCTCCCTCGCATGTGGACCTGCATTTTAGTCTTACCGAATCACAGACTTACCGCGTGCTCGGTGTAGGGGCCGATCGTTCCACGGTGAAAATCAGGCACACACGCTGATTGATCGGATGCGTGAGTGCTAGATCTGGGCCCTGCCGCCGTCAACGAACAGTTCGATACCCGTAACGAAACTGGAGTCCTCCGACGCGAGAAACAACGCCGCCTTGGCAATTTCTTCGGGTTTGCCGATGCGTCCCATCGGGATGGTGGACACGATCCGCGCAATGACGTCTGCAGATTGCCGGCTCACCAGCGGCGTATTGGTCGGACCCGGACTGACGACGTTTGAGCGGATACGACGGTCCTTCAGATCCGTAGTCCAGGTTCGCACGAAAGATCGAATGGCGGCCTTACTCGCAGCATAGACGCCGAAAGAGGCCGTACCCTTCACACTCGCAACAGATCCGTTGAGGATGATCGATCCACCATCATTCAGCAGCGGTAGGGCCTTTTGCACCGCGAACAGCGTCCCCTTCACATTGACGTTGAAGAGTTTGTCGAAATGCTCCTCCGAGATGTCCCCCATGGGAGCAAACTCGCCAACGCCAGCGTTGGCGAAAACAATATCGATTCGCCCTTTCAGTTTGGCGACGGTTTCGTAAAGACGGTCCAGATCGGCGAGCTTAGCGACGTCTCCCTGAACGCCGGAAACGTTGGTGCCGATGGCTTGCACGGCCTCATCGAGTTGCTTCCGGCGACGGCCCGTAATGAAGACATACGCGCCCTCTCTGGCGAATAGCATTGCCGTAGCCAGGCCAATCCCTTCCGTTCCGCCGGTGATGACGGCGGTCTTGCCTTCGAGCTTCTTGGCCATCGCTCTTCTCCGTTGCTGCCGAGCTCCGAACTCTCGAGTTCGGACGCCTCGATGGTCGATCACCGGCGTCTGAGAACCGCTTGCCCGAGGTGATAGGAGAGGTGGTTCGTGCGGCTCAGCAGGATAGCGAAGCGATTGCGCGAACTATCTTTTGCGAAATCTTCTTCCGACACACCAGAGTGCCGCTTGAGCCAGTCAGACCACGACATTGTTTCAAAGCCCCTCGACAGTTCACTGTTCACGCTGTTCCATGCCTGACGCACCTGTTCTTGCGAAGGAATGTCAACTCGCGACCTGTCTGGGTTCGAGACGAAGGCGGCATCAAACTCGGGGTGAAGACGTTCACCCAGAGCCAACAGGGGCAGCATCGCGTCGTGTACGGCCGTCAGATGTCCCCACAGGTAAAGCAGCCTGTTTCTGCCAGGCGCTATTTCCCGCAGAACTTCCTCCGACGAGAGGGCGCCAAAAAGCTTGTCCGCACGATCGATTTGGGTCATCCATGCTTTCAGCCCGAGAGCTGCGTAAGAGCTTTCGTTTCCCATGAGTCAGCCTCCTGTGAAATCCCCTTCATTTGTGCGTTGGAAAAGTCTTTCCGAACATCGGCGCGCCACTTTTCGATTGCTCCTCTGTGGCCTCATCCTCAATCACATCCCAAT
>JBAVUW010000156.1:0-47391 GCA_049696975.1 Candidatus Acidiferrales bacterium | reverse complement strand
AGCATCGGCTGCCGCCGGAGCCGGCGTGGCGGCGGAACCGGCACCGGGAGCTTCCAGAATTTGAGCGCCGGTCGAAGCCGTCGGCACAGGCGCGGCCTGAGCGGGCGCGGTTGAATCCGTCGAGTCGGTATCCACAGAATCGGAATCGGACGAGCCCGCTGTACCGGTGTCGGCGCCCGCCGAAGATCCCGCGTTGCGAATGCTAAACGAGGTTCCGGCGGCGTTCGGATTCAGCACGTCCACGGCTGAGACAACTTCATCCGGCGGCGCAAGATTGGGAGTGCCGCTGCGAGCCGCGGTCGAGAAATCGGGGCTGCTCCTCACCATGTTCAGCGGCATCCGGACGAGGGCCAGTTGGCGGTGGTCCCGCTGATACATCTGCCGCTGTTTCATGCGCGCCACGGCGTCCGGATTGGGAGCCGGGATCGGCAGATTCATCGACTTGAGACGCTCTTTCGCCATCCCCAGCAAGCTCGACGCAGGGTAGTTCTGAACGATGTTGTCGTAGCACTTGGCCGCCAGGTCCGCCCAGTGGTTCTTGTCGTCTTCGTTTTTCGACGCTGTCCGGGCGCGCTGGTAGACGTCTGCCAGCATCCAGAGCGCTTCGTCATTCTCGCTGAACAGCGGATAGCGTGCGGTCACTTCGAGCAGGCGCGCGGCGGACGCGCGATAGTCCTTCTTCATGTAATAGAAGCGCGCGATTCCATATTCGCCCTGGGCCAGAACTTCTTGCACGTTGCGCATGCTCTGCTCGGCCTGCGGGACGAAGGGGCTCTGCGGGTATTTCATCAGAAACGTCCGGAATTCATCTTCGGCGGCTTCCGCATGACTGTTGTCGCGGTCGGCCTTTTCCATCAGTTTGTAGTGAGCCATGCCGACCTGCATCTGCGCGTAGGCGGCTTCATCCAGAAACGGAAAGAAGACGATGAAATTCTTATATTCCTCAACCGACTGCGTCAGACTGGACGTGCCGCCTTCCTTGTAGAACGAATCGGCAACCCACAGCTTCGCCTTGGCGAGATATTCGCTATCGGGGTAGGTGTTGATCAACGTCTGAAAATCGAGACGGCCTTCGGTGTAGTGGGCCTTCTTGATTTCCGACGCGGCCTTCTCGTAGAGCAGTTTATCGGGCTCGGCCGATTCGGCGGCCACAGCCTTCTTGACCGGCGTGTCTTTGACCTTGGTGATCTTGGGGTTCTTCTGTCCGTACGAGGCGCCGCAGAGCGATCCGACCAGCGAGATCGCGACGCCAGCGATCAGGAGATGACGCTTGTTCATAGAAAATCGGCCCATCACACGCTCTTTCAAACCCGCTGGCTTGTAGCTTCAGTCGCGAGTTTACGCAAGTCTCGTACAGCTGCAGCTGGATCAGGAGTGTGAAAGATCGAAGTCCCAGCGACGAACGTGTTTGCTCCGGCCCGGGCCAGCTCGGCGATGTTCTCCGCATCCACGCCGCCGTCGACCTCGATCCGGAAGGCGCCATTATAGCGCGCGCGCCACTGGTTCAACTGTCTAATTTTCTCGATCGCCCCGGGGATGAATTTCTGCCCTCCGAAGCCCGGGTTCACCGACATCACCAGCACCGTATCCACCTTGTCGAGCACGTCCGTCAGCATCGCCACAGGCGTCGCCGGGTTGATCACCACGCCGGCCTGTGCGCCGCTTTCGCGGATCAGGCTGAGCGCACGATCAAGGTGCACCGTCGCTTCCTGGTGAACCAGGATGCGGCTCGCGCCGGCCTTGGCGAATCGCTCGACGTACTCTTCGGGTCGTTCGATCATCAGATGCACATCCAGAGGCAGACGGGTTGCCTTGTGCAGAGAGACAACCACGGGCACGCCGATCGATATGTTGGGTACGAAGTGGCCGTCCATCACATCGACGTGGATGACGTCAGCTCCGCCCTGTTCGACGGCCCGAACGTCGTCGCCCAGCCTCGCGAAGTTCGAGGCCAGAATGGACGGCGCGATTTCGATGTTGGCATAGGCCATGAGCGACCCGGGGATTCTAGCACAGGGGGTACGGCACGTTGCGAAGGGTCCGGCTACTCGGCGACCGTCAGTTCGATGGTTGCATTCGAGTCGATTCTCTGCCCACGAGCCGGAGTCTGGCCGACGACCGTGCCGGCCGGGGAGCTCGTATTGGGCTCCGGCGTGAGCTTCGAGAGCCGCAAACCGGCGGAACCGAGTTTCGATTGTGCTTCCGGGAAGGGTTGTCCGACAAGATCCGGCATTACGTAAGCGGATGGGCGCGCGCCGAGCGAAACCAACAGGCTGACGTGGGGCCCGGTCATGTCCGTGGCGCCGGGCGCGGGATCCTGTTCGGTGACGGTGTCGGCCACGCCGCCGGGCACGTAGAAGCTTGAGACTTCGCCTAGCTGCATGCCGTCGCGCAGAAGCTCGACTTCCGCGGCGCGAAGGCTGCGATCCTGGAGTTGCGGAATCGTCATTCGCTGCGGGCCGAGACTGAGTACCACGTGAGCGTTTTGACCGGTTTTCACACGCTCATTCGGCGGGGGACTCTGGCGGACGATGGTGTCGCTGGGCTGATCGCTGTAAATGCGGTCTTCCACCTTCATGCCGATGCCGCGGCCGTGAAGAATCTGTCGCGCGGGCACCATGCTTTTGCCGACGACGTCCGGCATGCCCACCTCGCGACCCTGCACCGCGATGCGCATGGCCGTCAGCGCGCTGAGAAACGCAACGGACGACAAAATGAAAAGCAGGAACGCCATGCGCAGGACCCACTGCAGGCGCTCGGTCGTGTTCATTTTCATTCGCCGGCTTCTCCTGTCATGAGACTAGCACGAGTAGCCACTTCGAATGAATGACGTTGCCCGGAGCGAATCCTCCGGTTTTTTCTTGCGACTCGACACAGACGGCCGGTTCCTCCGCGACGTTCAGTCCGGAAATATTTGTCGGATCGGGAACCTCCACGCTGACGCTCGACACAACTTCCTCCGTTCAACCGGGCACCTATCCGTTGAGCTTTACGGCTACGAGCGGAACCTTGAACCAAACTGCCATGGGAACGCTGGTCGTCACCGGAGCAAGTTACGAC
This sequence comes from Candidatus Acidiferrales bacterium, assembly GCA_049696975.1. Taxonomy (GTDB): domain Bacteria; phylum Acidobacteriota; class Terriglobia; order Acidiferrales; family UBA7541; genus Palsa-295. The sequence goes on along the minus strand of JBAVUW010000156.1, from coordinate 44,331 downwards.
ATTTCCGCGACACCCGAGATTCAGGCGATTAGTGCCGGATCCGATACGGTCTACAACGTGGCAACCACGGTCATGAATGGATTCGACGGAAGCATCGCTTTGACCGTTACAGGACTCCCGGCGGGCGCAACGGCGACGTTCTCGCCTGGGTCCATCACGGGCGCCGGGACCGCAACGTTGACGATCACGACGAGTGCGTCAACGCCAGCCGGAAACTACAACATGACCGTCAATGGCGCGAACGGCACCGCGGTCCAGTCCGCACCGATCACAATCGAAGTGAGCCAATAGGCGCGGCCAGAGAAGCCGCCTGGCTGGATGCCGGCGCTTCTCCGGCCAGGGAGATTCTCGGTCGCTTTCGGAGGCGCCGTTTGAAAATACTTCCCCTGTCGCGTAATTGCGGTTTCACGAGCCTGGCGCTAGAAGCTGAAGCGGGCGGCGAGCTGGATGATCCGTGGCCGCTCGTCTCCCGGCACGCCGGTATTGGTGATCTGGCCGAATGTTCCTCCCGCACCGATGTCGTTGGGATTCGTGTCGGGATTGGCGAATTCCGTGTGATTCAGGATGTTGAAGAAGTCGCCGCGGATCTCGAGTTTCAGCCGCTCGGTGATCGCGGTTGTTTTTGCAATCGAGAAATCCAGGTTGACCAATCCGGGGCCGGACAGCGAATTCCGCCGGAAAGAGCCGTAGGTGCGAAGGCTCGGGCAATTCACAGCCTGTGCGTCGGACGGAAAAGTGCCGGGCGCCTCGGTTGCCAGTTCGCTGCAGTCGCCGGCCGTGTCCGCGCTGATGGCGTTCGAGAAGCTGTTCGGATTGAACCAATAAAGCCCCGGTCCATTCCCGAAGTCCTGCACGTTTCTTGGATTGAGGATGTTGGTCGGTCCGACCACGTTGGCATTTGCGATGATGGCGTCGCCCGCTCCCGACGGTCCCTCGCTGAAGTCGCCGAGCGGGAGATTCGCCGGAACGTTGAGCGGGAATCCCGTCCTCCAGGTGAGAATCGGGAAAAGCGTCCACCCCTGAGTGAGGCGCTTCGGGCCGGATGGCCACATGCGGTCGAACGGAAGCCCCCACGCGCCGCTGAAGGTGATGCGGTTGCGGATATCCGTGTCGCCCGACGCGCGATAACGCTCCGGATCGTATGACGGCACCTGATTGCTGCGCTGTTGGAAGCCGGAGGCGTCATCGATGCTGTGCCCGTAGGTGTAGGCAAACGTGAAATAGATGTTGCCCGCGGGTGTGTTGCCGACCTGTTCGGTGAGGCTCACGTTCAAGGCATTGTAATTGGCGTCCACAATGTTGCGAAATTCGTCGATCGCGGAGAACGTGCACCCGGTTCCGCCGGAGTTGCCCGCGTTCGCATCCGGACAGGTGCTGTCGCCGGGACCGAGATTGAGAGCACGATCGGTCGTTCCCAAAACGAACGGGTTGGCATCCTGCAACGCGGTCAGCCCGTGAGAACTGCTGCCCACGTAGTCGATCTCTGCGACGAGCCGCCGGGCCAGTTCCCGTTGAACGCTCAGGTTGTACTGATAGATGTAGGGCGTGTGGAGGTGGGGATCGACGAAGAAAAGCTGCGAACCGAACGGCAGAGAGCCGGGATTCGAGAAGTACTGGCTTCCGCTCAGCTGCGGCACGGATGGGAATGTATTGTTGGTGCAGGTCGAATCAAAGGGATCGGAAAAATACGTGATGATCTGGTTCGCCTGATTCGATGCCGCGCAGCTGTTTCCGGCCAGGCTGGTGGGGAAGGCTGAGATGTTGGCGAGGCTGAAGAAAGGCGGCTGGCCGTTGAACTGGAAATTGTCCTCGGCCTTGAGGATGTCGTAAAAAATCCCGAATCCACCGCGAATGCTGGTCTTGCCGCTTCCGTCGGGATTCCAGGCGAAACCGATGCGCGGGGCCCAATCATGGGTATCCCGAAAATTGACACCCCGCGGGGCGCCGGAGTCGCCGGGGAAGACGAGTCCGACGGGCGCATTGGGAAAGCGTTCGGATTGATCGCCGGGAACGATCGAAAATGTCCGGCCGAGCGTGTCCGACTTCGGCGTGTTGTATTCGTAGCGAATACCGAGACTGAGCATGAGCCGCTTCGTGGCGTGCCATTCGTCCTGGAAGAATCCGTCCCACGATTTCGTGCGAATGTTGGACGGAGCCGCGGCTCCCTGAACGTAGTCGGTCGGCGCACCGAGCAGAAAGTCGGCGAACGCATTGCCCGTAAGCGATCCGTCGAAATCGAAAAGGCCGTTGGTGAGGAAATCAAATAACTGGTTGTTCTGGTACGCAGAAACTCCTCCGCCCATCTTCCACGTGTTTTTTCCGCGAATCCAGGTGAACGTGTCGGAGACGCCAAACGTATTGTTAATCAGATTCGACGGCCCGAGGTAGGTGTAGCCGACGGCCAGCTCGTTGTTGTTGATGTCAAACAAGGGAGGGCCGGTGGGATTATCCGGCGTCAGATTCGTGAAACCCAGCTTGCTGGCGGTGAACTGCGCATTGGGACCCTCCGGTACGCCCTGCAACTCGAAGAATTTCTGAGTGGTAAAACGCAGTTCGTTCAGCATGCTGGGTGAGATCGTGCGCGTATATGCGAGATTCAAGAAATAGTCGTCGATCTTTGTGGAAGCCGTGAATCCCGGCACATCGGCAAACGGAACGAGATTGGATTGCGTCACGAACGGAATGACCTGCGGGTTGCGTTGGCCTCCGAGGGTTGCGGTAATCTGGTCCTTCGACGTTGCCTGGAAATCGAAACGCATGGTGAGTTCATTCGTGTTGTTGGTGGAAGCGCTGGTGGGCGTGACTACGCCGGCGGAGGTGACCGGCACCAGGCCGTTGCTGATGTAGGCCAGCGAGACGGGATTGAATTTCGTCGCATCGAGCGCGCAGGCAAACGCGGCACAGGCCCCCGGCTGAGTGGGAGCTTGAAAGAACGGGTGCGTGGGACCTTGCGCGCCTCCGGCGCCGCAGCCGCTGCCATCCGGCTCCGTGGCCATCCCCGTGTTCTGCCAGAAGCCCGTCAGGAAGCACGTAACGAATGGGTCGGGGCCTCCGTTCGGCCCCGCCTGCGAAAAGTCGCCCCCGACTTCGGCCGGCGTAAATACGGGAACTTGCGAATCCGTCGGCGTGGCCAGATCGCTCTGTTTCTGGCCCTGATAGCCCACAAAAAAGAAGAAACGGTCCTTGCCGTTGACGACGTGTGGAATCTCGATCGGTCCGCCAAACGTGGCGCCATATTGATTGCGCCGCAGTGGGTCGCGCGCTTCGTCATTGAGATGCCGGAAGAAGGAATTCGCGTCGAAATCTCCATTGCGCAGGTAGTCGTACGCGCTGCCGTGCCATTCGTTCGTGCCGGACTTGGTGACCTCGGTAATGACGCCGCCGCCGTTGCGGCCGTATTCGGCGGTGTAATTGCTTTCGAGGACGCGGAATTCCTCGATGGTGTCCGGATTCGGATTGAAGACCACGCCGTTGTCGAGCAGGTCGTTGTTCAGGCTGCCGTCGAGAAGGAACGTTACGGAATCAGTGCGGCCGCCGCCAATGCTGTAGCCGCCTGCGCCGGTGTTGTCCGGATTGGATTCCGTCACTCCGGGCATCAGCAGGGCCAGGTTCAGAACGTTGCGGCCGTTGAGAGGGGCCTGCTCGATGGCCTCGCCGGTGACGGTGCCGCCAACCGTCGGATTTTCGGTTTCGACGCGAGAGGTTTGCGATTCAACCGTCACGGTCTGGCTGACGGCGCCGAGGGTGAGGACTACGTCGAAGCGCAACGACTGATTGATTTCGAGCCGGTTCGGCTGCGTGGTGATCTTATTGAATCCTTCGTGCTCGACGGCCACGACGTAGGGGCCGATCGGCAAATGAAGTACTTCGAACGTGCCGTCGTCGCGCGTCACCGTCGAGCTGGCGATTTGCGTGGCGGCGTTCGTCACCGTCACTTTCGCGCCGGGAACGGCTGCACCCTGCTGGTCGGTGACCGTTCCAATGACGCGGCCCGTGGCGTCCTGGCCCAGCGCCACGCGCGTAACCAACAGGGCGAATCCGAAAACACATAGACTTACGAATAATAGGACGGCTCTCTTCATGGGCTTGCCCCCTAACCACTTGTAATGTCAGCGGATCGCTCGTCAGGTCGCGCACATCGACGCGCCCCGTCGAGCTATGGAAGCAAGGCGATAACCAGTATTCGCAAGAACTCGCCGAAATTGCAGTGGCTTGCGGGCCGATCGTGCGTCAGATTTTTTCGAGCAGTGCGGCAAAAAATCCGTCGGTGCGGAAGGCGGAGGGTGCGGTGCGGAAAAATCCATCGGCGGCGAACAGTTCCCGGGCCTCGACCTGCGGCACGAGATGCGGCGCAAGCGTTCTTGCGGCTTCGGCTGCGCCCACCGCGCGGATCGTCGAGGAACTGTTCACGAAGTGCATGATGACGTCCTCGTTTTCTTCGGGCTCCATCGAGCACGTGGAATAGACGAGCCTGCCGCCGGGCGCGAGCCTCTCGAGCGCGTTCGCGAGCATCCGCTTTTGCTGCTCCCGCGACAAGTCGAGCTGCTCGGGCCCGAGCCGCCAGCGGATTTCGGGATGGCGGGCGAGCGTGCCGGTGCCGGAACAGGGCGCGTCGACCAGTATCTTGTCGAATGCCTCGCGAAAAGGCAGCGCGTGGGTGGCGTCGAGCTGGATCAGCTGCACATTTTGCAGGCCGAGGCGCTTGAGTTGCACAGCCATTGCGCGCAGGCGGTGTGCGTGCAGATCGGCGGCGACCACCTCTCCACCGTTGCCCGCGGCGCGCCCAAGCATTGCCGTCTTGCCACCCGGTGCGGCGCAGAGATCGAGCACGCGATCGCCCGCGCGAACGCCCAGCAGCAGGGGGATGGCTTGGGACGCTTCGTCCTGGATCGAAATCTGTCCCGCGCGAAATGCTTGCGTGCGGGCCGGGCTGCCGCCGCTGACAGCGAACGCGGATTTCAGCAGCGTGCCCGGTTCGATGCGCAGGCCGAACTTTTCGAGCGCGCGAATGGTTTCATCGCGCTGCTCCGGTGCGTGGAAGGACAAGCTCAGCCGCGGCGCGCGATTATTCGCTTCGAGCAGCTGGATCGTCTGCCGTTCGCCGAACCGCGCGAGCCATCGGTTGACCATCCAGACGGGATGCGAGTGAAGGATTGCCAGGCGTTCCGCGGCGGACGTGCCGGGCAGCAGAAACTTGTCAGCCGGCGTTTTCGCGTCGGCCGCGATTCTGCGCAGCACGGCATTCACGAGCGGCGCGGCCGAGGATTTCCGCGCTCGCTTCACCAGCTCGACCGATTCATTCACGGCGGCGCTGGCCGGAATTTTTTCAAGGAGCCGCAGCTGGTAGGCGCCCATACGCAAGGCGATGGCCACGGGCAGGTCGAGCCGCTCGACCGGCTTCTTCGTGTAGGGGTCGATCAGGAAATCGAGCAGGCGCCGCCACCGCAGGACGCCCATCGTAAGTTCGGTGGCGAGCGCCGCGTCCTGGGGCTTGAGTTTTGCTGCCGCAGGTCCGACATCCAGTTCGGCATGGAGGACGTCGCTGGCATAAGCGCCCTCCGCTTCCACGCGCTGCAACACGTCGAAGGCGATTTTTCGGGAGACGGAGACGGCCATCGCGAGTCCTAGCTGCCGAAGCGTTCGCCGGAAACGATGCGGGCGCCGCTCCGGAACTCGGCGTCGGTGACGCGATTGCGGCCTTCGAGTTGGACGTGCTCCACGCGCAACACGGTTTCGCCGCCGCACCCTACGAGCAGACCGTCTTCCTCGGTTAGCAGGATGACGCCGGCCGTGCCAGCCGCCGCGAGGGGCTTGAGCGCGTGGCCCCAGATCCGGCAAGTCTTCCCGCGAAAGGTTGTGAAGCCGCCGGGCCAGGGCTGCAGGCCGCGGATGCGGTTGTAGATTTGGTGCGCCGTGAGCGACCAGTCGATTCGGCCGTCTTCCTTCTTGAGAATCGGCGCGAGCGTCGCCTGCGAATTGTCTTGCGGCGCGGGCCGGATCTCGCCGCGTGCCAATTTCCGAAGCGTATCAACGATCAGCGGCGCGCCCGCTTCGGCCAGACGCGCGGTCAGCTGCGGCGCCGTCTCATCCGCAGCGATCTCCGTTTCGTATTTCAGCAGCGTCGGGCCGGTGTCGAGGCCGGCGTCGATTTGCATGGTGGTGAGCCCGGTGCGCCTCTCGCCGTTGACGATCGCCCAATTGATCGGCGCGGCGCCTCGATATTTCGGCAGCAGCGAGGCGTGCAGGTTGATCCAGCCGAGGCGCGGGATCGCCACGAGGCGCTGGGAGATAATCTGGCCGTAGGCGATGATCACGACGGTGTCCGGCGCGACCCGCCGGAAATATTCGTAACCCTCGTCGGATTTGATTTTTTCCGGCTGGTACACGGCGATACCGGCGGCGACCGCGGCATCTTTCACCGTCGAAGTCCGAATTTCCTGCCCGCGGCCTCGCGGACGGTCCGGCTGCGTCACGACTCCGGCGATTTCAAAATCCGGCTCAACCATCAGTCGCCGTAAGGACGGAACGGCAAACGCCGGGGTGCCGCAGAACACGATGCGCAGCGCCACGGCGCGCCTACCACTCGCCGGCTTTTTTCAGTTTTCGGATTTTGCGCTTGATCAGATCGCGCTTGAGCATGCTGAGGTGGGTGATGAAGAGAACTCCGTTGAGGTGATCAATCTCGTGGCAGAACGCGCGCGCCAGCAATCCCTCGCCGCGCATCTCGAATTCCTTTCCCGAGGCATCCTGCGCGCGCACGGTCACGTACTGCGGCCGCGCCACGTGACCGCGGAAACCCGGGATCGAAAGGCAGCCTTCTTCTTCGCGCTGCTCTCCTTCGGTGTGGATGATTTGGGGGTTCGCACAGACGATCTTGGCTTCGGCGTTCTTGCCGACGGTCACGTCGATCACCGCGACGCGCCGGCTGATACCGATCTGCGGCGCGGCCAGCCCCACCCCGTTGGCAGCGTACATGGATTCGAACATATCCGCGACAAGCGCCTGCAGCTCTTCGTCGAAATTCTCCACCGCTTTCGTGGGCGTTTCGAGCACCGGGTCGCCGTATTTGACTATGGGATGAATCATCTCAATCTGTCCAGCCGGGCGCGCGAAAAGTCTCCGGAAATCAAAAATTGTCCAGCTGGCGCTGATAGCCTTCGTAATTCCGGCGCATTTCGTCGAGTGAATCGCCGCCGAACTTTTCAAGGAACGCGCCGGTCAGCGTCGCCGCGACCATCGCCTCGCCGGCCACTCCTCCGGCCGGCACCACGCAGAAATCCGAGCGCTCGTACGCCGCTTTTACTTCGGCCTTGGTGACCAGGTCCGCGGTGGTCAGCGCCCGGCGCAGCGTCGAGATCGGCTTCAGGTATCCGCGAACGACGATGTCCTGTCCGTTGGTGATGCCGCCTTCGAGTCCGCCGGCGCGGTTCGAGGTGCGTTCGAACCTTCTGCGCGCCGCATCATATCGAATTTCGTCCTGCACTTCCGAGCCGTAACTGCCGGCGTTCTCGAATCCCGTGCCGATCTCCACGGCCTTCACCGCCTGGATCGACATGACGGCCTGCGCCAGCTTTGCGTCGAGCTTTTCGTCCCATTGAATGTGCGTGCCGAGCCCCGGGGGCAGTCCGCGAGCGACGACTTCGAACGTGCCGCCGACGGTGTCTCCCGCCCGCAGGACGTGATCCACTTCCGCTTTCATCCGCGCCTCGGTGGCCGGATCGATACAGCGCAGCGGCGATTCCAGATTCTCGCAGATCGCTACAATCTCGTCCCACGTGGCTGCGCGCTCCAGCCGCGCGTGGCCCACGGCGATCGTATGGCTCAGGATCGACACGCCGAATTCGCGCAGCAGCGATTTTGCCAGCGCCCCCACGGCCACCCGCGCCGCCGTTTCGCGCGCCGATGCCCGTTCGAGAATATATCGTGCATCGTGGAAATTGAACTTTTGGGCTCCGGCCAGGTCGGCGTGGCCCGGGCGCGGTTCTGTCAGGCGGCGTTGCGAGTCTTCGGCGCCTTCGCTGTCCTCAACGGCCATCGCCTTTTCCCAGTTTTTCCAGTCGCGGTTCTCGATCCGGAGGGCGATCGGCGCGCCAATGGTCTTCCCATGGCGCACGCCCGCCAGAAAATCGGCTTGATCTTTTTCGATGCGCTGGCGGCCGCCGCGCCCGTAACCGAGTTGCCGCCTGTGCAGCTCGCGGTTGATGAAATCGAGCTCGATCGGCACGCCCGCCGGCAATCCCGACACCCAGGCGACAAGCGCCTGCCCATGCGATTCTCCAGCGGTGACGAATCGAAACATTCTGTGTGATTCCTTGTCTATGCGGACAGACGAAGGATTCTACCGGACGCACCCCCGCGCGTAAAGGCAGCCTCGTAAGCCGCCGCTTCACGAAGCATCCCCTCGCCCAGCCGCCGCGAATTCCGGCGGATTTGCTTTCAACCTGCGCCGATGTTTCTTGACGCGCTGCGCGGCCGAAGTTACGCTTTCCAAGACTCGGCTCGCCACGGCCAGCCGCCTCGCACACAATGCCCGAAACCAGCGAAATTCCATCGCTCCCATCGGTTTTGGGGGACGTCGCAAAGCGGTTTGTCTTTGCCGTGCAGGACTATTCGCTTCTCTCCGCGCAATCGGTCCGGAACCTGCTCAGTCCGCCGCAATATTGGGCCGACACGCTCGAGCAAATGGACCTGATCGGCGTCGGTTCACTTCCGATCATTATCGCTGCGGCATTATCAATCGGTGGAGTCATGGTTTTGAACACGGCTTCGGAATTCCAGCGTTTCGGCGAGACGGCGTTGACCGGCGAAGCCGTGTCGCTGGCACTGGTTCGCGAACTGGGACCGGCCATCACCGCGCTGCTGGTTGCCGGCCGCAATGCGTCCGGCATTGCTTCCGAGCTTGGATCCATGGTCGTCACCGAGCAAGTGGATGCGATGCGGGCGCTCGGCACCGATCCCATCCGCAAGCTGATGACGCCGCGTGTCGTGGCCGTCGTGCTTACCGTTCCGCTGCTGGTAGCCGTTTTCGACCTGGTCGGGCTTTGCGGCGGGTTCGTCGTGGCCTGGTTCACGCTGCGGCTCGGCGCCGTGCAATTCTGGACCACCGCCATCAAATCGCTCGACTTTGGCGATCTGGTACAGGGGTTCGTGAAGCCGGTCGTTTTTGCGTTCATCATTGCAACCATCGGCTGCTACCAGGGTCTCCGGGTGACCGGCGGCACGCAAGGGGTAGGCCGCGCCACCACGACCGCGGTTGTCATTTCTTCCGTGATGGTTCTTGTCTCGGACCTGTTTCTCGCGAAGTTGCTGCTGTACCTGTTCAAGTAACCAAACCGCGCTGCGATCTCCGCGTTTCCGTCTATACTTTGCGCATGGTGCGCCCCAGCCGCACGTCGATCATGCTCGACGCAAGGACCATGGTTCCGGGCCAACCATTCATCGAGTTTAAGGACGTCCGCATGGGCTTCGATGACGGCGATGTCCTGCGCGGAGTTTCGTTCGACGTCTCTCCCGGCGAAACGAAAGTGATCCTCGGCGAAAGCGGCTCCGGAAAAACACTGATCATGAAACTCGCCGCCGGTTTGTTGCGCGCAGACTCCGGGCGTGTCTGGGTGATGGGCCACCACATTGGCGAAATGTCGGAGGACGAATTGCTCGATTTCCGCCGGCATCTCGGATTCGTATTTCAGGAAGGCGCGCTTTTTGACTCGATGGACGTTGCGGAAAACGTAGCCTTTCGCCTACGCGAAGAACGCGTGGCCGAAGAAGAAGTCGACGAGCGCGTGCGCGAGGCGCTGCGATTCGTCGAGCTCGAAAACGCCCTCGAGAAATTTCCTGCCGAGCTTTCCGGCGGTATGCGCCGGCGCGTGTCGATTGCGCGCGCGCTGGTCGATAAGCCGCCGCTTGTTTTTTACGACTCGCCGACCGCGGGGCTCGATCCGGTCACTTCGCAGACCATTATCACGCTGATTTTGAGAGGCCGTGATTTGCAGGGTGTAACTTCCCTGCTCGCCACGCACCGTGTGCAGGACGCATTCGGCCTGGCGCACTATCGTTTCGACGAAGCGACCAAGCGCGTGGTGCCGTCGGGGGGCGGCGATGGTCATCCAGCGAGCGCGCCGAAATCGGCCCATGGCGATGCGGCGACCACCAACGTGCTCGTCCTGCGCGAGGGCGAAGTCTATTTCGAAGGTTCGACCGACGACGTGCTGCACTCGTCTGACGAATATCTGAAGAAATTTCTGGCTTCCGCCGAATAGGTAGGGCACTGGCCGTTTCCGAGGAGGAAAAAGCAATGGCACAACGAAAGCAACTGACGTGGGCTGAGCTGCGGGTGGGTGTTTTCGTCCTGGCCGGGCTGATCATTTTGATGATCGCGATTTTCTACGTTACCGGCGCGAGTTTCCTGGGCCCGAAATACAAGCTCATCACCTACCTGCCGGAGGTGGATGGACTCAATACCGGCGCGCCGGTGGCGCTCGACGGCGTCGAGATCGGCAACGTCCAATCGATCACGTTGACACCGCACCCCACCACCCGCGATCAGAGCATCACGCTGGTGTTGCGGATCGACAGCAAGTACAGGGATCAGATTCGGTTGGACTCCTCGGACCCGACGAAAAGCTCCACCGCCAGCCTGGTCACGCAGGGGCTGCTCGGTGACCGTTACGTCAGTATCACGCGCGGGCTTTCCGGCAGTGAGATTCCGCCGGGAGGCGTAGTACCCGGCACGGAAGAGGCCGCGATGAAGCAGATGGTGGAGCGCGGGGCCGACCTGATGGAAAACCTCGGCGCGCTAACCACCGACATCCACGCCATTGTCGCGCAGGTACAGAAGGGACAGGGGACGATCGGCAAACTGCTGGCCGATCAGGAGCTTTACAACCATCTGAACGCCACGGCCGCGAAGTTCGACGCCGTGGCGTCGAATATTCAGGCCGGGCAGGGAACGCTCGGCAAGCTGGTTGCGTCCGATGAGCTGTACTCCAAGGTGAATGCAACCGTCGGCAATCTGAACGATGTGATTGGCGCGGTGAAGGACCAGAAGGGCACGGTCGGCAAGCTGGTCTACGATCCGAGCGCCTACGACAGCATCAAGGGCCTGGCGGACAACGGCAACGCGCTGCTCACGGACGTGCGCGCCGGCAAAGGCTCGCTCGGCAAACTCGCCACCGACGATTCGCTGTTCACGAATCTGAAGGATGCCAGCGCGAACGTCCGCGACGCCACCGCCAAGATGAATTCCAACCAGGGCACGATGGGGAAGATGTTCACCGATCCACAGCTCTACGACAACATGACCGGCCTCACGGGAGATTTGCGCGCCTTGATTTCCGATTTTCGCAGCGACCCGAAGAAATTCCTGCACATCAAAGTCGGGATCTTTTAGCGTCCTCGCGCGAGAGTAACGGAAAAGGGAGCGCCTCCCGGCATCGGGAAGCGCTCCCGGATTGATTTTCAGCCCAACGCGTTTCCGTTTTCCGGCCGACCGGCGAGAGCCAGAGCTACGGCGCGCTCGACTCGGAAGTCCGTGCACTCCCGCACGGCGAAGAGGATCTCGCGCGGCGGAAATGCGTAGCCGCACAGGACGAGCTCCTCGTTCTTCTCGTAACCGCGAACAGCACCGGGGCATGTCGATGCTCTCTGCGTCTTCCCGAGCGACAGGCCGGGGCCGGGCCCTGGCTGGGCGACTGGCTAGCATTACCGCGTCGCCCAGTGCGGGCCTTGGCGCCGTGAGGCAGACCCCGGCCGCGTCGTTTGGGAACTTGTTGCGGCCGCGTTCGCTCATCCCTTCACGCAAACTACCTGGCGGAGCGTGTGAACGATCTCGACGAGATCGGCCTGCGCGGCCATCACGTCTTCAATCGGCTTGTACGCGGCCGGCGTTTCATCGATCACGTCCGCATCCTTGCGGCACTCGATGCCCGCGGTCATGCGTTCGTGATCCTTCACCGAAAACCGCCGCTTCGCCTCAGTGCGGGACATCGCACGGCCCGCGCCATGGCTGCAGCTCGTGAAACTTTCCGGATTCCCCTTGCCGCGGACGATATAGGAACGCGCTCCCATACTGCCGGGAATGATTCCCATATCGCTCTCGCGGGCGCGCACGGCGCCCTTGCGGGTCACCAGGATGTTTTCGCCGTAATGCGACTCGCGGGCCACGTAGTTGTGGTGGCAGTTGATCGCCTTCCGCTCGGCCGCGAACGGTGGAACTTCCCCGCAGTCGCGTACGGCGGCGACGATCTGCTCCATCATGAGCTGGCGATTCCAGCGGGCGAAATCCTGCGCCCACTCGACGGCCTCGACGTAATCCTTGAAATGCTCCGAGCCGTCCCGGAAATATGCCAGATCCCGGTCGGGCAGCTTGATGAACATGCGCTCCATGTCCTTCCGGGCGATCTCGATGAAGTAGCTGCCCATGCGATTGCCCACTCCGCGCGATCCGCTGTGCAGCATGAGCCAGACCACGCCCGCTTCGTCCAGGCACACCTCGATGAAGTGATTGCCCGTCCCGAGCGTTCCGAGATGGTTCGCCTGATTCCCGCGATCGAGCTTCGAATGCTTTGCCACAATTGCGTCGTAGCGCGGTTTCAGCGTTCCCCAGATTTCGAGGTTGCGCGACGGGATTTCGCCCCACGCGCCGCGGTCTCCGCGTCCGCCGTGATTGGTGCGCCCGTGCGGCACGGCCTTCTCGATCGCCGTGCGAATGCCCTTCAGGTGGTCGGGCAGATCGCCGGCGGTGAGGTCCGTCTGCACGGCCATCATGCCGCACCCGATGTCCACGCCCACGGCGGCCGGGATGATCGCCCCCTTCGTGGGAATCACGCTGCCCACGGTGGCGCCGATGCCCCAGTGCACGTCGGGCATGGCAGCGACCCACTTGAAAATGAACGGGAGCTCTGCGACGTTGACGAGCTGCTGGCGCGCCTCAGCCTCGAGAGGCACACCCTTTGTCCAGGCCTTGATGGGCACGCCCTTTTCGGGCGTGATCACGTTGTAGCCCGTCTCGCTCATGTTCTTTCTCCTCTCCCGTTTTCTGCGGGTGCGAAGTTTCATGCGCGACCCCGAGGCGCGGGGCCAGCGCCGCCCCGCGCCTCCGACACCGTTTCGCCGCGAGCGCCGATTTCGGGCGGCATCACCGGCGAATTCCAATTAGTCGTGCTCATCGAGCTCAATCTCGATCCGGTGCTCTTCCGGAATTTCTTCCGGACGGACGAAGCCGGTGACACGTTTACCGTCTCTCGGCATCAACACCCACGCCATGCCTTCCATCTGCTTCAGGTTCTGCCTCTTCATTTCCGCGTAGTCGTTGCATTTCTGCACGCGGAAATCGACGCGATGGTTGGGCCAGGTGAAGCAGCAGATCACCTGCTCTTCCGATTCGCTGAATCCATGCTGGATATGCGCGTGCATGCACGACTCGCACAGCGAAGGGCCGTGCATCGGCGTGCCGTTCTTCACCTGAATGCCCATGGCCTCACCTTTCTGCCGGGACGCGGATTGCCTCCCCGGCTCACGCGCGTGGCAGGAAGCGCGCCGTGAATCGGGAACGGCCAAAAAGCGACGTTGACTGCAATGCAAACGATTGAGTTGCTGAGAGTTACTGCTGTGCGGGACCGGAGCGAAGTCGGCCACAATCCCGGCGCAGCGTCGTAATCGCTTGCCCTGGCAACGAATTGTGTTTGTCGTCTATGAAGTTCATGCCGAATTCTCCAGCGCCCGAAACTTTACCTGAGAGCGGTGATTGGCGCAACAGTAAATTCGCGACCAGCGAAAAATAAATTTGCGAGGCTCTCACCTGCGATCAAAGCGCGGAATTCAACCGCTCGGCGCGTTCACGCGGTTCTTTCTCGGCCGGTGAGAATTCGAGGGCCATTTCCTTCACACGGCGGAGGTCGAGCTTGCCGGTGCCGAGGTGTGGCAGTTCTTCCACGGCGAAAAATTGATTCGGGCGGGGGATCCAAAGATTCGGTAGGCCGGATTCGCCGAGCCGCTCGAGCACGGGTCTCAATTCGCCGGGAGCAAGGGTGTGCAGGACGACCAGCCGCTCCCCTTTTTTTCCGTCGGGCACGCTGGTGACGACGAACTGCTGGTCGGTGACGCCGGCGAGCTCGTGAAGCCGCTCTTCGATCTTGATATGCGGCACCATTTCACCGCCGATTTTGCTGAACCGACTGAGGCGGTCGGTAATGGCCAGGAAGCCGTCTTCGTCCTCGGCCGCGATGTCGCCGGTGACATACCAACCGTCCTGCAGAACCTCGGCGGTTTTTTCCGGTTTGCCGAGATAGCCTTTCATCACGTTTGGTCCGCGCACGAGCAGCAGTCCGGGCACGCCGGCCGCGAGCGGCTCGCGCGTGTCGGGATCGACAATACGGACGCTGACGCCGGGAAGCGGATGGCCGATCCGGCCGCGCTTCGCGCCGATCTGGCGGAAACCGGGTGCGCGGAAGTCACGCGTGTTCACGGAAACGACGGGCGAGCATTCGGTGGCGCCGTAGCCTTCGAGCGGGCGGATGCCGAAGCGGTCTTCGAAGGCGAGGGCCAGGCGCTCGGGCAGCTTTTCTGCACCGACCACCACGTATTGCAGGCTGCCGAAATCTTCGGCAGAGCATCGGCGCGCGTAGGCCTGTAGAAACGTGGGCGTGGACATCAGGAACGTCACGCGGTAGTCCCGGACGATCTCGCTGATGGCGGTGAGATCGAGCGGGCTGGGATGGTAGATAACGCTGACGCCGAGCGCGGCGGGAAGCCAGAGCGTGACCGTGAAGCCGAAGGAGTGGAAGAACGGCAGGACACCGAGCAGGCGATCGTGCTTGTCGAACATGAACATCTGGCCGACCTGCTCGACGTTGGAGGCGATGTTGTAGTGCGTGAGCATGACGCCCTTGGGCTCGCCCGTACTGCCGCTTGAAAAAATGACTGTGGCGAGATCGTCGACGGATTTCGTCTTGCCGCCGCTCAGGATGTTTTCGAGCGCGGCGCCGGGGAAAAACCACAGCAGGAGTGCGACGAGGCGCTCGGTGAAGCCGTGGCCGGCGGCGATTTCTTCAAGCAGGATCGTCCTGCCCGGAACCTGGAGCGCGATGCGGTCAAGCAACTGCTTCGTGGTGATGACCGTTTCGAGCTTGCACTGCGCGGCGCACGATGCGAGCGATTCACTCGACGCTGTGTAATTCAGATTCACCGGAATCTTGCCGGAGAGCGAGGCGGCGAAATTCACCAGAGCCCCCGGAACCGACGGGGGCAGCAGGATACCGACCATTTCCTGGCCCTCCCACGTTTTTCGCAGCCGGCGAGCGAGAAAAATCGAGCGGAGCAGCACGCCTCCCCACTTTATTTTCGGACGGCGCTTGTCTCCCATGGCAAAGCGGAACGGATGGCGGTGCGCGGTGCGGACGAACACGCGGTCGAGCGTGCGCATGCGAGCGCGGCGATATTGGTAGGCCTCGGATTGCAATTCCTGCACCGCGCGGCGGACTTCGAAGGGCTGCGCGGTGGGCGGCATTGGTTTTCCAAAGCTGACGGTAACGGGATAGGGAATCGAACGCGGCAGTTTCCAGACGAACCGGCCGCGCTCGAAGCTGAAGATGCTGCCCCAGACGCCGTCGAGGTTTACGGGAACGATCGGCGCGTCGACGCCCTTCATGATGCGTTCCATGCCGCGGCGGAATGGCAGCAGGCCGCCAACGCGGGTGATCTGTCCTTCGGCAAAGATGCAGACGATTTCGCCGTTCTTGATGGCGTTGGTAGCTTCGCGGAGCGAATGAAGCATTTCGCGCGGGCGCTGTTCAGAGGAAATGGGAATCGCGCCGATGATTTTCGCAAACGGTCTTACATAGGGAAGATCGTAGACGGCTTTGTAAAGGATGAAGCGGATCGGGCGGTCGATGGACGCGATCAGCAGCAGGCCGTCGACGAAGGACATGTGGTTCGAGACGAACAGCGCCCCGCCGGATTCGGGCACATTTTCGCGGCCTTCGACGCGGATGCGATAGAGGGTCATCGTGGCGGCCCACAGCAGGAAGCGCACCAGCGAATCGGGCAGCAGCCAGATGGCGTAGCCGCTGGTCACGAGCGTGAGGATCGCGCCGTCCAGGAAAATGCCGGCGGCGTTCTGATGGAACCAGTGCGTGAAGATGTAATAGGCGAGCGAGGCCAGCGCGATGCCGATGAAGGAAACAAGATTCGCCGCGGCGATGACGCCGCCTTTGTCTTCGCGCCGGGGGCGGTGCTGAATCAGAGCGCCCAGCGGAACGGCGAACAGGCCGCCGAATATTCCGAGCATCGCCAGGTCGAAAATACGAAGGCGGGCCCACGAGGCCGCTCCGCCGAGAAGCGAGACGATCAGCGGGGAAGACGTGTGCGCCGATATTCCGAGGAGCCATGCGGTGAACATCTCCGCGGGCGCCCGAAAGTAGAGCAGCGCGCCAAAGACGGTCATGCCGAGGGCCCCGAGCGGAATGAGGCCGTATTCGATTTTTCCGCCGGAAAGATATCCGGCTGCGATGCTGCCGAGTCCGATGCCGATGGCGACAGCGGCTTGCAGGCCGGTGATGTGCGCGTCGTCGATTTTCAGCACGTCGTGGCCGTAGATGATGATGGTGAACTGCAGCAGCGCGGCGAGGAAGAAGAGATAGGTATTGCCGAGAACGGCCCAGCCGAGGACGCGGTCGGCGGTGATCGATCTCATGTGCGTGAAGAAATCGCCCAGCGGATTCCAGCGGAATTTCTTATCCGGGTCAGCGGCGGGAATTTTCGAAATGCCGAAGCTGGCGAAGAGCCCGAAGACGGAGCAGGCCAGCAGCAGGAAGCCGCCGATTGCTTCGCGGCCCCGATAGATCTCCGCAAGTTCGCCTGCGGCGACGGCGCCGCCGATGCCGGCGAGGAACGTGCCGAATTCGATGACGCCGTTCCCCCAGGAAAGCTTCGTTTCCGGCAGGAGCTCGGGAAGCAGCCCGTATTTCGAGGGACCGAAGAGCGCGCCTTCGGTGCTGATCAGGAAAACGCCGGCGCACTCAAGCGGCAGGCTGCGCATGGCCAGGCTGAGGATGAAGAACGCCATCACCGCGAGCTCGAAAAATTTCGTGCCGATGGTGACGCTACGCTTGCTGTAGCGGTCGGCGAGATAGCCGCCGGTCATGGAGAACAGGATGAAGGGAACCGCAAAGAGCGCGCCGACGACGGGGACGAGGCTATCGCGGCGCGCCTGCGGGAGATTCATGCCGATGATGATGTAGGTGACGAAATATTTCAGACCGTTGTCGTTCAGGCCCGTCTGGAACTGAGTGACGATAAGGCTCCAAAAGCCACGACGCCAGCCTGCGGGTGGCCGGGTAAGCGGGCCAGCGGGGGAGACTCGGGATTTTTCCGTCATCGCTGACCCGATTCAGGCGTTCGCTCGACATGGCTGTCGCGTGTCACCCTGTGCCCCGTGCCGACGGGTGTTTCAAGCGACCTGGGTCGAAAAGAACTTCGCCGAGTGTAGGCCTTCGTTTGGGCGAGAATCGGTGATTTTCCAACGCTGGATCGTTTGCTGGCGCTTGCGGTGGCCCTCATCCGATTCTCCCGTCGGTTGCGTGTGGCGAAATGTCACCTGCCTACAAGCGTATCGTACGCCGCGTGGCCCGGCGTGCAAGCTGGAGCCGCAGTGGACGTTTCATCACTGCTGGAAATGCAGGGGACGATCGCTTCAAAGCAGGGAAGGCGTGCCAGCGGGGCGATCCAATTTGCCACATGGCCGCAATCGAAAAGATCCGCCCGAGGAAGAACCGAAACAGCCGGGCTAGTGCCCTACGGCGGGGACGGGGCGTTCGCGCTTGTGATACTTCGTTGAAATGTAGTCGTTCACCAGGGTTTGGAAGGCGGCGGAGAGTTCTTCGTAGTTGCCTTCGAGCGTGGTGAATTTTTGGCCGTCGATGTAGACGGGGCAGCGGGGGGCTTCGCCGGTGCCGGGAAGGCTGATGCCAATGTTGGAGGCCTTGGATTCGCCGGGGCCGTTGACGATGCAGCCCATAACGGCAAGCTTCAGTTCTTCCACACCTTCGTACTGTTGTTTCCACTCGGGCATTTTGTCGCGAATGTAGCCCTGGATGCTTTCGGCCAGTTCCTGGAATGTGGAGCTCGTGGTGCGGCCGCAGCCGGGACAAGCGGTGACGCTGGGGGCGAAGGCGCGCAGTCCGAGCGACTGCAGGAGTTCGCAGCAAGCGTACACTTCCTCGCGGCGGTCCCCATTGGGGCGCGGCGTGAGCGAGACCCGGACCGTGTCGCCGATGCCCTCTTCCAGCAAAATTCCCATCGATGCGGCGGACCAGACCAGTCCTTTTGCGCCCATGCCTGCTTCAGTGAGGCCGAGGTGCAGGGGCTGGTCGGTCTTTCCTGCGAGATCGCGGTAGATCGCGATCAGATCGCCGGGGCGCGAGACTTTGCAGGAGATGATGATCTGATCTTTGCCGAGGCCCGATTCGATGGCTAGCTCCGTCGATTGCAGAGCGGAGAGGACCATGCACTCGTTGATGATTTCTTCCGATGTCTTGCCCAGATCCTGGTCCGTGTTCTCCTGCATTTTCCGCATGACGAGCTCTTGATTGAGCGAGCCGCCGTTGACGCCGATGCGGACGGGCTTGCCGTTGTCGCGGGCAACCTTGCAGATGGTCGAGAACTGCTCGTCGCGGCGCTGGCCGTGGCCCACGTTGCCGGGATTGATGCGGTACTTATCAAGCGCGCGGGCGCAATGGGGATATTTTGTGAGCAGGACGTGGCCGTTGTAGTGGAAGTCGCCGATGATCGGGGCGTCGCAACCTGCGTCGAGAAGACGCTTCTTGATTTCGGGAAAGGCGGCGGCGGCTTCGGGCATGTTGACCGTTACCCGGACCAGTTCGGAACCGGCTTGAGCCAGTTCGAGGCACTGCTTGGTTGTTGCGGCTACGTCGGCGGTGTCGGTGTTGGTCATCGACTGGACGACCACCGGTGCGCCGCCCCCGACTTGAACCTTGCCGACTCGTACGCCTACCGTTTTGTGGCGCTTTTGGGGCATCGGGAACATTGTAGCGAACTGGGGAACCGGGACGCTAGTAGGAGCCGGGCGAGCGCGCTCCCCCAGCCAATAGAAAAGGGGCGCTAGATGCAGCGCCCCTGGGAATTCGGATCCAAGATCAGGCGTTAGAGTTCGGCGCGGTGCGATACGGCGGTTTTGCCGTTGCGCGGGGGCGGAACGATCGTGGCCATTTTGCGTATCATGGCCAGGACGAGGCGCTTGTCATCGTCAGAGAGGCTGGTCGAATAGCGCTTGATATCGGCCAGGAAGCGGATTTCCTCCTCCGAGAGCTCGCCGAGCATTTTGCGCGTTTCGCGATCCTGGGCCGTGTCGGTACCGGGGAAGAAATCGGCGAGGCTGATTTCCATGGCCTCGGCGATCTTCGCCAGAGTTTCAAGCGACGGAACGGTGTGGCCGTTCTCGACGCGCGACAGATAGCAGCGGAGCAGTCCGGTGCGGCGTTCGATATCGCCTTGCGAGAGGCCTCGATCGCTCCGGTAAGAGCGAATGACCTCACCAATATTGACCTTTGGTTTTTCTTTGGGCATGGTAACTTTCCTGACAACAGGCGTTATCTTACGAGCCACCCCGCGCGGGGGCAAGCAAATTATCGAAGGGTGTTCCTGTCAGGAACACCCCTTTTTCTGGGCTTTTGAGCGCGAAAAATAATCAGTTGGAGGTCGCGGGAATCAAGGCGGTCACGTCGTTTTCGGTGGTGAACTCGAGCCGGGTTTCGCTGGGAACGCGTATACGGTCGCCGTGAGTCGAGAGCTGGACGGCCGTGCCGCCGCCTGCTCCGAGCGTAGCGCCGACGGCTGCGCCCTTGGGTCCTGCGATGATTCCGCCAAGCACGGCGCCCGCAATGGCGCCTCCGCCGATGCGCTCGGCGCTTTGGGTACCGCGGCTTTTCCCAACCACATCATAGGTTGTGGAATCGATGGGGACCACGTTCCCATTGATGCGGATGCCCGTGAGCTCGAGCGTCAGCTGCGGCGCACCGGAGATGTGGCCGGAATCCTTGGCGTTGGCAAGCATGCCGTAGACATCAGCGCCCTTTTGCGCGACGACGGTGTTGCCAACGACCAACGGCGCGTCGAGGCTGGCATGGAACGGATCGCTGACGTGGTTCGTTTGCGAGTCAACTGAATCGATCATGCGGATGACCACGGAAGTTCCTGACGGAACCGTGACGGCTTGGGTCGGACCGTTGTAGGGGGCGGTCTGCTGGGGCGGTGGAGCGGCGGTGCCGGGATTGTCGCCCTGCGGATCGGAATCGGCTGCAGCAGGTGGCGGCTGTCGCTGAGATGCGTCGCTATTCGGTTGCGGCGAGGCGGCGGCATTGGGATCGGGCTGAGGGGCCGGCGGCGGGGGCGGAGGAGTCGGCGAGGTGGCGGCATCGCTCGTGTCACTGAAGCCGATGTTCAGCACGTCCTTGATAGCGAATGTTTGCGCCTGGCCATTGACTTCAAAACGAATTGTGGCCGACGAGGCGCTGACGAACTTGCCCTGGACGATCTCGCCGGTCTTGAGCTCAAGAACGTCGGCGGACGCCGAACTTACCAGAGCGAAGCTGAGAAGCAAGGCCACGGCCGCGAACACCGAAGCGGGCAGGGATTTCCCTCGACCGCTGAATTTCATGAGTAGGTGTGCGAATGATTTCATGGTATTTCCCCTCAGAATCCGGAACGAGTGCTCCGCGCATGATACCGCAAGCGGGTGCCCCGCGGAGGCGACGGCTCCACTACTCCATTTCGATGCGGAAGTTATAGCGTGGGTTGCGGAACGGCTCGGGACGGGGAAACGTCGACGGGCTTCTTTCCGGCGCGCTTGTCTGCGTAGAGGGCTTCGTCGCCCCGGCGCAGCAGCTCTTCGGCCGTTTCGCCGGGCTTGTAATCGGTCCAGCCGCGGGAGAAGCGAACAGGGATCCTGGTGCCTTCGAAATCGACCTCGAGGCCATCGAGGCGATTGAGGACATGTTTGACCTCGTCGGCGCGGCATTCCGGGAGCAGGACCATGAATTCGTCGCCGCCCAGGCGGACCGCCAGATCGGAGCCGCGAATCGCTTTACGCAGGCGCTCGGAGAATCCTTTCAGCACCAGATCGCCAGCGGCGTGGCCGAGGCGGTCGTTGATTTGTTTCAGGCCATCGAGGTCGGCGAGCAGAATCGTGAGTGGGCGTTCGTGGCGTACGGCGCGACTGATCTCTTCGGCCAGACGCTGCTCGCCCGAGCGGCGATTGTAAAGGCCGGTCAGTTGGTCCAGAGCGGCAAGTTTGTAGACTTCGTCGGTCAGCGTCTGAACCTTGGCGAGATTGTGAATCTGGTCGGCCAAGGTGTTGCGCATCCGGATGATCATGGTCTGCTGGTAGACGACGTAGACGGCAAAAACCAGCACGATACCCACCAGCGCTCGTACGGCTTGGTTCAAATAGAAGGAGTAGAAGTCGTGCTCGACGGTCTGCGCATTGAGCATTGCGGGGAACGCGAGTGACGCGACGGCAATGGTCAGCAGTACGAGAACCAGCACAGCCGAGGACCAGAGCCACCACTGGCGGCGGTCGAGCTTGCGCAGGTTTTCCCGGAACGCGTCCGGGGCGAGGTTCGACGAGTTTGAAAAAGAACTGGTATCAGCCATCCAAGATCACCGGCACACCCTGCTTGAATACATTTCTTAGCGCGAATCCTCGATGAACACCATCAGTATGTTCCGCAATGGTTCCAATTCGTTAGCGGGTGTTTTCCCCGGGCGAGGATTACCCCGAGAATACGCGAGGCGATGCCAAGCGATTGCAAGGCAGGTGAGGGCGCGATCTCTATTAGCTTAACAGTACCCGCAGACTTGCATCGCAGTCCAAGCGAGATCCATCTGTCGTGTTGCCTACCCCCCACCATCAGTACCTTCACCGTGCTGTTTTGGGCCCCAAATTCTAAGGAGAGACCATGAGACTCAGATTTTTCGGGCTTGTGCTAACCGCAGTGTGCGGAGCCGTATTACTGACGGCCAGCCAAGCCTCGGCTTCGATCTCAGTGTTGCAGCAGCCCGTAATGCAAGGGACACGTCCGATGCCGGGCAATCCGGACGGCGGGGTAGTGTTCCAAGGAACGCGTCCAATGCCGGGTAATCCGGACGGCGGGGTAGCGTTCCAGGGGACACGCCCGATGCCGGGCAATCCGGACGGCGGGGTGGCGTTCCAGGGGACACGTCCGATGCCGGGCAATCCGGACGGTGGAGTCGCGTTCCAAGGGACACGTCCGATGCCAGGCAATCCGGACGGTGGCGTGGCGTTTCAGGGGACACGTCCGATGCCGGGTAATCCGGACGGCGGAGCCGAGTAAGCTGCTCACAAAGCCACTCGAAATCGGAGTGGCTCTCTAGCGGCAGTTTCGTAAGCTATTGTCTGTCATATTGTTACACCCGACCTATTGGGTTGAGTGCTAAAGCAAGCAGGGGGAAAGTTCCAGCCCCTCCCCATGCCGTTTGTGTTAGCATTCGTCTCCTTGTAGGCGGGTGTGCCTTATGGCTAGTTCGATAATTTGGCTCGTCGGCATTTTGCTCGAAGCCCTGGTGCTCTACCGGGGCGCGCGCGCAAAGCTCCTTTTGCGCTACCCGAATTTTTATATCTATATCCTCAGCCTGTTCCTTGCAGATGCGACATTTTTCCTGGCATACGTAACGAAATTCCCGGTTGCTGATAAATGGAGCTGGTATGCGGGCTTCATGAGCCTCTTGCTGGGATGCGGCATCGCGCTTGAAATCTTCCGGCACGGCCTTTCGCCTTACGCAGGGGCCGAGAAATTCGCGCGCGTTGCCAGTTACGCGTTCCTCGCCGCCGTGACGGTTTTCGCCGTGGTTTACCCGATCATTGCGCCGAGCAACGGGGCGGCACGTGCGATTTTCACTCGAGCGCAACAGTATTTTCTGGCCGTGCAGGGAGTGCTGTTGATTGTTATTATTCAGGTGATGGCCTACTACGCCATCCCGGCTGGCAGAAACCTGAAAGGAATCATGCTTGGTTACGGGCAGGCCGTCGCGGTGACGCTGGCTCTGCTGGCCGTACGAAATTACATAGGTCCGAGCTTCCAAGATGCGTGGACATTTACGCAACAGCTCTCCTACCTTGCTTCCCTCTCGATTTGGCTGGTAGCACTTTGGTCCTATATACCGAATCCGGTTCCCAAGACTAGAATTAACTCCGACGATGATTACGACGGTCTCGCATCGAGGACTCGAGGAATGGTGAGTACGGCGGGCACAAATCTTGTAAAGGTGGAGCGACTGTGACGCAGTTGATCTCATTTATAGCGATCGCGGTGGGCCTGGGGGTTTCGCTGGCTTCCCTGGCATTGCGCAAACGCATCGAGGGCGGCTCGGACGCAATGGTAAGGGCGAAACAAGCGCTCAGCTCTCTGCAGGCGGGTTTGCTGCCGGCGGAGATGGTGGCGCGCATCTTCGATCGAACGGACTTGGTCTACGTAGAATCGCGATCTTCGAAGGACCTTCGCGAGATGTTCATGTCCGAGCGGAAGCTGGTGGTGCTTTCGTGGATTCGCCGGGTTCGACAGGAAGTGAACGATCTCAGGAGCTTCCACCTCGGTTCGGCGCGGTTCTATGCCGGCCTGAGCCTCGCGACGGAAATTTCACTCGGATTCGACTTCGCCATACTGTTACTGGCGTGCCGCGCGCTGCAGGTTTCGGTGTATCTGGGCGGCCCCTACGCGGCGCCCCGAATGGTGGCTTCGACAGCGGCAATCGCAAACCGCGTTTGCACTATTTCCGAAAGGTCTCTGGCATTTCTAACCCCGGCCTATGTGGTGCCGGCCGCCCAACAGGCCGTCATCCGTCCTGTGCGCTGATAAGAGCTCGAACTCCTCGTGCCTTCTCTTCCAAGACGGATGGATGTCCAGCAGGCCGCCGATGATTTCCGTCGGCGCTCGCTGTCCGGCTATCCCCGGCCTCTCGACCGGTTGATCTATCTGGCTTCCATGCGCGATTACAACACGGGACTCTATTACCACGACGGACTGGCGTCCCGCTATTCGCAGGAAGTGGCTTGCGAGGCCATGGCGGACTGCCATCGAGAAGCGTTCAGGAACCTCTTGGGAAGCTCGCTGGAGGATCTGGTGGACCAGATGGACGGGTACATGTCGTCCACCCACACCAGCCCGCTGGATTTTCTGACGGCGTGGAGGAAGCTGGAGCCCTACCGAGTGGCCGTTCCGGTCGAAAGCGACCCTCTTTCAGCGCAGTTTCTGTTTTCAAGCTTCAAGATCGCTTTGGCAATCTTGGAGTCTCGTCTCCATTCGCAGCCGGTGGCGCTAAGCGCATAGCCACTCCGGTAACCTGTCCGATAATCTCCGCTTCGGAGGGATAGGCGAATTGGCGTATCGGGCATCCCGACAAGGGATGCGGGATCAGCGTGATCTGCGAACCTCGAACTTCGGCCCACGAGCAGGCGTAGCCATCCCGTAACTCTATGAAGTATATGGGTCTATCGAACTCCGTGCGCCACTCCGACGCCTGCACCCGGCCGGGATGACTGTCGATCTGAACGAAGGAGCCCGGACGTAGCAGCGGATACATCGAGTAATCGTCCACGCCGATGTAACCGTACTGGCAATGGCGGACATCCAGCTTTTGAATCAATGCGATGGGGACTTCGCCCCATACCTCCACCATGCGGGAAATCAAGCTGGTTGATTCCAGGTTGAAGCTTTTGTCAAATCGCACCGGGAAGGTAACCGCCTTTTCCGGATCGAGCGATTCAAAGGCCGTGAGGTGCGTGTTCTGAAGGGGCAGCGCGAGCTGATAGCGCGACGTGGCCGCGAGGTCGATGCCGAAAACTGCAAGCAAATCATTGAATTTCGTGCGGTAAATGACGCTCAAACTATAAAGTTTGTAGATACTGGGGATCGAGTTCTTGTTCTCAAGCTGAGTGAGCCAGGCGTTGGAGATATAGAATTCCTCGTTCTGGCGATCTTCGGCGATGGTGCGGCTGAATTCCTCTACTTCGCGTGTCGTAACTCCCAAGCGATTGCGAAGTTCTCTGAGTTGTTCCCCTGGCCGCATGGATGGCACCGTTGAACCTGTTCCGAAGTGAAACGTTTCTAGGACAAGCACTTCTAGCGATAAGATAGGGCTTTCTTGGTATCGAAGCAACGGGAATTGAGCATTGGTGTGTCCGCATGTGGACGGGAGTCCCTTCGATGTCACTGGCCGGCAGGTCCCTGGCCGTTCCCGCGTTGAAATTGGCGATGCGATAGCGGTGAGGGCAGGTAAGAGACCTTCGCCTCGGCGCGTTCGCCACAAACCGGGATTGAGGACCTCACGAGTGCCGACAGGCCTAACATTGAGGATATTTCGCAGGGACAAGCCATGCTAGTACCCCGATGCTTGCAATTAAAAGCAGTTGCCGTAACAGCACCGCAACTTCTAGGGGCGATTCAAACTCAGGGGTTTTGCCACACCGGAAAAAACGAGGCCATTTTGAGGTGCACCGACTCGCGGAGGAACTGGATTTCCGCACCGACAGAGTGACACAGGGCGCCGGAGGCTGCCAGCGCGAAATTGGTGGCGTGCGCGCAAAAGTCAATGCCTCCCGGCCACGGGCATTTTAGGAACCCTTGCTCCAATCGGCGGGAGCCGGGTCGATCGGCCAGAATTCCGGTGAGGGCTTTGAAAACTCCACGGCCACCTGCGAGAGCCCGGCGTGCAGAGGTCCCTGGTAGGCGATGTGGCACTCGCGTTCGTCACGATTGAGGGGATTGATCACCAGGATTTTCTGGCCCAGGTTCACTTTCGTGGACATCATCAATAGCGCGCCATGGGCGCTTACGGTAACCGTGAACGTTTCCTCGCGAAAGGCAATGCGATCGCCCGATTTACCGCAAACGACCACGGGAACATCCATCAGCACGCGAGCGCTCCGTCTTTGCCCTGCCTGGGCCACAAGCATCAACCTTTCACCCGACGTATCCTAATCACTATCTCGCAATCGCGCGCGCGGGGATGCGAAAAGATGCTTCCGATTCACGCCGGAGTAACCGGTCCAAGTCCGTGTGGACACCGGGGAGCGACGACTTGACATCGGACAAGATATCTGACAAGACAGTAGGGTATGAAAGCTGCCCATTCGCATTCCAAGCCCAAGGCCGATCCCGCCGAGCGGCGCCGGCGGGGAATCCTCGCCTGGATGCAGAGCCACCAGGAGCCGGTCTGTGGCGGCGAGCTGGCCAAGCGTTTCCGCGTGAGCCGGCAGTGCTTGGTGCAGGACGTGGCCATTCTTCGGGCGAGTGGCGAGGAGATTGAAGCGACGCCGCGGGGCTATCACTTGCCGGCAAGCTCCAGGCGCGGGCATCGCGAACTGCTGGCGTGCCGTCATACGCCGGAACGCACGCAGGAAGAGCTGCAGATCCTGGTCGATCACGGCGTCAGGATTCTGGACGTCATCGTAGAACATCCCGTTTACGGCGAGCTGCGCGGCTCGCTGATGCTGGAATCGCGTGCCGATGTCGAGGATTTTCTGGCGCGAGTGCATTCCTCGCATGCTGCCTTGCTCTCTTCGCTTACCCGAGGCGTTCATCTTCATACGGTCGAAGCGTCCCGCCCCGAGCTGATTGCGCGCGCGAAGGCGCAGCTGCGAGCACGTGGTTTTCTTCTGAAATAGTTCAATCCAAGACAAGGACCTGGGATGGAAGCGACACGGGCGGAGCGAATCGAGCGGGCGCTTTTTCGGGGCGGCAGCCTCACGCTCGAGAACCTGGGCTATTCCCGCGCGGTAGGGGCGTTCATCAACGTGTTGGTGAAGAGCGATATTTTGCCCGAGGACCTGACCGCCAGGGCGCTGGGTATGAAGGATCGTCCCGCCGTGGCGGCGATCGTGGCGCGGGAAGGGGGCGTGGCGGCGGGCCTGGCGGAATTCGCCCTCCTGCTGCGGAGCCACGGAGTGACGGTGAGGTTCGAAAAGCAGGACGGAGCCGCGATCCTGCCGGGTGACACGCTGCTGTACGCCGAAGGTGATGAATCGAAGCTACTGGCCTTGGAACGCGTGGGGCTGAATCTGCTGCAGAGGATGAGCGGGATCGCCACGGCTGCCCGGTGCATGCAGGAGCGGGCCGGCCGGAAATCGTCGAGGACACGGATCGTGGGAACGCGAAAAACCCCCTGGGGCATGCTCGACAAACGTGCGCTGCATTTGGGCAACGGCGGGACGCACCGGCTCGGGCTGGGCGACGCGATCCTGATCAAGAACAATCACCTCGCGCTGTTGGCGAGGCGCGAAGAGGATGCCGCGCCGGTTGCCATCGAGAAAGCCTGGAAGTGTCGGGGGGATGCGGCGTTCATCGAGATCGAAGTGCGGGGCGAGCCTGCGGCGCGAGCGGCCGCTGAAACATTCCGGCATTTGCGCCAGGATGCCGCGCAGGAATACCCCTGCTTGCTGATGCTCGACAACATGCCGATTGAGCAAACCGGCGCGATTCTGGGAACGCTGCAGCGGGAAAACCTTTGGGGCGACACGCTGATCGAGGCGAGCGGCGGAATCACGGAAACCAACGTGGAGGCCTATGCAGCGCTCGGCGTGGACGCGATTTCGATCGGGGCGCTGACGCATTCGGCGAAAGCGCTCGATATCTGCCAGCGGATTTCATAACTCAATCAAACAAGGAGAGCGCGGATGGCTGAAGTCACGATGCAGGAGGGTTTCGAATCGCGTTACACGCTGCCGGTGGTCGAGACGGTGACGGATTCGGCCGCGGAGATTCGGCGAAAGCAGGAGCGCGTGCGCGCGCTGTGTGCGGAGCGAAATGCGATTTTACTGGCGCATCACTACCAGCGGCCCGAGGTGCAGGAAGTGGCCGACGCGGTGGCCGATTCGCTGAAGCTTTCGCAGGCAGCGGCGAAGACGAAGGCGGATGTGATCGTATTCTGCGGCGTGCATTTCATGGCGGAGACGGCGGCCATTCTGCTGCCCGACAAAATCGTACTGCTGCCGGATTTGCGGGCGGGGTGTTCGCTGGCGGCCGCGATTACGCCTGAGGAATTGCGAAAATGGAAAGAGAAGCTGCCGGGCGCGGTGGTGGTTTCCTACATCAATACGTCGGCGGCGGTGAAGGCGGAAAGCGATTACTGCTGCACCTCGGCAAATGCGGCCAAGGTGGTGGCATCGATTCCGGCGGACCAGACAGTCCTGTTTCTGCCCGATAAGTTTCTAGCGGAAGTAGTGGCGCGGCAGACCGGACGGAGCAACATCGTCGCGTATCCCGGCTACTGTCACGTGCACAAGACGATTCGGCCCGAGCAGGTTGTCGAAATCATGGACCAGCATCCGGATATTGAGCTGCTGCTTCATCCCGAGTGCGGATGCGTGAGTTCGTGCATGTCGAAGGCGCTGGATGGAACGCTGCCGCAGGACCGTACGTTTTTTCTGTCGACCGAGGGGATGCTGCGGCACATCGGGGAGTCGGAGGGCGCGGAATTCGCGGTGGGCACGGAACTCGGAATCATGCATCAGCTGAACAAGAAATTCCCGGGCAAGACGTTTCATCCGGTGAACGCCGAGGCGATTTGCGCATTCATGAAAACGATCACTCTCGATCGCGTGATTCGCTCGCTCGAGACCATGACGCCACAAATTACGGTGCCGGCGGAAATTGCGGTGAAGGCGAAGCGTGCGATCGATCGAATGCTCGAGTTGGCGTGAGGGAGGCCGATGCTGAGAGTTGGACTTCTGGGAGTGGGCGCCATCGGGCGCGTGATCGCGAAAGCGCTCGACGAGCGCCAGTTGGATGCGAAGCTGGTCGCGCTGTCGGATCAGAACCGCTCGAGCGCGGAAGCGCTTTCGGGGGAATTGTCCTGCCGTCCTCCGGTGGTTGGCGTCGAAGAAATGATCGAGGGGTGCGAGCTGGCGGTCGAGGCGGCGAGCCAAGCGGCGTTGCCGGAGTTTGTGCCGAAGGCGCTGCGGCGCGGCCGCGACGTGCTGATCATGAGCGTGGGCGGCCTGCTGGGACACGAGGAATGGTTTCGCGAGGCGGCCGCCAGGAATTGCCGGATCCACGTGCCTTCGGGAGCCATTGCGGGGTTGGACGGAATCAAGTCCGCGTCGATTGGGCGCATTGAAATCGCGCAATTGACGAGCCGAAAGCCAGTGGCGGCGCTGGCGGGATCGAAGTACGTAGCCGATCGCGGGTTGCAGCTTGCGGAACTCAAGCAAGACACCGTGATTTTCGATGGGACGGCGGAAGAAGCGGCTCGGGCGTTTCCGGCTACGTCGAACGTGGCTGCGTCCCTGCGCCTGGCGGTGGATGCAGCGGTCCCCGTGCGCGTGCGGGTCGTGGCGGTGCCGGGCGGGAACGAGAACGTGCACGAGATTCGCGTGTGCGGCGAGTTTGGAAAGCTGACCATGAAGGTGGAGAATGTACCCTCGAAATCGAATCCGAAGACATCGCAGCTGGCCGCGTTTTCCGCGGTGGCGACGTTGAAGAATTTGACGCGGGCCCTGCGGGTCGGTACCTAGGAGTGGCGACGGCCCCCTGTTGCGACGGAGTTGGCCATGAAGAGATTTTGGGCTTGCGGGACGGTTTTGTTGGCGTTGTGCACCTTCGCTCGGCAGGTACAGCCGCAGGAGACCACCGACGAGGCTGCGCTCGAGGCGCGGACGCCGGAACAGGTGGTTACGCATCACCTGGCGGTTTTCAGGGCTCGCGATTTGGAAGGTGTGCTCAGCGATTACGCGGACGACGCGATTTTTATCGCGCCGAAGTCGACCGTACAGGGGAAGCCGGCGTTGCGAAAAATGTTCGCGTCGTTTTTTGCGAACGCCAGCGCGAATGCCGCTGCGCCTGCCTTCGACGCCACGGTGACCTCGGAGGGTGACGTGGGGTACGAGCACTGGGTCTCAAATCCAGGCAAGCCGGGATCGATGGCCGGAACGGACGCCTTTGTCGTGCGGCACGGAAGGATCGTGTTTCACACGGCGGTGGATATTCATCCGGTTGCACCGAGCCCGTAGCGAGCGAGTTGGGGTGCCGGACGGGGAGTCAGCCCACGCGGCGGCGGGTGGTCCGGGGTGACCGAGGGGGCGCGGTGGCTCGGGCACGGACGGCATCGTCTCAATTCCCGATCTTTGAGATAGCCCTTTCGCGCGTTCTCGAAAAACGCGTTACCCCTTTCCGGCCGGGACTCACTTGACGCCAGACGCGTTCGGTGGCTACATTAGTCGCAACGAGCGGGAGCGCCAAGTAACAGCGGTCCGGCTCGAAAGTCGGCCGTCCCGGCGTGGCGAAATTGGCATACGCGCGAGACTCAAAATCTCGTGGCCGCAAGGCCGTGGTGGTTCGACCCCACTCGCCGGGACCAATCCACTCAGAATACCGCAAGGCCGGCGTGCGCATCCCCGTGTCCGCACGGACCTCCGGACCGTTGGATTCTCGGACATCACGCTTCCTGTTCACTGCGCCGGTCTTCGCCCACCTTGGTTTCCAGTGGCGATCCCCTATGCAGCACTTCGACCGCAAACCGTTTCATGCCCAGGCCGATCAGAAACCACTGCCGCCTGATTAGGCTGGCTCACTTGTTCGGCGGCGACCGCCGGGCGCTGTTTCGCGAATCCGGCTGACCACAATTTCTTTTGGGTGCATCGGCCAATCGTGCGACACTGCCGGGCATCGGTGCACGCGTGAAGCGCCCTTGGGCCGACATACTGTCTGAGTCGCATGTGGCCGCTGTCGCGATCGCGTTGCTTCTGGCATGCTCGCTGGAGGCCGCGTTCACGGCCGTGTGGGGGCCGCTAGCCCACCTCCTCGGCTATCTGATGACCGCCGCAGCAATCCTCGACATTCCCTATTTTCCCCGCACGCTGACCCCTGCGGACCGCCTGGAATCGCTCGTCGCGGCTGCCGATCTTTTTTACGCGTTCGTCTATCTGGTCGCTGCCTGTCTCGTGTCGGGATGCGTGTATGGCACGGGTCCGCTCCCGGTTCTGAGCCAATATCGCACAACTCTTCCGGGGAGAGACCATGATTGATCGGTTGAAGCGCGCGCTGGTTGAAAGTTATGTCGGTGCAATCGCTCTCGGCTACGTGTTTGCCCAAAGTATCGGGCACTTGGCCGGCATTTTTGCGACGCCCATTGCCGGCTGGATTTCGAGAACGGAGTATGGAGGGATGGCTCCGCATCCTTCGGCTCTGCCAGGTTTCTCGCTTCAGGAAGCCGTGCCCGAGCTGGTCCGATTCATACTGCTCCTGCTTCTCGGGGCGGTTCTGCTGCGATGGCTGTATGGGGAGCGGCCGAACGCCGGATGAGTCGAGCCGGACAGCTCCCCGGCCGGTACTTGACGTGCGCGATCGTTGCGAAATTCAACGGCTCATCGGAGTACCGGTGATCGTATCCAGCCCAGTTGTGAAAGCAGGACCCACAGGATTATGAAGACCAGAACGACCACGGCTGCAAGTGTTACGGGACTGCTGGGTCGTCCAAAACGTCTTCCTCCGAGCATGTCATCACTATACTCGCGCTGAAGTTTTACGCGGAAGTCGAGCTCGCGTATCGACCCGTGGTGAAATCGGGCAAAAATGGCGGACCGCTGGCCGCAGAGTTCCTTCCACTTTCGAAAGTACCTTCTTCAAACATTCCCATCCCCGGCCGTCGATCGGGAGCGCGCACCGCAATCCCCGCGGTGGCGTGCGTCCTTCGTCGGCCGGTCTGGGGGAGAGATCGACTCCGGGTCCCGCGGTGCTTGAACCCGTGGCGGGCGTGGAATACGATGCGCGGGCTACGATGACCGCTCGCTTTCGCCGGTGGATCCGCAATCCTGGGTACTTGGTTGGGATTGTTGTGTTCCTGGCGGCCTTCGTGGTGCAGTCGGGCGAGCTTGGTTCAAGCGACACGACGCATCGTCTGGCAGCGACGCATTCGTTTTGGACCTCCGCGCCGGCGGTGGATCCGCAGGACTATCCCGAGTTCGGGATCCATGGGCGTGGGGGGCGGCTTTACGGCTGGTACGGAGTCGGGCAATCGGCGCTGATGCTGCCCGCCGACGTCATCGGCACGGAACTGGAGCTGCTGCCGATTTTCAGCAGCTACGACGCCGATCCTACCGTGCGCGACATCGTCGTCAGCTACGCCACGAACATTTCGACTTGCGTTCTCAGCGCGCTGATATGTTTATGGCTGCTGGGACTTTTCGGATTTAGGGCGAACGAGCGGATCGCCGGGGCACTCGCATTGATTTTCTGCACCACGTTTCTGCATTACACGCAGAATCTGATGGAGAACAATTATATCTTTCTGCTGACGCTGACCGGGCTTACCTTGCAATACAAGTGGTTTCGCGACGGCGAGCGGCGTGATTTGTTGATCGGGTCGCTGGCTCTGGGCGCAAACCTGCTCACGAGACTGACGACAGGGCTGGATTTGGTAGCCGTCGCGCTGTTCTTGCTGCTGGTCTCGCGATTCTCGAAGAATCCGGAAGCCTCACGGCGCGCACAGACGGTGCGCTATATGAAAGTGGCGCTGCCCGTGTACCTGATCTGCCTGGCACTCGATCGCGCCTACCACTGGTACCGGTTCGGATCGGTGTTTGGCACCTACATCGGTGCGTTCGGGCACGAGCAGAGAATGCTCCATCCGGCACTTCCAAAGGCGTTTCCCTTCGAGACGCCCTTCCATACAGGCTTTTTCGGAGCGCTGTTCACGCCGGAGAAGTCGATTTTCCTGTTCGATCCTCTGCTGGTGCTGACGCTGATCCTTTCTGCGGTGGCGTGGAGGCGGTTCCGGCCGGAAATCCGCGCGTATCTGATCGCATGCGGTGCTCTGCTGGGGGCCTACATCTGTTTCTATGCGAAATTCACTGTTTGGAGCGGTGATTTCGCCTGGGGCGACCGGTACGTTTCGACCGCGGCGCAGATGGTGGCCTTCGTCTCGGTGCCGCTGATGATGCGGCACGGCGCGGAAATCGGGAAAGCGGTGCGAACGATGGGAGTGGTGCTGATCGCGGCCGCCGTGCTCGTGCAGCTGTCGTCGGTAATGTTCTGGTGCCCGCTGGAAATCTATCAGATGGATACTCTGGGCCACCCCACATTGGTGATCGCGCTGCGGATGAAAAACATTGTGGCGTTCAGCTTGGGCAAAATGGATGAATGGGGGCTGACGAACGATTCTATGACATATGATCCGTGGGACTACCAGCACATCACGGCGTTCAATTTTCTACCATTCCTGCTGGCGCGCATCGGAAAGGCCGCGGGCTGGGCCGTCGATTTGATCACGGCGATCTGGTTTGCGGCGCTGGCGGCCCTCTTGGCCGTGCTGATCTATGTTCGAAGGCTGGTGGCGGCCGATGAGACGTATCGGATCGCAGACCATGCGCGTCTGAAGGCATGAGATCGAATTCACCGGAGGACGATTTGCGAAGTGCGGCTAAATTTGCTGCCGGCATCGGATGTCTGGTCGCGGTCATGCTTGCGCTGGCCGCGCCCAGCCAGGCGCAGGCCGACGGCCAGGTGGCCAGTCCGCCGGCAAAGGCGGAGTGCAAATTCGCGGACGGCAAAACAATCCACATTGACTATGCCAGCCCGCGGATGCGCGGGCGGAAGATTTTCGGCGGGCTGGTGCCCTATGGCGAGCCGTGGCGCACGGGAGCGAACGAGGCGACCACGTTCGTAATCGACGCGGACGTGAATGTAGGCGGAAAGACGGTGCCCGCAGGGAGCTACACGCTTTTCACCCTGCCCAAGGAAGACGGCTGGACTTTGATTGTGAGCAAAGACACGGGCGAGTGGGGCATACCGTATCCGGGCGAGCAGGACGATTTCACGCGGACGCCGATGAAAGTGTCGAAACTGGACGCGCCGCTCGAGAATTTCACGATTTCGCTGGATCGAGCCGGCGACGCTTGCACACTGCGGATGGATTGGGAAACGACGCGCGCCTCGGTCGGGATTACCGAGAAAAAGTAGCGCGAACTACTTCTGCCCGACGCGGGCGGCCGCTTTTTCTCCGTGTTCACGGGGTTGAACGATGGCGCGGAATACCTTGCCGCGACCGATCACGTGCTCGCCGGAGCGTGCTTCCACATCAAAAACCAGGAACCGGCCGCGATATTCGGTGAATTTCGCCCACGCGACGACCCTCGCGCCGGGCCCGACCGCCTTCAGATGATCCACTTCAATTCGAGTGCCGACGGAAATCGCGCCGGCCGGAAGCTCGGGTGTGATGGCTCTTACGGTGGCGTGCTCCATCAGCGCAATCATCATGGGGGTGGAGAAAACCGGGGGGAGCTGCGGATTGACGGCCTGAATCGTGTGTTGAAGTTCGACGACCCGCTCCGCGGTGGCTTCGAGTCCGATGCGCGGGCGCCTCTCGGGCGCCGCAGCCGCGCTCGAACCCGACGACGAGGCACGCCTGGGCGCCGGCTGCTTCTTCGCACCCCGGGCGGCGTTCCGTTTGGCTCTCACCCGTCTCGATTTCATGATTGCGGTTCGCGGCGAGCCTGGCGCTGCGCGCCGAACGTTCCGCGCGGATACAACAGGCTGCGGGTGAACTGCAGGAACGTGACGCCAAACTGATTCCAGAGCCGGCCCTTCAGGGTGCGATAGTCCTGCGAGCCGCTGAAAACGTCCCGCATCAAATCGCGAAACGCGGGTGAATGATTCAGCAGCTGCACCATGCGCGTGGTGATTGCGCCGCCCAGGAAGTTACCGCGAAACAATCGGCGCGCGATGTTGGCGGCGAATTCAAGGTCTGCGGAAAATGCAGCGCGCATCCGCTCGGGATAGGTTTGCGGCTGTCCATCCACCAGAGCCTGCGCCAGCAGATCGCCGGAGCGCAGGGCGTAATACAAGCCCTCGCCGGTGACCGGGTCGACGCACGCGGCGGCGTCGCCGGCCATCGCCCAGTTGTTGCCCACGATGCGGCGTCCGCGGATCGTGGCGGCTTCCGGTGACGGCAGAACGTGGCTGAAAAAGTGCGCCCCATCCATACGGATATTTTCTTCGCGGACGAAGTTATCCAGATGCGCACGGAGCTGCTGCGTGGGATTTTGTCCCAATTTCGCGCAGATGCCGACGGAAAGATGATCGGCGCGCGGGAACGACCATAGATACCCCTCGAATTCTTTCAGGAATTTCACTTTGATGATGTCTTCCTGCGTGGGAACGAAGTAACCGAGCGTGACTTCGAGATCGAGTGCGCCGAGTGCCGTCGTTTCGGGCAAAAGCTGATTGCGTGCTCCCGCCGCGAGGACCACGAAATCCGATTGGCGCTCTTCACCGCCGGCCGTCAGGCGGACGCGCCCCCCCGCCGTGTGAACGCTGGTGACACGCGAACGGATGACCCGGCATCCGGCTGCTGCCGCACGATCCAGCAGCAGGCCGTTGAGCACCTTGCGCGCGTAGATGACGATGGGCTGGCTCATTTCAAAGCGGGCGCGATGACCGCTTCCGGAGATCAGCTCCGCGGTACGAACGATTTTCTTAGGCTGAGGTCCGTCGAGCAGGAAGGGATAGGCTTCGATGGCTTTGTGCGTCAGGCCGCCGCCGCAGGGTTTCTCCCATGCGAGGCGCTCGTCGAAGATGGTGACGTCGAATCCGCGGCTGGCGAGGCGTTCGCCGCAGAGCGCTCCCGCGGGACCGCCTCCGACTATCGCAATATCTTTCATATACAGGTGCGATCCTGTGGCGACCGAGATTCCATCAACCGTGATGAAGCGCTTGCGAGACTGGCAGAAATTATAGCATCGAAATTCGCGCACGCAGGGCCGACTGATGAGCGAAACGACTGCGGGGCTGGGGCGCCCATGCGGCGCGCGTGCTAAAATCAGAGCTCTGGGCGCTCGCGGTCGAGCGGCCCGACAGGCAGACGTTTGGGACAGGTCGTTTCGCAAGCTGAGTTGATTTCCCGCCGGGGTGGGTGGAAACACGCCGGGGTGGCCGTGGTGTGCGCGAGCGGTTGTTTTGACCTGCTGCACCCCGGTCACATCCGGTTCCTCGAATACGCGAAAAGCCTCGGAAAAATCCTGGTTGTCGCGATCGAAGGCGATCAAGCGGCGCGCGCGCGATTGGGCGACGGCAACGGCCTGCCTGGGCGGTCGACTGATCGTCCGATCCATCCGGCGGCGGTACGCGCAGAAATACTCGCGGCTCTGGCTGCCGTGGACTTCGTGACGGCGTTCGAAGGCGATTCGCCACAGGATTTCATCGCTCGTTGCCTGCCCGATGTGGTGGCGTTGGGTGGAAGCGCGGGAACTGACCCGGCCGCGCGGCGAGGGGCCGCCGAGCTCGAGCGGCTCGGCTGCCGAGTCCTGCGCGTGCCGCTCGAGCCCGGGTATTCAACCACTCGCCTGATCGAACGCATCCAAGGGCTACGCCCATGATCCTGCCGATCGTTTCCGAGCTGTTGGCGCGGATCGGCCGCCGTCCGGCGGTGGAAGAAGCCTGCGATCAACTGAGGAGGCTGGGCGGAGAAGTACGTCTGGCGGGGCTGACGGATTCGGCCAAGACACTGCTGGTGCCGCTGGTGTGTGCGGGATTGGGACGGCCGGCGATCCTGCTGGTGGATTCAAATCCGCGTGCCGAAGCGCTCCTCGAGCCGGTGCGATGGTTCTACGGCGCGGTGACGGGAAAGCCCGGGCGGCGCGTGGCGCATCTGCCGGCCCACGACGTGCTGCCATATGAGAACCGTTCGCCGCACGCCGAAATTTCCGAAGACCGCGCGGTGGCCCTGTGGCGGCTGGCGACGGGCGAAGTGGACGTGCTGATCGCGCCGGTGCAGGCCGCGCTGTGGCGGATGCGCGAGCGCGGCTTTTATCCCGGTCTGGCGCGGCTGATTGAACGCGATCAGTCGATCGCGCACGAAGATTTGATCGGTTTTCTCGTCTCCGCCGGGTATGAGAAGCATACGAGCTGCGAGATGCCGGGGCAGTTTGCCGTCCGCGGGGGAATTATCGACGTCTATTCCCCGGAAACGCCGCAGCCGGTACGCGTCGAGTTGATGGCGGACACCATTGAGTCCATTCGCGCATTCGATCCCAACACCCAACGCTCGACGAATCCGGTCGAGCGCGCGCTGATTCTGCCGCTTACCGAAATGCTGCGGCACGCGGAAGTTCTTGAACGCCAGAGCGTGCGATCGGGCAGCGGGCGAGACGACGACACGGCGCCGGCGGGCTTTTACGCTGGATGGGAATTCCGCGAAATCCCGCGCGAGGAACGCCCCGGAGTGCTGTTCGATCTGGCGGATGATCCGGTCGTCGTGCTCGATGAACCGTCCATGCTGGATCAGGCGATCGAAAAGTATCGCGGGCGGCTGGCGGAGGCTTTTGACAAGGCCGAAGACCCACTGGCGGAGCCGCCGGGACGTTACGTTTTGAGTGGCGACGAATGGTCGCTCGCGCTGCAGCTTTTCCCGCAGCTCGCCATCGAGCATCTGGGTCTCGTCGAGGAAGGCGGCGCGGCCCTGACGCTACAAACGCAGCCGACTTCGCGCTATCACGGCGATGTGGCCGCGTTCATGAACGAGGTGCGCAGCCGGTTGGGCGCCGGCGAACGCGTGATGGTGTCCGCTGCGAGCACAGGGGAGCTCGAGCGGTTCGCCGACATCTGCCACGAATACGAAATTCCCTATGCGCTGGGCGAACTGGAGGAAAACACCACCGTTTCGCGCCTGGCGGAGGAAGCGAGCGGCTCGAATGCTCCGGCCATGGTGCTGGTCAAGGCGCCGTTGCGCGAGGGGGTGGTGTTTCCGGAAGAAAAGCTCGCGATGTACGGCGACGCAGATCTTTTCGAGACGCTGCCGCCGCAGCGTCCCCGGGCGCGGCCGAAGACCGCGAGTTTTTTCAGCGACTTTTCCGACCTGAAGCCGGGCGATTACGTGGTTCACGTGGATCACGGCATCGGTCAGTTCGAGGGTTTGCGTCAGGTTGAGGTGGAAGGCGCGACCGGAGAGTTCATGTTTTTGAAGTATGCGGGCGAAGCGAAGCTCTACGTCCCCCTGGCGCGCATCGACCTGGTGCAGAAATACCAGTCGCTGGGAGGAGTCGAGCCGCAGCTTGACCGGTTGGGCACCACGGTCTGGGAAAACCGCAAGACGCGTGTGAAGAAATCGGTGAGCGACATGGCGGAAAAGTTGCTGGCGCTCTACGCCGAGCGGAAGACGGCGCCGGGCCATGCGTTTCCTCCCGATTCGAACTGGCAGCGAGAGTTTGAGGATGCATTCGAGTTCCAGGAAACCCCTGACCAGCAGCGGGCCATCGAAGATGTGAAGCGCGACATGGAAGCGAGCCTGCCGATGGACCGGCTGCTGTGCGGCGACGTCGGCTACGGCAAGACGGAAGTGGCCATGCGCGCGGCATTCAAGGCCCTGGCGGACGGCAAGCAGGTGGCGGTGCTGGCGCCCACGACCGTGCTGGCGTTTCAGCATCTGGAAACGTTCAGGCGCCGCTTCGCGGCGTTTCCGATGCGCATCGAAATGCTGAGCCGCTTTCGCACGGAGAAAGAACAGAAGAAAACGCTCGAAGAGCTGGAAGCCGGCAAAGTGGACGTGGTGATCGGGACGCACCGGTTGCTTTCGAAAGACGTGAAGTTTCACGAACTGGGACTGCTGGTGGTGGACGAAGAGCAGCGGTTCGGCGTGGCGCACAAAGAACGCATCAAGGAGATGCGCAAGAATGTGGACGTGCTGACGATGTCGGCGACGCCGATTCCGCGGACGCTCCACATGTCCCTGGTCGGGCTGCGGGACATGAGCGTGATCGAGACGCCGCCAAAGGACCGTCTGGCGATCCAGACTTCCGTAGCGCCGTTCAGCGAGACGCTCGTGCAGCGGGTGATCGAAGAGGAGATGGCGCGCGAAGGGCAGGTGTTTTTCGTGCACAACCGCGTGGAGTCGATTGCCTCGCTCGCGTCGATGGTGAAGCGGCTGGTGCCGCGGGCGCGGGTGGTGGTGGGACACGGGCAGATGCGCGAGTCGGAGCTTGAGAAGGTGATGCTGAAATTCGTGCGCAACGAAGCGGATGTTCTGGTGTCGACCACCATCGTCGAGAACGGGCTCGATATTCCGCGCGCGAACACCATTTTGATCAACCGCGCCGATCGCATGGGGCTCTCCGAGCTGTATCAACTGCGCGGACGCGTGGGGCGTTCCAATCAGCGGGCCTATGCGTATCTGCTGGTGCCCAACGAAGGCACGCTGACGCCGATCGCGCGGCAACGGCTGGCGGCGCTGCAGGAGTTCAGCGATTTGGGCGCGGGATTTCGAATCGCGGCGCTCGACCTCGAGCTGCGAGGGGCGGGGAACCTGCTGGGAGGCGAGCAGCACGGGCACATCGAAGCGGTCGGCTTCGACATGTACTGCCAGATGATGGAACGCGCGGTGGCGGAGAGAAAGGGCGAAGCGGTTGTGCCGGAGCGGCGGGCGACTCTGAACCTCGGGCAGGAGATTCGCATCCCGCCTGAATACATCGAAAGCGAAAACCTGCGTCTGCGGATTTACAAGCGCATCGCCGGGGTCGCGTCCGAGGCCGAGCGCGTGGAGGTGACGCGCGAGCTGGATGATCGCTTCGGCCCCCTGCCGCCGGCCGTCGTGAATCTGCTGGAATACGCCGTGGTGAAGGCCCTGGCGGAGAAGCTGCTCGTCGCCACGGTAGATCGCAAAGGGGATCAAATCGCGATCAAGTTCTACGACGACACACCCGTGGGACCGGAGCGCATCGTGAAGATGATCCACAAACGGAAAGACATGCGCCTCGATCCATCAGGCGTATTATGGATCAGCTGGAAATCCAGCAAAGGGACGGCCATGGACGCGGTGAGAAACGTGTTGCTCCAATTACAATCGTAGCGCTAAGATTTTTCGGGAGTGGGGATCATGCAAAATCGAAAATGGATCGGACTGGGTGCCTGGGCTCTCTCGGGCGCGGTAGTTCTGACGGCCCCGGGTGCGCGCGCCCAGGCGACCAAGGGCACCGTCGTCGAAGAAATCGTCGCGCGCGTAAATAACCAGATCATTACGCTCTCCGACTATCAGAAGGCCCAAGCCGGCCTGAAGCAGGAAGCCGCGCAGGACTGCCCCAATTGCTCGCCGATGCAGCTCCAGGGCGAAGTCGACAAGAAGCAGAAAGACCTGTTGCGCGACATGATCGACCAGCAGCTTCTGATCGAGCGCGCGAAGGACATGGACGTCTCGGTCGAAACCGATCTGGTGAAGCGGCTCGACGAGGTTCGAAAGCAGAACAACCTGGCGACTCTCGAGGAGCTCGAAAAGGCCGTCGAATCGCAGGGGATCGTCTGGGAGGATTACAAGACGCAGCTTCGCAACCAATTGCTGACACAGGAAGTGATCCGGCGCGAAGTGGGCGGCCGCATGAACATCGGCAACGATGAAATCAAGAAGTACTACGACGCGCATAAGCAGGATTTCAACCGGCCGGAAGAAGTCGCGCTCCAGGAACTGTTTCTCAGCACGGACGGCAAGAGCCCCGAGGAAGTCGCCGCGGTGCACACGCGCGCCGACGACCTGCACAACCGCCTGGTAAAGGGCGAGGATTTTGACGCGCTCGTGAAGCGTTATTCGGAAGGTTCGACGGCGCAGCAGGACGGGGATCTGGGCGAATTCGAGCGCGGACAGCTTTCCAAGCAGCTGGAAGACGCCGTGTTCGCGCTGGATAAGAATCAATTCACCGACGTGATTCAGACGAAAACCGGGTTCGAAATTCTGAAAGTCCGCGACCATTATCAAGCCGGACTTCAGCCGATGGACAAGGTCGAAAATGAAATCTCGAACGTTCTCTACAAAGAGAAGATGGACCCCGCCATGCGCGATTATCTCGGCATGCTGCGCGAGGAAAGCTACGTTCTTGTGAAGCCCGGCTACGTCGATAGCGCCGCGGTCCCGGGCGCCACCGTGATTCAAGAGGTCGCGCCGACTCCGGATGCGACGGACAAGAAGAAGAAAAAGAAGCTCGCTCTGCCGCCCCCGAAAGCCAATAGCTGATGAAGTCTCCATGCGTTCGCGATCTGACCGACGGCCAGCTGGTCGCCACGATGTTCCTCGTCCGCGAGAAAGAAATCCGTATTTCCGCGCGCAGCGGAAAATCCTGGCTCGAGCTCAGTCTGGGCGATTCGACCGGCTCGATCCCGGCGAAGATGTGGGACAACTTCGAGTCGATCGCAAAGACGTTTGAGTGCGACGACGTGGTGCGCATTCGCGGCCGCGTGAAGCTCTATAACGGGTCGAAAGAGCTGACGCTCGAGCAGATCATTCCCGCCGCTGAAAAAGACTACGAGCTGGGCGACTTCCTGCCGCACACGAAGTGCGACATCGAGAAGCTCTGGGCGGAGGTGCGCGCGGCGATCGCCGGGATGAAAAATCCCTGGCTCGGGAAGCTGCTGACGAGCGTGGTTGACGATCCGGATATCGCGCCCCGCCTGAAACGTGCGCCGGCGGCGATGACGATGCATCATGCCTATCTCGGCGGGCTGCTGGAGCACGTGGTCAGCCTGATGGGGCTTGCCAAGGCCGTCTCGGTGCACTATCCCGAGCTGGACGCCGATCTCCTGCTCACCGGAGTGGTGCTGCATGACGTGGGAAAAATCGAGGAGCTGCGCTACGAGCGCGGCATCGACTATTCCGACGCCGGACGCCTGTTGGGCCACATCTCGATCGGCGCCGCGCTGGTGCGCGAGAAATGCCGGGCGATCGCGGATTTTCCCGCGCGGCTCGAGGTATTGGTCGAGCATCTAATTTTGAGTCATCACGGGTCCTACGAGTTCGGTTCGCCGTCGCTGCCGCAGATTCCCGAAGCCGTGGCGCTGCATTTCATCGACGATATCGATTCAAAAATGGCGGGCATGCGCAAGACCCTGGAGCAGGCATCGACCGGAGCTTCTGACGATGTGTGGACGGATCGCAATCCGTCGCTGCGCCGTGCCATCATCCGCCGCGATCAATTCTTAACAAACGGATCGGCAACCCAG
Organism: Candidatus Acidiferrales bacterium; assembly: GCA_049696975.1. Classification (GTDB taxonomy): domain Bacteria; phylum Acidobacteriota; class Terriglobia; order Acidiferrales; family UBA7541; genus Palsa-295. The sequence continues at coordinate 2,335 of JBAVUW010000156.1, read as the reverse complement.
CCGCCGAAAAAGGGATAGGCCGGAATTATGAGCGACATCAAGCCATCGCCGCGACGCAGGCTGCTGGATCTGGCTCCTCTGGAGCTGGACTGCATGAACACCTTGTGGCCGATTGGACAAGAAACTGTGCGAGAAATCCGCGATCTGCTCGCCGAGCGACGCCCTCGCGCCTATACCACGATCATGACCATCATGGACCGGCTCGCGCGCAAAGGAGTGGTCGAGCGCGTGAAGGCCGGCCGCGCCTACGTCTACCGGGCGCGGCTCACCGCCGATGAGGCTCGCACGCAGGCCGTGGGGCAGGTGCTGGAAAACTTCTTCGGCGGCTCGAGGGAAGCGCTCGTGGCGCACCTCGGCAGCGGAAACTATGCCGTCCGCCGCGCCGCTGCTGGGGCGGCTGCCGCGGGTGCTTCGACGCCAGGCGACGTCGAAAATCTGGAGCATGAACCCGTCGCCCGAGGCGACCGCACCTGACCCATGTTTCCCGCCGAACTGCAAATCCGCGATCGAGTGATCCGCCCGGCGACGATCCTTGCGCCGATGGCCGGCGTCACCGACACCGTCTTTCGCCGCGTCATCCGCTCGCTGGGTGCGTGCGGTCTGATCATGACGGAATTCACCAGCGCCGAGGGAATGACGCGCCAATCGGCGCGGACGCTGCGCTATCTCTATTTCGACGAGGACGAGCATCCCATCGCCGGGCAGATATTCGGTTCCGACCCGCAGGTAATGGCCTCGGCGGCGGCGCTGATCGAGGACCTGGGGTTCGATACGGCCGACATCAATCTCGGCTGCCCGGTAAAGAAAGTCGTGAAATGCGGCGGCTCGGGCCTGCTGCGCGATTTGCCGCATTTGGAAAGGCTGTTTCGCGCGGTGCGCGCCGCGGTCCGTATTCCACTGACCATCAAGATTCGCTCGGGCTGGGACGAAAACAACATCGTGGCCGTGGACGTGGCGCGCATGGCCCAGGACATCGGCATCGAGGCGATCGCGGTCCATCCGCGAACGCGCATGCAGGGCTATGCAGGTTCCGCCGACTGGAGCGTCATCCGTGCGGTCAAGCAGGCGGTGAAGATTCCGGTAATCGGGAACGGCGATATTCGAGCGCCGCAGGACGCCGCGCGCATGATCGAAGAAACCGGGTGCGACGCCGTGATGATCGGCCGCACGGCTTCATCGAATCCCTGGATTTTCCGGCAGATCGCGGACTACATCGCAACCGGAACGTATCGGGAGCCGACGGAAGGCGACCGTCACCAGCTGTTAATGAAATATTTTCAGAGCCTGGTCGCGTCGAAAATGCCGGACGCCATCGGGAAGATGAAACAGTTCGCCACGTATTTCACGCACGGCGTGCGCAACGGCGGCGAACTTCGCCAGCAGGTCCACCACGCTCACTCGGCCGCCGAGATCCTCGACCGCGTGGATGCGTTTTTCTCCCGCGCGGTCCGCTCGTAAGCTTTCCTTTCCGCTATTCCGGCTTGGCCAGGCCCTTGGCCACGGCGTCATCGAGCAGCTGTTGCATCTGGCGCGCCGCTTCGCGGGATTGCTGCGCCTGCTGGCGGCCGAGTTCGCCCTGTTGCCGGCCGAGCTCGCCCATTTTTCGTCCCCATTCGCCCTGCTCGCGGCCGAACGAGCCCTGTTCGCGACCAGCGCTCGATTCGACTTCGCCGATGCGGCTTTGCAGCTCGCCGATTTCACTCTGCAAATCGCTCAGCTCGTTGATCGTGCCTCCGTTGGCGCTCAGCTTTTTCATCGCGTCTTCCAGTTTTTGCATTTCCGCGCTCAGGTCGGGCACCTTGATCTTCATTTCCTGGATTTTGTTCGCAGCGTCTTCTTCCTGCTTGGCCAGATCTTCTTGCTGTCTGGCGAGATCCTTTTGCTGCTTTTCCAGTTCCACCTGGGGCTGCCAGAGCTGCTTCGCGCGGGCGACGGTAGCCGCATCGTCGATCACGTAGGATTTTTCGTCGTGCTGGAACCAGATGAAATCGCCGGAGTATTTTTTCTTGAGCGAACGGGCGTGCTCCGCGTCGTCGCGATCGCCTGACATCGTCAGCGCGTCGGAATCCTTCGCTACGATCGCAAAGCGCGGCCCCCAATCGTCATAGCGGCCGATAAAGTAGGCGCCGCGCCACGAGGGGCCGAAGTTCCCGTCGCCGCTAGAGGAGAAAACCACGTCGCCCGGCGTGCCGTCCTGCGAACGGAGCATGTGCGTTTCGATGTGAATCCGCGGCACCGCTACGTGAATCGGCGGAACGCTTACGTTCATGGGGGGAACATTCACCTCGACTCGCGGCGTGTCGACATTCACGGGCGGGACATCGACGCGCACCCG